>JANPCE010000013.1:0-14666 GCA_031430795.1 Hyphomicrobiales bacterium
CGCGCCGATGTCTTCGACTTCATCGAACGCTTCTACAACCCAAAGCGCAGGCATTCGACAATCGGATATTTAAGTCCTATTGAATTCGAAAGGAGAGCGGACGTTTCTTAAGCAACCGTCCGTGAAACCGGCAGCAGCTCAGTTTGAGACTTCTTCGGCTGTCACGAGTTGTTCCAATCAAATGCAAGGGTTGTCTTGAATTACATTGCAACGAACGAAGCAGGTCAGCAGCCAAATAGCAGTTCCTGTTTGCCGCACTTGTTATTAGTTATCCAAGAAGCTCCTGAGCTTCCTCGACCTGCTCGGATGCTTCAACTTCCGCAGCGCTTTCGCTTCAATCTGGCGGATACGTTCGCGGGTCACTGAGAACTGCTGGCCCACTTCTTCCAGCGTGTGGTCGGTGTTCATGCCGATGCCGAAGCGCATGCGGAGGACGCGTTCTTCGCGTGGTGTGAGCGAAGCCAGCACACGCGTTGTGGTTTCGCGTAAGTTGGCCTGAATGGCGGCGTCGATGGGGAGGATTGCGCCTTTGTCTTCGATGAAGTCGCCGAGGTGTGAGTCTTCTTCGTCGCCCACGGGTGTTTCCAAGGAAATCGGTTCCTTGGCGATTTTCATCACCTTGCGCACCTTTTCCAGTGGCATCGACAGTTTTTCTGCCAATTCCTCCGGTGTCGGTTCGCGGCCGATTTCATGCATCATCTGGCGGCTGGTGCGCACGATCTTGTTGATGGTTTCGATCATGTGCACGGGGATGCGGATGGTTCTCGCCTGGTCCGCGATCGAGCGCGTGATGGCCTGCCTGATCCACCATGTGGCATAGGTCGAGAACTTGTAGCCGCGGCGGTATTCGAATTTGTCGACAGCTTTCATCAAGCCGATGTTGCCTTCTTGGATGAGATCCAGGAATTGCAAACCGCGATTGGTATATTTCTTGGCAATGGAGATGACGAGACGCAAATTGGCTTCGACCATTTCCTTCTTGGCGATGCGGGCCTCACGTTCGCCTTTTTGCACCTTGGCAACGATCTGGCGGAATTCCTTGATCTGCAGGCCAGTGGCGGAGGCGAGTTCGAAAATTTCATCGCGAATAACGATGATGGAGTCCTTCTCGTCGTTCACCCACTTTTTCCAGCCGTGCTTGACCAGACGGCCCACGCGCTTCAGCCATTCGTTATCGAGTTCATTGCCCTGATACTCTTTCAGGAACTCATCGCGTGGAACACGATAGGTTTCAGCAAGACGCATCAGGCGACCTTCAAGCGCGTTCAGGCGCTTGGAGATGTCATAGAGCTGGTCCACCAGGGCTTCGATACGGGCATTGTTGAGTGCCAGTGACTTCACCATGGCAATGATGTCGTCGCGCAGTTTGCGGTAGCGGCGTTCCTGGCTGGGCGAAAGGCCCTCGCCTTCCTGCACTTCCTGGTCCTGCAACTTGCGCAGAGATTTATAGAGCCTTGCGATTTCGTCGAAGACTTCCAGCACCTTCGGCTTGAGTTCGATTTCCATGGCGGACAGCGACACGCCGAGGTCATCGCCCTCATCATCCTCGTCTTCATCAGGAGCTTGCGGCTTGTCAAAATCTTCCGGGCTGAGAACGTCGGAATAGTCATCCTCCGCACCGGGGCGGCGCATGGGCGGCGGCGGGGACTTGCGCAGCTCTTCTTTTTTCTTCAGCGCATCGCGCTTGAGTTCAGCCTGTTTGCGCACCTCTTCTTTCGGAGGAACATAGGGCATGGGCGTTGCCACGGCCTGATTTTGTTTGGCGTCAGGGCCGGCATAGGTGGCTTCGAGATCGATGATGTCGCGGAGGAGGATTTTTCCTTCGTTCAATTCATCGCGCCAGATGATGATGGCCTGGAACGTCAGCGGGCTTTCGCACAGGCCGGCGATCATGGCTTCGCGGCCGGCTTCGATGCGCTTGGCGATGGCGATTTCGCCTTCACGGCTCAGAAGTTCCACGGCACCCATTTCACGCAAGTACATGCGGACAGGATCGTCGGTGCGGTCGGCGGGAAGCTTTGGCGCTTCCACTTTCATGATTTCGGTGGAGGTGGATTCTTCTTCCACCTTCGCCACCATGTTTTCAGTTTCTTCTTCAGACTCGACCACGGTGATGCCCATTTCGGCCAGCATGGCATAAATGTCTTCGATCTGGTCCGATGTCACTTCATCAGACGGAAGCACGGCGTTGAGTTCGTCCAACGTCACATAGCCGCGCGCCTTCGCAGTTTTGATCAGGCGCTTGACGGCGGCGTCGTTGAGGTCAAGAAGTGGCGAGTCCGAACCGGCCTCTGGCACTTCCGCTTCCTGATTGGCGTCGCCTGACTTTGGCTTCTCTTCCGCCTCTTGCGGTGGCTTGGCTGGATTATCCTTGGGTGGGCGGGCCATGGGTTTCATTCCTTTGCGGGGGCAAATCACCCCTAAAAACTGATTCGGCAACCAACTAGCGATTCGCCCGTTAATTGCGGCTTAACCAAGTTGGCCAGGAGCCAGTCAGCTCTCGTCCGTGCTTGTGCGGCCGCTGGCATTACCGAAACCTGCGATGCGGGCTTCGGAACCAAGGGTCGACAGCAACTGGTCACGCACCGCAACAAGGGCGTTCAAGTTGTTTTCCGTCGGTTCGCTGGCGAAAGCCGCTTCCGCAGCCTTCAGCTCGCGCCCGAGCGTGATGGATTTTCGGTGCAATGCGAACATTTGGCGGAGGCCTGTCCGGGCATCATCTGCGGCTGCCGCGGGACCAAGGAACCACTCATTCAAACGTTGCGCCTGTTCTTCAAGGCGGCCCAGCACATCGCCGAACCCTCTTGTCGTCAGGTGGGTTCTAAGGGCCGCCGTTTCAAGGTTTTCCTCAGAAGCAGACCCATCTAGAATCTGTGTACGGACGGAGTCAAGCGATTGATTCGCAAGGTCCAATGCAGAAAACTCATCCCAGAACTCGTGCAAAAGCTGGGGATGGTTGATGAAGGTGAGTAAAATCATCTGCGCCCGCTGGTCTGTGGCGTCTTCATTTCCCACCCGGCGGGCCGCGTTTTTGAGGACATTTGAAGCGGGCATGGCCACTTCCCAGGGGCGCAATTTGCGCCCCGACGGCGAAACGCGGGGCTGGAAACCGCCCTGCCCGCGCCCGCGTGTCCCATAGCTGTTGGCCACGCCACGTTCCGCCTGGCGCAACTTGTCAAATCTGTCACGCAATTCATCCAGGTAATGTCGGCGCACACTTTCGTCGGTGATACCTGCCACTTGCATGCGCAGGTCTTTTTCAAAGGCGGCTTTGCGCTCAGGACTGGCACGGTCATTCTGCGAAAGTGCGCGCCGCCACAACACATCAACCAGTGACTCCGCCGCCGCTACCGCGGCCTTTAATGCATCCGGCCCTTCGGCTTTCAACAGATCATCAGGGTCTTTGCCTTCAGGCAGAAAAACAAAGCGCAGGGAATGCCCCGGCGCCAATCGCGGCATGGCCAAGTCGAGCGCACGGTAAGCCGCTTTCAAACCAGCGCCATCACCATCGAAACACATCACTGGTTCAGGCACCGTGCGCCAGATCAGCGCCAGCTGTTGTTCTGTGAGTGCCGTTCCCATGGGGGCTACGGCTTCAAGGATGCCGGCGCGGTGCATGGCGATGACATCGACATAACCTTCCACGACGACGATATTCGAATTCTTGTGGGCGGGTTGGCGGGCCTTGTCGAAATTATAGAGCTGCTCGCCTTTTTGGAAAATCGGCGTTTCCGGCGAGTTCAGATACTTTGCCGACACGTCGTTTTTCAGCGCTCGGCCACCGAAAGCGATGACACGGCCGCGGCCATCCCGGATGGGAAACATGACGCGGTCACGGAAGCGGTCATAGGCAACAGGAATGTCATCCCCCCCAATGACCATGCCTGACTCGATCATCTGGTCGAGGTCGATGCCTTTGGACGACATTTCATTGCGCAGCCAACCGCGATCATCCCTGGCATAGCCAATACTGAATTCTTTCTGGATTGCTGGAGTCAAACCACGGTCAGACAAATATCCGCGCGCCAATGCGCCATGGGAAGATTGCAACTCCTGCTGAAACAGCTTTGCCGCCATTTCCATGACATCATAAAGACTTGCCCGGGTTTCCTCGCGTTTTACCTCCTCCTCTGTGAGTTGCGGCACGGGCAATCCGGCCTCACCCGCCAGACGTTCCACCGCTTCGTAAAAAGGTGCGCCCTCTTTCTCCACCAGGAACGTGAAAATATCGCCTGATGCCTTGCAGCCAAAACAATAATATCGCCCTTTGCGATCATCGGCATGAAAGCTCGGCGACTTCTCGGTGTGGAACGGACAACACGCCCAAAAATCCCCCTTGCCCGCATTGGTCTTGCGCCGGTCCCATTGGACGTGGCGGCCAATGACGGATGAGAGATTCACCCGTGCACGGACTTGGTCAAGGAATTGGGGAGGGAAGCGCATGGCGGGGGTTTAGCACGGGGTTATGCAAAGTGCAGATTGCCTCCGAACGTGTTGACAACTTCTAAATACAATTGTATATACGTATTTCAGTCGGAGAGAATTGATGTCGGATTGGCTTGAAATTGCCTTCGATTGTAATGATGTCGACTGGGATCCTGTGAAAGACCATGCAAACCAAATCAAACACAAAGTCTCATTTAAAGAAGCAGCGGAGTTTCTCAACTTCAGGTACTTCAGCCAGTATCAAGATTGGCACGATGAAGACAGATACGCCGTACTCGGGTTTACAGGAAGAGACATCGTCCTTCTCGCATGCGCCGAGACAGCTTACGCCCTCCGAATTATCTCTGCGCGAAAGGCTTCTCCGTCCGAAAAAAGACGGTATGGTGCGCTTATCTATCAAAGACCTTAGGCGTCTTCCGCGAGGTGACTTTGATTGGACTGCTTTTGATGCGTTGACAGAAGATGACATCCGTCGTGCCGTTGCCGATGATCCTGATGCTGTTCCACTTGACCTCGACTGGTCCAATGCCAAATTGGTCCACTTCAAACCCAAAATCCCCATGAGCATCCGTGTCGATCCGGACATTTATGATTTCTTCAAGGCCATGGGCAAGGGTTACCAGACGCGGATGAATGCGGTGCTGAAGGCTTTCATGGAGCACGAGAAAGCGAAGAAATAGCGCGCCATCTTGCGCGACTCTCTGCAACATGCTTCGTCTCACTGTCATTTTTCAGGAGGCATTGATGGCAATCAAGAAACTTTACACGGCAGTGGGCACAGCATTCGGCGGGCGGGGTGGTGGCACTGCGAAAACCGATGACGGGCAGCTGGACCTTGTGCTTGCGCATCCGGTCAAATTGGGCGGCACCGGCAAGGGCACGAATCCGGATCAGATTTTTGCTGTTGGTTACTCATCATGCTTTTTGGGTGCCATGAAGTTTGTGAACGGCAAAGCCAAGAAGCCTTTGGCCCTTGCGCCAGAGTCTTCGGTCACAGCCCACGTCAGCTTCGGCCCGCGCGCGGACAAAAAAGGTTTTGGCATTGAGGTGAAGCTGGAGGTTTCGCTTCCGGGCATCAAGAAAGCAGCGGCAACTACACTCGCCAAAAAAGCCCACGTGGTGTGCCCCTACTCCCACGCCATTCGCAGGAACGTGAAGGTCACGACGAAGATCGTTTAACACGTCCGCCAACAAAACCATTCCCTCGGCGCGGAGCGACGGGGGAAAGCCCCCGAATGGGGGAAGGGGGTGTTTCCACTTGGACACCCAGCCAAGCGGAAACACCCCTCCGCCCCTTCGGGGCACCTCCCCGCGCTGCGCGCAAGGAGGTTGTTTTTTGCGATTCCCTTCTTGACAACATACTCCCAATCGTTCTATTTACGTTCCATTCACTCCCACAAGGGGTCCTGGTCATGACGGTGGTTTCGGATGGGGGTGATGCAGGCTCGCTGCTGGCGTTAACGTAACGCCAGTACCGGGGTCTGAGGGAGAAGCCCTTCGCGTAACAGAGACGCGAATGCTTTCCCGTTGCCTTCGTTTGGAGCGGGCTAAACACCCGCGAGGAGACAACGGATCAAAAGCAGGGCCAAATCAAGTGGAAGTCCATTCGACTTTCACAGCCTACGCGCCCTCCCTCTGGGTCAAGTTCTGCCATCGCGGGGGTTTCCTCGCGGGACTTCCCGTGGAACGGAAGTCAGGCATCGCCGCGAGGTCTGCCACACCGCCCCTTCGGAAAGGGCGGAGAGTGCCCTGGAAAAGCACCCCCGCGCGGAAACACCCCGCGATCCCTTGTTTTTTCGGCCCAGGCGGACCCCGCCGCAGCCACAAGAGGCAGATTCATGTGTCGCAACATCACTGCCTCGACCGATGGCCAGACTCGGTATAACTTCAACACATCAACAAAGGTTCCCAGATGCCCGATTATTATTCCGCCATGGGCGGCCATCCACCGCAGACGCAACTCCTCACTGGCCGCGCCATTTTCACCAACAGCTATGCTGTCATTCCAAAAGGCGTGATGCAGGATATCGTTGTCAGCTATCTTCCCCATTGGGCGAAAGCCCGGGCATGGATCATTGCGCGGCCAATGACGGGGTTTTCGGAGACGTTCACACAATACATCATGGAGGTTTCACCGGGCGGTGGCAGCAGCAAGCCTGAGCCGGATGAGGAAACGCAAGGCGTTTTGTTTTTTGTTGCGGGCACAGCCGATCTCACCATCGGCAAAAAGCGCCACAAAATGCAGGCTGGAAGTTATGCTTACATCCCGGCTGACACCGCATGGTCGCTGGAAGCCACAGGCAAATCTCCGGCCAAATTTCATTGGATCAGAAAGCATTATGAAGAAGTTGACGGCATCGCAAAGCCGGGCGCTTTCGTGACCTCAGATTCCAAAGTGAAACCCACGCCCATGCCCGGCACCAATGGGGCCTGGGCCACCTCGCATTTCACCGACCCGCAAGACCTGCGCCATGACATGCACGTCAATATCGTCACATTCCAACCCGGCGGCTGTATTCCTTTTGCTGAAACCCCCGTGATGGAACACGGCCTTTATGTTCTTGAAGGAAAAGCCGTCTACCGCCTCAATAACGACTGGGTGGAAGTGGAGGCCGGAGACTTCATGTGGCTGCGCGCATTTTGTCCGCAAGCGTGTTACGCGGGCGGACCCGGCCCCTTCCGTTATCTGCTGTACAAAGACGTGAACCGCCACGCGAAGTTTGATCTCCCGTGATTACGCTGAAGCCAAAACCACTGACCCGCGCAAGCTTCGCCGCCTATGGCAATGTTGTTGAGATGGATGGCGCAAACCATTTCACGATCAACCAGGGCTTTGCCGAACGCTTCCATGATCTCGCAAACATCGATGTTGCAAATGAAGGCGGAACATCATGCGTCAGCCTTTTCGAAGGCCGGATGCGCCCCACGCCGATTACCATCGCCATGATGGAGCGTCACCCGTTGGGGTCACAACTGTTTTATCCCCTGCAGGACCGATCATGGTTCATAGTTGTTTGTAGGGATCCGAGCGACGCAACAAGCTTCGAAGCCTTTCGCGCAACTGGTTCGCAAGGCATCAACTATGCGCGTGGAGTTTGGCACCATCCGCTACTGGCTGGTGAAGATGGAAGCCGTTTCATCATTGTGGATCGTAAAGGTGAGGGGAAGAATTTGAACGAGATTGAGTTGGAAGCACCGCTCCAACTCAGCATTGGAGCAGTTTCAAATTAGTTTGCATATCCGCAAATTTCCGTCATCCTCCGCTTCATGCGGAGGACCCATGGGTGGCCCGCATAAAGCGGGCCATGACGAATTTTTTTGTTTGTGAAGGTTCAAACTAACCAGGAACCGCTCCAAACAATTCAGCCACCATCAGAACTCCACGCGGTCTCCACCCTTCAACGCCAATATCTCCCGCGCCTCATCAGGCGTCGCAATCTCGAGGCCCAGCCCTTCGATGATCGCGCGCACATGTTTCACCTGTGCCGCGTTGCTTTCCGCAAACTTGCCTTTTCCGATCCAGAGTGAATCTTCCAATCCCACACGCACATTGCCACCCATGGCGGCGGCGATTGCGGCGATGGGCATTTGGTTGCGCCCTGCGCCCAGCACGGACCAACGATAATCCTTGCCGAACAGGCGGTCGGCCGTGCGCTTCATGTGCATCACATCTTCCGCGTGGTTGCCAATGCCACCCAGAATGCCAAAAACACTTTGCACAAAGAACGGCGGCTTGACGAAGCCCCGTTCTGCAAAATGCGCGAGGGTGTAGAGATGGCCGATATCGTAACATTCAATTTCAAAACGCGTGTCATTGGCGGCGCATGTCGTCAAAATATATTCGATGTCGGCGAAGGTGTTCTTGAACATGCGTTCACGTGATGATTCAAGATAGGGCCGTTCCCAATCATGTTTGAAATCCTTGAAGCGGGCGAGCATGGGGTAAAGCCCGAAATTCATGGTCCCCATGTTGAGGGAAGCGACTTCGGGCTTGAACGTCGCCGCAGGCCGCACACGTTCTTCAATCGTCATCGTTGCCGCACCACCTGTGGTGATGTTGAGTACAGCACTTGTGCGCTGTTTCACGGATTTGAGGATCGGCGCAAAGGCTTCCGGCGATTGGTCCGGTCTGCCATCAATGGGGTTGCGGGCGTGGAGATGCACAATCGCTGCACCCGCCTCCGCTGCCCCTACTGCGGCATCAGCGATCTCCTCCGCCGTGACGGGCAGGTATTTCGACATGGAGGGTGTGTGGATTGAGCCTGTGACAGCGCAAGTGATGATGACTTTATTTGCCATGGATGTGTGCTCCCTTTTGGCAGCACTCTATCGCATTAAAAGCGAAGCGCTAGACCTTGCGGGTGCGGAACTTGAAAACTGCAAAAGCGCCGACGACGGCCACGACCAGCAGGGAAAGATGATCCGGCTGCGTGAGCAGATGGGCAAGGCTTTCGAACATTCCGAAACTGTGATCGGCGGGATGCGCCAATGCCGGCGTGACCACAGTTGCCAAGGTGATCGCGCTGCCAATTATCTTCTTCATCTGCCGCTCCATTGCTCTTGCCCGGCGCAAGTCTCGCTTGTCCGCCGTGGCTCTCTCTAGCCATTTCCCGGGACACAGCACATGCAAAAAGCGCCGCTCTCCCGTGCAAAAAGGTCAGAAGCCGTCCGGCCTGCGATTGTGGAAATCAGTTGCGGCTTCAAACGCTGCGCAGATTTTCAACACGCTGCGGTCATCGAACATTTTGCCGATGATTTGCAATCCTGCGGGGAGGCCAGCCCTGGTGAACCCGCAAGGCACTGATGCCGCAGGTTGTTGTGTGAGGTTGAAGGGGTAAGTGAAAGGTGTCCAGTTCACCCATTTGCCCGCTTTGTCAGGATCAGCAGGTTGCATAAGCCCAGCGCCAAAGGGCACCACGGGGAGTGTTGGTGTCACCAAGGCATCATAACTTTCCATGAATTGGCGCATGAGCGCCCCAAGTTCGCCGCGCTTTTTATTGGCGTCAAACAGGTCACGCGGCGTGATCAACGCGCCCTGCTCCACCACATCGGCAAGGGCCGGATCAAGCAGCGCCTTTTTATCCATCGGCAATTGGCCGAGCAGATAATGTGCACCCGACCACCAAAGGGTTCTGAAGCAATCTGCGGGGTCAGTGAATCCGGGGTTCACTTCGGTGATCTTGGCACCCAATGATTTCAAAACCTGCACGGCCTTTCGAACATGCGAAGCAATCTCAGGATCGACCTGCACGTAACCGAGATCAGGGGAATAGGCGATGCGGATGCCTTTGAGTGTGCCGCCAAGACCCTTGGTGTAATTCGCGCCATCGTAAAGCAGTGATTGCCAGTCACGCGTATCGGGTTTGGAAATCACGTCCATCAACAAGGCCGCATCGCGCGCGTTACGGGTCATCGGCCCGACATGGGCGACAGTGCCGAAGGGTGAAAGCGGCCAGGCGGGGACGCGGCCAAAAGATGGCTTCAAACCAAAGGTCGCCGTGAAGCCTGCGGGGATGCGGATGGAGCCACCACCATCTGTGCCCAAAGCAAGGGGGCCATAACCTGCGGCAAGCGCTGCCGATGAGCCACCGGAAGAACCTCCGGGTGTCAATGCTGTGTTCCAAGGGTTACGGGTGATTCCAGTGAGGGGAGAGTCAGTGACACCTTTCCAGCCAAATTCCGGCGTGGTGGTGAGGCCGAGGAAAACGGTGCCGGCTTCCCTGAGCCTTGCAACAGATGGCGCGTCATGTTCCCACGGGCCACTGCGATCAGTGATTTTGGAGCCGCGCCGTGTTGGCCATCCTGTGGTCAACAGTAAATCCTTGATGAGAACCGGAACACCATCCAACGGCCCCAGAGGCTTGCCGCGCTTCCAGCGGGAAGTGGCAGATTTGGCCATGGCGAGGGTTGTTGCCTGATCCATGAACGACATGGCATTCAGCGCGGGATCCTTGGCCTCGATCTGCTGAAGACAGGCGTTTGCGACGTCCAAGGGCGTGAATTTGCCTTTGGCAAAACCCTTGGCCATTTCGGTGGCGGTCAACCAATTCAGTTGCATGGGGTCCCTCTTCAAACCGTCTTTCATAGGCGAATCTAAACCGAACATGAACAGCCCATTCAGTGTGGGTTCCGACTCCGCCTCCTATGTTGGCTTCAAGTTCAACGCTTACATAGAAAACCAGAACCCGGGAGGTTCACATGATCCGCTACTTCTTCTTCGTCGCCACCGTCCTCGGCTCCGCTGCCACGGCCATCGCCGCCATCAGCCCGGAAGCCCCGACGGCCCGCAAAAACATCACCGTGATCGAAAAGAACCAATTCTGGCACGTCGTCGATGATTTCACGATTGAAGATTGTGACAACGAAGACTGTGCGGAGGACCTCGCTT
Organism: Hyphomicrobiales bacterium; assembly: GCA_031430795.1. Lineage (GTDB taxonomy): Bacteria > Pseudomonadota > Alphaproteobacteria > Rhizobiales > Aestuariivirgaceae > Aestuariivirga. Next base: position 10,835 of record JANPCE010000013.1, read on the forward strand.
CCTAACCCCTTGCGGCAGTGGCCCGACAGCCGCTGCCGCCGGACAACCGGGCCGGGACGGCATGAGCCTCAACCCCCGCCCCCTCGCAAGGCCTTGCTGGCCCGGCCCGGTTTCCACCTTTTCTCCCGGACAGCCCCTGATCCTCCCTCAACCCCGCTGTCCCGCCTCAAGCCCCGGCCAATGTGCCGGGGCTTTTTTTGGGAAAGGGACCTCATCAGTCGCTTCGCGACAGCTTCTCCAGGGAGAAGCGACGTGTTTCAGAATCGTCCCTTCTCCTTGGAGAAGGTGGATCGCGCGTTTGCGCGAGACGGATGAGGTCCCTCCCCGCTTCCACCGCATGAACGCCATCTGAACGCCGCATTCAGGGCGGGTTCCGGTTCAGGGTTGCAATGTCACTTCAAGTTCAACGCTTGATCCCAACAGGGAATGACAAAATGAAAACGCTGAAGCACCTCATCCTCTCCACCGCACTGGCAGGCATGTTTCTTTCGGCTGGCGCATTCGCAAAGTCCGAAATCACCACAACGCCTGGAATGAGCCCCATCAATGTCACGGTGATCTACAAAACATCAGTCTACCCACGCATCATTCTGATCAGGAGCTGCGCTGCGGTGAAATGCGTCGAGGCATGAATTCAGTTTCGCCCTTTGGTCTTGACGGCAGGTCGAACGGGGGCGGAAGCAGCGGGACGGCACGGCCCAGAAACGCCCCCTCGCGGGCTGGGCCGTCCCCTGGACTTTTCCAAAATCCGCTGCGGCCACGCGCTTTGAAGCGCTGATGGACATCATCACTTTGCGTTGACTGCCTGTTGAGGTTCATTGCCTCTGTGAAAACGTCGCGCTAACGTCGGACACACTGGACCTGTAACAGCGGAGTTTTGGGATGCCTCGGACGATCCTGATTACAGGTGCCAGCGATGGAATTGGCTTAGAGATTGCACGGCTGGCTCTGGAGCGGGGATATTCAGTGACCATGTTGGCGCGGGATGAAGCGCGCCTGCGTGATGCTGTGGAAACCCTGCCGCCGGAACGCAGGCCCCGCTTTGCCTCCATTGACCTGACCGACGACCGGCAACGACGTAATTATATGATTGGCATGTTGGAAGCTGATTATGTGCCGGATATATTGGTGAACAACGCTGGCATCGGCGTTGCAGGGGAATTTTCAGATGTGCCGTGGGAAAAACTTGAGAAACTTTTCACGCTCAATATCATGGCAACGGCCCACCTGACGCATTGGATGTTTAACCGCATGAAAGCCCGTGGCAGTGGTTCCATTGTGAATATGTCATCTGCTGTTGCCAACCGCCCGGCCCCCTGGTTTGCCGCCTATTCAGCCAGCAAAGCTTTCGTCAACAGCCTGTCGCAGGCCTTGCATGTTGAAGGCAAATCCCATGGGGTGAATGTGTCTGTGGTGCATCCGCCTGAAGTGCGCACAAACCGGTCTGTGAACCGGCAAAAAGCGGAATTGGGTTCAACCTTGGCCTTGCACGTCTTGCCCAGTCTTTCAGCCGTCACTGTGGCGCGGGCGGTTTTACATGCAGCCGAGAATGGCACGCGTTCGGTGGCACCCGGCATGCTCACCTGGCTTGCAATGGCGTCTGCGGGGAAAATTCCGGCGGGGCTGGATTTGTATTTGATGTCAGTTTTGTTTCGCAGGCGGCCTTGGCTGGAAGCGAAGACTGCCGAACGAGCAACGCCGCTGGTGCAGCCGCCATCAGGATAACGAACAGGCTTCAGCCCTCCGAGGCGTGGCCCAACGGGCGAAGTTTCATAGCCGCTTCTTGGCAAAAGCCCTCCCAGAAGCTGTTTTCAAATACCGCTCGAACTGAAAAGCCTGTTTCTCATCTGCAAAAGCAACATAGGTCTTCAACGCCCAAGGCAAGAACTTTGACGTATGGGATACGTCTCCAGCATTGTGTTTTGCCAGTCTTGCTCGCAGATCGGTTGTTACTCCGACGTAGTATCGATCTTCGCTGCTCTGGCTGTAGAGTATGTAAACATAGGTCATGCGCACAATTCAGCCCGTCTACGTTGCTTTGCAACTTCGACGCGGCAGCCTTCGCCCGTTAGTCTCCGGCTCGCCGAGCCGTAGCCCAACGGGCGAAGGCTGGTGGGCCCGGAGGGACTCGAACCCCCAACCAGACGGTTATGAGCCGTCAGCTCTAACCATTGAGCTACAGGCCCCGCCAACACCGCAGGCCCTAACTGATTTTGCGTCGCATTGCCAGAGCCGGATATCTTTGTGCTATAGGCTCGACATGAAAACCAAAAGCCTGACACCTGAAGCCGCTGTTACTGCACTCATCGAACTGCATAACAAAGCCACCAAGAGCCTGAAGCTCTGTCTCGACCGCTTCCTTGTGGACCGGACAGTGCCGACCGCAGCTGAACGCGTACACTGGCGCTACCCTGAACTCCGCGTCACCTATATCGCCAACGGCCTGCAACCCACCATCAACCGCGCCTACGCCAAATTCCAGGAACCCGGCACCTATACAACAACGATAACACAACCCAGCCATTTCGCCCGTTACCTGGTGGAACAGTTGGGACATCTTGTGAAGGACTACGACGCGCAAATTGCAGTCGCAGTTTCCAACCAGGAAATCCCCTACCCTTATGTCTTGACCAGTGGCGATGATCTGGGTGCCGGTGGTGTTTCAGCCGCCGAGCTGGCTTTGCACTTCCCAGTGCCACGGCTTTCGCTGGTGGGCGACGAAATCGCTGATGGCACCTATCAACTCAGTCCCGGCGAGCCGCTCCCACTAGCGCTGTTTGATGGCGTGCGGGTGGATTACTCATTGAAGCGCCTGCAACACTATACCGGCACCCATTGGGGCCTGACACAGCCGTGGATTTTGCTGACCAACTATCACCGCTATGTCGACCAGTTCATCGGTTGGGCCCGGGAGAAAATGGCAGAGGACACCGGATATGACGCGCTGCATTTGCCGGGTGGAGGAAAAATCACACAAGCCATGGGTGACGAAGAGGTTTTGAAGATTTTGGACGCAGCACCCTGGAACAAATTTCAGATGCCCGCCTATCACATCTCGCGTTCTGACGGTGCGGGGGGAATCACACTGGTGAACATTGGTGTTGGCCCGTCCAACGCCAAGACAATGACGGACCACCTTGCAGTGCTGCGGCCCCATTGCTGGTTGATGATTGGCCATTGTGGTGGTCTTCGCCAATCGCAACAGATTGGTGACTATGTTTTGGCCCACGCTTATTTGCGGCAGGACCGCATTCTGGACTCTCTGCTTCCGCCGGATATTCCCGTGCCAGCCCTTGCGGAAATCCAGATGGCACTGCAGCAGGCGGCGGCAGATGTGACTGGGGAAAAGGGCGAGGCGTTGAAAGCCCGCCTGCGCACCGGCACCGTGGTGACAAATGACGACCGCAACTGGGAACTGCGGTGGACGCAGGAACGCATGCGCATCAACCTGTCGCGCGCCATCGCCGTGGACATGGAGTCCGGCACCATCGCCGCACAAGGTTACCGCCTGCGCGTGCCCTATGGAACATTGCTTTGTGTGTCAGACAAACCCCTGCACGGCGAAATCAAACTGCCGGGAGCCGCCAATGCGTTTTACAACCGGGCGGTGGGTGAACACTTGCTCATCGGGCTTGCCGCAGTTGAAAGATTGCGCGCAGACCGGCAAGGCCTGCATTCCAGGAAACTCAGAAGCTTTGATGAGCCGCCGTTTCGGTGATTGTTTTTCCTCGCCCAAGGCCATCGCTTGCAGCCAAGGGACCTCTCCCCCGGCTTCGCCGTACCCTCTCCAAGAGGAGAGGGACTCGTGGTGTGTGCGCCATGAACAGTAAAA
>JANPCE010000014.1:0-20992 GCA_031430795.1 Hyphomicrobiales bacterium
ATCCGGTCCTCACTGTCGATGTAAGAGAAAAGCTGCTTCGTAACTTCAGGTCCGCCGCGCATCGCAAATCACTCCATCTTGCAAGACAGACTGAATCACATCACAACAAAAAAATCGACGAGTTTTTCAGCAGCCTGCTAGCAAGAGTATATTTCTAAACACGTATGCTGACTTTGTCGCCGCACCTCACACTTGATAAACCTGCGCCCGAAATGTTTGCGCCAATTTTGCGATGTCGAACCCCATGGCGCGGTCTGATGCGTCGTCGGGGAAGCATGTATCGATTTCGCCCGCCAGTGCTTGCAGATTTGCAGGAACTGTTCGCTTCATCACCGTCATGGCACGCGTGGCAATGGGGCCGAGGGTGGCGAGGCAGTGTTCGAACAGGACACTTGCGCGATCCAGTTTTTGCCAGGCCAGAAACACGGGCGAAGCCACATCATCTTGTCCGAAGGCGCCCGCTTCTGAACCCGGCAAGAGTGTGGGCGCACAGAGCATGCGCATTTCTTCTTCATAGCCGACGATGGCCATGGGCAGGCAGCCGAGGTAACTTCTGCCTTCCTCGTAGCCCAGGAACTGCGGCAACAGCGAAACGTTGCTGTCTTGCAATTTCGCTGCAATGCGGCCGGTGAGCACCGCAAGGTTGGTGAGGGCTGCGGTCAATCCGTCCAATGCGGCTGTGGCCTGCATGTTGTGATAGCCGCCCGTGCTGACGACGGGGTCCTTGCCGGTTTGCTGTCCCGGCGGGAAGACGACGGGATTGTCACTGACAGCGCCCAATGATTGTTGCGCCACTTCAATGGCTGTGCCAGCGGCACGGTGCGCCTGTCCAAGGATACGCGGCAGAATGCGGATGCTGACAGGTGTCTGATAGGGTCGGCGCGGCTCAGAGCCGCCCGCCATCACATCACGTAAAGTGGTCAGGGCCCATGCATCGTGGGAATTGTTCCAGCAGGATTCCAACTCCTTCGCAAAATGTCCGTGCGGCGTGTTGAAGGCTTCCGCCGCGAGGGCAAAAACCTCCGCCGCCAGTTGCAGGCGCGGCATCGATGACAAGGCCGCGTCGGCGATGAGTGCGGAAGCCGCAGGCGAACCGTTGACGAGAGCCAGCATGTCTTTCTCGGCCAACGGCCAGTGCGCTGCGCAGTGCAAAAACACATGGGACAGCGACAGAATTTCGCCAGCCCCACCTTGCCCGCGCGATGGCACATAGGGCATGGCGGCTTGAGATAACATGTCAGCCACGGCTTGCGCCACAGCGGGCGACACTGCCGCATGACCTTCAATGAAATTTGCGAGGCGGGCGAACACAATGGCGCGTGTCACGCGGTCCGGCAAAGCCTCGCCCCACGATGCGGCACGGTGGTGTGTGGGCAATGCGAATTGGGCTTTGCGGGCTTCAGCATCGAGGCGGAGTTTGGCCCTGCCGCCATAACCGGTGTTGACGCCGTAAATCAAAATCTCAGGGTTCTCGATCAAGGCCATGAAAGCGGCGCGGGCCGCAGCGATGGTGCGGGTCGCGGTCTCGCCCAGCACTACCGACTCACCGCCCCAGGCCACACGCCTGCAATGTTCAAGCGTGAAGTCAGCGCGGGTGTTGAGTGTGACGGCCATAATGCGGTTCCCAAATGATTGCAGACGGAGCAATTTGCAACAGCACGCAGACAAGACCAAGCACGAAAAACCTTGGCACCGCCTTGGGAAGAAAGGGGATGCTTCCCTTGATTGTCCGGGTGGTTCCCGAAATGGGCGAAGAACCTTGCCAATTCATCATAGATCATGCAATACTTGTATCTCAAACCGGAGATCACACCATGGCCGTTTCACTTCGCTTGCCTGAAGACCTGAGCGCCCGATTGGACAGGCTTGCCAAGCGCACGGGCCGCACCAAGACTTACTATATGATTGAAGCGATCCGCGAGCAGATTGGTGATCTTGAGGATTTGTACCTGGCTGAAAAAGAGCTGCAAGAGATCAAATCCGGTCGCTCCAAACTCACACCACTGTCAGATGTGATGAAGAGCCATGGCATGGACAATTGAATTTTCTGATCTCGCCAAGAAAAACCTGAAACAAATTGATTCCGAAGCGGCAAGACACATTCTGACTTTTCTGAATGACCGCCTCCCACCCCTTGCAGACCCGCGTTCCATTGGCGAGGCACTGCGCGGTTCAAAACTTGGAGAATTCTGGAAGTATCGCGTCGGCGATTATCGCGTCATCAGTTCCATCGAAAACAAGACTGTACGCATCATTGTTGTACGCATTGGAAATCGTAAGGACGTTTACAAATAGAGGAGGTATCGAAACCCCACATAGTTAACACTATCCCCAACCTCTCCTTGACGCACCCTCCCAAAGCGTCTTTGCTGCAGTGCAGCGAACATCATGTTGTCCCGCCCCACCATCATCAGCCTCGACTCTCCCCTGGCTGAACTTGAGGCCCGCCAGATTGGTGAGAAGGCTCTGATGTTGCATGTCATGATGGAAGCGGGGCTGAATGTGCCGGCAGGCTTTGTCATTCCGTGGGATGTGGCGAAAAGCTTCAGCGAGTCCAACTGGGCCATTGAAGTCACGGACGCGGCGCGTGGACTTGGCGATGGCAAATTGCTGGCCCTGCGTGGCAGCCCGCTGACACCCGTCAACGGCCTCGGCGAAAGCCTGCTCAACATTGGCTACACCGATGACCTTGCTGAACAACTGGCCAAATCATCCGGCGAGCCGCTCGCGGTCTATGAAACCTATCGCCGCTTCATCCAGGACTATGCGCAAATCGTCATGGGCGATGACCCCGCGGTGTTCGAAGACATCGTGGCGCTCTATATGGAAGAGCGTGGCTTTGTGTCGGACACGGAATTGCAAGGCTCCGACGCCCGTGAACTTGCCAGCCGCTTCAAGGCACAGTTTGAAAGCAACAACGGCATCGCGTTCCCGCAAACCGTCGGCGAACAATTGCATGCCGCCTGCATCGCCATCAACCGCAGCTGGAACGCGCCCCGCGCCAAGACGCACCGTAAGCTGCAAGGCATTCCCGAAAACACCGGCCTCGCCCTCATCATCCACGAAGTGGTGCAGACAGGTCTGGGTGAAACATCAGGCGTGGGCCGCGCCTCAACCCGAAACAGTCAGACGGGCAAGGCCCAACTCTCCGGCACCTTCGCCCCGCAAGCTGTGCGGCCCGCACTTGCATCGAGTGCCAACTCATTCATGCCGCTGCAAGGTGCAGAGGCATCGCTTGCCACACTGATCCCTGACGCCTTTAAGCAACTCCATGCCGGCCTCACCGCATTGGAGCGCCACCTGCGTGAAGGCATCGAAGCAGAATTTGCCGTCAGCGAGGGCAAATTGTTTTTCCTCGGCGCCCGCCCCGCCCGGCGCAGCGCACTCGCTGCTTTGCACATGGCCGTCGACTTCGCCAACCAGCGTCTGCTCTCCCGCGAAGAAGCCGTGTTGCGCGTTGATCCTTTCTCGCTCGACAAACTCCTCCACGCCACCATCGCCGCCGACACCAAACGCACCGTCATCGCCACCGGCCTCGGTGCCTCTCCCGGTGCCGTGTCTGGCATGATCGTGTTCGATGCGGAAGAAGCCCGCGACCTTGCCGCACAAGGGGCCGCCGTCATTCTGGTGCGCCCTGAAACCTTGCCCGAAGATATTCGTGGGTTACACGCGGCTGAAGGCGTTCTGACCACCCGCGGCTCCATGGCCAGCCACGCCGCGGTGATTGCGCGCGGCATGGGAAAGCCCGCTGTGACAGGCGCATCAAACCTCAAGATTGATGTGGCCGAAGGTAAACTCATTGCACCCGGTGTGACACTCCTGCGCGGCGACATCATCACCATCGACGGCAGTTCCGGCCAAATCCTCAAAGGCCGCGTGGAAACGGAAAAGCCGGAAATTTCGGGTGACTTCGCCACACTGCTCAAGTGGGCTGACGACTACCGCCGCATGCAGGTGCGCGCCAATGCGGAAACTGTCACCGACGCCCGCATGGCCCGTGACATGGGGGCTGAAGGCATTGGCCTTGTGCGCACCGAACACATGTTCTTCGAAGGTGACCGCCTCGTTGCCATCCGTGAAATGATTTTGGCTGACAAGGAAAAAGACCGCCGCGCCGCCCTCGCCAAGGCGCTTCCGATGTTGCGCGGCGACTTCATCGCCCTCTTCGAAATCATGACGGGTTTGCCCGTCACCATCCGCCTGCTCGATCCGCCCTTGCATGAATTCTTGCCAAAAGGTGGCGCCGAAACCGATGCCGTCGCAAAGTCGCTGGGCACCGACGGCGCGTTACTCAGGAAACGCATCGACGAACTCTCCGAACAAAACCCCATGCTCGGCCACCGCGGCGTGCGCCTTCTCCTCAGCTATCCTGAAATCGTTGAGATGCAGGCCCGCGCCATTTTTGAAGCCGTGGCCGAAGTGCAGAAAGCCACAGGCGCTCCCCCCATCCCTGAAATCATGGTGCCCCTCGTCGCAACCCGAAAAGAACTCGACCTCGTCCGCCGCACCATCGAGTCCACAGCACTTGCTGTGCAGAAAGAAACCGGTCTCGACTTCGCCTACCGCATCGGCACCATGATCGAACTGCCACGCGCAGCACTTCGCGCCGGTGACATCGCCCAATCCGCCGAATTCTTCTCCTTCGGCACCAACGACCTCACCCAAACCACCTACGGCATCAGCCGCGACGACAGCGCCCGCTTCATCGGCGACTATCAAAACAAGGGCATCATGAAGGCCGATCCCTTTGTCAGCCTCGACATCGAAGGTGTTGGCGAATTGATCAAAATCGCCGCAGAGCGGGGCCGCGCCACCCGCCCCGACATTCACCTCGGCATTTGCGGAGAGCACGGCGGCGACCCCGACTCCATCAGCTTCTGTGAGCAAATTGGGCTCGATTATGTCTCCTGCTCGCCCTACCGTGTGCCCATCGCCCGCCTCGCCGCCGCCCAAGCGCACTTACGAAAAGCCGGAAAATCAACCTAAATCAGTGGGTTAACCTTGGAATCTACAAGGCAAAAAATCGACTGAAATCAGGCTTCTTTGGGTTTACGTGCCCAATTAACCTGTGCTAAAGCCCGTTGAGTTATGGTTGATATTTGGTAACCGGGCCAAGCGGATCGGTTGTTTAGTAACTTTGTCTAGGGCAGGAACGAGTAGTTGCAACCTCCGAAGTACCAACACAGGCCAAGCTGGCCACGGCAAGATGGGATGCTCCGGCGTCCGGTGAAAAAATCCGGAATGAAGGATGTCGCCCCTATTTTGTTTGGCGGTGCCATGTTGGTTGCCGCGTTCGCATTTGCAGGCCATCAAATTGGCAGCAACGCCGTTGCCCGCAGCGCCATGCCGGAAGCCATGATTGCAACCGTTGACACCCGGTCCGCTTCGCTGGCTGAGAAGGCATCGCTGATCACCGAAGAAGATTTTGATCTCTCTGGCTTCGACACACTCCGCCGCGATACGGTGTTGAGCGAAGGAAAGACCGATCTTGAAATTTTGGATCTGGGCACGGCGGAAGATTTAGAAACAGAATTTGCCGAACCCACCACACAGGCCGTTCCAAAGCCACTGTTGAAGCCTGCCCGCAAGGTGGCAGCTCTCGCGCAGGAACGCGTAAAGATTGAGCCCGCCGCAATTAACTTGAAGGACGTGCCGAAGAAATCGAAGTCTGAAGGCAAACTGCTGGTCGCGTCTGCGAGGCCAGATGACATTGAAAAGTCATTCAAGCTTGACAAAACCACGAAACAGAAAGCCATCAGGCAAACCCGCGTCAGGCTTGCCGAAGAAAACTGCCTGGCCCGCGCCGTTTATTTTGAAGCCCGTTCAGAATCCGAACTCGGTCAAATGGCCGTGGCGAAAGTCATTCTCAACAGGGTGAAGTCGCCGAAATATCCCAAAACCATCTGTGGCGTGGTTTACCAAGGCACGCAACGTCGCAACTCCTGCCAGTTCTCCTTCGCTTGCGACGGCCAGCCCGACGACGTGAAGCAACCCGCCTCGTGGGCACAAGCCAAATACATCGCCAAAAAAGCACTGGCTGGGGATCCAAAAGTAGAAGCCAAGCTGGGCGGCGCCTTGAACTACCACGCAGATTACGTGACGCCAAAGTGGGCCAAGCACATGCGCAAAGCCATCAAGATCGGCACCCATATTTTCTACACTGGCGGCTGATCCAACTGCCAATTAAACGGCCCGCCTTCGAACGCATCTTCACCGCGCCCGATTTTGGCAATGCCTTCCACCATGCGGCCGTCGCGGCCAAGCAACTCGTCCGCAAAAGCCACCATCATCCGGTTTGGCGTCGCGGAGGCTGAGACATCCCGCAAATCCTGCGCCAGCTTGATTGCGTCTGCCCGTGGATTGAGCGCGCATTGCGCGATATAGGCCGCAGCCGTGGACCTGCTGACACCCGCCCAGCAATGAATCAGCAACGGTGAAGCCCGGTCCCACCGCCGCACAAACTGCAATAATGTTTCAACATCCGACGCGGCAGGAGACATCATGCCATCCATGGCAGCCTCCACATCATTAAAGGTCATCTGCAAATGCTGGTCATGCGCAACACCTTCAAATCGCCGGTGCGGTGTTTCCGGCCCCAGAATGCTGATGACGCGGCGAATGCCATGCAAGTCAATTTCAACTTGCGCGGCGCGCAGTGAACACACGTGGATCATGATTCCAGACTTTCAAACAGGGACAGATAGCGCGACGCGGCGATGGATGCCGGAAGTGGCTGCAGGTCAAAATCCTCGATGCGTAAGCCGCCAGGATCACCAAAGAAAATCCGCGCTTCATCTGGCGTGAAGCCCGCAAGCTTCGTCGCCTCCAGATAGGCCGCCATTTTGTCGGCTTGTTTGATCGCCTTGGACAAAGCAGCGGGCAAAGTGGCCTTCAGGCCAAAGCGCAAATGGATCGCCGCCAACAGCTGGTTTTCAAAAGACTTGTAGTCAACACCCAGCGCCTGTTTGAACGGCGAGATGATGTCACCCACCACATATTCCGCCGCGTCATGAAGCAAGCAAGCCAACCTGTCTTCACGTTTTGCTGTGGGTGTACCCGTCACAAAAATATCCGTCACCAACACACAATGCTGCGCCACCGAAAACGCATGGTCGCCCCGCGTCTGCCCATTCCACCGCGCCACCCGCGCCAGACCATGGGCAATGTCTTCAATTTCAATATCCAGAGGCGAAGGATTGAGCAGGTCCAGCCTCCGCCCCGACAACATCCGTTGCCAAGCCCGCTTGGGTGGCTTCACCATCAGCGCACCAACTTCTTCACTTCGGAATAACGGTGACAGTCCACTAAATGATCATTGATCAGTCCGCAGGCCTGCATGAAGGCATAGACAATGGTGGGCCCACAAAAATTGAACCCGCGCTTTTTCAGATCCTTGCTGATCTTTTCCGTCAGCGCAGTTTTTGCTGGCACTTGCTTCAAGCTGGTGAATTCATTCTGGATCGGACGACCATCAACAAAATCCCAAAGATACTTCGAAAAATCCTCAATCTCCAGAAAGGCCCGTGCACCCTGAACCGTGCCCTCAATCTTCATCCGGTTGCGCACAATGCCTTCATTCTGCATCAAAGCTTCGATCCTCGCCGCATCATACCTGACAATCACTTCCGGTTTGAAATCATCAAACGCAATCCGGAAATTCTCGCGTTTCCGCAGAATCGTGATCCACGAGAGGCCCGCCTGAAAGCCATCGAGGATCAGCTTTTCAAACAGCGCACGTGAATCATATTCAGGCACACCCCAATCCGTGTCATGGTAGGCCATATAAAATGGATCAACGCCGCACCACCCGCACCGGCAGATGCCGTCCGCATGCAAAACCGCCGTCATGTCTTCATCCACTCCGGTTTCGCCGCCACCACTTCAACACCATCAGCCAGCAGCGGAAATTGCGCCTCCGCCAAACGATCCAATCGCATCAGTCCGAGCGCATGACTGCCTTGTCCCGACAACATTTCACCAACCCGCAATTCACCGCTCATGATGGCAGCTCCTTTCGCAGGCAATGCCCCTTGCACTTGCAACGGCAAAATCCGGCTGCGCGCCGTGCCACGGTGATGGGTGCGCGATACGACCTCTTGGCCGACATAACAGCCCTTGGCAAAACTCACAGCACCCAATTGATCCAGATTGGCTTCATGCACAAACATTTCACCAGACCCAATGTCAGCAACGGAATCCCCAAGCCCATTTTGGATGCGCAAGGCATCATACTGGCCAGCATCACCCAAGGGCAAAACAGCATCGGCGAAAACACCACGCTGGCCCATCACAGCCAGCCGGGGATCAATAACACCCTGCCCCACAACGACACGCAATTCAGCTTCGATCTGAATGTCCAATTTTGTCCGCAACCGATACATGGTCAGCTTTTGCAACAGTCCACTCATTTGGGCCGCAGCACAATCCAGCAACACCCGGTTCGCTTCCACAATCACAAACACATCATGCAATATTTTGCCTTGTGGTGTCAGCAGCGCGCCATAGGCGGCCTCACCTGGAATTTTGTCCAACAATTCAACTGTGAGCAAGTTATGCAAAAACGCCAGCGCACCTTCACCACCAACGGATATCACCGCACGGTCAGGTCTGATATGTGGATAAATCCGGGCTTGCGTCATCTGTGTTGCGCTGGTTCTCAACACCATTTACGGATGGAATCCACAAGGTTCAAGCGGTGAAAAAAGATGCGTGGCGTTGACTTGATTTTGAAAGGCGGCACCGTCGTCAACCACGACGGCACAGGCCTGCGCGATGTTGCCGTGGACAAGGGCCGTATCATCACCATCGGTGATGTATCGGGCCTGGCCGCCGCAGAAACCATCGGCTGCCGCAATCTGCACATCTTGCCCGGCGTCATCGACTCCCAGGTGCATTTCCGTGAACCAGGCCTCGAACACAAGGAAGACCTCGAAACCGGCAGCCGCGCCGCCGTGGCTGGCGGTGTGACAGGCGTCTTCGAAATGCCGAACACCAAGCCGACGACGACGACAGCAACACGCCTTGCCGAAAAAGTCACCCGCGCCAAGAACCGCATGTTCTGCGATTTCGCGTTTTACGTTGGCGGCACCCGCGACAACTTCTCTGACATCAGCGCATTGGAACAGCTTGAAGGTTCAGCTGGCATCAAAGTGTTCGCCGGGTCTTCGACGGGCGATCTGCTTGTTGAAGATGACTCAAGCCTCGACGCCATCATCAGCAGACTCTCCCGCCGCGCCGCATTCCACAGCGAAGACGAAATGCGCTTGCGCGACCGTGTGTCTTTCCAGCGCGCAGGCGATGCATCCAGTCATCCCGTCTGGCGCGATGAAGAAGCCGCCCGCCACTGCACCGAACGCCTGCTGGCCATCGCCCGCAAACATGGCAAGCGCATTCATGTGCTGCACATTTCCACAGCTGAGGAATTGCCGCTGCTCGCCGCCCACCGCGACATCGCCACGGTTGAAGTTACTCCCCACCACTTGACAATGAGTGCCGATGACTACGCCCGCCTCGGCACCAAACTTCAAATGAACCCACCCGTGCGCGAAGCCCGCCACCGCGATGCTTTATGGAAAGCCATTGCTTCGGGCCTTGTCGATGTACTGGGTTCCGACCACGCGCCACACACGCTGGAAGAAAAATCAAAGCCTTACCCGCAGTCCCCGTCCGGCATGACAGGTGTGCAAACCCTGGTGCCGATGATGCTCAACCACGTGAACAACGGAAAGCTGAGCTTGGAGCGTTTCGTTGATCTCACGTCACACGGGCCCCAGCGTATATTCAACATCACCAGCAAAGGCCGCATCATGGAAGGTTATGACGCTGATTTCACCATCGTCGACATGAACAAGACTCAAACCATTACCAACAACTGGATCGAGAGCCGCAGCCAGTGGACGCCTTATGATGGTGTCACGGTCAAAGGCTGGCCCGTGGGCACAATCATCCGTGGACGGACGGTCATGTGGCAAGGTGAAATAAAGTCCCCGGCCCACGGCCAACCCCTCCGCTTCCTTGAATCTCTCTATACAGGATCTACATCATGAGCGATTTCCGCGCCCTTCTCGTTTCGAAAACTGACACAGGCCAAAAAGCCGAGGTCACCCGCTTCAATGAAGCGGATTTGATGGAAGGTGATGTCACCGTCGCTGTCCATCATTCCTCAGTGAACTACAAGGACGGTCTCGCCGTCTCAGGCAAGGGGCCAATCATCCGCAAATGGCCGTTGATACCCGGCGTGGAATTCACAGGTAAAGTCATCTCATCAACGCATCCCCGATGGAATGCTGGCGATGAAGTATTGATGGGCGGTTGGGGTATGGGTGAAAATCACCACGGCGGCTTTGCAGAACGCGCCCGTGTGAACGGCAATTGGCTGGTGCCAATCCCTGCAGGCTTCACCATGGCAGACTGCGCGGCCGTTGGTGTTGCAGGATACACCGCCATGCTGTGCGTGATGGCATTGGAAGAACAGGGTGTGACGCCGGACAAGGGTGAGATCATCGTCACGGGTGCCGCAGGCGGCGTCGGCTCCATCGCCATCGCCCTCCTCGCAAAACTGGGTTTCACCGTTGTGGCCTCAACTGGACGCGTCGAGGAAGAAGCTTTCCTCAAATCAATGGGCGCATCGACAGTCATCAACCGCGCGGAGTTCAACACACCGCCCAAACCATTGGCCAAGGCGCGGTGGGCGGGGGCAGTCGACAACGTAGGCTCTGTCACCCTCGCCAACATCATCTCGCAAATGAAGGACGATGGCGTCGTCACCGCCGTCGGACTCGCCCAAGGCATGGACTTGCCCACGAGCGTGGCCCCCTTCATCCTGCGCGGCGTGCGCCTCATTGGCATCAACTCCGTCGCCACTCCCATCCCCCGCCGCGAAACCGCCTGGAACAGGTTGGTGCGTGATCTTGATATGGCAAAACTCAAAGCGCTCACGAGCCACGTGAAACTGGAAGACGTGCCGCGTATCGCCGATGACATCGTCGCCGGAAAAGTCCGCGGCCGCGTGGTGGTTGATCTCTGATGTTGCGGATTGTGGCTGGCGGCCTCGATGATCCACGCGTCACCGCCATGTTGAAATTCCATTTCGACACCAACATCGCCGTGACACCCGCAGGCTCGGCCCATGTCTTCGATGTCTCGCGTCTGAAAGCCCCGGATGTTTCGTTCTGGTCCGCATGGGATGATGACACACTGATGGGCACCGGCGCATTAAAACGGATCGACGCTGACAACGGCGAGGTGAAATGCATGCATACATTACAGGCCGCGAGACGGTCAGGTGTGGGCCGGGCGATGGTGCTACACATCATCGAAGTCGCCCGCGCGATGGGTTTGAAAGCACTCTGGCTTGAAACGGGCAGTTTTGAATTTTTCGCTCCCGCTAGAGCGCTTTACGCCAAACACGGATTTAAAGAGTGTGATCCGTTTGTGGGTTATAAGCCGGATGAACACAGCACGTTCATGACGCGGAAGATATGAAGCCGTTACTGCTTCGTCTTCATCACTGTGAACTCACCAGTGCGGATGCGTTCCGGCAATCTCTCACACATCACGGCCACGGGCTCTTCGCCGTAGCTCGCGATCATGTCTGAAAGTGCCGCAAAAATCGCCGCTGTTGCAATTGCGTCAGGATCAAGCCCGTCATAGACAGCCTCTTCCCACGCTTCGAGAATATAGCGCAGCGCCGCCTGTTTTTCTTCTTGCGGTGAAGGCGGGGTCATCTCGTGGAAAGGCTTTGCGTAGTGCATGATTGCTTTGGGGTGTCCCTGATCGGGTATACCCTAGCAAAAGTGTAAACGCACACACGAGTCAGACCTTAAACGAAGGTTAACGGCGGCGGCGCAATTCGATTCAAAGCTTTAACAAAGCCCGCGACCGCGCCACCGCTTCAACGATGTTCGGGACAACCCCACGCTCGGTAATCCTCGAATAATGCACCCAGGCCACATCAGCGGCATCGCTCCCCGCTTTGGCCTCACCTGAAAGCCAATGGCCACAGAAGCAATCAATCTCGTAGTGAAAGCCACCAGCCTCGACTTCGAACAGACCGGCATGCCGGGCAAGTTCGGCAATCACGCCTGCCTCTTCCAACAACTCGCGGTGCGCGGCTGCCTGAGGTTTTTCGTTTGTTTCAACTTTGCCGCCGGGCAAGCTCCACCGCCCTCGCCCCAACGCGCTGCCTCTTTGTATCAACAAAACCTCTTTCCCCCGCCATACGCAGGCCGACGCCGCTTTGACGATTGCTTTGCCGCTGCTATGTTTGTGGCCCATGTGTGGACTTTACAGTTTCAGGCGCGCACCGGAAGAGGCACGCGGGCTTTTCAACTATCTTGAAACGCCGGACTTTCCGCCGCGCCAATATGTGACGCCGGGAGGCCCCATGGCCATCGTCCGGCAAAATCCTGACGACCGGAACGACAGGCAGCGCCATTTCACATTGGTGCGCTGGGGCTTCGTGCCGTCATGGGCGAAAGCACTGCTGCCGGGAAAACCACTGATCAACGCCCGCGCCGAAACCGTGTCCGGAAAACCATCCTTCCGCAACGCCTTCCGAAGACGGCGCTGCCTCATCCCCGCAGATGGATTTTACGAATGGGAAGGCGATGTGCCGGGCAAAAAGAAGCCGTGGTTCATTCACAAGGAAGACCACAGTTTGCTGGGTTTCGCTGGCCTGTGGGAACACTGGGTGGGTGCAGATGGATCAGAACTCGAAACTGCGGCGATCATCACCACCGAAGCCAACGCCCAAGTTGGCGCGTTTCACCCGCGCAGCCCCGTGATAATTCCGCCGCAACATTTTGAGCGCTGGCTGGATTGCCGGGATGAGGACGGGAAAGCGGTGATGGATTTGTTGAAGCCGGTGGCGGATGATTTCTGGGTGACAGAGCCAACCGTGATCCAGCGCAATGCACCGCCGGTGAAAATTGGGCAGATGAGTCTCATTTAACTTCCTCACGCGCAGCGTGGGGGAGTACGGCGAAGCCGGGAGGGGGTATGTCCGCAAGTGCAGTGCGCAAAGAATCGTTGCGCAGATACACCCCCTCCCCCCTTCGGGGGCGCTCCCCCACGCGTTCCGCGTGAGGGAGTTAAGGAAGTACGCGTCCGGGACTCAAAATGCCTTTCAGGTCCAGCATCCGTTTCATTCCGCGCATCAACTCCAATTCGACTGGCGATTTTATTCTCTTCATCGCCTCGCGTTTCAGAATACCAATGCCATGTTCAGCGCTGATCGAACCTCCGAACTTCATTACAATGTCATGCACCACATCATTCATCGCTTCCCACAGCGCAAGGTACTCAGCCTTGTCCATGCCAAGCGGTTGTGAAATGTTGAAGTGCATGTTGCCGTCGCCCATGTGACCAAAGCAGCAGATGCGGATGTTTGGCATGAAGTGTGTGGCGGCATCGGTGGCTTCGGAAATGAATTGCGGAAGTTTGGAAACCGGCACCGCAACATCATGCTTGATGGAACCGCCTTCGAAGCGCTGGCTTTCAGACAGGCTCTCGCGCACATGCCAGAACTGATCGCGCTGGGCGGAAGATTGCGCAACGACAGCATCGGTTACCAAGTGCTTTGCAAATGCACGTTCCAGAAATCCATACATGGTGTCCGGTGCTGCATCTGCCAATTCAAACAGGACGAACCATTCACTCGGCGTCGTCACGGGCCGGCGCGCTTGCATGTGCTTCTCGGCAAACTGCAAACCAATTTCTGGCAACAACTCAAACGCGACGACGCGGTTGCCGCTCGCGGCCTGCGCTGCTGACAAGAGTTGAAGGCCTGCTTCAATCGATGGGATGGCGGCAAAGCAGGTATCGTGGCGTTTCACCTGCGGATAAAGTTTGAGCGACGCCGCCGTGATGATGCCAAGTGTGCCTTCTGAGCCAATGAACATGTTGCGAAGATCATAGCCGGTGTTGTCCTTGCGCAAGGTCTTCAAGCCATTCCACACGCGGCCGTCAGCCAACACCACTTCGAGACCCAAACACAGGTCGCGCGCATTGCCATAGGCCAACACATTGAGGCCACCGGCATTGCTGGCGAGATTGCCGCCGATGCGGCATGTGCCTTCGGAAGCGAGGCTCAAGGGGAAAAAGCGGTCCACATTCGCAGCCGCATCTTGAACGGATTTAAGCGTAGCCCCCGCTTCGGCCGTGATAGACATGTCTTCCGCATCAACCGAAATGATTTTCGCCATCCGGTCCAGCGACAGCACCAACTCATCGTGCCCGGCCCGCGCAATCTGCCCGCCCACCAAACCTGTGTTGCCGGACTGCGGCACGATGGCGATTTCGTGTGCGTCCGCAATTTTCATCACCTGCGAAACTTCATCTGCTGAAGCAGGCCGCAACACGGCCTGCGTTTCGCCCTGCCAGCGGTCGCGCCATTCTTTCAGGTATGGTGCTTTATCGGCGTCAGAACTCAACATGCCCTTTGGTCCGAGCACTGCTGCCAGCTGTTCCAACACGTGTGGTGTTACAGGTTTCGTCATGCAAGCGTCCTCGGTGCGGCGGCACGGCGCAGGCGGTCGTTGATGGCTTCGCCCAATCCTGTTTCTGGAATGGGGGCGACGGCGATCACTTCAGGCTTCGCGCGATCAATCTCGTGCAACAACTTGAAAAGATTCGCCGCAGCCTCGTTCAGGTTTCCCGAGTGAGAGAGGTTCCACGGCCCTTGTGTGCAACTTCCAAAGCCAAGATAGGCCTCCCCAGATAACGGTGACAGTGCACTTAACCGCATTGATGCTTGCGGCGCGTAGTGGCTTTCCAACAATCCCGGTGAATGCAGTTCGGAGTTTGGCGACGGTGTTTCAACCTCCAGATTCAAAACATCGCCAAGTGCTTCCCTTGTCACACCGCCTGCGCGCAAAAGAAAAATTTTACCCTCGAAAAAACGCACAACAGTTGACTCCAGGCCAACGCGCGAAACGCCACCATCAAGGATCATGTCCACGCTCTTCCCCAGGGACACGCGAACATGCGCAGCCGTGGTTGGGCTTAAGCGGCCAGATGCGTTGGCGCTGGGAGCGGCAATCGGGCGGTCAACGGCGCGCAGCAATTCAAGTGCAAGGGGATGATCAGGAACCCGCAAACCAACACTTGAAAGTCCGGCTGAGCAGAGAAGCGAGATTGGACAATCGC
This sequence comes from Hyphomicrobiales bacterium, assembly GCA_031430795.1. Taxonomy (GTDB): domain Bacteria; phylum Pseudomonadota; class Alphaproteobacteria; order Rhizobiales; family Aestuariivirgaceae; genus Aestuariivirga. The sequence goes on from JANPCE010000014.1 coordinate 15,148, forward strand.
GGTGGCGCTCGACAACCATGGTCAAGGGTCCCGGCCAAAACGCAGCTGCCAGCTTTTTAGCTTGCCCACCAAACGTGCCAAGCCGGAATGCCATTTCAGCGTCCGCAACATGGGAAATCAGGGGGTTGAATTGCGGGCGGCCTTTGGCGGCGAAGATTTTGGCCACGGCGTCATCATTTGTGGCGTCGGCCCCCAGGCCGTAAACTGTCTCCGTCGGAAACGCCACGAGGCCGCCATCGCGCAACAGCTGCGCGGCTTCAGAAATTCTGCTGGCCTTGTCCATGGGCGGCGCTATAGCACTTGATATCACCATGGCCACACTCGTTTTCACACACCCCGCTTCAATCGCCCACGAAACGCCCGACGGCCACCCCGAGCGGGTGGACCGGATCAAGGCGGTGAATGCTGTTTTGGCGTCGCCTGCACTTCGGGGTTATGTTGGGCGGCAGGCACCGCTGGGCACGGATGCGCATGTTTTGTTGGCACACACACAAGAACACCTGAACCGCATGCGCGGCGCTGTGCCTGATCATGGTTTTGAATACATCGACACCGATACGGTGATGGGGCCTCATGGCTTGGAGGCGGCGTTGCGGGCGGTGGGAGCGGCGACCTCTGCTGTAGATGCAGTGTTTCGTGCCGAAGCGCAAAACGCGTTCTGCGCCACGCGGCCACCGGGACATCACGCGGAGCACAACCGCGCCATGGGCTTTTGTTTTTTCAACCACGCCGCCATTGCGGCGAAGCATGCGCGGGAGCGTTATGGTGCGGAACGCGTGGCGGTGATTGATTTCGATGTGCACCACGGCAATGGCACGCAGGATATTTTCTGGTCTGACAAGGATATGTTCTACGGCTCGACGCATCAGATGCCGCTTTATCCGGGCACCGGATCAACATCGGAGACGGGTGTTGGCAATATCATCAACGCGCCACTGAAGGCGGGGGATGGTGGTGAGGAGTTCCGCACGGCGATCAGCGACATCATCATTCCGTCGCTGGAGAATTTTTCGCCCGATCTGATTGTGATCTCCGCCGGCTTCGACGCCCATGTGCGCGATCCGCTGGGCAGTTTGCGTTTGACAGAAGAGGATTTCTCCTGGGTCACGCTGAAGCTGATGGAGGTGGCTGACCAGTTCTGCAATGGCCGCATTGTTTCGGTGTTAGAGGGTGGCTATGATTTGCAGGGGCTTGCCGGATCGGTGGGTGTGCATCTCCACGCGCTGATGCACGGAGATGCGGGTGGCTTGCTGCAGCAAGCGGAGAATGATGATTTTGAAGATGAGGATGAAGACTGATGGACAATGATGATATTTCAGCGCTCTCCTTTGAAAAGGCGCTCGCCGCATTGGAGGAAATTGTGGCGCGGCTTGAGGCTGGCAAAGTTGACCTCGAAGAATCAATCAAGATTTACGAGCGCGGTGAGAGCTTGCGCACCCATTGCGAGAAGAAGCTGAAGGAAGCCGAAGCGCGCATCGAAAAAATCACGCTTGATCCGCAAGGGCGGCCCACCGGAAAAACCCCGCTGGACGTGGAGTGACCAAGCTTCGGCTTGATGAAGCGCTGGTGGCGCGCGGATTTCTGCCGTCACGCTCCAGGGCGCGGGATGCGGTTTTGCGCAAAACGGTTTCGGTGAATGGCAAGGTTTCGGAAAAACCATCGCAGTCAGTTGGCTTTGATGATGTGATTGCAATTGACGATCCGGCACAGCGCTATGTTTCACGCGCTGCATTGAAACTGGTTCATGCGCTTGATGTTTTTCAAATTGATGTGAGCAATCGCGTTTGCCTTGATATTGGCGCATCGACAGGCGGCTTCAGCCAAGTGTTGCTGGAGCGCGGTGCCGCCGGAGTGACCGCAATTGATGTGGGCCATGGGCAGATGGCGGCGGAGATTGCGGAGAACCCACGCGTGTGTGTGATTGAGGGATTGAATGCGCGGGACATTTCATCCGTACCCGGAGGATTATCGCTGATCGTTTGCGATGTGAGTTTCATTTCGCTGAAATTGGCGCTTCCCCCGGTTTTAAATTTGGCGCGCGACGAGTGTTTCCTGATTGCGCTGATCAAACCGCAATTTGAGGTGGGGCGCGAAAATTTGGGCAAGGGCGGGATTGTGCGGGACGTTGGATTGTTGGAATCGACCTGCGTCGATGTCCGGGATTTTTTGGAGAAATCGGGCTGGGGAGTCAGTAATCTGGTGCCATCCCCGATCAGAGGCGGGGATGGGAACGCGGAGTTCCTTGTTTTTGCTGGAAAAACTGTTACAGGAAAATAAGTGTTGACACAGCGCGGTGGAATGCATATATTTCCTATAATCCAGAAATCGGTCTAGCGCATAGACCCCCTCCCCCCTTCGGGGTACTCCCCCACGCCTTCGGCGCAAGGGAGTTACTTTCTCCGTAAATGCTCTTCCAGCCTTGGCATGATCTCGATGAAATTGCAGGGGTGGTGGCGGTAGTCGAGTTGGTGGAGGAGGATTTCGTCCCAGCCGTCGCGGCAGGCGCCAGGTGAGCCGGGGAGGCAAAACACGTAAGTGCCGGAGACAACACCGGCCGTGGCGCGGGACTGCATGGTTGATGTATTGATTTTGGCGTAGCTGATCATGTGGAAAACCACGCCGAAGCCTTCGATTTCCTTGTCGAAGAGCGGGCGCAGCGCTTCGATGGTGACATCGCGGCCCGTGAGGCCGGTGCCGCCTGTGGTGATGATGACGTCAACGTCCTTGCGCTTGGTGAACTTACGGACAAGGGCACGGATTTGGCGGATTTCGTCTTTGACGATGGCGCGGTCCACAAGGTTGTGCCCTGCCCCGGTGATGCGCTCGGCCAGCGTATTGCCGGACTTGTCGTCAGCTGGGGTGCGGGTGTCAGAGATGGTAATGATGGCGATGTTGGCAGGGAGGAAGGGGCGTTCTTTGCTCATGACAGTGAATCCAGTTTCGCTTTGAACGCCTGCAAGTCTGTCCACGCCAGCCGCTTGCTTTGGGGACTCTTCAAGAGTGTTTCGGGGTGGAAGGTGGTGAGCAAGGGCACGTTGTTCACGTAAAGCCACTGGCCACGGGCTTTGACGATCGCAACGTCTCCGCCAGCGAGATATTGGCCCGGCAGTGAGCCGAAACAGAGGATCACAGACGGTTGGGCGATTTCGATGAGGCGCATGGAGAACGGCACACAATCCTGCGCTTCGCGTTCGGTGACACCGCGATTGCCGGGCGGACGCCAGGGGATGAAATTGGCGAGCATGACTTGCTCATGGTTTTCGACGGGATCCATGCCGCAGAGGCCGATTGCCGCAAGCATGCGTTCGGCCAAGACACGATGCTTTTCGGCGAGCACGTCACCTGTCGGATCTTCGGATGTGCGGGGTTTGTCGCAGAGCAACAACACACGGGCGTTTTCTGCGCCCGACAGAAAGCACAGCTTCGTTGCTGTGCGCTCCAATGGATGGGATTTGAAAGATGCAAATGCAGTTTGTAGTTCTGCCAGCGTGGTGGCTTGCCCTGCCAATGCTTGGCTGGATTGGCCTTCGGCAATCATGGGCCTGCGCGGTTCAATGGGTTTCGGCGGCGGCTTCAGCAACGGCACTTTGGCAATGGGCTTGGGCAACACAGCGGGTGGCTCAGCAGGTATGGCAAAGCGGTTTACAGGCGCATCAAGCAAAACCTCGTCCGCCCCCATTTCCACCAGCCAGGGCAGAAATGTTGCAACGTGTGCCTGCACAGTCTCGTTTGTCACACCCGTCACTTGGTTTTGTTGCCTGTTCAGCTTTCCCGAAATCCTATATCAGGGCACAGAGCGAAACTAAAGCATTCAAGGAAGTCCCCGTGGAAGACGTTGCACGCGAACAGATGGAATATGATGTGGTGATCGTGGGCGCTGGCCCGGCAGGGCTTGCGGCGGCCATTCGCGTCAAGCAACTGTCACCTGAAACCAGCGTCTGCGTGCTGGAAAAAGGTTCCGAGGTGGGTGCCCATATTTTGTCGGGTGCAGTGGTTGATCCGATTGCGTTGAATGAGTTGATTCCGGATTGGAAGGAAAAGGGTGCACCTCTCAAGACTGAGGTTACGGATGATCGGTTTTATGTGCTGGGGCCGAAAGGTGCCTTGCGCATGCCGAATTTCCTGATGCCGCCGCTGATGTCGAACCATGGCAATTATGCGGTGTCGCTCGGCAATCTGTGCCGCTGGCTGGGGCAGCAGGCGGAAGCGCTGGGCGTTGAGATTTATCCGGGATTTGCGGCGTCTGAGGCTTTGTACCGGGGCGATGGTTCGGTGCGCGGCGTTGTGGCGGGTGTGATGGGAATTGCGCGCAATGGCGAAAAGAAGCCGGATTATCAGCCGGGCATGGAACTTGTGGGCAAATATGTTTTCATTGCTGAAGGTGTTCGCGGGTCGTTGGCAAAGCAGATCATCGAAAAGTTCAGGCTCTCGGACAACCGCGAGCCGCAAAAATTTGGTCTCGGCATGAAGGAACTTTGGGAGGTGAAGCCGGAGAACCATCGTCTTGGCCAGGTCGTTCACACCATGGGTTGGCCACTGGGTGGCAAGACCGGTGGCGGCAGTTTCATGTATCACCTGGAGGATAATCTGGTGTCCGTTGGATTTGTGGTCCATCTCAATTACAAAAACCCGCACCTTTACCCCTACATGGAATTCCAGCGCTTCAAGCATCATCCGCTGATTTCACAAGTCCTCCAAGGCGGCAGGCGTGTGGCATACGGCGCGCGGGCCATCACCGAAGGTGGCTTCCAATCGGTGCCGAAACTGGCATTCCCCGGTGGCGCACTGATTGGATGTTCTGCAGGATTTGTGAATGTGCCGCGCATCAAGGGCAGCCACAACGCCATGAAGACTGGCATGATGGCGGCGGAGGCGGCTGTGGCGGCGATAACGAATGGCCGCAGCGGTGACACCCTTGACGCCTATGAAACCGCTTACGAAAACTCCTGGGTCTATCAAGACTTGAAGCGGGTGAAGAACGTGAAGCCCATGTGGTCAAAGTTGGGGTTGTTGGGCGGCGTCGCGCTGGGTGCGGTTGATATGTGGCTCAACACGCTTTTCGGTTTTGGCCTTGGCACTTGGAGGCATGGCAAACCCGACTATGCCACATTGGGCAACGCGAGCGATTTCAAGCCGATTGACTATCCCAAGCCAGACGGTGTGCTGTCATTTGACCGCCTCACCAACGTTGCGTTCTCAGCCACCGCCCACGAAGAAGACCAGGTGCCGCACCTTCATTTGAAAAGTGCCGAAGTGCCCATCGCCATCAATCTGCCGATTTACGATGAACCGGCACAACGCTATTGCCCGGCCGGTGTTTACGAGGTGGTGCGCGAGGACGGAAAATCCCCGCGCTTCCAGATCAACCACCAGAACTGCGTCCACTGCAAAACCTGCGACATCAAAGACCCGTCGCAGAATATCAACTGGGTGGTGCCGCAGGGTGGCGAAGGGCCGAATTATCCGAACATGTGAGGGTGGCCCGCTCCGCCTTTCGGGCAAGCTGCCATAGGCGATAACTTACGAAATTTTTTACCCCCCGCCCAGTGGAACCACCCCACCCCTGCCCAGGGCAATCGCTTGAAGCCAAAGGACCTCTCCCGCCCTTCGGGCACCCTCCCCGGAGGGGAGGGACTCGTTGTGAGACCTCCCCATTAACTAATCCGGGCGCTCGCACCACGAGTCCCGCTCCTCCGGAGCGGGTCCGGCGAAGCCGGGGGAGCGACTATCTGGGGTGTCAAGTTGCAATTTGGAATTTTACACGCGCATCGCGAACTCTGGCATTGAGGATGGTGAGGAGTTTGTGGGCGAGAGCGATGCGAATGACCATCTTTGGTTTGCCTTT
>JANPCE010000015.1:0-32339 GCA_031430795.1 Hyphomicrobiales bacterium
ATCGGCGCTTTCCATGCAAGGCTCGTCGCCAAAGGCAAACCAAAGATGGTCATTCGCATCGCTCTCGCCCACAAACTCCTCACCATCCTCAATGCCAGAGTTCGCGATGCGCGTGTAAAATTCCAAATTGCAACTTGACACCCCAGATAGTCGCTCCCACGGCTTCGCCGGACCCTCCCCCGGGGGGAGGGACTCGTGGTGCGAGTGCCCTGGATAGTAAAAAGGGCAGTTGTTCAACGAGTCCCTCCCCCCTCCGGGGAGGGTCCGCGAAGCGGGGGAGAGGTCCCTTGGCTGCAAGCGATAGCCGTGCCCTGCAACCCACCCGCTTGATCTCCCCTCACCATCCCTCTATTCGCGCCCCATGAGCACGTCCGGCGCAACACTCACCATTGACCTCGAAGCCTTGCAATCAAACTACCGCTTGCTCGCCCGCAAAGCAGGTGCCGCAGAATGCGCCGCCGCCATCAAAGCCAACGCCTATGGCGTCAGCCTTGAACAGGCTGGCAAAGCCTTGTGGGACGCAGGTTGCCGCAGCTTCTATGTCGCGCGCCCTGATGAAGGCGGCTGCTTGCGCAAGGTTTTGCCCGAGGCGCGGATCACCGTGCTCGATGGTCATTATAAAGGCGAAACAAAATACTACATCGCCCACGCCCTGCGCCCTGCCTTGACTACAGTCAACCAAGCCGGGGAATGGGCGCGGTTAGGCCAAGGCATGCCTTGCACTTTGCACGTTGACACTGGCATCAACCGCGCCGGATTGCCGGCGCGTGATTTCGCAATCATCACAACCAACGCTGCGTTGATGCAAAATCTCAAAGTGGAAACGCTGATGAGCCACCTCGCCTGCGCTGATGACCCAAAACACAAAATGAACCCGGAGCAATTGAACCGCTTCAGGCAATTACGAAAGCAACTGCCAAATACCCGCGCCAGCTTCGCCAACTCCTCAGGCATTTTCCTCGGCAAGGCATACCACTTCAACGAAGTCCGCCCCGGCGTGGCCCTCTATGGTGGCAACCCGACCCCTCACAAGAAAAACCCGATGCAGCCCGTGGCCTATCTCCACGCCCGCATTTTACAAGTCCGTGATGTGACGAAGGGCGAAACCGTCGGCTACTCCGCCACGTGGAAAGCCAAACGCAACAGCCGTATCGCCATCATCGCCGCAGGTTACGCTGACGGCATCGCCCGCAAACTCTCGTCGTCGAAGCCAAATGGTCCGGCACAAGTTTTTGTCGCTGGCCAACGCTGCCCCATCATTGGTCGCGTCTCCATGGACATGATGACGATTGATGTGACGGATGTGGCCGAACGCAAACTAGCCAAGTCCGACGCAGCCGAACTCTTCGGCAAGAATATCCTGATCGACGAAGTCGCGGGCTGGGCGGGCACGATATCCTATGAACTCTTGACCCATCTGGGCAGACGCTACGCCCGCGTCTATTCTCCCACAGAATCATGAACCCAGTCGCCATCCTCGGTCGCATCGTTCTCGACTTCCTTTCGGAAGTCGGCCGCATTGCGCTGTTCGCCAGGGACGGTCTGGTGCAAGGCCTCAGCCCACGATATTATTTTTCACAAATCCTCCGCCAATTCTGGCGCATCGGTTACACGTCCCTGCCCGTCGTCGCACTCACAGCCTTTTTCACTGGCGGCGCTCTCGCCTTGCAAATCTATCTCGGCTCATCCCGCTTCAATGCCGAAAGCCTCGTCGCCTCCATCGTGGCACTGGGCATCACGCGCGAACTTGGCCCCGTATTGGCTGGCTTGATGGTGTCAGGCCGCGTCGGCGCATCCATCGCCGCTGAACTCGGAACCATGCGTGTCACCGAACAGATTGATGCACTGGTCACACTCTCCACCAACCCTTTCAAATATCTCGTCGGCCCCCGCATTCTCGCTGCTGTTGTGTCCCTGCCAATTCTCGTCGCCATCGGTGACACCATCGGCATTCTCGGTGGCTATATTGTCGGCACACGCTCCCTTGGCTTCAACAGTTACGCCTACATCAAGAACACCGCAGATTTTCTCACCTTCAACGATGTCTTCTCAGGCCTCGTCAAAGCCGCCGTCTTCGGCTTTATCATAGCACTCATGGGCTGCTACCACGGCTTCCATTCCAAGGGCGGTGCACAAGGTGTGGGCCGCGCCACCACCAATGCCGTCGTGTCCTCCGCCATCCTGATCCTCGCCGCCAACTTCCTGCTCACCTCACTGTTGTTCGGGGATTGAGCATGAGCCATGTCATTCTCAAAGACCTGCGCAAAGCCTTCGGCCCCAAGCCGGTGCTGAACGGCCTCTCACTTGAAGTACCGAAAGGCCGCTCCCTCGTCGTCATCGGCGGCTCCGGCACGGGCAAGTCCGTCATGCTGAAATGCGTGCTGGGAATCTTGAAGCCAGATTCCGGAGAGATCACCGTCAACGGCGAAAGTGTTGTCGGCCTCAAAGGCGCGGACCGTGAGGCCTACCTCGCACGCTTTGGCATGTTGTTCCAAGGATCAGCGCTTTTTGACTCCCTCACCGTTTGGGAAAACGTCGCCTTCGGATTGATTCAAGGCCGGGGCATGGCACGGGCACGTGCAAAAGACATCGCCATCGATAAACTCGCCCAAGTCGGCCTCACCGCAGATGTGGGTGCGCTTTTCCCCGCTGAACTCTCGGGCGGCATGCAAAAACGCGTGGCACTCGCCCGCGCCATCGCCGCCGACCCCGAAATCATCTTCTTCGACGAACCCACCACCGGCCTCGACCCCATCATGGCCGACGTCATCAACAACCTGATCGTCGATTGCGTCAAGCGACTGGGCGCCACCACCATCTCCATCACTCACGACATGGCAAGTGCCCGAAAAATCGCCGACGACATCGCCATGATCCACAAAGGTGAAATCATTTGGCAGGGCGAAGCCAACAAGGTGAATGCTTCAGGGAACGCCCACGTCGACCAGTTCATACATGGAAGGGCCGAGGGGCCGATACAGATGGAAGTGATGCGGGGGTAGCAGAATCCATGTCAAATTCCATGATGACAATTTACCCCTACATCGACCGTGGCGACTGGGTATTTGATGATGACAGCGTTAATCTCAAGCGCGAGCCGTTTGTGTTTGGCGTTCCAGAAATGATAAATGAGTTTGTCAAAAACATTCCCGGTGCCAAGCACGGCTTCAAACTCTATTTTTCATCCAAGCCTTTTCCGGGCTACCAAGCTGATCTCACTTGGTTACGGGAAGAATTCGAAGGCAATTGGTACGCATGGACTTCAACCGGGCAAGAAGGCTGGATTTGTCCTGCACTCTTCAAGTACTTCGAAAAAGCGCCAGAGCGCATTTTTAGCAAGGCAGAGGCAATGGAACTTCCTCTGTGGAAATAACAAAAACGCCGCCCAAGTCTCTCAAGGCGGCGTTTCGTGGTAACTAGCTGTGCAATGCAACGCAAGAGGTGCGATTCTACAGCAGCGCAGTTTTTTGCCATATAGCAACGATTGTGCTACCGTTCGCAGGAGAGGATGAAGACATGACTGTAGAACTCGCCCCCCTCATCGTCGCCGACAAGCATACGCTTGGTGGCAAGCCGCGCGTCAAGGGAACGCGTTTGAGTGTGGTGCAGGTCTTGAACCATCTTGCCGCTGGTATGACTCCTGAAGAGATCGTCGAGGCCTATCCCACACTGACCCGCGAGGGCATCTTGGCCTGTGTCGCTTATGCAGGAGAGGTCGTGGAAGAGGAATCAGTTTTCATATCGGCTGCGTAAAGTGCTGATCCTCGCCGATGAAAATATTGCGGGCGTGTTTGTCACTGCTTTGCGAAAACACGGTCATGAGGTTGAATGGATCAAGGAAGTCAATCCATCTGCGCCTGATGAGTGGGTATTGGAGCGAGCAATTTCAACCGGAAGATTGCTTGTCACCACAGATATTGAGCTCGCTTCAACGTCTCTTCAGCTTGGGAAGGATACAAGCGGCACTGTGTTGCTACGTTACTTTGACAAGCCAACGGTCCACCAAGCAGAGGGATTGGCTTTGGAACTTGAACGGCGGACTGATTGGCATTCTCGACACACCGTGGTGACGCCGGAAAAAGTTCGAACAAGATTATTCGTCGTCACATGACAAAACGCCGCCCCAGTCTCCCAAGGCGGCGTTCCGTGGTATCTGGCTGTGCAATGCAACGTGTGGGGTGCGATGCCCACGCAGTGCTGATTGTGGCCTAGAGGGATTGCCCCCGGAGGCTTGTAATCCGCACCATAGTTCCATTCACAGTGAACGCACTCGACATCGGATCACCTCCTTTCAAAATGTTGACGACCATGAGATGATGCGTTGAATCGCCAGTTATGACAAGAGCAAAAATGACACACGCTGACCTCATCATCACCAACGCCCGCATCATCACCATGGACCCGGCCAAACCCTTCGCCCATGCGCTTGCCATCAAGGGCAACAGCATCATCCGCGTCGGCAGCCGCGATGACGCCATGGAACTGCGCGGTCCCCGCACCCGAATTCACGACAATGCCAACAACACTGTCATCCCCGGCATCATTGAAAGCCATGTGCATTTGTTTGTCGGCGCCGCTGAATTGCCGCTGCTCAACATTCTGGGCATCGGCGGGCTGGACGTTGTGCGTCCCTCTGTCGCAAAGTACCGTGCACAAAATGCGAGTGCGAAAATCCTCCACGTGGTCGGCGCGTCCCACGAGCAGTTTGGCAAGGGCACACCGATCACCCGGCAACTGCTGGACTCGATGGTCAGCGACATCCCCTTCTTCATGATGTGCTTCGACCACCACACGGTGTGGGCCAATACCAAGGCACTGGAAGCGACCGGCCTGATGCGCGGTGCTGAGCTTCCGACTGGCAACGAAGTCGTGCTTGATGCCAATGGCCTCGCGTCGGGGGAACTGAGGGAGCCTGCGGCATTCAACCCGGTGCTGGCACTGACACCCACCGGCGGGCGCGATGCCCTCGGCTTCACAACAGGCGGCGATCCAAACCCGCCCGCAACACGCGCCCAGCGCGACAATGACATTGAAATTCTGAGAAAAGGCATCGCCCACGCCAATGCCCTCGGCATCACCTCCATGCACAATATGGATGGCAACTGGTATCAGTTGGAATTGTTGCACGAACTTGAACAGCGCGGCGAACTCAATGCCCGCGTTGAAGTGCCGTTCCACCACAAGAACTTCTTCAAGCTTGAAGATGTGGATCAGGCGGTGGCATTTCGTGAAAAATATAAGACGGACATGCTGCACTCAGGCCGCGTGAAACTGTTCATTGATGGTGTGCTTGAAACGCTCACCGCGCAAATGCTGGATGACTATCCCGGCTACCCCGGCAACAAGGGCGAGCCGCTCTACACACCAGAGGAATTCGAACGCATCGTCTCACGTGCAGACGCGCACGGCCTGCAAATCTCCACCCACGCCATCGGCGATGGCGGTGTGCGCACCACGCTGGACGCCTATGAATCTGCGCAGCGCAAAAACGGCAAGCGCGATTCCCGCCACCGCATCGAACACATTGAACTCATCGACCCCGCTGACATTCCCCGCCTCGCCCAATTGGGCGTCATTGCGTCACTGCAACCCATCGCGGGTGTGGGCGTTCCCGGCAGCCCGCATGAACCCATCCTCAGCCGTGTGGGTGACAAACTGCCGAATGCCTATGCATGGCAAACCTTGCGCGACACGGGTGCGGCAATCGCCTTCTCGTCCGATTGGCCCGTCGCCCCGCTCGATCCCTTTATCGGAATGCAGGCGGCTTTGACCTGTGTGCCATTGCGCGAAAATTGCCGCAACCAGGCGCAAAGTCTGATGGATACGTTGCACGGCTTCACCCTCGCGGGCGCCCATATGGAATTCATGGAAAACCGTAAAGGCATGATCAAGGAAGGTTACTACGCCGACATCGCGGCCCTGAACGCCGACATCGAACAAACTCCGGCAGCAGAAGTATCAAACATCAAACCAGTGATGACAATTTGTGACGGCAGGGTGGTGTTTGAAACCTGAACACTCCTCCATGGGCGGGCTTGACCCGCCCACAGAGGAAAGGAAGGTTAAACCTTCGTCCACTTCCCATTCGCCTTCGACGACTTCACACAAGCCTCGATAAACGCCATGCCCTCAATCCCGTCCTTGATACCGGGGAACGCAACGTCCTTGTCCGGCTTTTTGCCCACGCGCGCTGCTTTGATGGCGCGGGCCACTTCAGTGTAAACATTGGCGAAGCCTTCGAGATAACCCTCAGGGTGCCCCGGTGGCACGCGTGTGACGCGGCCAGCAGCAGCATTTGAGCCGGCACCACCGCGCGTCAGCAGGCGCTTGGGTTCTCCGAACGGCGTGTACCAGAGATAATTCGGATCAGCCTGTGTCCACTCTAATCCGCCTTTGGTGCCGTAAATCCGGATCTTCAATCCATTCTCGTTGCCAGGTGCCACCTGGCTCGCCCACAACATGCCCCTGGCCCCGCCCTTGAAGCGCAACATGACATGCACGTTGTCATCCAGCACACGGCCCTTCACGAAGGACGTGAGATCGGCAGACAATTCAGCTGCGGAAAGGCCAGACACTTCATTCATCAGTTGATAGGTGTGTGTGCCAATATCACCCACACAACCACCTGCCCCCGAGCGCTTAGGGTCTGTCCGCCACGCCGCCTGTTTCTGGCCCGTCTTCTCAAGTGCTGTTGTCAACCAGTCCTGCGGATATTCGCCCTGCACCAATCGAATGTCACCCAGCTCGCCCGCCGCCACCATCGCCTTGGCTTGGCGGATCATCGGGTAGCCTGAATAATTATGCGTCAGCGCAAAGACCACGCCCTTGCGCTTCGCCAGCAATTTTTCGAGCGCAAGTGCCTCTTTGAGATTCAATGAAAGCGGCTTGTCGCAGATCACATGAATGCCGGCTTCGATGAACGCCATTGCTGCCGGCACATGCACATGATTGGGTGTAACGATGGAAACAGCTTCGATGCCATCTGGACGCTTGGCCTCCGCTTTCGCCATGGCTTTGAAGTCAGAATAGCTGCGGTCTGCAGCAAGCCCCAAATCCTCTGCCGAGGCTATCGCCTTTTTCGGATCAGCAGAAAGCGCGCCAGCGACAAATTCATACTCGTCATCCATCCGCGCAGCGATGCGGTGCACGGCTCCGATAAATGCCCCTTGCCCGCCCCCCACCATGCCAAGCCGGATGCGGCCTGTCTTTTGTTCACGTGTGCCTGAAACCATGAAAATCTCCTGTTCGACAATGTGGCCGCCACTCCCTCGCCCTTCGGGCACTCCCTCACGCCTGCGGCGCAAGGGAGAAGTATTTCCTCCTTGCCGCGTGAGCGGTGAGGAGGTGCCCCGAAGGGGCGGAGGAGTGTTGCCGTTTGACTCTTACTTCAACCCCAACATCCGCCGCGCCTTGCCCGTATCGGTGCTGCCAGCCGCGAAATCATCAAACGCTTTCGCCGTCGTCTTGATGATGTGACCCTCAATGAAGGGCGCACCTTCTCGTGCACCCTGCTCTGCGTCTTTCAAACAGCACTCCCATTCCAACACCGCCCAGCTGTCGTAGTTGTGTTGCGCCAACGCAGAGAAGATGGCGGAAAAATCAACCTGGCCATCACCCAGCGAACGGAAGCGCCCCGCACGGTTCGTCCAGTTCTGGAAACCCGAGTATACCCCCTGGCGGCCGCTCGGATTAAACTCGGCGTCTTTCACGTGGTAGGCGAAAATCCGTTCGTGATAGATATGGATGAACTCCACATAGTCCATCTGCTGCAACACAAAATGCGAGGGATCATAGTTGATGCCGCATGAGGGATGATTGCCCGTTTGCTCCAGGAACATCTCGAACGTCGTGCCGTCGAATGTGTCCTCGCCCGGATGCAACTCAAAACCAACCTTCACGCCATTGTCCGCCATCACGTCCAACAGCGGCTTCCAACGCTTGCCCAGTTCCTTGAAGGCTTCTTCAACCAGACCCGGCGGGCGCGGCGGCCACGGATAAAGAAACGGCCACGCCAAGGCACCTGTAAATGACACATGGCCGGACAGTCCCAAATGCTTGGACGCCTTCGCCGCCATCTTCACTTGCTCACAGGCCCATTCCTGCCGCGCCTTTGAATTGCCCTGCACGGCCGCTGGTGCAAATCCGTCAACCGCTTCGTCGTATGTCGGGTGGATTGCAACAAGATGCCCCTGCAAATGCGTCGAGAGTTCCGTGATCTCGACACCATTCTTCCTGGCAACGCCCGCAAGCTCATCGCAATAGGTTTTGCTCTCCGACGCCTTTTTCAAATCAATCAGGCGGGCATCCCATGTTGGCACCTGAACACCCTTGTAACCCAATGACCCCGCCCACTTGGTGATCGATTCAAATGAATTGAATGGCTTTGCGTCGCCTGCGAACTGCGCCAGAAAAATGCCTGGGCCTTTGATGTCTGTTGCCATAAGTCCTCACTCTGTGTTTTTGTGTTGCTTGAATGTAGTGTTGCTCAGCTTCATTGTTTTTTCAATCCCGGAATGTAAGGACCCGCCATGTCGCAATTCATCAATGCCAAGGAAAGCCTCGTCGTCGACTCGCTCGATGGAATGTTGCGGGCCTCCGGTGGTGCAAACCTCGCACGGCTGGACGGCTACCCCGGTATCAAGGTCATCGTCCGCACTGACCATGACCCAGATAAAAAAGTGGCAATCATCGCTGGCGGTGGCTCTGGCCATGAACCAGCCCATGCCGGCTTTGTCGGCCCCGGCCTTTTGACAGCGGCGGTCTGCGGCGAAGTTTTTGCTTCACCCTCCGTCGACGCCGTCTTCGCCGCCATCATGGCAGTGACAGGCAAGGCGGGTTGTCTCGTCATCTTTAAAAACTACACCGGAGATCGGCTTAATTTCGGCCTCGCTATTGAAAAAGCCCGGGCGCTGGGCAAGAAAGTCGAGGTCATCATCGTTCGGGAAGACATAGCACTTCCTGACATTCCACAGCCACGCGGCATTGCAGGCGTCATGTTGGTGGAAAAAATCGCTGGGCACTTTGCTGAAAAGGGTGCTGCCCTCGCCAAGGTCACCGCCATGGCGCGCAAGGCCTCAGAGTCGGTTGTCTCGCTCGGCATCGCCCTCAGCTCCTGCACCCTGCCCGGCATTGGCCGCGAGGACCGCATCCCCGAGGGCAAGGCCGAATTGGGCCTCGGCATTCATGGCGAACCCGGCATCGACCTGGTGAAATATGACAGCGCCAAAGCCTCTGTCAAAACCGTGATGGACAAACTTTTCGCCGAGGTGAAACTAGCGAGCACTTACGCATTGCTGATCAACAACCTTGGGGCAACCACACCGCTCGAAATGGGTTTGATCGCCAACGAGGCGCTGACCCATGCCAAAGCTGCGAAAATAAAATTGGTCATCGGACCGGCAGCGTTGGTGACCTCTCTCGACATGCACGGCTTTTCCCTCAGCCTCATGCCGCTGACACCTGACTTTGAAACAGCTCTCAAATCCCCCGCTTCCCCGCTGGTCTGGCCCGGTGCCCATCTGCGTGCCAAGCTGAAACTGGTGAAACTTGCCCGCGCCATCAAACCCACCACATACAAGGCCAGCAAGAATCCGGCGCTCGCCGCTTTGGTACAAAAAACCTGTGCGATCTTGATGGCCCAAGAGTCAGCGCTCAACGCGTTGGATGCCAAAGTCGGTGACGGCGATACCGGATCCACCATGGCCGCAGCGGCGCGGCATGTGAGTGGCAACCTCAACAAAATGCCATTGGCAAAACTGGACCAGTTCTTTGCATCCATCAGCGATGCCATGACCCGCACCATGGGCGGATCGTCCGGCGTGTTGTTCGCCATCTTTTTCTCCGGCGCATCACAGGCCGCCAGTGCGGGTGCCAAATGGCCAGCCGCCTTGCAGGCAGGCCTCGATAAAATGATGGCATACGGTGGAGCAAAACCCGGAGACCGCACCATGGTGGACGCCCTTGTGCCAGCGCTCCAAGCCCTCAGCAAATCCGGCGATGTAGCGACCGCCGCCAAAGCCGCGCGAACGGGTGCCAACGCAACAGCAAACATGACCCGCGCCAGAGCCGGGCGCTCAACATACGTGTCCGCACAAAATCTCAAAGGCATCAACGATCCAGGCGCGGAAGCGATTGCGAAAGTTTTGGAAGGATTGGTGTGACCTTTCAACCCTTCCCACTGCCCTTTGTAAACGGCGCAAAACTCCCCGCACTCTCTGTATCAAGCACTTTCATCGTATTGCCAAACGCCGCATCCAAATGCCGTGCCATGGCGTCGCGTGCCGCGTCTGGCCCGGCTTGCAGGGCCTTGATGATCTCGCGGTGCTGCTTCAGCGTTGCTTCCGGCTCGCCGGGGCGTGGCAACAGGAAATGCCGGCACCGATCCAGCTGCGCCTTTGAAATTTCCACCATGTTCCACAGCCGGCCCAGATTGCTGATGCCAGCAATATAGCGGTGGAAATGGTCGTCTGTTGCAATGGCTTCAACAAAACGTTTCTGTTCCAACAAGCGCTCATGGGTGTGGTGGATCGCATTTAGCGACTCAAGATGCGACACTGAAAACAAACCCGCCGCCTGCCCCGCACTTTCCATTTCGAGTGCCCTGCGTATAATATAGGCTTGGCGCACTTCATGCTTGTCGATCCGGCTGGCGCGCGTTCCCGATTGTGCAATCACATCGACAAGGTGCTCGTCACTGAGCTTCTTGATGGCTTCGCGCACGGGGGTACGTGAAATGCCAAGCTCAGCAGCAATTTCCTTGTCGTCAATGATTCCCCCGGGCGGGATATGGCCCGTGATGATGCGCTGCCGCACCACGGCATAAACCCGGTCCCGCAACGGCATCCGGCGATCCAAATCGCTTTGATTGGGCATGACACTCATCTCTGTAATACTAATATATCAGTTGTAGACAACCAACGGGAATCCGTCTTATCATTGCGCAAACTTGGATGGCGATCAACGCCGCTGCGGGAGGGATCGTCAATGCCAAAAAATAATTTCCCCAAGCTGCACAATGCCATGTGGCCCGGCCTCGTGGGCAAAGGACCTGACTCTGAGCCAGGCATTGAACTCGATACATTGATCGACCTCACGGCCAAAGCCGAAGTCAATGGTGTCAAGTTCGACGGCATCGACATTTTCCACGTGGCTCCACATACAAACGTCGACGCGACGGATGATGAAATCAAACGCCTCGCAGACAAAGTCGCAAAGCGCAACCTGAACATTGGCTCCATCGTGGCACCCGTTTGGCCGCCTGTTGGTGGTGGCTCTGCCATGGGATCGCCGTCAGACCGCAAGAAATTTGTCGAAAACGTCCGCAAGTCCTGCCACCTCGGCAAGCGCTTGCGTGAACTCGGCGTACGCCCCTACGGCATCATTCGCATCGACTCCGCTGCAAGCCCCGCCGAGTTTGCCAAAGACCCTGCGGGGGCCACCAAGAAAATCGCCAAGACATTCCGTGAAGCCTGCGCTGTCGCGTCAGACCACGGCGAACGCCTCGCCGCCGAAGGCGAAATCTGCTGGGCGGGCATGCATTCATGGAAAGCCATGATTGACACATTGGAAGAAACTGACCGTCCGCAAACCATCGGTTTCCAGGCCGACATGGCCCACACTCTCCTCTACACCATGGGCTACAACGCACCAAAGGCGCGGTTATTGCCGGCCAAGTTCGATTGGAAGAGCAAGAAGCTGCTGGATGAAGCGCTGACGAAAATGACGGATGCCTTGCGCCCCTGGACCATCGATTTCCATGTGGCGCAAAATGACGGCACGGTGAAAGGCCTGGGCTATCACGACAAGACCGGCCGCCATTGCATGGTGACAGACCCCAACGGCAAACTCGACATTCCAAAACACGCTGGAATGTGGTTGCGCGACAGTGGAGGCGAACTCACCAAGGCCTTCCGCCACATCTGCTGGGACGGCTGCATGTTTCCCAACGACGTGATGCTGAAGCAAAAAACCTGGAACGACATTCTCGCGACGATGATCAAGGTGCGCGACAAGCATGGTTGGGTGGCGTGACGTGACTAAAAAGAAACTCAACATCGGCATGGTCGGCTATGGCTTCATGGGCCGCGCTCATTCCAATGCTTTTGCCCAAGCCCCGCACTTTTTCGACCTCCCCTTTCAGCCCGTCCTGAAGGCCGCATGCGCGCGCAACGCGGAAAAACTCAAGCCTTTCGCCGATCAATGGGGCTATGAATCCACGGAAACCGATTGGCGCAAACTGATTGAACGCAAAGACATCGACATCATCGATATTGCCGCCCCGAACGACGTTCACAAAGAAATTGCCATAGCCGCAGCAGCAGCGGGAAAAACGGTGATGTGCGAAAAGCCGCTGGGCCGCAACGCCGCCGAAAGCCGGGAGATGGTGGCAACGGTTGAGAAATCCAAAGTCGCCAATATGGTCTGGTACAACTACCGCCGCGTGCCTGCCGTCACCTTCGCCAAGCAGCTCATCGACGAAGGCAAATTGGGCAAGATTTTTCACTACCGCGCCAAGTTCTTGCAGGATTGGACCATCTCCGCCGAGCTCCCTCAAGGCGGCCAAGGCCTGTGGCGTCTTGATGTCGGCGTTGCCGGCTCGGGCGTCACAGGCGATCTTCTCGCCCACTGCATCGACACCGCCATGTGGTTGAACGGCGGCATCGACAAAGTGGTGGGCCTCACGGAAACCTTCATCACGGAGCGCTTGCACACGCTCTCGGGCAAACGCGAAAAAGTTGGCATCGACGACGCCTCCCTCTTCCTCGCCCGCTTCGACAATGGCTCACTTGCCAATTTTGAAGCCACACGTTACGCCCGCGGCCACAAGGCCCTCTACACCTTGGAAATCAACGGCGAGAATGCGTCCATCGCCTGGGACCTGCACGACCTCCACCGCCTGCAATATTTCGATCACCGCGACGAAAGCACCACACGGGGCTGGCGCTCCATCCACGTGACGGACGGCGACCACCCCTACATGGGCAAATGGTGGGTGCCGGGATTGCAAATTGGCTACGAACATTCCTTCGTCCATCAGGCAGCGGATTTTATCATCGGCCTCGGCACTAACACTCCCGCTGCCCCTACTTTCCGTGAAGCACTGGCAACTGACCTCGTCACTGACGCCGTGCTGAAATCCGCGCGCACAGGCCAATGGGAGAGTGCGAAGGCATGACGCTTGCAAAGTGCCACCGCTGCGTTAGTGTCCGCGTTTTGGTATTCGCGTCATGACCTCAACTGGCAACATTGCACTCAGGCTTTCCGGTGTTTCAAAACACTACGGAAAAGTGCGCGCTCTCGAGAATATGAGTTTCGATGTTGAAGAAGGCCGCTTCTTCGTGCTCTTCGGGCCAAGCTCTGTCGGCAAGACGACCACATTGCGGATGATCTCGGGGCTCACACCACCCGACCAAGGCAAAGTTGAAATCTTCGGAAAAGACTGGACGCATGCACCCATCGCCGGGCGTGGCGTCTCCATGGTGTTTCAGTCCTTCGCACTCTATCCACATCTTTCGGTCTATGACAATTTTGCCTATCCCCTGCGGGAAGCCCGCGTCAGCGAATCCGAAATCAAAAAGCGCGTTGAAGAAACCGGGGCCATGCTCAAGCTTTCCACAAAGTTTGATCGCAAGCCATCCACACTCTCTGGCGGCGAGCAGCAACGCGTGGCACTCGGCCGCTCACTTATCCGCCGCCCAAAAATCCTGCTGCTCGATGAACCGCTGACGAATCTCGACGCCAAGCTGCGTCACGACATGCGCGCCGAACTCAAGCGCCTGCACCGCCAGTTTGGCCTCACCATTGTCTACGCCACACCTGATGAACTTGAAGCCCTGTCCATGGGTGAAGAAATTGCAGTGATGAAAGACGGCGCTGTCGTGCAGCGCGGCACACCGGATGAACTTTACGAAAACCCGGTCAACACCTATGTCGCCGGAAAAATCGGAGCGCCCCACATGAACATGATCAGGGCGAAGGTGCGCGACACCTCCAGCTTTGAAACCTCACTGGGAGTGATTGCGGCAACGCGCAAAACCAATGCGGCGGCCGGAGAAGCCGCACTCGTCGGCATTCGCCCGAGTGACGTGCGCCTTGCCGCCAAAGGTGAAATCAGTGTAGCCGGAAAAATCGACCTGCTGGAGCCATTGGGCGATGTCACTGTCGTATCAGTTGCGACGGGCCATGAAACGCTGCGCATGGTGTTGCCGGAATCTGCAGCTGTGGGCCTGGCCCTCGGCCAATCCGCCAATGTTTATCTCGACCCTACGAAATTCCACTACTTCCGTGCTGCAAGCGGCGAGACCTTCGCATGACAAGGTCCGCAATCGCCCAAGCCGAAAGCCTGAAAACGAAACGGTTTACAACAGGGAGGAAACCTCAATGACCGTGATGACCAAAGTAAAAGGACTGATGACAGCCGCTGGCCTTGCCGCCACGCTGCTGGCAGGCAACGCGACACTCGCGTCTGCTGAAGACGTGGTGCTGACCATGGCTGTGCCAGACTGGCCGCCCACACGCATCATGAAAAAGTTCTTCGATGAACAGTACAAGCCCGCATCAGGCAACAGTGTGAAGCTCGAAGTTGACTTCATTCCGTGGCCTGACTTCTACACCCGCGTCAACGCTTCGCTGACATCGGGCGAGCAGAAGTACAACTTCATCGTGTCGGACTCACAATGGCTCGGTGCCTTCGTTGAAGGCGGCTATTTCCGCAAGATCAATGATCTTCTGGAAGCCGATCCGGAATTCTTGGCGACGTTCAAAACCATCCATCCCAATCCTTTGAACGCGTACTCCACCTATCCCCACAAGTCAGAAAATTACTACGGCTTCCCGCAGTTCCCAGACGTGCTGGTGAACTTCGCCCGTTCCGACATCATCTGCGACGCGGGTGAGCAGGCCGCCTTCATGGCAAAGTACAGCAAGAAGCTTGCCTGCACCGGCGAAGAACTTGACGCCATGACATGGGACGACTTCAAAAACGTGGGTGAATTCTTCCAGCGCAAGAAGGGCGACATGCTGGCTGGCAAGCCTGCCGAAGACGATTTCTACGGTATCGCCTATCAAGCCGGCAAAGGTTACGACTTCTCATCCATGCAGATCAACGGTATGATCTGGCAGATGGGTGGCGACACCTGGGATGAAACCAAGGCCCCCAAAGGCCAGGCCGAAGGCGTTGTGAACTCGCCACAAGCTGTAGCCGCCATGGAAAAATACCTGGGCATGATCCAGTACATGCCACCGGTCGCCAAGACAGGCACCATGGACATCTTTGTATCGGACCAGCTCTTCCGTGAAGGCAAGGTTGCGATGAACATTGATTGGATCGGCTTGGGCGAAGCATCACTCGCCGCAGATTCCAAGGTCAAGGACAAGCTGGTGTTTGGCATGATGCCCGGCACCATGGGCGCTGACGGTAAAATGCAGCGTTGGTCCAACATCGGTGGTCAGCCTTTCGTTCTCACCACATGGACGACCGATGCGCAGATCAAGGAAGCCGTTGGCTTCGTGAAATGGTGGCTGTCCAACGACATCCAGCACCAGTTCGCAGCCGGTGGTGGCCAGTCTGCCGTCAAAGCCGTGTACGAAGATCCGAAGTACGTGACCTACCGTCCGTGGAACCGTGCCTGGGCACCTTCGCTCGATTGGCAGAAAGACGTCTGGCATGTGCCGCAGTTCTTTGAATTGCTGACACAGCAGCAGGACCAGTTCGACCTTGCCATCACCGGCAAGCAGGACGCCAAGACCACATTGGACAATGTCGCCAAGTTCCAGCAGGACAAGCTGAAGGAAGTTGGATTGATCGAGTAGTTCAAAACGGAGCGGGAGAAATCCCGCTCCACTATTTTCCGTCATCCCGGCTTTCGCCGGGGCGACGGTTCCAAGTGGCAGCAGAAAGAAAAATGTCCCTCACCAACACCCTCCCCGCTCCTTCGCTGTTCTCGCCAGTGGCCCACAATTGGAAACTCGCCCTGCTCGCCGGGCTTGCAGTTGCCGTGCTGACTGCCATGGCACTCCCCGCCAGAATTTCCTTTTGGATCATTTTTGCGATGGCCATCGTCATCGCCGCCGCCTTCGCCACCAATGCCTATCGCCGCAAATATTATGGTGGGTTGCTGGTCGCCCCGGCAATCGCGGTGCTCTTCGTCATGAACCTTTTTCCGCTGCTTTGGTCATTGGGGCTTTCATTTTTTGCCTATAACTCCAACAACCAGTCCATCCGCTTCGTCGGCCTCAACAATTACATCAAGGTCCTCACCAACGACATCGCCGCCCCCGCCAATTGGGATGCGCTCATCAACACCGGAATGTTCGTGGTCTTCACCGTGGCCTTGCAAATGGTACTGGGTTTCTTTCTGGCCATGCTTTTTGCCAAGCAATTTCCTTTGCGGAAGTATCTGTTGATCCTCGTGCTGACACCCATGATGTTGTCTGTCGTCGCATCCGGGGTTTTCTTTTCCTACTACTACGATCCCACCTTCGGCATCCTCAGCTACGCCATGGGTGAAATCACCGGCAACCAGTTCATCCTGATGGACAACAAGGCAGGTGCCGTCGCCGGCATTGTTTTTACTGACGCGTGGATGTGGGCTCCCTTCGTCATGCTGCTGGTGCTCGCGGGCCTCGTCTCCGTGCCAAAATATCTCTATGAAGCCGCCGCCATCGACCGCGTTTCAAAAATCCGCCAATTCTGGACCATCACATTCCCCTACATCCGCGGGCTGCTGATGCTGGCGCTTCTCTTCCGCACCATCGAAGCCTTCAAGCTCTATGACCTCGTCTACATTCTCATCCGCGGCGGCCAGGACACCAAGACCATCGCTTACCTGATCACCGAAATCGCCAACGAGCAGAACAAGACCAGCGAAGGTGCTGCCCTGTCATATGTCATTCTCTTCATGGTGATCGTGTTGACCAATCTTTATCTCTACCTCGCCAATCGAAGGAACCAAGGGGCATGATGGGCATTTTCGAAAAACTCGGCTTTCGCAAAGCGTCCGGCGTCGGCGAAGCGGGCTGGGGCCATACGCTCATCGTTGCCGTCATCTCACTCATCTATTTCCTGCCCGTACTGATGATCATCTTCACAGCTTTCAAGCCGTCGGCTGAAGCGCTGTCCGTGCCGCCAACACTTTCACCCACATCTTTCTTCGGCCTGATCCCGGATCAATTCGTCTTCACGCCAACGCTCGAAAACTTCGGCCAGGTCTTCAACCGTGTCATGGTTGCGGGCAGTGGCCCGGAGTCGACCGGATTTGGCGGCATCGGCGGTTACTTCTTCAATTCCTTCCTCATTTCCTCAGTGTCAGTTTTGCTGGCACTCATCATCGGCACACTCGCGTCCTACGGTTTCTCGCGCTATCCCCTGAAGGGCAACGACACCTATCTCTTCATCATTCTCACAACGCGCATGCTGCCCGCCATCGTGGTCATCATCCCCATCATCCTGATGTTCCGCGTCATGGGCCTGTCCGGCTCCTACTTCGGTATCATCATGCTGTACACCGCCTTCAATCTCGCTTTCACCATCTGGATGATGAAGAGCTTCTTTGACGAACTCTCGCCAGACGTGGAAGATGCCGCGCGCATTGATGGCTCAAACGAAAAGAAAGTCTTCTTCAAAATCGCCCTTCCGCAAGTCAAGGCCGGCCTCGCCGCAACTTTCGTCTTCGGCCTCATTCTGACCTGGAACGAGTTTCTCTTTGCACTTCTGCTCTCCGGCAAAGACACCCGCACCGTCCCCGTCGCCATGAACCAGGCCGTGTCATCAGGTGGGCGCGGCACGGATTGGACACTGCTCGCGTCCATCGAAACCCTCTTCCTTATCCCCGTGTTTTTGGTGACGTTCTTTTTGCAAGACCACCTGCTGCGCGGTGTGACGTTTGGCACGGTGAAGAAATGAACTTTGCACAAAGGGACCTCTCCCGCCCTTCGGGCACCCTCCCCAGAGGGGAGGGACTTGTACCGCCCAACTCCCTACAAAACCACCAAGGGCGGACCCACCACGGGTCCCTCCCCCCCCGGGGAGGGTCCGGCGAAGCCGGGGGAGAGGTCCCTTTGGATGGATGAAGGTCAATATGTCCACCATTGAAATCCGCAACCTCTCCAAAAACTTCGGCGCATTCACCGCCGTGCGCAATGCTGACCTGAAAGTCGATGCGGGCGAAGTGGTCTGTCTTCTCGGCCCATCCGGCTGCGGCAAAACAACAACGCTGCGCATGATCGCAGGGCTTGAGCGCGCAACATCAGGCGATGTCATCATCGGTGGAAAGAACATGAATGCGCTGTCGCCCCAGAAGCGCGACATCGCCATGGTCTTCCAGTTCTACGCGCTTTACCCCGCCCTCACCGTTGGCGAAAACATTGCCATGCCGCTGCATTTTGAAAAGCTGTCAAAGGCTGACTCGCAGGCGCGGGTGAAAAAGGTTGCGGATATTCTGCAACTGACCACCGTGCTGGACCGCCTGCCCGGGCAAGTGTCCGAAGGTGAAAAGCAACGCATCGCCGTCGCCCGCGCCATTGTGCGCGATCCCAACTGCTTCCTGTTTGATGAACCGCTGTCGCGCCTTGATGTGGAACTGCGTCACTCCATGCGCGGGCAAATCAAGGGTGTGTTGTCCAACCTCTCCAAGGCCACGGTCATCGTGACGCATGACCAATTGGAAGCGCTTACAATGGCAGACCGCATCGCCATCATGCGCGATGGTTTGATTGAACAGGTGGGAACGCCCCATGATGTTTTCGCAAAGCCTGCCAATGTTTTTGTCGGCAGTTTTATCGGCACACCGCAAATGAACCTTGTCGAGGCGGAATTGCAATCCGCATCTGACGGTGAGGCGCTTGTTGCCTTCGACAACACGGCCTTGTTGATCCAGGCCAATAGCGCGGTGATGAAACTCAAACCCTCCAAAATCACCATCGGCATCCGCCCGCGCGCCTTTACACCCGTGGCCAAGCCTTCCACTTCGGCCATTACAGGTGCAGCTGAGCTGATTGAACCCATGGGCGCTGAAACCCTGATCCACGCCCGCACCAAAGCTGGAGGAGACATCCGTGTTGTTGTGCCCCGCGACAAGCGTGTGAAAATCGGTGAGGTCTTGCATTTGGAACCTGATGCCGCACAAACCCATGTGTTCGGCGAAGACGGAAAGGCCGTGCGCTGATGAGCAACCCCAATCTCACCTCCGATGGCGCGTTCAAACTGGAGTACGCGATCATCGCTCTGGGCCTGGTGGCGCTCGTCTTGATTTTTCAACCTTTCAGCATCACCCTCTTCACCATCGGCGCCATCGTCGTTGTCATCGCTGGCCTCGTGAACAATCTCTTGCCCATGGCCCAGCCCGGTGTCCCCGTCCGCAGCGTCATCACAACCGCCTTGGTTGTGGCCATGATTTTTTGCATCACATTGCTGGTGGCGATTTTCGCGGCCTCGCTCTACGGCGTGTTTTTCCTCAAAGCCCCAAACCCGGACACGCAGGCTGGTAAAATGCAGCTGGCCGCGACGCCTTGGTATTTCCACAGCTTCACGCTTTCTGTGGCTGCCGTCGCTGCGGTTTTGGCAGGCCTCATCACAATTCGGTCACGCGGCACAAAATGAGATTCACAAACAAGCGCGCCGTCATCACCGGCGGCATGTCCGGCATCGGTGAGGCCGTCGCCAAGCGTCTTCGTGACGAAGGCGCAGCAGTCTGTGTGTGGGACATGAACGGCGGTATCAAGACGGATATTTCTGATCTTGCCTCCGTTGAATCCGCAGTTGCGGAAACACTGAAACAAATCGGCGGCATCGACATTCTGGTTAACAGTGCTGGCATCACGGGCCCGACAGTACCCGTTGATGGTTTTCCCATCGATGGCTGGCTGAAAACCATGGCCGTCAACATCAATGGCACGTTTTACACCAACCGCTCCGTCATCCCCCACATGATCAAACAGAATTACGGGCGTATCGTCAACGTGGCGTCGATTGCCGGCAAAGAGGGAAACCCCAACGCCTCCGCCTACTCCGCCTCGAAAGCCGCTGTCATCGGCTTCACCAAATCGCTTGGCAAGGAACTGGCGAAAACCAACATCTGCGTCAACGCCGTAACGCCTGCCGCCGTCAAAACCCCCATCTTCGACCAGATGCCGCAAGAACACATCGATTTCATGTTGGCGAAGATTCCCAAGGGCCGCTTCGGCACGGTTGAGGAAAACGCGGCGCTGATCTGTTGGCTGGCCAGTGAAGAATGCTCATTCTCAACAGGTGCCGTGTTCGATATTTCAGGCGGGCGCGCGACATACTGAGGCCGCTCAACCCCCGGCTGCGCAAGGCCGTGGGAATACACAGTTGCAACACTCTCGAAACGGCGTAACATCCCGCCATCGATGGGAGACCTGCCATGGCGAAGTCAGCGGCAAACACGGTTGTCATTCTCATTCACGGCATTCGCACAGCCGCCTGGTGGCAAAGCCGCATGGCAGCGCTGATAGCCCAGGAAACCGGAGCCACGGTGATTCCGTTGAAATACGGATATTTCGACACCTTACGCTTTCTTTGTCCATTCGGAATTTGCAGGCGTGGGCCCATCGACCGCTTGCGCAAACAGATCGACGGCATCCGTGACGAACATCAAGGCAAAGACATCATCGCCCTCGCCCACAGTTACGGCACCTACGCATTGTCGCGCATTCTGCACGACAACCCACACATCAAGTTTCACCGCATCATGCTTTGCGGCTCCATCGTCCCGGAGGGCTACGACTGGGCCCGCGTTGATGATCAAGTCACCATGGCTGACAAGCGCCAGGCCATCATCAATGATTGCGGAACACAAGACATCTGGCCCGTCCTCGCCAAATCCGTGACCTGGGGCTACGGATCCAGCGGCACCTATGGCTTCGGCGCTTTCAACGTCCGCGACCGCTTCCACGCCCTCGGCCACAGTGGCTTTTTCAACGAGGAATTTGCCCGCACATACTGGATTCCGGCAATCAACGGCGACGCCATTGCATTTTCGGATGATGACAAAAAGGAAATTCCAAGTCCAGGCTGGTTTGATGTGTTCAGAATACCGTTCAGGTGGGGGCAGCCGATTGTGCTGGCGGCAGCAATCGCTGGCGGATTGTATTTGGGCGCAAACCGTTTTCTGCAACCCTGTGCTACGGGCGAAGTTCCACGCTTGGGAAAATGTTTTACCAGTGACCAGCTTGTCAGCGTCAATGATCTGACCGGACGTTTTCAAAGCCTGAAACAAACCATGGCGGAAGTGCTGGACGCCAAGGCCAGCAACCTGTTTCCGCCCATGGACCAATACGCTTTTGATCCAACCCAGGAAACCTGGCAGAAAATACTGGCTGCGGCAGGAAAAGTTGAAGCCCTCGCGCAGAGGGGCATTGATGACATCGCCCAATACAAGAAAAACATGTTCGAGGATCAGGGCAAAGTCATCTTCGTATCAAGCACGGTGGACATTCCGGTTGATGCAAAATACTGGAACGCTTTTGAGCAAGCCACGGCCCAGTTTACCGGAAGGCTGACCGTGTTCGGAAAAATGCGCAGTCATTCCGGTTTGCCTGATTCCGGGCAGATGCGGCAATGGCGCGAAGAGCTCACAGGCATGCACGAAAAGCTGCACGACGCCCTTGGCCAATTGATTGACAAGATCAAGGCGTGACAACGCGGCAACTCTACCTAAACGTGCATGCCTCTGTATTGCATTTTAAAGCCTGTACAGACGATGTTTTCCTATTGTCTACCACCCTACCAGCCATCGCAAAGAATCGCTAAAATAGCCCTTGAAATCGATTTAAATGCCTATTGCAGGGTGGAGGTCGGAGAGTTGGCATCTCCCAAGGCAATCAGATGTAGCCAAAGGACCTCTCCCCCGGCTTCGCCGTACCCTCTCCGAAGGGGAGAGGGACTTGTGGTGGGACCTCCACTTTTACCAATCAGGGTGCTCGCACCACGAGTCCCTCCCCTCCGGGGAGGGTCCGCGAAGCGGGGGAGAGGTCCCTTCGCCGCCTGCGAAACCCATCAAAAACAGCACACTTCCTGCAAAACTCAAAATTTCTGAGAAAAAAGTCAAATACCGCTTGAATTTCGGCCGGGCTTCCACTATCTGGGGCAAATCGAACTCCGGGCATTTGGCTCCGCTCAGCGACTCTAACACGTTGCATCAGCCAATCCACAATATCCAGAACATCGAGACAAGGCTTTGTTGCTTCGGCGGCGGGGTTTGCATTTCAATACTACACAAGGCAAAAATATTATGGCATCAGGTACAGTCAAGTGGTTCAACTCGCAAAAAGGTTTTGGTTTCATCCAGCCTGATGGCGGCGGCACCGACGTTTTCGTCCACATCAGCGCAGTTGAACGGGCTGGCATGAACGGCCTCAACGAAGGACAGAAAGTGTCTTTCGAAGTCGCCAAAGACAAGCGCACTGGCAAGTCCTCAGCTGACCAGCTGAAGGCTCTCTAATAAAATTCGGCGCGGCCCCCAAGGGGAGCTCGCGCCGTTTCACCGGGCAGTCAACTGCCATTCAGACCCACGGATGTACTGGGATGGATGCGAAAACGGCTGCTGCCCTCTGGAAGCCGCGTCTCTCTGAACAGGACGCGGCTTTGTTTTTCATTTCACTTCCAACGAAAGCTTACGCATGAAGATCATGGTCCGGGACAACAATGTCGAACAGGCGCTGCGCGTCATGAAAAAGCGCATGCAGCGTGAAGGCATTTTCCGGCAATTGAAGCAGGCCGAAGCATTCGAAAAGCCGTCGGAAAAGCGTGTCCGCGAACGCGCCGAAGCCATCCGCCGCGCGCGGAAACTTGAGCGCAAGAAAATGCAGCGCGAAGGTCTGCTGCCCATGCCAAAACTGAAACCCAAGCGCCCTGTCCGCGCCAATCCGTTCCAGTCCCTCTCAACAGAAATGCCAAAGGCGTCTGTCGCTAAGTAGAATCACTGCGAGGTAAATCAGCCGTCGCAGAGAATATCCTGCCCCGTGATCAAGTCTGAGGCTTGAGACGACAGGAACAGAATCAAATCAGCCACTTCCGTTGTACTGCCGAATCGCCCCAGCGGGATTTTGGCTTTCATCGGATCGCCTTTTTCCGGCTTGCCCCAAACCATCTCACCCATCGGCGTGAGAATCACTGTGGGACACACGGTGTTGGACTGGATGTTGTGCTTGGCCCACTCCACCGTCATCACTTTCGTCAACATATTAAGCCCGCCCTTTGACGCGCCGTAGGCACCATGGTCTGCCAGCGCCATCACGCCGGACTGTGACGACACGTTGATGATCTTCCCCATTTTCTGCTTGATCATGTTGGGCACCAGCGCCTGTGCCAGCAAAAACGGTGCCCGCAGGTTCACGTTGATCGTCGTGTCCCAGGCGTGTGCGGTGATGTCGAGCAAAGGCTCATTCATCGCAATGCCTGCATTGTTCACCAACACATCAATGGTGCCAAAAGCCTTCAATGCTTCCGCCGCAGCATGTTTCGGCCCTTCTATCGTTGCCATATCGGCGGCAATGGCCACGCATTTGCGCCCCGCTTTTTTCACCAGTGCTGCGATGTCAGCGAGACCGTCTTTGTCGCGCCCCACAGCAACAATATCAGCGCCGGCGTCCGCCAACACCTGACACGCTTCAAAGCCAATGCCTTTGGTCGCACCCGTCACAAGAATGCGACGGCCTTCAACACCATGGCGGGATTTCCAGTTGGACATGCGTTTTCTCCTTCAATCATCCAACCTCCTTGCCGCGAAGCGGTGGGGAGGTGCCCCGAAGGGGCGGAGGAGTGTGTCCATTTGGTACGGTGCTTGGGGACACACCCCCTCGGCGCTTCGCGCCACTCCCCCAAGCTTCGCTTGAGGGAGATTATTTTTTCTTCAATAACATCTCCACCCCTTGAAACGCTTTCTGATAAACATTCAGTTCCGTGTCCGGCATCAACACAAGATCATCATGCGCAGATGCATCCCAATCCCCGGTCCAGACCCCAAACGTGGTGTTGTTCGCCGTCACCGGCCAAAGTCGCGGGCCAGATACATAGTTGAGCCATGAGATTTCACACTTGGTGATTCGATAAGAAAAACTCCGCGTGCGGTCACACAGGTGCAGCAGCTCTTCATTCAGGTGCCCTGCCCCAAAATAAAAATCTCGCACGCCCCCCACCTTGCCGGCACGCGCATTTCCCAGCATGTGCATCTTGGTGATTTCATCATGCCAGGCCCCCATGCCTGCGAAATCCCGCATGACGCCCCAGACATTTTCCACGGGGGCCTTGATCAAACGCGACGTCCAGACCTTGTTGGGCGCAAAGCCCTTCCAGCGCACAGCACCTTCCGGCTTCCCGGGTTTGGTTGCAGCGATGATCTTCGCCAGGCTTTTCCAGTTCGCAGCAAACACATCACGGGAAACAATTCGCTCATATTTTCCTTCATCACCCGCTGCCTCATCAAAAGTTGCCTCCCACTCGGCGAAAGTTTGATCGGTGTTGGTCACAGGGTAAAGCCGAAGCGTGGCAATGTAGTTCTTCACCGGAAAGGCAGGCTTCTCAAAATTATAGCTGAAGCAGTAGTTTGCATCATCGAGCATCAGCAAGCGCTCGCGGATATGCGTGCCATCTTGCAAGTGAAACGAGCGCACGCAGCCCACCACATCGGACGCCAATCCATTTTCTATTTTGGAGCGCGCCACAGGTGGAGCCCATTTCGGCAGACCATTGAAGTCACGCACCAGACTCCAGACCGTTTCAACGGGTGCATTCAGGATGATGGAGGCGTAAGCGCGGGCCATGCTGCGTCCTCAGAATGTGATGCGCTTGAAGGCGCGGGTCTGCGCGGTGAGCGCGGTTTCAACGGGCAGGCGTTCCATGGAACTTGCACCATAGAAGCCGTGAATGCCCGCAGTGTTTTTCAAAACGAATGACGCATCTTCCGGCGCAGAAATCGGCCCGCCGTGGCACAATACGATCACATCTTTTCGAATGCGTTTCGCCGCTTCCGCCATTTCGCCCACAAGCTTCGGCGCATCTTGCAATTGAACAGATGTTTCAGCCCCAATGGCACCGCCTGTGGTGAGGCCAAGGTGCGCCACAATAATATCCGCCCCTGCATGCGTCATCGCCACCGCTTCATCCGGGTTAAAGACATAAGGTGTTGTAAGCATATCTTTGCCCACCGCCTTGGTGATCAAATCAACTTCGTGGCCGTAACCCATGCCCGTCTCTTCCAGGTTCCTGCGCAAGTTGCCGTCAATCAGTCCCACGGTTGGAAAGTTCTGAATACCGGAAAAACCCATGGCCTTGAGTTCACCGAGAAAATGATCGGTGAGCAAAAACGGGTCTGTGCCGTTGACGCCAGCAAGCACAGGCGTGTGTTTCACCACGGGCAAAACCTCACGCGCCATCTCCATCACGATCTCGTTGGCATTGCCATAAGCCAGAATGCCTGCAAGAGACCCCCTGCCCGCCATGCGGTAGCGCCCGGAATTATAGATGATGATGAGATCAATGCCGCCCGCCTCTTCGCATTTGGCGGAAAGGCCAGTGCCTGCACCGCCGCCAACAATCGGTTCCTTGCGCTGAATCATGCCGCGGAATTTTTCGAGTATGGCGCTGCGTTCAATCCGGGGCATGTTTATCCTGTGATCTCTATGTAAGCGGCGACAGCCGCATCGGCAAAGGCAGCATCATTGATGTGATGGTCAAGTTCAACCAGTTTGCGGTCGGCAGCCGGTTGCCAGCCTTTTCGAATGGACTGGAACAGCGCGACATCGGCTTCCACATCATTGAAAGGCTGGCCAGCGGCATCAAGGGCAGACACACCTTTCAATGGCAGCAGAAAGCGGACCGGACCTGGCATGCGGTTCACGCGTTCGACAATCCATGCGCCAATCCTTGCATTTTCTTCCACCGTGGTCCGCATCAGCGTTACATGGGCGTTGTGGACGTGAAAATGTCTGCGCTGGAATTTCTGCGGAACCGTATCACGCCCCCCAAAATTCACCATGTCGACAGCGCCCACGGACCCAACATAGGGAATGCCATGGCGGATGAAGGCCCCGAAACGATCTTCCGTACACGGAAGGATTCCGCCAATCAGATAGTCCGCCACTTCCGTCGTTGTGATGTCAAAGACACCGGAAAAAAACCCGGAGTCCGCCAGCTTTTCAAACCCCTGCCCGCCGCTTCCGGTGGCATGGAAAACGAAGCTCTCGGTATCGGGCTCCATCTTGGCGCGGATGGCGTTGACGCAAACTGTGGTCACGCCAAACATGGTGTAGCCGATGGCGGGTTTGCCTGCGGCACGCGGCACCGTGTTTGTCGCCATGCCGACAACCGCATGGGCGGCATTGGCAATGACAGTGCGGCTGATGGCATTGAGGCCGGCGATATCTGTCACCGCATGCATCATCATGATGTCAGTGGGTCCAACGAAGCCGGCAACATTGCCGGACGCGAGTGTTGAAACCATCAACTTAGGAACACCAATGGGAAGCGCCCGCATGGCCTCGGTGACAATTGCTGTATTGCCGGAACCACCAAGACCGAGAACGGCGCCAATGTCTGCGCGGGTGAGCATGAAATGCTTCAGCGCCTCGCCCATGGCAGTGACGGCCTGGCCGCGATCCATGAGGCCGAGGACAGCTTTGGCACCTTTCGGGTGGTGGGAAGCCACCTGCTCTGCTGTCACGTCCGCATTCGCATCAGGCTTTGCAGTGGAAACATCCACCAGCAGCGGTGTGCCGCCCGCGCGCTTGACACAATCACACGCAAAACGCAGTTCATCACCCTTGGTGTCGCAGGTGCCGATGATGAAGATTGTGGTCATCGTGGCCAAGGGACCTCTCCCGCCCTCTTCATCCCATTCCTCATGTTGCGCAAACCCAGCTTGTAGACTTCCTCCTTGTTCGGAAAGAAGTCGCGCCACACCCGCGTGGCTGCGGCGAGTGCGGGTATTGCACGGCCAAAGGCCTCGATCGTCATCCACCCACCATATTTCGCTTGCGCAAGTGCTTTGTACGTCGCATCCCAAGGCACATGGCCCTTGCCGGGAGTGCCACGGTCATTCTCTGAAATGTGCACATGAATCATGTGGCGCTTGATGTCCTTGATTGCCTTCACCGGATCTTTCTCTTCGATGTTGGAATGAAAGGTATCGTACATGCCTTTGACGTGCGGATGATCAACTTCATCGAGATAATCAGCGAGTTGCTCCATGGTGTTCAGGAAATAACATTCAAAACGGTTGAGGGCTTCAACGGCAAAACGGACGTTCTGCTTTGCCGCATGGTCCCCCGCAGCCCGGTGGAAGCTGATGCCGCGCTTGCGTTCTTCTTTCGTGGGGCCAGCGCCAGAGAAACGGCCAATTTCAGAATGCATGGGACCAGCAAGAATGCCTGCGCCCAGTGCCGCCGTGCAATCCAGCGCCCACTTTGCCCGTGCCACTGCCGCCGCTCGCTCAGCTTTGTCAGCGGAAATGGAATTGTTCCCTGCCCCCAACACGCTGACCGTTGTCACTTCGAGACCGAGTTTGGCGATTTTCTCCCCCAGCCGCGCATAGTGGTCAGGTGTGCCTTCAAACAGCGGCAGCTCAACGCCGTCATATCCGGTTTTTTTAACAGCCCGCATCAACGGCAAGTGCTCATCCGTGACATGCCCCGTCCACAGCAGCAAATTAAATCCGTACTTCATTCTTGCTCTCCCAACTGATATATTAGTTTTGCACATACCCCAGCGAAGTCAATCGCCACGTCAATTTGGAGGACATCATGAACAAGCCCGTCACCCACGCCGCGCTGCAAGCCTATCCGTTTGCACGCATGCAAGAGCTGATGACCACTTCGGCGGTGCCATCGATCTCAACCGAACTGCTGTGCACGGCGGACGGCGAATTGAACCGCGAACTGGCGGCTTTCCTGTTCAGCCCGCCGTCAATCCCGGATTTGCTCAAGGGCAAACGCATCGCCATCTGCTGCGCCAATGGCGTGGAGGAAGTGGAAATCCTGGGGTCTCAACGCTGGCTCACGGAACACGGAGCCACGGTTCATATTGTCTCTCCGCGCATCGGCGAATTCCCGTCAACGCTCGGTTTGCGCTTCCCCCCCATTTCAAAAACCCATGTGCTGGCGATTCGCCTGATGGAAAACGCGGGCTGGCTGAAGATTGACCGCTACATGGATGAAGCGAAAGTTGCAGACTACGACGCGCTGATTTTGCCCGGCGGTTGCTGGAACCCGGACGCATTGCGCGCCGACAGGCACGCCACAGATTTCGTGGCGCAAATGCACGCAGCTGGCAAACCCACTTGCGCCATCTGTCATGGCCAATGGGTGATGATCAGTGCGAAGATTCTCAAGGGCAAACGCGCCACGGCGGTATGGAACATCCAAATTGACGTGGAAAACGCTGGAGCCACGGTGCTGGATGAACCCTGCGTGGTGGACGGAAACCTGATCACCGCACGTTTCCCTTATGATCTGCCCCGCATGATCAACGCATTGGTGAAGCAATTGGTTGCGGCATAAAGGCGGGCGCACCGCTCCACATTATCGTCATGGTCCGCTTCAGGCGGGCCACCCGTGGATTCCAGAAGTAAGTCAATTCTCCCGCAGCTGGAGCATCGGGCGCTCATCTGTATTCACGATTTTCCCTTTGTCCTCCATAGGCGGGCTTGACCCGCCACCCCAGAACCACCCGCAGTCTGGTTCGGCGGCTCAAGGCCGCCGATGGAGAAATATGGGATTTGATCACACTTGATCGCTTGGCGCACCAAGCCCCATGACTGAACACCCATGGGTGGTCCGCCTGAAGCGGACCATGACGGCACTGGGTGGGTTGTGAGAACGTATTCTAACGGCATCTGCATTTATCACAACCACCCCACACCAAATCACGTAACCCCTAGCATCGCACCCGCGTACCGTACACACTGCCGATTGAAATGACTCAACAAGACACCAACACACATTTTCATTTGCCCGCTCTCCAACGCTGGACCGCATTTGTCGCACTCTGCATTGGCATGTTTATGGCGGTGCTCGACATCCAGGTGGTTGTCACCTCCCTGCATGTGATCGAAGAACAACTCGGCATTGGCGCAGACCGTATGAGTTGGGTGCAAACGTCCTATCTGATCGCGGAAGTCGTTGCCATTCCCATCATCGGCCTTCTCATGCGCGTCTTCGCCAAGCGAAGACTCTTCATCTATACACTGTTGATCTTCATTTTGGCCTCCATCGGTTGCGCCCTGAGCCAGGGCTTCTGGGACCTGATGGCGTGGCGCATCCTGCAGGGCTTCATGGGCGGCGTGTTGATCCCCCTCGTCTTCTCCGCCGTCTTCCT
The DNA here is from genome assembly GCA_031430795.1 of Hyphomicrobiales bacterium. GTDB lineage: Bacteria > Pseudomonadota > Alphaproteobacteria > Rhizobiales > Aestuariivirgaceae > Aestuariivirga. Next base: position 29,330 of record JANPCE010000015.1, read on the forward strand.
GATGTTCCCGAAGGGCATTGAACAAACACTGGCCACCACCGTCGGTGGATTTCTCGCAATTTTGGCACCCACCCTTGGCCCCATGGTCGGCGGCTGGATCACCGAGCACTACTCTTGGCACTGGGTATTTCTGATCAATATCGGCCCCGGACTTTTCGCACTTGTTCTCGGTCTCATCAGCCTGCCAAAAGAAAACCCGCGCTTCGCTGTCATCCGCGAGCTTGACTGGATTTCACTCCTGGCTTTCGGAGTGTCCCTTGGTCTCCTCATTATCGGCATCAAGGAAGCCCCACAGCAAGGCTGGCTCAGCACCATTGTCCTCGGCTGCTTTGCCGCCGCCGTCGCCTGCCTTGTCATCTCAGTGAAACGCAAGCACCCCGCGATCATGTTTCACCTGCTCAACGACCGCGCCCTCGCCTTCGGCTGCGCCCTGAGCTTCCTGTTCGGTTTCGTGCTCTTTGCAACGGTTTACATTTTACCCGTCTTCCTCGCCTTCGTGCGCGGCCACGGCCCCCTCGCCATCGGCCTCATCACCATCGTCATGGGTTTCGCACAAATCATTGTCGCTCCCGTCATCGTCAACATTGATCGCTTCTTTGACGCACGTTTTCTCACAGCCCTGGGCTTTGTCGGCCTCAGTATAGGGCTTGGCATGAACGCTGACCTCACCGTCACCTCAGACTATGACGACGTCTTCTGGCCGCAAGTCATTCGCGGTGCCTTCGTCATGTTTTGCATTTTGCCCTCCATCCGCCTTGCCCTGGCACTGCAACCCCTCGCACAAGTCAATGACGCCTCCGGCCTCTTCAATGTCCAGCGCAACATTGGCGGTGCCATTGGCATTGCCACAATGGACACAATGATGTTTTCCCGAAGCCCGGTTCATGCCGACACACTCAGCGAAATGATCAAGGCCAGTCCGGCGGACGCCGCAACGTGGCTCGGCCTCACCCTGGATGAAATGCCGGATCCCGACGACGCCATGGGCTTCATGGGCCTGATGAGCTCTATTGAACAGGCCAGCCTGACGATGGCGATCAATGAATGCTGGTGGTTGCTTGCAGGTGTGTGTTTGCTGAGTTTGCCGCTGTTGTGGTGGCTGGGGCCTGTTGAGAGCGCAAAGCCGGTGCCAAGAGCGAAATAGCTGTCAAGACCAAAGCCAGCCTTTTCCTCACTTTCAATTCTCCTTGTGATTTAGCATCCGATTGCGCTTGAGCCTGACGCCAGAATCGGGTGATCATCATTGTATTGATCAGGAGATGCGAAGGCTTACCCACTATATCTGGTATTAACCTTGCGTTAACACACTAACTGTTGACGAAATAGTCGGTTTAGCCTATGTAAAGTTCAAAGGTTCGTGAGGCCAAAAGGTGAGTAACCGAGGCGACGTGGCAGAGGCCTGCCCGTTGTCGCGTCGCGGAGTTGGGGGCGAAAACATCGCCAAAACAGGACGTTGCGTTGAACGCGGGTGAACATCATGCCGTGGGCGTTTTTGCGCGTCCATGGTCTGGAATTGAATGAAATTGCGCGGGTGAGAGCCATCCGCAAGACGACAAATGGGGAAATGGAATGAAAATTGATCGGCGCTACACCACGGCAGGTTTGGACGCATATGCGGGGATAGATTTCCGCACAGCTGTGAGTGAAATCAAGAATCCGGACGGATCTATCGTTTTCCGTCTGGCTGACATTGAGGTGCCTTCCAATTGGTCACAGGTCGCAACAGATATTCTCGCCCAGAAATATTTCCGCAAAGCCGGAATCCCAAAAGCCATCAAGCGCGTGGAAGAAGAAACCGTGCCGTCTTGGCTCTGGCGTTCAGTCACGGACGAATCATCCCTCGAAGGTGTTCCCGAGAAGGACCGCACCACAGGCGAACGTTCCGCCAAGCAGGTCTTCAACCGCCTGGCCGGCACCTGGACCTATTGGGGCTGGAAGGGCAAATATTTCAACACGGAAGAAGACGCCCGCGCTTTCTATGACGAACATTGCGCCATGCTGGCCCGCCAGATGTGTGCACCGAATTCCCCGCAATGGTTCAACACGGGTTTACATTGGGCCTACGGCATTGATGGTCCGGCTCAAGGCCACCACTATGTCGACCATGAAACCGGCAAGCTGACAAAATCCAAATCAGCCTACGAACACCCGCAGCCCCACGCCTGCTTCATCCAATCCGTCGCCGACGACCTCGTCAATGACGGCGGCATCATGGACCTCTGGGTGCGTGAAGCACGCCTGTTCAAATACGGCTCCGGCACCGGTTCCAACTTCTCGTATCTCCGTGGCGAAGGCGAAAAGCTGGCAGGCGGTGGCAAGTCCTCCGGCCTTATGTCTTTCCTCAAGATCGGGGACCGCGCCGCCGGCGCCATCAAATCCGGCGGCACCACCCGCCGCGCCGCCAAGATGGTGGTCGTCGATGTCGACCACCCGGATATCGAGCAGTATGTTGATTGGAAAGTGAAAGAGGAGGAAAAAGTCGCCTCCCTCGTCACCGGGTCCAAGGTCGTGAAAAAGCACATGGCAGCGATCATGAAGGCTTGCGTCAATTGCGAAGGCCCGGGACAGGATTGCTTCGAGATTGAAAAGAACCCCGCCCTCAAGCGCGCCGTGAAAGATGCGCGCAAGAACATGGTGTCGGACAACTACATCAAGCGTGTGATTCAGTTCGCCCGCCAAGGCTACACCGACATCTCGTTCGACACCTATGATTCGGATTGGGATGGCGAAGCCTACCGCACCGTTTCCGGCCAGAACTCCAACAACTCCGTCCGTGTGACAGACGACTTTTTGAAAGCCGTGCAAAACAACGGCGATTGGAATCTCACCGCCCGCAAAAACGGCAAGGTGATGAAAACCATGAAGGCCCGGCAGTTGTGGGACAAGATCGGTTACGCCGCCTGGGCCTCCGCCGATCCCGGCATCCAATTCCATTCCACCATCAATGACTGGCACACCTGCAAGGCGAGCGGCGACATCCGCGCCTCGAACCCCTGCTCCGAATACATGT
>JANPCE010000016.1:0-71155 GCA_031430795.1 Hyphomicrobiales bacterium
CCGTCCCCTCCCCGTGGGGGTGCGGCACCTCTGGCCGCCCCCCCCCGTTTTACTATACAGGTAGGTCCCACCACAAGTCCCTCTCCCCTTCGGAGAGGGTCCGGCGAAGCCGGGGGAGAGGTCCCTTGGCTACACACAATAGCAGCTACGGCAGTTTTAATATCTCGGCGGCTTTTTCAGCGGCTTCTTCCGCCGCGTCAGCCGCATCCTGCTTGGCTTTCGCCACATTCCTGCGTTTTTCCAGAAACGAGACCGCCAACACGGCAATTTCATAAAGCCCCGCCAATGGCACCGCCATCGCCAGCATCGAGATCGGATCAGGCGGTGTGATGAGGGCGGCGACCGCACACACACCGACAAGGGCAAAGCGCCTGCCCTTGCGCAGCTGTTCCGCCGTGACAACGCCAAGCTGCCCCAGCAGTGTCAGCACCACGGGCAATTGGAATGTCAAACCAAAGGCCAGAATCAGCATCATGACGAAATCGAGATAGGCCTCGACATCGGGCATGAGCTCGACAAGGTTTTTGCCGCTGTCACCGATTGTTCCCACCCCCGCCGCAAGCCCATAGAAAAACCGGATCGCGACGGGCAGCAGGAAAAAATAAACCAGACATGCGCCAAGCACAAAAAACACGGGCGTTGCGAACAAATACGGTGCCAGCGCCTGACGTTCGTTCTTGTAAAGCCCCGGTGCCATGAAGCGGTACACCTGTGTGGCGATGAGCGGAAACGCCACAAACATGCCGCCGAACATGGCGATCTTCAGTTTCACCAGAAAAAAGCCCAAAAGCTTGGTTGAAATCAGGCTGACGTCAGTGCCCGTGCCCCAGTTGAAGGGCTTGATGAGAATGTGGAAAATGTCCGACGAAAAATAAAACGCGCCTATGAAGGCGATACCAAATCCGATGACACATTTCACCAGCCGCGAGCGCAGCTCCAACAGGTGGTCCATCAAGGGGGCTTCGGATGCGTCAATGTCCTGTTTGCTCATCACGCACCATCAGGCATGACGAGTGAACCCGCCACCCGCGTTTCGCCTTTGTCGCCTTCACCAAAGTAGGAGCCATAGTCGCGCGCCGGCGATGTTCCGCCCATGGACGGGAAACTTGGATAGGAGGCTTTCGGCGTGTCGGTGACTTTGCTGGTGACGGCATCAAGGGAGGTTTTGCTGGCCCCTACAGTGTCTTTCAGGGCCTGCACGTCTTTCTTGATTGAATCGACGCCCGTGTCCTTCATGGCCTGGTCGACATGGCCCTGAAATTCACGGGCCATGCCGCGCATCTTGGTCATGAACTGGCCAAAGGTGCGCAAGACCTTTGGCAGGTCCTTGGGCCCGATGACGATCACCGCAATGACCGCAAGCACCAACAACTCGGAATAGCCGACGCCGAAATCAAACATGGTTCATGGCCTCAATTGGCCTTAGCACTCAGCTTTTGACCTTTTCGGCGACATCTTTTGCGGTCTGGCTGGCTTGTTCCTCAATGGATTTCGCAGGTCCCGCGGCAGCATCAGACGGCTCATCCGCAAGGCCTTTCTTGAAGCTCTTGATGCCCTTGGCCACATCGCCCATCAGGTCAGACACCTTGCCCTTGCCGCCAAACAACACCAGCACAACCACCAGCAAAATCACCCAATGCCACCAGGAAAACGCGCCCATAAGTCTTACTCCTCAAGATTGTTCAGCGGCCTTGGCCACGTGTTGAAAGGACTATCGCAGAAAGCCACCACTGCTGCAACTGCGCGCAAATCATATGGCAAACACATGGGTGTTTTCTGGCACAAGCGCAAGCCCGCAAAGCGTGCCCGGACTCAACGCCTCACGCGCGTTCACATGAATGACAACCCGTTCACCTGTTGCTAGAAGTGTGGCCACAATCTGGGTTGTATGGCCAAGTTGCCGCTTTTCCGACACCACAGCCACAGGTACGGCTGCACCTGCACCCAACTTGATGTCACCGGGCGGCACCAGAACGTGAACCATTTGCCCTTGCGCAAAACCCGCAACCGGCACGGCGCCAAACGGCAGTTGCGCCAAGCCATTTTCAGCCCGAGACTGGAAAATGTTATAGCTGCGGAAAATCTGCGCCACCTCCGCAGTCGCAGGCCGGTTGAGAAAATCGCCGGGCTTCCCCTGTTGCAAAACCCGGCCCGATTTCAACACGAAGATGTCATCGGCAAAGGCCAATGCCTCTTGTGGGTCATGCGTAACCAGCAAGCTTGTGGCCCGGGTTTCCTTGAGGATGGCCAAAGTATCGGCGCGCACTTTTTCCCGCAATTGCTGGTCAAGGCTGGAAAACGGTTCATCCATCAGAATGATCTGCGGCCGCGGCACAATCGCCCGCGCCAGCGCCACGCGTTGCTGTTCACCACCGGACAGCATCGCCGGATAACGCCCCTCCATCTCCGCCAATCCGACCCGAGCCAGCGCCAACCGGGCCACCGCCGTGGCATCATTGCGCTTCAAGGCCGTCAACCCAAAAGCAACATTTTGCAATGCCGTAAGATGTGGGAACAGGGCATAATCCTGGAAAATCAGGCCGACGTTGCGTTTTTCAGGCGGCAGGAATGTTTTGGGGCCCGCAATCTCGAGGTCATCCAATAGAATGCGGCCGCTGCTGGGCCGCTCAATACCAGCCGCCAGCCGCAGCAACGTGGTTTTGCCACTGCCAGACGCACCCAGCAGCCCATAGGTTTTTCCCGGTTCCAGGCGCAGCGATACACCGTCAATGATGGTACGTTCCTTGACGCTGAAATACACATTCTCAAACGTCAGCGATCCGGCAAACACCGGCCCTGCCCGGCCAAGCGCCGCAGGCACGGCGCCCGCCGTCAATGTCCGTGTATTTGACTCGGAATTCATTTCCCCGGCGTTACACCATGGCGGTGCAAGTTGAAAGTTACCCCTCAGGCCGCGTGGACGACCCGGTTTCGTCCTTCGCGTTTGGCTTGGTAGAGGGCGGTGTCGGCGCGGTGCAGCAGTTTCTCAAGCGTGTCATCCGGGCCAGCGAGAATGCTCATGCCCAGCGATATCGTCACCGGCAGCAATTGCTTTGATCCAATGCTGAAAGACTTGCTGGCGATGGAGCGGCGCAGGCGTTCTGCGATGCTGTTGGCAACTTCTGCCTCGGTGTTGGGCAGCACGACGATGAATTCCTCGCCGCCGGTGCGGCAGACGAAATCCACACTGCGCGTGTTGTCGCGCAGGCGCTGGGCCAATTCCTGCAACACCTTGTCACCGCCACCATGGCCGTGGGTGTCATTGATCGCCTTGAAGAAATCCACGTCAACGGCCACAACAGACAATTGCTTGCCGCGGTTGACATAGTGCTCGATCATGTTGCCGAGATGGGTTTCCATGTAACGGCGGTTGAACAGGCCGGTGAGCGGATCAATGATCGCCAGTTCAATGGTGGCCTTCACAGACTGCCTGAGCTGTTCGGTGTAGCGCCAGCGTTTCACCTGCGTTGAAACCCTGGCCATCAGTTCCTGGCGGTCAACCGGGCGCATCAGGTAATCATTGACGCCCATGTCGAGTGCGCGCAGCAGCGTCTGGTTTTCCTCAGGTTCAACAATGGCGAGAACCGGTGTTTGCCGTGTTGCTTCCATGGTCTTGAATTGCGAACACAGCCTGAGGCCGTCGTATTGTTCCCTGTCGAAACAGATGATGATGAGTTCAAACGAGGCTTGCGGACCAGAAGCGATGGCCGCAGCAGCGGCTGCGTCGTGCGCGACGGTCACCTGGTGTTTGCCGCCGAGATGGGTTGCCAGCCTTTCAGCCGAGGCAGGGCGCGGATCAACCAGCAAAATCCGACCGCCGCTGTCGGCAGGTGAAGCGGCGAATGAATTGCCGTTTTCCAGTGCACCACCCGATTCGCTGCGGATGCGCAACTCATCTGTCAGCATCTTCAAGCGCACCAGGCTCTTGATCCGGCAGAACAGTGCGATGTCATTAACGGGCTTGGTGAGAAAATCATCTGCACCCGCTTCAAGTCCCCGCACCCGGTCTTCCGGCTGGTCAAGGGCCGTGACCATGACAACAGGAATATGCTGTGTCGTCGGGTCAGATTTGATGCGGCGGCAGACTTCAATGCCGTCGATCCCCGGCATCATCACGTCGAGCAGGATGATGTCGGGTTTCGTGCGTTGTATTGCCTCAAGCGCATCAAGGCCGTTCATGGCGGTCACGACATCAAAATACTCAGCCGTCAGCTTGGCTTCGAGCAGCCGCACATTGGCAAGAATGTCATCAACAACAAGAACCCGCGCTGTCATGGCTTGTCCTTCAGAAAACCGTCAATCGTTTGCAAAAAACTCATCACGCCGATGGGCTTCGAAATATAGGCCTCGCAGCCACCCTCGCGGATTTTCTGTTCATCGCCCTTCATGGCGAAGGCTGTGACGGCAATCACCGGAATACGGCGCAACTGGTCATCCTCCTTCAGCCACTTCGTGACTTCGATACCGGACACTTCTGGCAGCTGGATATCCATCAAAATCAAGTCTGGCATGTGCTTGCGCGCCATGTCCAGCGCTGAAAGGCCGTCACGGGTCTGCACCACGTTGTAACCATGGGATTCAAGCAGGTCATTGAACAATTTCATGTTCAGTTCATTGTCTTCGACAACGAGAATGGTTTTGGGCATGGCTGGCGCGCCTACAGGTTCTGTCTGTGTTGAATTCGACTGTGTAGCAGCACTTTCCATATGAACCATGTCAACCACCTCAAAGGTCTTTCCACCAGATGTGCGAAACGCCCTAGTCCCCTTATCTTGCATCGGGTTTTGCACTACAGCTGTAACCAACAGATTAAACCGCAAACCATTCGGAGCAAGAAAGTTAACAATGAACGAGAAGTTGCAGAAAAATGCAATGCAAATCAACGGGAACGCCAGCGATATCGCGCTGAAATTGATCGGTTTTCTGGTTTCAGACGAAGAAAGGCTGGAACGCTTCTGTGCGCTCAGCGGCATGGGCGAGGCTGAATTGAAATCCGGACTGACTGACCCCGTCATGCAAGGCTTCGTGATGGACTATGCCCTTTCGGACGAATCCCTGTTATTGGCCTTCGCAGCGGACCATGGCCTCAAGCCCGAGGCGGTGGTGCGCGCCCGCCAACAACTTCCCGGTTTTTCTGGATGATCCCTGACTTTACCCAACAGCAACTCGAAACATTGCACATCAATCCGAACGCACCTTTGGTGATTTGCGATGTTGACGAAGTTGTCGTGCATTTCACCCGCGCATTCGAAAGCTATTTGGCCAGGGACAAGCTTTATCTTGACCCCGCCAGCTTTGCGCTCAGCGGAAACATCAAGGTCATCGGCAGCGAAGAGTCGATACCGCAGGACCAGATGATGGACATTATCGACCGGTTCTTTGTTGACCGCACCGAGCATCTCGACCCCATCGATGGTGCAATTGATTCCCTTCTCGAGTTGTCGGCAAACGCCAACGTGGTCATGCTGACCAATCTGCCCCACCATGCGAGGGACAAGCGCATCCGCAACTTGCAAAACCTCGGGCTGGTCTTTCCCTGCATCACCAACGCCGGCCCCAAAGGCCCCGCCATCAGCCACCTTGCAGCACTCACCTCGAAGCCTGTTGTTTTCATCGACGACAGCCCCGGCTTCATCTCCTCCTGCCGCGACCACGCCGCCCACGTGCATATGATCCATTTTTTGCACGATGAACGCTTTGCAAAACATCTCGAGCCACTCGATTTTGTATCGCTGACGGCCACCTCGTGGGCCGAGGCGCGGCCACATATTGCACGGCTGCTCGCCTAACGCTTTTAACCGCGCTAACATCACGCCGTGGATGAGCGCAGCCCCATGCCCGGTTTTTGCCGCGACTGCCTGAAAGATGCAGGTGGCGGAGAAAAGCGCTGCGCGTCTTGTCATTCCCCCCGCATCATCCGTCACGCTGAGCTCAACGACCTCTCGATCGCGCATATCGACTGCGATGCCTTTTACGCCTCGGTCGAAAAGCGTGACAACCCAGACCTTGCGGACAAGCCCGTCATCGTGGGCGGCGGCACGCGGGGTGTTGTGTCCACGGCCTGCTACATCGCCCGCATCCACGGCGTGAAATCCGCCATGCCCATGTTCAAGGCGCTCAGCCTTTGCCCCGAAGCGGTGGTGGTGCGTCCCAACATGGCGAAATATGCAGAAGCTGGAAAGCAGGTGCGTGAGATCATGTTAAGCTTCACACCCGACGTGGAGCCGATTTCCATTGATGAGGCTTTTCTGGATTTGAGCGGGACGACCAAACTGCACCATCAAATCCCGGCCAAATCCCTGGCGCAGATGATCCAGAGAATCACAAGGGAAGTCGGGATCACTGCAAGTGTTGGCCTCGCCCCGAACAAATATCTGGCAAAGGTCGCAAGCGACCAGCAAAAACCACGGGGCTTTTCGGTGATCGGCGCTGCCGAAGCCAAATCATTTCTGGCGGATAAATCCGTGAGCCTGATCTGGGGTGTCGGCAAAGCCATGCAGGACAAGCTGGCCAGCGATGGCATTCTGAGAATCGGCCAACTGCAGGGCATGGAAAAAATTGACCTGATGCGCCGCTATGGCGGCATGGGTTCAAGGCTTTACCATCTCTCACGCGGCGAAGATCACCGCGTTGTATCGAGTGACGAAGAAACCAAATCCGTCAGTGCTGAAACCACATTCGATGTGGATATCAGCGACGCCGCCGAACTTGAGTCCATCCTCTGGAACCTCGCCGAACGCGTCGCCCACCGCGCCAAGAAGCAGGGCCTGGCCGGTCGCACGGTGACGCTCAAACTCAAAACCACAGATTTCAAATCCCGCACCCGCGCCACATCACTGGATGATCCCACCCAACTCGCCCACCGGATTTTCGACGCAGCACGACCGTTGCTGATGAAAGAAGCAACCGGCTCAAAATTCCGCCTGCTTGGCGTTGGAATCTCTGCACTCGTGGAGTCCCATGGTGAAGGTGAAATCACACTTGATGCGAAAGAAGCGGCACACACCAGGGCAGAGCGGGCAATTGACAAGTTGCGGGAGAAGTTTGGGAAAGATGCGGTGGAGCGCGGGTTGGCGTTGCGCGGAAAGGAGCGGTGAATGGGGCCAGAGGACCTCTCCCCCGGCTTCGCCGTACCCTCTCCGAAGGGGAGAGGGACTCGTGGTTGGAGCACCCTGAGCAGTAAAACGGGAGGTGGTTGAACGAGTCCCTCTCCCCTTCGGAGAGGGTCCGCGAAGCGGGGGAGAGGTCCTTCACGCCATGCTCATCAGCGCCGCATTGCCGCCACTCGCTGTGGTGTCCTGCGACATCACGCGCTCCACTGCAAAGCGGTGCAGGTAATGCGGGCCTCCTGCTTTTGGTCCGGTGCCGGACAAGCCCTCGCCGCCAAACGGCTGCACACCCACGACGGCACCGATCTGGTTGCGGTTGACATACAAATTTCCTACCCGCGCCCGCGCCCGCACAAAATCGACGGTCGTCTCTATCCGCGTATGCAAACCCAGCGTCAGACCAAAGCCTGTGGCATTGATCTGCTCGATCACCTGCCCCAGCCGTGAGCCATCAAACTGCACCACGTGCAAAACGGGGCCGAAGACTTCCTCTTTCAGTGTTGAAATATTCTCGAGTTCATAAGCAGCAGGCGACACGAATGTCCCGCCTGCGCAAGCTGCGGGCAGTGGCAAATCGCAGATTGTTTTCGCATCACGGCCCATGCGCGTCTTGTGTGTCTCAAGCTTCAACTTTGCCTCTTCGTCAATCACTGGCCCAACATCCGTGACGTAATCCATGGGATCGCCGATCCGCAATTCTTCCATGGCACCGCGCAACATTGAGGTCACTCGCGTCGCCACATCTTTCTGCACAAACAAAATGCGCGCTGCGGAACAGCGTTGTCCCGCACTGTCAAAAGCACTGGCCACAACATCGCGCACGGCTTGCTCAGCGAGGGCGGACGAATCCATAATCATTGCATTCATTCCCCCCGTTTCAGCGACGAGGGCCGCGAGCGGGCCGGGTTTAGCCACCAGTGCGCGGTTGATGGCGGTGGCTGTGGCATTGGACCCCGTGAAAGCAACACCTGCAAGACGCGCATCCGCCATCATCACCTTGCCCAACATGGCACCTTCGCCAGGCAGAAGGTGCAGCACGTCGGTAGGCACACCGGCTTGATGCAGCAATTGCGTGGCCACAAATGCGATGAGTGGCGTCTGTTCTGCTGGCTTGGCCAAAACGCTGTTGCCCGCAGCCAATGCAGCGGCCACCTGGCCTGTGAAAATCGCCAACGGAAAATTCCAAGGTGCGATGGCCGCGAAAACACCCCGCCCGTGCACGGACAATTCATTGCGCTCCCCCGTCGGGCCATTCAGCACCAGCGGCGATTCAAATTCCGCCCGCGCCATCGCAGCGTAGTAGCGCAGAAAATCCACCGCTTCGCGCAAGTCAGCTTGCGCATTGTCCAGTGTCTTTCCAGCTTCCCGGATGAGCAGGGCCAACAACTGATGGCTATGGGTCTCAAAAAGATAAGCCGCTTTCTCAAGCGTCACAGCACGTGCCGCACCGCGCGCACTGTCCCATTCGGGTTGTGCTTTTGAAGCGATGTTGAGGGCTTGCACAACATCGGCAACACTCGACTCGCGCACACTCCCAATACGCATGCGGTCCTGCGGAGACGAGATGATTCTCGACGTACCACCCTGCCCCGCCTTGCCGCCAATCAACGCTGTCGCTTCGACTGATGATTTCAAGGCAGCGGCAATGCCGTCCATCAATGCTTGCCGCGTCGGCCCATGCCACGTGGGCTCGCCGGCAGAATTTTCGCGTGTGCCAAACAACTTGCGCGGAGACGCAATCCGGCCATGGGGAATGTGCGGCAACGCAAGCGCCGCCTCAACAGGATCAGCCACGATCTCCTTCACCGGCGCGTCATCATCGGCAAGACGGTTGACGAAGGATGTGTTGGCGCCATTCTCCAACAATCTGCGCACAAGATAAGCCAGCAAGTCTTCATGGCTGCCGACGGGGGCATAGATGCGGCACGGTTGATGGCTGTTGACTTGCGCATAAAGCGCTTCACCCATGCCGTGCAAACGCTGAAACTCATAGCGCTTGTCAGCGCCCGCCATGACACCGATCGCCGCAACCGTGTGGGCGTTATGGGTGGCAAATTGCGGAAAAATGCAATCACGGTTCGCCAGCATGAATTTCGCACAAGCGAGATAACTCACATCAGTTGAAACCTTTCGCGTGAAGACAGGGAAATCCTTATATCCCGCCTCTTGCGCCCGCTTGATTTCCGTGTCCCAGTAAGCGCCTTTCACCAGACGGACGGGCAATATGCGTCCTGTGTCCCGCGCCAGTTCCGCCACCCAGTGCAACGTTGGCAAAGCCCGGCGACCATAGGCTTGAATGGCAAGGCCAAGTCCATTCCATCCCTTCAGTTCGGGTGCTTCTGCCAGCCGTTTGAAAAGCGCCAGAGAAAGATCAAGCCGGGCCACTTCCTCTGCATCAACCGTCAGGCCGATACCACCTCGCTTTGCGGTCATCGCCAAAGCCATCACGCGCTGATAAAGCAAAGGCAAACAATCACTTGCACGTTTTTCCTCATAGCGGGGATGAAGTGCGGAAAGTTTGACGGAAAGCGAGGGCTGGCTGAACACGTCGCCTTCGCCCGCGGCTTTGACAAGGGTTTCAACAGCTTTTGCATAAGACGCCTGATAGCGCGCAGCATCTTCCGCCGTCATTGCACTTTCGCCCAGCATGTCGAATGAGAATCGCCAACCCTCTTTCGTCAGCGGCCTGGCCACATCGAGCGCTTCGGTAATTGTCCGGCCCAAGACAAATTGCTTTCCCATGATGCGCATGGCCTGGCGCATGGCGGTGCGGATTACAGGTTCACCGGATTTCGTCACCAGCTTCTTCAGAAAACTTGGCGGATCAATTTTAGCATCCCGGCCAAGTTCCACAATCCGCCCCGTCAGCATCAGCCCCCACGCCGAAGCATTCACAAACAGCGAGTCAGACTTTCCCACATGGTCTGCCCAATCCCGGTCACCCAACTTGTCGGCAATCAACTTGTCCGCCGTTTCCGCGTCGGGAATACGCAACAGCGCTTCCGCCAGACACATCAAGACCACGCCCTCTTCCGATGACAACGAGAATTGCTGCATAAATGCGTCGATGGACCCTTGTGATTTGCGCCCTGCCCGCACACCTTGCACCAACCCAACCGCGCGCCGCTGCACCTCTTCCGCCTCATCCCGCGACAGTTGCGCTGACGCAGCGAGTTTGCGTACAAGTGCGGTTTCGTCCGTGAACAAGTGTTGGGCGATTGATGAACGGTCAGGCGGCATGGGTGTTATCCTGAAACAACATGAGTGCGGCGAAAAAATTCAAACCAAAACCCGTCATGGTTCGCTTCATGCGGACCAGCCATGGGTGGCCCGCCTGAAGCGGGCCATGAAGCGGGCCGTGACGGATTTTAGAGAGCGAATGAGGTTCAAGAAAATCAAGAACTGCCTTGTTTGAATGCGTGAAATACGAGACTATCACTCTTGCTTCCGATTCACAAAGGCCGCCGATGCCGCTTGTCGTTCATGACCTTGCCCAATTGCGATCCGTTGTTTCGGGATGGAAACGCGATGGCCTCGCCGTCGCGGTTGTTCCGACCATGGGTGCCTTGCACGAAGGCCATCTCACACTGGTGCGGGAAGCCTTCGCGCAGGCCACAAAAGTCATTGTGACGATATTCGTCAACCCCAAACAATTCGCCGCCAACGAAGACCTCGCAAAGTATCCCCGCACACTGGACTCTGATGTCGAAATGCTGGGGGCAGAGAATGTCGATCTGGTCTGGGCACCGGACGCGGCAACGATGTACGCCCCCAGGTTTTCGACGACTTTGACAGTGACTGGCCCTGCAAAGGCCAGCCTCGAAGACAAGTTCCGCCCGCAGTTTTTTGATGGGGTTGCCACTGTGGTTGCCAAGCTGTTTATTCAGACGCAAGCTGATTGGGCCTTCTTTGGCGAGAAAGATTACCAGCAGCTGCTGGTGGTCACTCAAACGGCCCGCGATCTGGACCTCCCCATCAAAGTCTTAGGCATTCCCACGGTGCGCGATGCCGACGGCATGGCCCTGTCATCCCGAAACCGCTTCCTCTCCAAACACGAGCGCCACCAGGCCACCGCCATCATCCGCACCTTGGAACAATGCGCCGAAAAAATCCGCGATGGTCATGACCTGCAGTCGGCAACGCGCGCAGGTGCCCGCTCGCTGATGACGTTGGGTTTCAAGGTGGACTATGTGACAGCGCGGAACGCAGAAACGCTGGCCCTTCCGGTGACGCGAGACGAACCGTTGCGTCTGCTGGCAGCGGCATGGCTGGGCAAGACGCGGCTGATTGACAATGTTGCGGTTTGGGGCCCGCCTGAGGCCTGACGTAGGGACCTCTCCCGCCCTTCGGGCACCCTCCCCGGAGGGGAGGGACTCGTGGTGGGACCTCCCGTTTCAATGTCCAGGGCGCTCGCACAACGAGTCCCTCCCCGCCGGGGAGGGTACGGCGAAGCCGGGGGAGAGGTCCCTTGGCTACAAGCGATGGCCTTCCCAAATGCAACCGCTCTGATTCCCCGCCCGCTTGCGGAAGAGGTCACAACAACCCTAATGCGGCCAACTCCTGCCGCATTTGCTGCGGCATGTCTTCAACCGCCGCTGACTTCGCATCCAAATCCGGTGGCACGTCATCTGCTGCAAAATACCGCCAACCTTGAAACGCCCGGCGTGGTGTTGGTCGCACCGGAATGATCTGCGGCTTGAACACGATGCGGCAGCGACCGATGCCGTCAGCACCCGTGACGTCCTCCAAATCCTTGATTGGCTGGCGGCACAGGATCAGTCCGCGTATCACCCAATACAGCGAACCTCCGGGGACGATTTCATTTTTACGACGGGGAAACATGCGCGTCGTGTGGTCCAGCGTGTCCCTGCCCTTCTTGCATTCAGTTACCCACTGCCGGAGTTCGTCAATTTCGGAAACACCGACGCAGAGTTTGATGATGTGGAGTGGCATGATCGGACTGGTTCAACCTTTGGGAAGCACCTATAGTGGTTGTCACGCCGTCAGCAAACAACTGACCGAAGCCTGTACACAAGCAAAAGGAACACCCATGTCCACCGTCGCCAAAGTCATCGAACTCACGTCGTCTTCCACCAAGTCTATCGAAGACGCCATCGAAACCGGCATCAGGCGCGCCGACGAAAGCCTCGATCAGATCGAAGGGGCCTGGGTGCAGGACATCAAATGCTCGGTCAAAAACGGCAAGATCGCGGAATGGCGGGTCAACATGAAGGTGACCTTCGTTCTCAACAAATAGCCTCTGCCGCGGCGGCGCTGAAATAGCCAAGCTCGAGTTGTCTGAACACGAAGCTTTCGCGCACGCTGACGCCGATGTTGTGGCGGATCATCAGGTTGGTCAGTTCAAGACCGTTGACCAACACGATGCGGCGCGACACCGATTGTGCAAAGCGCTGCGCCTGCTGGCTGAATTGTGTCGTCGTGAAAAAGATGCCTTTGCTGGCGTGCTGTGCTTCAAGGCCGCCAGCAAAATCCCGCACTTGCCCCGCTGAAACGGCAGAGCCGGGCTTCAGCCGTTTGGCTTGCAACATGATGAAATCCAGACCCAACTCATCTTGTGCAATCATGCCGTCAATGCCGCCGTCGTGGCTGCGGCCCAAATGCTTCGCGAGGTCGCGCCGCCGTTCGCCATATCCCATGGACAGCAGCACGTCGATGATGAGGTTCTCAAAAAAGCGGTGGTCTTGTGCATAGATGTGCGCCAACAGTTGTTGTTGCAGGGTTTCATTCGCCTTGCGATGCAACTTCGACATTTCGCTGAACTCTGTCAGCCGCGCTGCAATTGCGCCAAGGCCAGTTGGCGGTAAGGCTGGCACTGGACCATGAGTGTCCGCTTGCTCGCCGTAGCGGTGATAAAGCGGCTCCATCAGCGCGTCATAAAACTTGTCCATGTTAATCCCGATTTATCGTGGACTAACACACGCCGGGTTAAGTTGGAGTGGAAGGCCGCAACCTCATGCCCCGAAAATTCGTAGCGGGTCGTTAACGATTGTGCCGCCGCAGTTGGTACTGCAACGGAACAAATTTTCAACGGATGTTTGAAATCACGCGCCGGAATTGCTGATGATGAAGCAAGCCACACCCTTGGATTTCAGCTTGGCGCACGCCTTGCCTGCATCCTTCTGGTTGTCATAGCCACCAAGGCGAATGCGGTAGAACACGCCCTTCTTGCCCAGATCTGCCCGCACAACATGGGCTTCTTCCGCTGTCAGCGCCTTGTGGCGTGACTTCAATTTCTTCCAGGTGGACCAGGCCGCGTCTTCGCTTGCCGCAGATGAAATCTGCACTGTCCATGCGCCTGAGGGCTGGGCTGATTTGTCTTCGTCCTGAATCTCGGCAACTTCCGCGGCAGGCAACGCTGCTTCGGGCTTTGCAGACGCCTTTGCTTCAATGGTCTTGAGTGTCTTGGCAGGTGCGGGAATTGCAGGCACTTCGGCCACGGCCACCACAGTGTCTTTCGGCGCTGTCGAAGCCAATGTCACTTCCGGAATGCGGTCCTCGAACTGCTTTTTCAACTTGAGTTTTGCAGATGTGACAGCGACATCAAGTTCGGCGGGCGGTTCAACAGCTTTTGGCAGGTCTGGCTTGGTGGCCATTGTGCCACCGGCCAAGGCGGCCACAGAACCCGTCAGTATCGGATCAGATTCTTCCGCAACCTGCATCTTCGCATTCTGGTCGCCGAGCATGATCAATTGCGCACGCGCCTGACCGAAATCCGGGTTGGCTTCAAGAGCCGCCTGCAACGCGCGCTTTGCGTCATTGGGCCGCTTCAGTTCAATGTAAGTCGTTGCCGACGCATAGAGCACACGGGCCTTGTCAGGGTAATTGTTGCGCAGTGCCCGTTCATAGTCAGACAGCGCAAACAGGAACTGGCCATTCTCGCGCAAGACATTGCCACGGTTGTAGAACGAATGCGCCGATTTTGGATTGAGCAGCAAAGCGGCCGTGAAATCTTCGATGGCAGCTTGCAGTCTGCCTGTCCTGTGGTGTGAAAGGCCACGGTTATGCAACGCCGTGGAGCGCAGGCTGGCTGACATCACATCCAGATCGAGGGCGGCCGTATAGTCTTCCAACGCTTGACCGTGGGCATTGATCTGTTGATAGGCCAGCGCACGGTTGAGCAAGGCATTGACCAGCGTTTCCGGCTCCAGCCTGCCGGAGGCGATGGCCACCGAGAAGGCGGTAATGGCCTTGTCAGACTGGCCCGCCTGCAGGGCCGTGTAGCCGGCGCGAACGGTGTCATTGAGTGACAGGGATGAATTGGCGAGAGCAGTGCCACAAGACGTGGCTAACGCGGCAAGAAACGCGGCACGGACTAACGCAGACTTTACGCAACGAACGATCATGAGGATGGATCATGATCTGTTAGGGTTAAGAACCTCTTGAAAGCGGCCGATGTTTTTTGTCAACGCAGGGTAAACGCGGCGTTGCGATTTGGGGCGGACTGGGGTCCAGGTTGGCATGAAAAATCATTGACCCAGAAAATGCGTCAGGGCCATCGCTTACAGTCAAGGGACCTCTCCCCCGCTTCGCGGACCCTCCCCGGAGGGGAGGGATTCGTTGAACGCGCTCCCTTTTTACTTTTCAGCGCGCTCGCACCACGAGTCCCTCCCCTCCGGGGAGGGTACGGCGAAGCCGGGGGAAGAGGTCCCTTGGCTGCAAAGCGATGACCCAGAAAATGCGTCAGGCGATCAAATAGGATCAAATCCCATATTTCTCCATCGGCGGCCTTGAGCCGCCGAAC
Organism: Hyphomicrobiales bacterium; assembly: GCA_031430795.1. Classification (GTDB taxonomy): domain Bacteria; phylum Pseudomonadota; class Alphaproteobacteria; order Rhizobiales; family Aestuariivirgaceae; genus Aestuariivirga. The sequence goes on from JANPCE010000016.1 coordinate 14,872, forward strand.
CAGACTGCGGGTGGTTCTGGGTAGGCGGGTCAAGCCCGCCTATGGAGGACAAAAGGAAAACCGTGAATACAGTTGAGCGCCCTGTGCCCTAGCCGCCATCTCCGGGAATACAGAAATCTGAGAATTGGCAAACCAAGCCTTGAACCGCTTCAGGTTTCTCTCATCGCCCGCGAGAACTGGTCAATCAGCGGGCGCATCAGATAGGACAAGGGTGAGCGCGCATCGGTTTGGATGAAGGCTTCCGCCGCCATTCCTGGCTTCAGCTTGTTGTGGCCAAGCTTTGCCAGCTCTTGCTTGGAAATCACCAGGCGCACGGCATAGAAGGGTGGCGAATTTTCATCCATGCGCGTCGTGTCAGCGGCTACCTGCTGAACAGTTCCGAAAATTTCCGGTGTTGTTCTCGCGTTGAAAGTCGGAAACCGGATTTGCGCGCCCTGTCCTGGTGTGACCTGGTCAATGTCGTTGGGAGACACCATGGCTTGCAACACCAGATCATCCGCTTCCGGAACAATCAGCATCAAAGTTTCACCGGCCCCGACAACACCGCCTTCAGTATGGACGTTGAGTTGATAGATGGTACCCGTGATCGGCGACTTGATGGCGGTGCGCGCAACACGCGACGACAAGGCCACCTGGCGTTCCCGGTATTCGGCAATGCTCTGCTCCGTGTCGCGCAGTTCCCTCAAGGCCTCTGTGCGCAAATCTTCGCGCAGGGAAAGGATTTGCAATTCAATTTCACCCATGCGCGAACGGGCGGAAGCCTTGCTGGCCCGCAACTCGCCTTTTTGCCCGTCAAGCGCTGCGGCTTCGCGTTCCACGCCAAGAATACGGCTGTTGGCGACAAGGCCCTTTTTTTGCAACTTGCGCAGCCCGTCAAGTTCCTGCTGAATGAGGCTGTTTTGGCTTTTGTTGGAAACAATCTGCGCTTCAACACCGTCAATTTGCTCTTTTAATTGGCCGATTTGTTCGCGCAGCTGCAAGGCCTTGCCATCCGCCCCGTCCGTTGACGACGTCAATAATTTGGCTTGCCCGGATATGATCGCGGCAATGGCGGGCTCTTCCTGCCGCGACAGGATTTCATCTGGCAGCGCAAACTTGGCTTTACCATCGCGCTGGGCCTCAAGCCTGGCGCGCTTGACCAGCATTTCTTCCAGGAACCCTTCGGTGATGCCAAGTTCGGCACTGGCATCGGTGGGATCGAGAAACACCAGGTCCTGGCCCACGGTCACACGGTCCCCGTCTTTTACCAGAATGCGGGAAACGATGCCGCCGTCTTTGTGTTGCACCCGCTTCGAAGAACTCTCAACGACAATGGTGGCGCTGGCAATGACGGCGCCATTGATGTTGGCCATGGCAGCCCAGCTGCCAAAGACACCGACGGCGACAAGTATAGATGTGTAGCCAGCGAGCAATGTGTTGCGCATCGATTTGCGGGTGTTGACGTTGGCCATGGTTTCAGTTTCCCATCATCAGTTGCGGGTGGCAGGCACGAGAGGTTGCGGCGGTGCCTGGATGAGTTGTTGGCGCTGTTGTGGTGGCGGGGCCTGTTGCTGGCCCTGCCTTGTCACCTTCTGCAGCACTTCATCACGCGGGCCATAGTGCGCCTGCTTGCCTTCGCTAAGCACCAGAATATCGTGAACAGCCAAAAGCGCGCTTGGCCGATGCGCCACAACCACAACGCTTGCACCGCGTTGCATGGACGCGCGGATGGCACGGTCCAGCGCCGCTTCGCCTTCGGCATCAAGGTTGGAGTTGGGCTCATCCATCACAATCAATGCGGGACGGCCATAAAGTGCCCGGGCAAGTGCCACACGCTGGCGCTGACCGGCAGAAAGCCGCGCACCATTTTCACCGAGGCCCGTGTCATAGCCTTGCGGCAGGCGCATGATCAGTTCATGCACATTGGCCAATTGGGCCGCTTCGACGATGGCATTGGGCTCAGGGTCTTCCTCGAAGCGGGCAATATTCTGTGCCACCGTGCCGTCAAACAATTGTACGTCCTGCGGCAGATAGCCCACGACCTTGCCCAGGTCTTCGACGCTGCGCTGTTCCAGCGAAGCGCCGTCCAGCCGCACCGCACCTGCGTTGGGCGGTGTTATGCCCACCAACACACGCGCCAATGTGGATTTGCCGGCACCCGTCTGCCCGATGACGCCAAGGCCCTTACCCGGCTCAACCTTGAAATTCAAACCGTTCAGCAGCGGCTTGTCATTGCCTTTGATCGCAACTGTCAGCTTTTCAACTTCAAGCACACCCTTGGGCTGCGGCAACTGCATGCGGTCTTTTTCGGCTGGCACTTTTTCCAACACATCGGTCAGCCGTGCCACGGCCTTTCTGAAACCGTGAAACTGCTGCCAATTGCCGACGGCTTGCTCAATGGGCGCAAGGCCACGGCCCATGATGATGGACGAGGCTATGATGGCACCAGGAGAGATTTCGCCATGTATCGCCAGATAGGCACCCAATGCCAAGAGGCCGGATTGCACCAGCAGGCGCGTGACCCGTGAGGCGGCGCTGTAGCGCCCACCCGCATCGGCGGCCTGGGTTTGCATGTCGAGCGAGGTCTGTTGCAGCGATTCCCAGCGCTTGCGCAAAGCCGCCCGCATGCCAAGGGCATGCATCGCTTCGGTGTTGCGCCGCGCTTCATCCGTCAGAACATTGGCCTTGCTGGCAGCAGCAGTGGCTTCAGACAGGGGTGTGCGGGTTGAACGCTCCGTCAGCAACGCCAGACAAAAGATGATGATGGCCGCTATCAGACCGGCGATTCCCAGCCAGACATGCAACATGAAAACGATGAAGAGATAGGCGGGAACCCATGGCATGTCCAAAAACGCCAACGGCCCCTGCCCGGAAATAAACTGGCGGATGGTGGCAAGATCAGACAAGGGCTGGCTGCCCATGCCCGGCACCCGGTAAAGCGCCATCTTGGCAGTAGCATCAAAAACCCTGGGACGCAGCTTTTCTTCAACGTGTCGGCCCACGCGCTGCATGATCCGGGCGCGCATGCTCTCCATGAAGCCGTAATAGAGATAAAGCATCAAGACGATGAACGAGAGCGCCAGCAGTGTCGGTACACTTCCTGAGGTCAGTACCCGGTCATAGACCTGCAACATGAAAATCGGCCCGGTCAGCATCAGGATGTTGACGACGCAGGAAAAAATGAAAACCGAGATCAGCGCGCCCTTCGACGAGAACAGACTGGCTTTGACTTCACCCTTGGCGGGCTTCTGCTGGGACATGGGGATTCGCTTTGCCGTTGAAAGTCCGGTTAGAGCCTGTAGCTGGTTGACGACACGTTAACGCATAAGATGTCCTCTTTTGGGCAGCTTGACGGAATTAAGCAAGGCCTTGCCGTTTTTGCATTGACGGGAGCGGCCTCACCCTGCCATCACTCCATTTCTCGGTGCTTTGGGCTGAAAGGCTTGGAGCTGAAAAGGGAACATGGTGAGGACGACCCAAAAGGGGCCAAAACCGTGACTGCCCCCGCAACTGTAAGCGGCGAGGTTTGGGCGATGCCACTGGGAAACCGGGAAGGCGCTTGAACCGCTGGAGCCGCAAGTCAGGAGACCTGCCGAGAAGTTGTATGCGTTTAACCGGTCTCACGGAGGGTGACATGACCACCAATACTGCCAATCAGAAGACAATTTCTGCTCCCATTTCGCTGTCACAGCGCATCGCTCTCGGCATGTCCTGCTTTTTCTTGGGATCATTCATGGTGTTCAGCGTCGGCCTCGCCCAGGACGACCGGATGCACAACGCGGCGCATGACACCCGTCACGCCATTGGTTTTCCCTGCCACTGAGCAGATCTCAACATCAACCAACCGTCATCCCGGCGCAGGCCGGGACCAGGCTAGTCGCTTGCTGAAGTGAACTAAGCATCGTCCCGGCCTGCGCCGGGATGACGGGTTTGAGAGGAAACGGCCATGTGGTCCCGTACCATTTTGAGTGTTGTTCTTGTTGGCCTTGCGGCCGGGCTGTTGATGGGGCTGATCCAGCATGTGCGGCTCACCCCTCTCATTCTTGAAGCTGAAACCTTTGAACACGTGGCTCATGGCCATGGCGCGGACGCCCATTCCCATGGCGATCATGTGTGGTCCCCTGCCGAAGGACTGGAGCGCACGTTTTACACCACAATGACGGCGATGCTGACGGCAACCGGATTTGCTTTGGTTCTCGCCGGGTTTTCATTTGTCACCAATCTTCCGGTCACCGGTTCAAATGGTTGGCTTTGGGGCCTCGCTGGCTTTATCGCCGTGAGCTTTGCACCTGCCATCGGCTTACCGCCAGAACTGCCGGGTATGCCTGCCGCAGAACTGAACGCCCGCGTGTTTTGGTGGATGAGTTGCATAGGTTTGACGGTAATGGGATTGTACCTGCTTCATCGGAGTTTTTCAAACATCAAGGCGCTGGTTCCTGCGCTCGTAGTTTTGGGGATGCCACACATACTGTTCACGCCACCCAAGGCAGTCGTTGAATCAAGTCAGGTGCCGGCCCACCTCGCCGCACAATTTGTCACCGCAAGTCTTGGCGCAAATCTCGTGATGTGGATCGTCATCGGGGTGGGCCTTGGCTACGCCTCGAAGAAATTTGAAAGTGTTTTTGAAAAATGACCCAAAAGATTCCAGCGACTGTCATCACCGGATTCCTGGGGGCCGGCAAAACCACACTTGTGCGCCATATCATCGCCAACGCGGGCGGGCGCAAGCTTGCTCTCATCATCAATGAATTCGGCGATGTGGGCGTTGATGGTGAAATCCTGAAAGCCTGCGGCAGCGACGCCTGCACGGAAGACGACATCATCGAACTCGCCAACGGCTGCATCTGCTGTACCGTCGCTGATGACTTTGTACCGATGATGGAAAAACTTTTGGCGCGCCCCAACCGTCCCGACCACATCATCATTGAAACCTCAGGCCTGGCACTCCCCCAACCCCTGATCCGCGCCTTCAACTGGCCCGGCATCAAATCCCGCGTCACTGTTGATGGTGTCATCACAGTGGTTGATGGCAAAGCCCTGTCCGAAGGCCGCTTTGCCGATGATGAAGAAGCGCTCGCTGCCATGCGCGCCGCAGATGAAAACCTTGATCACGAAAACCCGATTGAGGAATTGTTCGAGGACCAACTCAACGCAGCAGATATCGTTGTCCTGAACAAGGTGGACTTGCTCGATGAAGCCACAATGCTGGAAACTTCCTTTGATCTCAAAAAGAAACTGCGCATCTCAACCAAACTTGTGACGGCCAAGAACGGCGAACTTGCAATTGATGTGTTGCTGGGCCATTCCGCCAAAGCCGAAGACGACATAAAAAACCGCCCGTCGCACCACGAAATGGAGGGCGAGGAACAACACGACCACGATGATTTCATCACCTTCATTGTCGACGTTCCGGGTGCGGTTTCAAAAGAAGCGTTGATCAAACGCATTGAACACACCATCGCCACTTTTGATGTCTTACGTCTCAAGGGTTTTGCCCATGTGGAAGGGTCCAACGCCCGCTTGCTGGTCCAGGCCGTCGGACCGCGCCTGAACCATTATTTTGACAGAACGTGGCGCAATGACGAAACCCGCGCCACACGCCTTGTCGTGATCGGTGAAAAACACATGGACCGCACGGCGATTGAAGCGTCGCTGCGAGGTTGATGCACCTTCTCGCCACCACATCCGGCGTAGTTGACGGTGGTGCCGAAGCCATCAACCTCAAGCAATCGCCGGGTGACATAGTCGTGCTGTCGGCGGCGGACAGTGAACTCGCGGCATTGGCGCTGGCTTCGGATCAATTGCCTGGGGACTTCCCCACCATCCGCCTTGCCAATCTTTTGCAACTCCAACACAACTACTCTGTTGATCTGTACACGGAGCAAACCCTCGCCCAATCCAAACTGATCATCGTCCGACTGCTCGGTGGCAAAAGCTATTGGCCTTACGGTGTGGAGCGGCTGCTGGAGCTGGATGCGAAGATCGTGTTTCTGCCGGGTGGCACGGAACCAGATGCGGTGTTGACGGCACTTTCGACAGTGCCTGCTTCAGATTGCGAAATACTCCGGCAGCACCTTGCACATGGCGGGCCGGAGAATGCGCTGAATTTCTGGCGCTATGCTTATGGATTGATCCGTCATCCCGGCGAAAGCCGGGACCCACAACCGGATCAGGTCCCGGCTTTCGCCGGGATGACGTTGCCAACGACATTTCCAAAATCTGGTCCGTTCAGGAACCTACCAAACAAAGGCTCCCGCATTGGGGTCGTCTTCTACCGGGCCCTTCTCGAAGGCGGTCTTGTGGCACCCATCAATGCGTTGTGTGATAAATTCGAAAAACACGGCCACAGTGTTTCTGCCCTTTACGTTGCCAGCCTCAAAGACAAGACCAGTGCCGATCTGATAACTTCGGAATGGAATGTCTTCAAACCCGACGTCATCATCAACGCCACGTCTTTCGCCATTGGCAATCCAGACGCAGACCCGCTGAAACAATTTGAGTGCCCCGTTCTGCAAGTGACACTTGCAGGCATGGGCGAAGACGATTGGCGGAATTCATCACGCGGCCTCGGCCAAAAAGACCTTGCCATGTCTGTGGTGCTGCCGGAACTCGATGGCCGGATTTACACCCGCGCCATTTCCTTCAAAGCCGATGCAGGTTTTCATACGCGCACCCAATGCCGCATCATCACGCACAGACCATTGCCAGACCGTATCGCATTCGTTGCTGAACAGGCGATCCACTGGGCCGCATTGCGCCACAAACCCAACGCCGAAAAGCACATCGCCATTATCCTCGCCAACTATCCCAACAAAGATGGCCGTATTGCCAATGGCGTTGGATACGACACGCCGGCTTCGACGATCAACATATTGAAGGCGTTGGAAACGGACGGCTACCGCATCTCCCGTCATGGCGGGATGAATGGCAACGCATTGATTGAAGCTTTGCAAGCGCAACGCACCAATGCGGCAAGTGGCAAATCATCCAGCGTTCAAATTTCGATTCCCGATTACGAAAATCATTTCGCCGTCCTGCCCGCCGACATCCGCGCAGCTGTCGCTTTCCGCTGGGGCATACCCGCGTCCGACCCATTCGTGCAACACGACGCATTCCAGCTCCCTCTCCTGCAATTCGACAATGCCGTCGTCGGCATCCAGCCGGCGCGCGGCTACAACATTGATCCGAAATCCACCTACCATGACCCTGCCCTCGTGCCGCCGCACGGCTATTTCGCGTTTTACTTTTGGCTGCGCCACCACTTCAAGGCAGATGCGATCATTCACAACGGCAAGCACGGCAATCTGGAATGGTTGCCCGGGAAAGCCGTAGGGCTTTCGGAAGATTGTTACCCAGAGGCGCTGCTGGGGCCCGTGCCCCACATCTACCCCTTTATCGTCAACGACCCCGGCGAAGGCACATCGGCCAAACGCCGCAGCGCAGCCGTCATCATCGACCACCTCACACCACCATTGACGCGGGCTGAATCTTACGGTCCGCTGAAAGACCTCGAAGCACTGGTTGATGAATACTATCTCGCCTCCGGCCTCGACCCGCGCCGTCTCAAACTCCTCAAGGAAAAAATCCTTGAACTCACGCGCCACCACAACATGGACAAGGACGCAGGATTCACCGGCGATGACGATGCTGATTTGCAAAAGCTCGACACGTTCCTCTGCGATTTGAAAGAAGCCCAAATCCGCGATGGCCTGCACATTCTGGGTGAAAGTCCTGGGGGAAAGCAGGAGACAGATTTGCTGGTGGCCTTGACGCGGGTGCCGAGCGGAGATCGTCCGTCTCTGATCAAAGCAATTGCGGATGATTTGGAGTTGGGGTTTGATCCGTTGAATTGTCAGTTTGCGGATGAATGGATGGGGCCGAGGCCGGAAGTGTTGAATGCGGTCTCGCGTGATGCATGGCGTACGGTTGGGGATGCGGTCGAGCGCTTGGAAGTGCTGGCAGCGCAACTGGTTGATACACCCCCTCCCCCCTTCGGGGGCGCTCCCCCGTCGCTTCGCGCCGAGAGAGTTGAAACAACTTCCTCACGCGCAGCGTGGGGGAGTACGGCGAAGCCGGGAGGGGGTGTATCCACACATGCGGTCCTTAAATTCATCAACACCACCCTCCGCCCCACACTCGCCTCCTGTGGCGCATCCGAAATCGCCAACCTTCTCCGCGCCCTCAACGGCTTGCCCGTTCCTCCCGGCCCTTCGGGTGCCCCCACCCGTGGGCGTTTGGACGTCCTCCCCACGGGGCGCAATTTCTATTCCCTCGACAACCGCACCCTCCCCACTCCTGCGGCATGGCAACTCGGCAAGCTTTCCGCCGACGCACTCCTCACACGCCACTTTCAGGATACAGGGCAACATCTTAAAACCATTGGGCTTTCCGTCTGGGGAACCGCCAATATGCGCACTGGTGGTGATGATCTGGCGCAAGCCCTGTGGTTGCTGGGTGCCAAACCTGTTTGGGACACAGCGTCGTGGCGCGTGACCGGATTTGAGGTGCAGCCCCTCGCCGCCATCGGCCGCCCCCGTGTGGATGTGACGTTGCGTATTTCGGGTTTTTTCCGTGACGCGTTCCCGCAACAAATCGAACTGATGGACAAAGCCATCCGCGCCGTTGCCGCCTTGGATGAGGCACCTGAAGACAACCCGCTGGCCGCCAGCCCCACCACGTCACGCATTTTTGGTTCCAAGCCCGGCGCTTATGGTGCCGGCCTGCAAGCCATGATCGACGAAGGCATTTGGCAGACGAAGCATGACCTTGCGGCGGCCTACGTCACCTGGGGCAGCTACGTGTATGGAACGAAAGACGAGGGACGCGCCGATCCGCAAGCCTTCCGGGACCGCCTCGCAAAAATTGAAGCCGTCATCCACAACCAGGACAACCGCGAGCACGACCTTCTGGACTCCGACGACTACTACCAATTCGAAGGCGGCATGAGTGCGGCTGTTGAAACCGCGTCTGGCTCCAAACCCCGCGTCTATCACAACGACCACTCCCGTCCCGAACGCCCGGTGATCCGCACACTGGAGGAAGAAATCTCCCGCGTCATGCGAAGTCGCGTCGTCAACCCGAAATGGATTAAGGGTGTCAAACGCCACGGCTACAAGGGCGCATTCGAAATCGCAGCCACGGTGGACTACATGTTTGCATTTGCGGCGACAGCAGACGCCGTGAAATCCCACCACTTCGATCTCGCCTTTGACGCCTACATCAACGATGATGACACGCGCAAGTTTATGGCCGACAATAACCCCCAGGCATTGAAAGAAATGTGTCAGCGTTTTGCCGAAGCCATTTCACGCGGCCTCTGGCAGCCGCACCGCAACGATGTGCACGACCGATTGAAAGAACTCGCTCAATGACTGAAGAACTGGAAAAAGACCAAGAAAAGGATTCTCTGCGCCACAACGAAAAGATGGCAAAGAAAAAAGCCGCCCGCGACAAGATCATGGCGACGAAAACCATTGAGCGCGGCCTCCTCATCGTTCACACCGGCAAGGGCAAAGGCAAATCCACCGCTGCCTTCGGCATGATCTTCCGCCACGTCGGACACGGCATGAAGTCCGGTGTCATCCAATTCGTCAAAGGCGCATGGGGCACCGGCGAACGTACCGTGCTGGAAAAATTCCCGGACCTCGTGACCATCAAAGCCATGGGCGAAGGCTTCACCTGGGACACGCAAGACCGGGACCGCGACATCGCCCACGCCCGCGCCGGCTGGGAAGCCGCCAAACAAATGATCGCTGATCCTACTATCAAGATGGTGTTGCTCGACGAATTGAACATCGTGCTGCGCTATGACTATCTCCCATGGGAAGAAATCAAAGTCGTGCTGGCGGCGCGCCCGGTGGACAAACACATCGTCATCACAGGAAGAAACGCCAAGGACGAGTTGATCGAGATGGCGGATTTGGTGACGGAAATGGAACAGGTCAAACACCCGTTCCGATCAGGCGTGAAGGCGCAGGTGGGCGTGGAGTTTTGATCCGGGGAAGCAGTATCCGGTGGATTGCAGACCAAACTGCGCCTAACTCACAAATGGGTTTTTTACTGTCAACCCGGCGATACGCTGACCGTTCTGCAGGTCTTCGCTCAGTACGACTTCGCATTTTGCCGCCGCTGCTGATGCTATGATCATAGCATCATAGACCGAGAAACCATGATCGCGCGCGAGTTCCATGGCATGGCGGTGAACTTCAAACGTGATTGATTCGGCCTCACCCAGCAGGTCGTAGACATCTTGCAAGACTTCCATCACATCGGACCAAGGCCGCCTGAACTTCTTTCGCAGCACATTGGCAAGTTCATTGGCAACCTGCACACTGATGACACCGCCGCCTGCAATGACCTGCCTTGCAATGTCAGCCTTGGCTCCGGCCTGCTGGGCATACACCAGGATGTTGGTGTCGAAAAATAGCTTCACCTTTGATTTGCTTCTTCACGGTTGAAGCGATAGCCTTTTGGAGTGGACCACTTTCGCCCATGCATGTTGGCCAAGGCCTTTGCTTTCCGGGTGCTTTTCCCGACAGTGAGCGAATGCCCTTCAGTCTTCAGGATTTCAATTTCATCGCCCAAAGACAGGCCCAACTCTTCGACAAGTTTCTTGGGCAATCGAATGGCAAAGCTGTTGCCCCATTTTGCAATTTCCATGGTTACCTCGTATATACTATTTTTTTGTAGATACATGGAAAATGGACGATTGTCAATCGCGCACGGCTCCCAATCTGTCGCTGTTGCGCTTGCACCCGCTCCTTGTGCGAACTAAACGATGTTTTGCAGCGCTCCATTCACGGGGCTGAGAGCGACTTTGGTGCGGCGGACCCTGACGGGCGTCAACTCCGGAAGCTGCCTTCCCACTGGATTTTCCAGGCTGAATGATTTTGGAAGGCAGCACATGGATTTCAAATCTTCCCACCACTCCGTCATCCCGGCGAAGGCCGGGACCTGGCTTTGTGCAGGCGAACGGGGCGAAAGCTTGGCCCCGGCCTACGCCGGGGTGACGATGATGAGTGGGAACACGTGACATGACACAAACTTCTGAAAAATTGGGTGTGATGCTCTGTGGCCATGGCAGCCGCAATCGCAAAGCTGTCACCGAATTTGCCAATCTCTCCCAACAGCTCAAAAAGCGCTTGCCGCATTATCCTGTCGAATTCGGTTATCTTGAATTCGCGACACCGATTATCCGTGATGGCTTGGACAAGTTGCGGGGCGAAGGGGTGAACCGTGTGCTTGCCGTTCCCGGCATGTTGTTTGCTGCGGGTCATGCCAAGAATGACATTCCCTCCGTGCTCAACGCCTATGCCGCGCAGAATGATCTCAGGATCGATTACGGCAAGGAACTTGGCATTGACCCGAAGATGATGCGCGCCGCTGGTGACCGCATTCAGGAGGCAATTGATGCAGCGCCAAGCCACGTTGAAAAGCACGACACACTGCTTCTGGTCGTTGGACGTGGCGCGTCTGATCCCGATGCCAATTCCAACGTCGCCAAGGTCATGCGCATTCTTTGGGAGGGTTTCGGTTTTGGTTGGGGTGAAGTCGCCTACTCTGGCGTGACGTTCCCATTGGTGGAACCCGCTCTCGAACATGTCACGAAATTGGGCTTCAAGCGTATCATCGTGTTTCCCTATTTCCTGTTCACGGGAGTCTTGGTGCAGCGCATTTACATGGCGGCGGACGCTGTGGCGGCGAACCATCCCAATGTTGAATTCCTGAAGGCACCTTACTTAAACGACCACCCCGCAGTTGTTGAAACATTTGTCGAGCGCATTGAGCAGATCATCTCCGGCGACATCGCCATGAACTGCCAGATGTGTAAATACCGTTCCGCCGTGCTGGGCTTTGAAGCGGAAGTGGGGGCGGTTCAGGAAAGCCATCACCACCACGTTGAAGGCATCAGCGCCAAGCCGTGTGAACTCTGTGACGCTGGCGGCAACTGCACCGGAAAATGCCAAAGAGAAGTTGAGGCGGATGGACCTTTCAAGCTCGAAAGTGTTCCGCATTCCCACGATCACAGCCATGATCATGGGCACTCTCACGCCGTGTACCCACATGCAGACCATCCGCTTGGGCCAAAGACGTTGAAGAAGCAGTGATGGATTACCTCAAGGACCCGCAAGCCATCTATGACCGCTCCTTCGCCATCATCCGCGAAGAGGCAAAACTTGGGTCGCTGGGTAAACGCGAGCAAGCCATTGCCATCCGCATGATTCACGCCTGCGGCATGACAGATATTGTGGATGACCTGGTGATTGCCGTTGGATTTGTTGATGCGGCACTTGGAGCGCTTAACGCGGGCAAAGCGATTTTTGTGGATGCCGAAATGGTGCGTCACGGCATCATCGCCCGGAACCTGCGGGCAAAGAATGAGATCGTCTGTACACTGAATGATATAAGATCGCGTGACATTGGAATTGCACGGGGCATCACGCGAAGTGCGGCGGCGGTAAATTTGTGGCTCCCCCAACTAGAAGGCGCGATCATTGTGATTGGCAACGCTCCAACGGCCTTGTTTCATCTTTTGGAATTGTTGGATGCAGGTGCTGCGAAACCGGCGGCCATTGTCGGGTTGCCCGTTGGCTTTGTTGGGGCTGCTGAAAGCAAGTTTGAACTTGCAAAAAATTTGCGCGACGTTCCGTTTCTCACCCTGACAGGCCGCCGTGGCGGGTCAGCAATGGCTTCATCCGTAGTCAACGCTTTGGCAGGTGATATGTGAAAACCTGGCTCACCATCATCGGCATTGGCGAAGACGGTTGGGATGGCCTTTCGGCCAAAGCGCGGCATGCTGTGCAGTCCGCCGAGAACATCATCGGTTCAAAACGCACGCTCGCCATGTTGCCTGATGGCAAGGCGAAATGCATGGAATGGCCACAACCTTTTTCACGTGTTGTCGAACAGCTGAAACCTCTGTCCGGCCAAGCCACTGTCATGCTCGCCACCGGCGATCCCATGAGTTTTGGCGCGGCGCGGAAACTTTTGACATTTGTGCCAAAGCGCGAAGTCACCATCTTGCCTAACCTTTCGGCCTTCTCACTGGCTGCAAGCCACTTGGGCTGGTCCTTGCCTGATTGTGACTGCTTCACCATCCACGGCCGCCCGGCGGCAAACCTCGAAGTCTTCATTCAGCCCGATGCGAAGCTGTTGGTTTTGACTGAAGACCAAGACTCAATCGCTGAAGCCTGTCGCCGCTTGGTGGCGCGTGGGTTTGAGGCAAGCGATGTCACTGTCCTCGAAAACCTGGGCGGCGCATCCGAACGCGTGACGTCCTTCAAGGCAAACGTGCAACCCTCACTCAATTGGTCTCCACTCAACAGCCTCGCCATCCATTGCCACGCAAGCACACGTGCCAAGATATGGTCGCGGGTTGCAGGCTTGCCTGACGATGTATTCCAGCACGACGGCAAGATCACCAAGCGCGAAGTGCGCGCCGCAACAATTGCTGCCCTTGCGCCGGCACCTGATCAAGTTTTGTGGGATGTGGGCGCCGGTTCAGGCTCCATCGGCATTGAGTGGATGCGGTCAACGCGGGGCTGTGAAGCTTACGCGATTGAATCTTTGCAAGACCGCCTCGCCATGATCGCTGCAAATGCAGATCAGCTCGGAACACCGCGTCTCAAAATCATTGCAGGCGATGCACCAGCTGCATTCGAAGGCCTTCCCCACCCACACGCCGTTTTCATTGGTGGTGGATTATCAGACCACGGAACATTTGAAGGCGCATGGGCTGCATTGCGTCCCGGTGGAAATCTTGTTGCCAATACGGTGACCATCGAAGGTGATACCATTCTCTATCAACTTCAGAGAGAACACGGCGGGGATTTGGTGCGCATCGAAGTGTCTACGCTCACCAACGTCGGAGACATGCGTGCCATGCGGCCCCGTATGGCGGTGTTGCAGTGGCGCGTGGTGAAACCATGAGCGGTACACTTTACGGCGTGGGCGTGGGCCCAGGTGATCCTGAGTTGATGACTGTCAAGGCCTGGCGCTTGATCGGCACGGCCAAGGTGATTGCTTACCTCGTCGCCAACGGCACGGATTCAACGGCGCGAAACATCGCGGCGCCTTTCTTGCCGGATGATGCCATTGAAATCGCCATCGACATGCCCATGCGGGTGGAGCGTGAACCTGGGCGCGAGGCCTATGACAAGGGGGCCGCTCACATCGCGGAACATCTCCAGCGCGGCGAAGATGTGGTGATGCTCTGTGAGGGCGATCCGTTTTTCTACGGCAGCTTCATGTATGTGTTTGAGCGTCTCTCAAACAAATTCAATGTCGTGGTTGTCCCCGGTGTCACGTCGATCAGCGCCTGTGCAGCTGTGATCGGGCAACCACTTTGTGAACGCGATGAACCACTCAAAATTCTGCCCGCGACGATGGACGAAGCTGATTTACGGCGGGAACTTTCAAACACCAGTGCTGCCGCCATCATGAAAGTGGGGAGACATTTTGGCAAAGTGAAACACGTGCTCGACCGACTCTCACTTTTGCCACATGCCACGGCCATTGAACGGGCCACGACGGCAGAACAGCGGATCAGACATCTATGCGACATCACAGAAGAAGCCCTGCCCTATTTCACCACCATCATCGTGCGGAAACCATTGGCATGAAAGCAACCGTCATCATCGTGCTCGGACCCTCCGCCTTGCCGCTGGCACGGAAACTGCGCGGGCCGTTGTTTGCAGAAATTCATGGACCTGCTGGCCTTGAGGGCTGCAACCAAAGTTATGACAAGGCCACCACGCACATCGCCCAGCTGTTTCAATCAGGTGTCACAGTCATTGGAATTTGTGCGGCGGGCATTTTGATCCGTGCGTTGGGCGTGGTTGCGAACAACAAGCGTGTCGAGCCGGCTGTTGTTGCTGTCGCTGAAGATGGCAGCGCCGTCGTGCCGCTGCTCGGCGGCCATCATGGTGCGAATGATCTCGCGCGCAAGATAGCAGCACTGACGGGCGGCGTTGCGGCGGTTACAACGGCCAGTGATGTCATGCTTGGGGTTTCGTTGGATGAAGTGCCGGATGGTTTTGTACTCGCCGACGCAAGTGTCGTAAAATCCGCGACTTCCCGTTTGCTGCAAGGCGAGAGACTGCGTTTTACGGAGGGCGCGGCACCCTGGTTGGCTGAAGTGACATCCACAGATGGCACCATCCCGGCCACCGTTTCAGTGCGGACGCATCAGAACGGTGTGGTGACCTATCATCCAAAATCACTCGCTGTCGGTATCGGGTGCGAGCGTGGCACTTCGGTTGGCGAGGTGCGTGAACTGGTGCGGCAGACATTGGCGGAGAACCAAATCACCGCTGCCTCCATTGCCTGTTATGCTTCGATTGATTTGAAAGAGGATGAAGCGGCGATCACGGCTTTGGGCAACGTGCGTTTCTTCGCAACCAAGGAGCTCAACGCGCAGTCCACCCGGATCGCAAAACCATCTGAGATCGTGCGCGCTGAAGTGGGAACGCCGAGCGTTGCGGAGGCTTCGGCACTTGCTGCGGCGGGGCCGGATGCAACGCTGATCGTGACCAAGCAAAAAAGTAAACGGGCAACGATTGCAATTGCCGAAGCGCCTTCTCCGATACTGTTGCACGCGGGCCATGGGCGGGGGATGGTGCATGTTGTGGGGCTTGGCCCCGGAACGCCAGCGTTGCGTTCACCGACAGCGACGGCCGCTTTGGCTGAAGCTTCGGATTGGGTGGGTTACACACTCTACCTTGATCTTGCAAAAGATCAGTATACGGAGCAAATCCGCCATGACTTCCCACTTGGTGGCGAAGAGGGCCGTTGCCGCCACGCCATCAAGCTGGCGAAACAGGGAAAGACTGTTGCGCTGATCTGTTCCGGCGATGCGGCGATCTATGCCATGGCAGCGCTTGTGTATGAACTGATTGACCGCGAACCCTGCCGTGTGGGCGTTGAAGTGCATCCCGGTATCTCAGCGTTTCAATTGGCCTCGGCGCGGGCGGGCGCATTGATCGGCCATGACTTCTGCTGCATCTCGCTGTCGGATCTCCTCACACCTTGGGATGCGATTGAGCGACGGGTGAAGGCGGCGGCGGAAGGTGATTTCGTTGTCGCGTTCTACAATCCGCGTTCATTGAAGCGGGTGGACCAGATTGTGCGGGCATTTGAATTTCTGGCACCGCACCGCCATCCGGATACACCGGTGATCCTGGCTTCGAGTCTGGGACGCCCAGAGGAGAATGTCCGTGTACTGAGGTTTGAGGATTTCAAGGCGGAGGATGTGGATATGCTGACAGTCGTGCTCGTCGGTTCTTCGCAATCGAGAACCATCGCGCGTGGCGATGGCAAGACCTATGCATACACCCCAAGAGGCTATGCGAAGAAAATGGACTCCATTGGGACTTTGGCAGCAGAATGACCGTTCACTTCATCGGCGCAGGCCCGGGTGCGCCTGACCTCATCACCCTTCGCGGATTGAAACTCATCCAGGCTTGTCCGGTTTGCCTTTATGCAGGCTCGCTTGTGCCGGAGGAGATCGTCAAGGCAGCGCCCGCGGGTGCGCGCGTCCTGGACACCGCACCGATGCACCTCGATGAGATCATCGCTGAAATCAGCGCCGCGCATGAGCGTGGCGAGGACGTGGCGCGGGTGCATTCAGGCGATCCGAGCCTGTACGGAGCAATTGGCGAGCAGATGCGGCGCTTGGATGCGCTTGGCATTCCCTATGATATCACCCCAGGCGTTCCCGCATTCGCGGCGGCGGCGGCGGCGTTGAAGATGGAATTCACTTTGCCGGAAGTGGCGCAGACCGTGATCCTGACGCGCACCGCCATGCAATCCTCAAAAATGCCTGAGGGCGAGGAACTGGAGAAATTGGGCGCGTCGAAAACGACACTCGCCATCCATCTTTCGGTGCGCAATATTCCCTATATCCAGCGCTCACTCATTCCGCACTATGGGGAAGACTGCCCAGTGGTTGTGGGTTTCCGGGTGAGCTGGCCGGATGAACAGTTCATCCACGGCACGCTTGGCGATATTGCCAAAAAAGTGCGGGCCGAAAAACTGACGCGCACGGCGCTGATTTTGGTGGGGCGGGTTTTGGGCCATACCACATTCAGGGACAGCGCTCTCTACGACGCACAACATGAGCATGTTCTCAGAAATCGCAAGACTGCCAAAAAAACCACTTGACATTCCGGCGGAATGTTCTATATATGTTCTGAGTGAGACCGGAGCGCCAGATCCCGTCAAGCGACATTGCTGAAGGTTTGGGACCACGCCTGAAAGATGGTCCCCATGGGGAGATAGGCCCCGGTTGTGAGCGGGTAGAGGACTCAAAAACTCACAACGAAAAAGCCTGCCCCGGGCGGAATGCGGTGAACCGTTCAGGGTGGATTGCGGCTGATGAGAGGGCTTTTGCGAGGTCCTTTTCCGGCGCATCATGGGCCTCCTGGGTGAGTTGGAACGTGCCCCAGTGATGGCCAATGGCGTGGGTTGCTTCACAGTCCTGAAAAATTTGAACGGCTTCCTGCGGGTTCACATGGGCGTCTTTCATGAACCAGCGCGGTTCATAGGCGCCGATGGGAATATGGGCGAGGACAGGCGGGCCGAGTCGTTCTCGCAGGTCGCGGGAAAATGCCCCATAGCCATAGCCCGTGTCACCGATGTGATAGACGAGGCCTGAGGGTGTGGTGATGGCGAAGGAACACCACAGCGTCAGGCGGCGGTCGCCAAGTCCCCGGGCGGACCAGTGATAGGTGGGAACGGCGTGAATCGTGAGGTCGCCAAGGACGGTGCTCTGCCACCAATCCAGCGCTGTGGCACCCTGCCCTGCGACGCCGATCCGTTGCAGCAACGCGTCAACACCCAAGGGGCAAATGAACAGCGGATTGTGGCTTTTGGCGAGGGCGCGCAGGGTCAACTTGTCCAGATGGTCGTAGTGGCTGTGGGTGATCAGCACTGCGTCAATGGGCGGCAGATCGTCAAAGCTGATCCCCGGTGGATTGACGCGTGCTGGCCCTGCGAACTGCACGGGACTGGCGCGTTTGGAATAGACCGGGTCAATCAGTAAATTGTGGCCGGCTGTCTGCACCAGGAAACTGGCATGGCCGATAAGTGTTGAGGTGAGGCCGCCAACGCGCAATTCCGGTTTTGCAGTGAAGGGGCTTGGAACCCGGCGCGGCCATGGCTGCCGTCCTCCATCTTTGACCATACGGAGTAAATCACGGCGCGACTTGTCCTGATTATGCTGGGCAACGAAAAACCGCGTGCCGTCAAAGTGATCACTCAAAGGGCCGCTGTAGTAAGGGTTGTTTCGCATCGCATTCAGATAAGCAGCGCACCTTCATGCCGCAAGAGCCATTGCTTGCGGTGAAGGCCGCCGGCAAAGCCCGTCATGGTGCCATTTGCGCCGATGACACGGTGGCATGGCACAACAATGGCAATGGGATTTTTGCCATTGGCGGCGCCGACAGCACGGGACAAATTGATGTCGCCAAGTGAGCGCGCGAGGTCACCGTAGGAGCGCGTGGTGCCAACAGGGATTTGCTTGAGCAGCGCCCAAACTTGGCTCTCAAAAGCCGTGCCGCCACCGTCGGTTTTGAGCCCGTCAATGGCTTGAATGTCGCCCGCGAAATAGCGGTGCATGATCGCGGTGAAGCCAAAGGGGTTGCCATGGGGCGTCAGCGCAATGTCGCCGTAACGCGCCCGCATGTCGCGCATGTAGCGCTCCTTGGCGTCGTCAAACTCAAGCAGCAGCAACACGCCATCACGCGCAATGATCACCATGTCGCCGATGGGTGTTGCGAGTTTGTCGGTGAGGAAGAGCGACATGGCAGGAACGATACCAAATTGCATCTGGACTTAATGTGATTTATAGATTACAAATAGCCATGGCTGAAATCATCAGTTCGCCAGAGTTTGAATCGTGGCTTCGAAAGCTCCGCGATTCTATGGCCAAGACCCGTATTGTTGCCCGCGTCGTTAGGCTGTCCAAAGGCAATCCGGGAGATGTGAAATTTGTTGGCGATGGTGTCAGCGAAATGAGGATACATCATGGTCCAGGCTACCGCATTTATTTTACGGAAGTCCAAGGCAGGTTGATTGTTCTGCTTTGTGGTGGTGATAAATCCACGCAACAACAAGATATCGCGGAGGCGAAGACAATTGCCCTGCGCTGGAAGGTGTGAAAATGAAACCTGGCTTCAAAAAATTTGATCCTGTTGACTATCTTGAATCAGAAGAAGACATGGTCAACTATCTCGAAGCCTGCTTCGAGGAAGCGGGCGATGACGCAGCCTTCATCGCGTCAGCATTGGGCGACATCGCCCGCGCCAAAGGCATGAGTGACATCGCAGCAGCCACAGGCCTTACGCGCGAAGGGCTGTATCGGACACTGTCAAAAGACGGCAATCCGAGTTTCAGCACGATTTTAAAGGTGATGAAGGAGTTGGGAATGAAGCTACGGCCGGAGGCGGCGTGACAGGCTGGTGTTGAAGCTCATAACTTCCTCACGCGGCACGCGTGGGCAAGTGGCGCGAAGCGCGCCGATGGGGTGTTTCAACGCATGCGGTCTCGGCAGTTGCACCCGCAGACACACCCCCTCCCCCCTTCGGGGGCGCTCCCCCACGCGCTCCGCGCGCAAGGGAGTTGTTCATTTTTCTCTCCTGTTGCGGAACGCGATGAGGGGGAAAAAGGGCAGCGTCCCTCAATCTCAACAACACGCCATCACGCGCGGTGATCACCATGTCGCCGATGGGCGTTGCGAGATTGTCGGTGAGGATGGGCAAGATTCACGCCGGTGGTTGCCATTCAATCACAAGCGCCAGGCAGCCGGTCTCTGTCCGCGTGTTGTGGTATGACCCCGGCGGGAAGCTGATGAAGTCACCCGCTTTGAGGACAGTGCCATCACTTTCAATGGCTTCGCCTTCCAGAATGTAAAACTCTTCAAACCCCTTGTGCACATGGGGCTTGGTTGCGCAGCCCGGCAGCATCTGGAAATAATAACTGCCACACCCGGTCTTCTCATCATAGGTCACCGGCAACCAATTGGTGAGCGCTGTAAATTCCGGTCCATCCATGGTGAAAGGCACCAGCTTGTCGCGCAACAGGTTGGTGATCGGCGGGACGCTGAAGGCACGGCTCATGATTGGCTTCTCCGGAAGATGATGACGGGATGGTTATCACGCTGGCAAAGAGGGGGCAATCTGTGTGGAGGGTCTGGCGTTACTTGCTTGTCGCGAGTGCGATGAGGGTGGTGAACAACTTCCTCACGCGGCACGCGTGGGGAAGTGGCGCGAAGCGCCGATGGGGTGTTTCAACGCGCTCGGTCTCGGCAGCAGCACCCGCAGACACACCCCCTCCCCCCTTCGGGGGCGCTCCCCCACGCGCTGCGCGCGCGAGGGAGTTGAAATTTTTTCTCCCTTGTCGCGGAACGCGAAGAGGGAGTGGCGCAACGCGCCGAGGGAGTGGGTCGGCTTGGACAGGTGACTCGTTGAACCACTCCCTCCCCCTATCGGGTAGTCCCTCACGCCTTCGGCGCAAGGGAGAAAAAGGCAAGTGTCCGCGATTGTCTTAACCTCCTTGACGCGCAAGCGGCGGGGAGGTGCCCCGAAGGGGCGGAGGGGTGTGTCGGTGTATGCTGGCTTTCAGCAAAACCGCGCCAAGCCGACCCACCCCCTCCCCCCTTCGGGGGCGCTCCCCCACGCGCTTCGCGCGCAAGGGAGTTGTTCGTTTTTCTCTTTTGTCGCGGAACGCGATGAGGGAGCTCCCTCACAGCCCCAAAGGCTGAGTGGCGTACGATCCGACCACCAAGAGCCGGAAGAGCGGAAACTCTTCCAGCTGAATTGTTCTACATCATTTCTATCATCCAAGTGGTCGGCTTGGACAGGTGATTCGTTGAACCACTCCCCCCTTCGGGTGCTCCCCCATCGCTTCGCGACAAGGGAGAAAAAGAGCATCATTGGTCAGAATTTACGCTCAATCATTTTCTTTCGAAATTCATTGCTGATGGTGCAATATTTTCCAGCAGAGTTTTGAAATCCTCTGAAACGCAGTAACTCAACTCACCTTTGCGTGCGGCCAGATGCGGTGCAGTTTCAGGTGATTTTATTGCTGTTTCTACCCAAGTTGCAAATGGCCCCTCTATGGTAGCCGGAATCAACCGCCAAACAGGCGGCACTGCCAACCTTGTTGTTTCATCATTTTTGCGTGCCAAAATGTAGTTTTCTGGCTCACTCTGTGCGGGATACTTTTGCGGCTCGTCTGCTTCGAGATTCCAGTTCCGCCAACCCACTTTAGTTGCCTTTGAGATATGCACTCGATTGCCAAGAAAGTTCCGGAATTTTGAATTCTCAATTGCATGTTTCACTCGTTCGCCTACGAACCACATGCCCAAGGGCAAGCCCATTTCAGGCATCCAAGCGTCAGCGCGCATTAATGCGTCTTCGCCAGTTTGTTTGTTGCCATCGTAGTCAACAAGACCATGTATAAGTATGTCACTGTAATCGCCCCAAACAGTATGAGCTCTGCGAACCGTGAAGTATTGAATCATCTTATCCCAACCTCCCCAACGCCTCATCCAGTTTCGCCCGTCGCGCCTCAAGCTCCGCCCTTAACTCGCGGGACTCTTCCAGCACTTCCGGCGGGGCTTTGGCTACGAAGGCTGTGTTGTTCAGCCGGCCATCGATCACCGCAATGTCTTTGGTGTTTTTATCTTTTTCTTTCGAGAGCCGGACTTTTTCGGACGCGAAATCGATCACACCTTCGAGGGGCAATGCGATTGTCGCTTCGTCCAACACCATTTGTGCGCTTGCCTTCGGCACTTGGTCTTCGAAACCCAGAGAACTCAATCTGGCGAGGCGCATGATTTCGGCTTCCCATGACTTTGCGCGGCGTCTGGCGTCTTGGCCTGCACCTACCAGCACACAGGGAATCTTGGCTCCCGCGTTGATGTTCATTTCGGCGCGCACACTGCGCACTTCGGAGATGAGGCGTATCACCCAATTCATTTCGGCGTCGGCTGATGTGTCGCCGAGGCCTTTGTAATTCGGCCAGCTTTCGTCGATCAGCATACGCTCACGCATTGCTGTTTGCTGCCACAGCTCTTCAGTGATGTAGGGCATGAAAGGGTGGAGCATGATGTAGATCTGGTCGAGCACCCAGGCGCAGGTGGCCTGGGTTTCGCGCTTCTCGGCTTCGTTGGTGCCGGTAAGAATGGGCTTGATCAGTTCCACGTACCAGTCGCAGAAAATGTTCCAGACGAAGTGATAGGCGCAAGCGGCGGCTTCGTTGAACTTGTAGTCTTCAAGCGCCTTGGTGATGGCGCCTTGCGTGCGGGCGACCTCACCTGCAATCCAGCGGTTGACGGTGACGCGGGCGGCGACCGGATCATATTCGGCGTCGCGCACAACACCATTCATCTCGGCAAAGCGTGAGGCGTTCCAGAGTTTGGTGGCGAAGTTGCGGTAGCCTTCAACACGTGCGGGGGCCAGCTTGATGTCGCGGCCCATGGCGGCCATGGCAGCGAGGGTGAAGCGGAGTGCATCTGCGCCATATTTGTCAATGAGGTCGAGGGGATCGAGCACGTTGCCCTTCGACTTCGACATTTTCTGGCCCTTCTCATCGCGCACAAGGGCGTGGAGATAGACCGTGTGAAACGGCACCTCGTCCATAAAATGCATGCCCATCATCATCATGCGGGCAACCCAGAAGAAGATGATGTCGAAGCCGGTGACCAGCACATCGGTTTTGTAATGGCGCTTCAGTTCTGGCGTTTGTTCCGGCCAGCCGAGTGTGGAAAACGGCCACAGGGCGGAGGAGAACCAAGTGTCGAGAACGTCTGGATCGCGATGAATGGGAGCACTTATGTCGTGATTCTCAATCGCCGGAATGTTGCGAACGGCAATCGCCCAATCAGAGGGTCGCCGCCTCAAGTCTTGAGCTGTCTCAAAATCTCCAAACGCTTGCTGAAATTCATCTGACGCGATACCCGACTCATGAACCTTCACTCGACGACCATAGTAGCTGATAGCTTCCTCTCCTACTTGTTCCCAACTTTCTGCAACAAAAACTTTTGGTCCGGCTTTAGCATTTAGGAAATCTGGATCAGAGTTTACTCGCGGCCCATACCACGCCGGAATCTGATGCCCCCACCACAACTGACGTGACACGCACCACGGCTGAATGTTGCGCATCCATTCGAAGTAGGTTTTCTCCCATGACTTCGGATGAATGATGGTGCGGCCATCCTCAACGGCGGCGATGGGGCCTTTGGCGAGTTCGGCGGCGTTGACGTACCACTGCTCCATCAACATTGGCTCGATGACGGTGTTGGAACGGTCTCCATAAGGTTGCGGGATCAGCTTGTCTTCCTTGCCGCGGTAGAGGCCGAGTTCCTCGATTTCAGCCAACACCATTTTACGGGCGTCGTAACGGTCCTTGCCGTTGAAACGCTCGGGCACGAAATTTTCCGGCGTCGCTATCATCCGCGCCTTCTTGTCCATCAACATGATCAGCGGAATGTTGTGGCGCTTTGCAACGTGGAAATCGTTCTCGTCGTGGGCGCCGGTGATCTTCACCGCACCCGTGCCGAATTCAGGGTCAGGATACTCATCGGCGATGATGGGGATGTAGCGTTCCGCAATCGGCAGGCGCACCAGTTTGCCGATGAGGTTTTTGTAGCGCTCGTCCGAGGGGTGAACGGCGACGGCACCATCGCCCAGCATGGTTTCGGGGCGCGTCGTGGAAATCACGATTTCGGAAATGCCGTCGACCGGGCCATCTTTCAGCGGATAGGCGAAGGACCACATGGAACCTTTGGTGTCGCGCGTTTCGACTTCGATGTCAGAGATCGCGGTTTCGAGCACGGGGTCCCAGTTGACGAGGCGCATGTCCTTGTAGATCAGCCCTTGCTTGTAGAGTTGCACGAAAACTTTGAGCACGGCTTTGCTCAAGCCTTCGTCCATGGTGAAGCGCTCGCGCGACCAATCGCAGGAGGCACCGAGGCGCTTCAACTGGTTGACGATGGTGCCACCGGATTCGGCTTTCCACTCCCACACGCGCTTGAGGAACGCCTCACGGCCCATGCTGCGGCGGTCGGTTTTGTTTTCGGCCTTGAGCAAACGCTCCACCACCATCTGCGTGGCGATGCCGGCATGGTCTGTGCCGGGTTGCCACAACACGTCACGGCCCCGCATGCGCTCGAAACGCACGAGGATGTCCTGGATCGTGTTGTTGAGGGCGTGCCCCATGTGCAAGCTGCCCGTGACGTTGGGCGGCGGAATGACGATGGTGTAGGGTTCAGCTTTGGGCTTGCGCCCCGGCTTGAAATAACCGCCGTCCTCCCAGGCCTTGTATAGGCGGGCTTCAATGTCTTGGGGCGTAAAAGTTTTTTCGAGGGCCATAGCAATCCAGATGTGTTGGGGAGTTGGAGTGGCGTATAGCCAAGCCGATTGCAGATGGCAAAGGCCGCGTCTGTTCAGGGCCATCGCTTGCAGCCAAGGGACCTCTCCCCCGCTTCGCGGACCCTCTCCGAAGAGGAGAGGGTCCGGCGAAGCCGGGGGAGAGGTGCCTACGACGTGCAGTCGTTGCTCTCGGTCATCGCGATCTGGTTTTGCTCGTTGTATTTGTTCATGGCACCGGAGGCTGCATCAACACCAAGGCCGACGACGCCTCCGAGTATAAGATTGCCCGCTGTGGCCCCTGCAATGTCCGAGCTGATGATGCCCTGGCCTTTGAAGCAGCCCTTCTTGCAATGGACGGTGATGTCGTGGCGGGATTTGGGAAGACTGACGAGGGCGGGTGTTGTCACTGTGCGGTTGCCGATGCCTTTAGACGTCAGCGTGCACTGGGCACCCTCATGCCCCGGCGTATCGAGTGCAATGGTCTGGTCCGTGCCTTTGACAATGGTTGCACAACTGGCGAGTCCCAATGCCAGCACAGCCGATAAAATTGCATGTTTCATGATTCCCCGCTTCCCCTACAACCATAATAATTAGACATTTCCACTGTTTCTGCAAGGGGTTGAGTGGGTGTGGAGTTCGCAACCGAAACTGGATAAGTGAAGCACATGAGTTCAGAACAAAAACAACATGTCGCGCTGATTTCACTGGTCGCAAGTGGCGGGCTGTCAGTTTTGAAATTGGCAGCGGCTTTGGTCACTGGTTCGCTTGCCATGTTGAGCGAAGCATTGCATTCACTCTCGGATTTTTTGGCGACGGGGATCACGCTTGCGGCGGTGAAGTTTGGCGACAAGCCGGCCGATGAAGACCACCACTATGGCCATGGCAAGGTGGAAAGTCTGGCGGCGTTGTTTGAAACCGGATTGCTGGTGGCGCTGGCGGTTTTCATTTTGTGGGAGGCGCTGCAACGATTGATGGGCGAAAACCACAGTGCAATTTTCTCCTGGTGGGCCGTTGCCATTCTGCTGGTGTCTATCGCTGTGGATTACAACCGCTCCCGTGCCCTGGCCCGCGCCGCAGAGGCCACTAAAAGTCCGGCGTTGGCGGCTGATGCCATTCATTTCGCGTCGGACATGTGGAGTTCGGGTGCTGCACTGCTTGGGCTGCTTGCGGTGTTATTGGGATATCCATGGGCGGATACGGCTGTCGCCATTGTCGTTGCCGCGTTTATCTTGCGCGCCTGTTGGAAGCTGGGACGCGCCAGTGTCAACAATCTGCTCGACACCGCGCCCGAAGGTGTGACGCAAAAACTGCGTGGACTGGTGGGCGATGTACCGGGCGTGCTCGACGTCGCGCAAATCCGCGCCAAGCCCGTGGGCGGGCAATTGTTTTTGACGGTTGGCGTTGATGTGGCCCGCACCCACTCCGTGCAGGAGATCGTCAACATCAGGGAGCGCATCCAGACAGCGGTGCTTGCGGCGTTCCCGAAAGCCGACATGACCATCACCACGAATCCGGTGGCGCTTGATTCTGAAACCGCCTTCGAACAAGTCCGCCTCGTGGCGCAACACCGCAACATGGCCATCCATCATTTGGCGGTGCAGGATGTGGATGGCAAACTGGCCGTGAGCTTTGACCTTGAAGTCGATGGCGCGACCAGTCTTTTGGCGGCCCATGCGCAGGCAACACTTCTGGAAGAAGAGATTCGCGATGCGCTTGGCGGCGGCGTGGAGGTGGAAAGCCACATCGAACCCCTGCCCCAACGCCTGCTGCATGGCCGTGAATTGAGCGACGCGGCGCGCAGTCAGATCATCGCCAATCTTGAACGCCTCGCGCGGGGCTATAAGCGCATGCATGACCTCCACAATATCCGGGTGCGCGAAACCGATGGTGCCATCTACCTGCACTACCACTGCCGCTTTGCGCCGGACCTTTCAGTCGAAACCGTGCACGGGGTGATTGACGCGCTGGAGGAGGAGATCAAGGCAACGATCCCTGGCATTGCGCGTGTCATCGCCCATGCGGAACCGATTGGGGGAAACCGGCATGGATTGTGATACTTTACAGAATGCGGTCAGAACTATTGCATGTGGCAACGAAGGGACCTCATCCGGCGCTTCGCGCCACCTTCTCCAAGGAGAAGGGACGATACTTTGACATTGTCGCTTCTCCTTGGAGAAGCTGGCGCGGCGTAGCGTAGCGCAGCCGTGACTGATGAGGTTCCTTTGTTGCCACATGCGAAAACCCCGCGCTTGTTGGTAAGGGGCTACCTGCCCCGCCTTGAAACGCGTTCAATCTCTTCGCGCACAATCGCTTCCACCAGTTGTGGCAGGTTCGCGTCCACCCATTGCTTGATCTGACCGCGCAGCATGTCTCTTGCCATGTCTTCAAGTGAACGGTCGCCGAGGGCGCGGTGCAGGATATTGTCTGAGAGTTGCTGGAAGGCGCGGTCGGTGGCGGCTTCGACGTGGGGGGCCATCAGGCGCGGCGGCTCGGCATAGCGCTGCGCATAGGCCGCTTGCTGTTGCCAGTTCTGTTCCTGGTCGTAACGCAAATCCTCGTCGTCCTGGTCATAGCTGGGACGAAGGTTGGGTGCTTCGGGTGGCACATCGAGGATGTTGGAAAAATCACTGCGGGTGGGGCGATGCAGCGGTTCTTGGTATTGTGCCCGTGCAAACTGGGAAGGTGACGGCGGCGCTGGCTGGGCGGCGGCCAGCATTTCGCTTTCTTCCACGTTGCGGCGGATGCGGTCGCGCAAAGTCGGCAGGTCTTCGTCAGTTGGCCTGATCCGCGGCAGGGGTGCAGACATGTCTTCAGGCTGCTCTACACCCATGCTGACACGCATTTCACGCAATGCGCCCCGCATCAATGTACCACGCGACTGCGTGGTCATCGACGTGCTCAACGCGTCAATGTCGCTGTCCATCGTCTTGCGGATCGAAGCAAGCAATTCGTCCACTTTCAGATCCATGATTTCCCAACGCCCCGGCGATGCCGGATAACTTTCCGTCAACACCTAACCACAAAGAGTGTTACTCAACCGTTTCCACGTCAAGCCCAAACCACTTGTTTTTGGTGGCATTGTAGTTTTCTTCGGGGTCATAGAGGGCACCGGGGACGCCCAGTTCCTTTGCGGTGAGCCGCCCGATCGCGGCCAGAACCTGATAGGACGCCACGGTCTGGTCATGCTCTGTTGCCACTTGCGTGGTGCGGGCGTTCAGCAATTCCTGCTCGCCATTCAGCACATCCAAGGTGCTGCGCGAACCCACCAGATATTCCTGCTTCACACCTTCCAGTGCTTTTTGCGCCGCATTGACCTGGGCCCGGGCCGCAATGATCGACTCTTTGGACGCAACCAGTATATGCCAGGATGAGGCCACCTGTTCACGCACCGCACGGGTGGCCCCGATGATGCCGATCTGCCTTTGACTGGCAATTTGCTTACTTTGGCGCACTGCAGCATATTCCGCACCACCCTGGTAGAGTGGAATTGTCACAACACCCTCCACAACAATTTCATCTGTCCGATCAATGCTGGGGTTCTGCGTGTTTGGATTGAACGTGGTGCTTCCGGATGCACTCAAACTCGCGCTTGGCAGCAAATCTCCAAAGGCAATCTTCACGTCATGCAGGGCAGCGTCATAGACAAAGGCAGCCGATAGAATGTCTGGATTGACGCGCGAGGCTTCTTCGAGTGCGGTTTCAAGGCTTCTGGGGGTTGTGGCCATTTTCACGGCTTTCAGCTTGCCGGGTTTCTTGCCTGTTACAGCGAGATAAGACGCCATGCTGGATTTCAAAGTCGCCTTGGCTTGTGCAACACTGGCAGTGGCAGAGGCCAGTCGCGCGCGGGACTGTTGCACGTCGGTTGTGGTGACTTCGCCCACTTCGAAGCGGGCCACTGCGCCATCGACCTGCTTTTTCAGGTTGGTGACATTGCGCTTGCGCAATTCCAGCACTTTTTGATCGCGGATAATGGCGACATAGGCGCGGATGGTGGTGAAAAGTACATTCTGTTCCGTCGCCAACAGCGCCTGGCGTGAGGCTTGCACGTTGGCTTTTGCCCGTTTGATGCCTTCAACAGTCTTGAACCCCCTGAAAATCGGCTGGTTCAACTGGATGCTGAGGTTGAGGGAGGCGTTATCTTCCCATTTGGTTTCGTCGGTGTTGCTCCATTGCTGGCTGCCGGTGCCACGCGCCACGATAGTAGGCTTCCATCCGGCCTTTGCCTGAGGCACCAACTCGTCGGTGGCGCGCAGCCGCGCCCGTTCAGCCTGCAAGGTGGGGTTGGTTTCATAGGCCCAGCGCAGTGCGTCGTGCAGGCTTTCGGCATGGCTCAACGGCGCAGACAGCATCCACGCAACCACCACAGCCGACGCTGCGGCGCATTTATTGACACTGTTAATCGACACGCACACCTCTGTTCCGCACATCCAAGCAGACCCAGCCGCCGCCTTCTGCCTGAGCAGCCTTGCTGAGTCCTTAACGCATATATCAATCCGATACGTGTCTGTCAGCAGCAAAAAGGCCACAGGTGGGGCTTGTTGAGAAGTGTTAGCAATTATTTTGCACTGCGGTTGTAAGGCTGACGTGCATCGACTATAAACGCGACGCACTGGCGATTGGCCCGTGTCAAACCACACTAACGTGTTGGATTGGTTTGGTTTTTATGAATTTGTTGGCCTCGTGGCGGAGTGGCTACGCAGAGGACTGCAAATCCTCGTACGGGGGTTCGATTCCCTCCGAGGCCTCCAAATTCATCCCTTTTGCGGGGCTTTCTTGAACGTCATGCCCAGTTTTCCCGCGGCGCGCGGCCATTTCCGCTTGAACCAGCCTCCCAATTTGACGGTCCAATTGCGGCGAAAGCGCCGGACGACCGGAAAATCAATCGACAAAATCAAAAGTCCGACTGGAATCATCCAATAGCCAAGCACGGGCAAAAACCCCAAAAGTCCGGCAATCACCATGATGATGCCCAATGGCACGCGCAGCCAAATACTGCGCGGCATGGGTATGCGCCGGCCAAATAAATTGATGGATTTCATCGGCGCCTCAGTTTCCAATCGCAAAATGTCACAGATATGAATTACATGCGGAAAAATCCATGCATTTCCCGTTTTCGTGTGGAGAGTGACAGATAATTCATAAAAACCCTTTACGCCGGAAAACGCCTTGCGCTATACGCGGACCAATTCCCTGATAGCTCAGTTGGTAGAGCATTCGACTGTTAATCGAAATGTCGTTGGTTCGAGTCCAACTCGGGGAGCCATTTTTTCATCACATGCATGTGCGCCAAAGTAATTCCAGAGCAAGGCAATCGCTTGCAGCACAGGGACCTCTCCCGCCCTTTGGGCACCCTCTCCGAAGAGGAGAGGGACTTGTGTTGCGGCCTCCCCTTTTACTGTTCAGGGCGGTCACTGCAAGAGGTCCCTCTCCTCTTCGGAGAGGGTACGGCGAAGCCGGGGGAGAGGTCCCTTTGCTGCAAGCAATAGTTCTCCGTCTTGAATTGACGGATCAATCTCACTGTTGCATGTCAATGGGATAACGCAAGGATCGCCATGGACATTAAAGCCGACACCATCGCCGCCATTGGCAATACGCCACTCATCAGGTTGAAGCAGGCGTCTGAACTGACGGGCTGCCTCATTTTGGGCAAGGCCGAGTTCATGAACCCGGGGCAATCGGTGAAAGACCGGGCGGCATTGTTCATCATCCGTGATGCCATTGCGCGGGGCGAATTGAAACCGGGCGGCACGATTGTTGAGGGAACGGCTGGAAACACCGGCATCGGCATCACCATCGTTGCCAATGCGCTTGGTTTCAAATCGGTGATTGTGATTCCTGAAACCCAGTCGCAGGAAAAGAAAGACGCGTTGCGACAATTGGGGGCGAAGTTGGTTGAAGTGCCAGCGGTTCCTTACAAGAACCCCAACAATTACGTGAAATATTCAGGCCGCCTCGCCAAAGCCTTGGGCGGTGTCTGGGCCAACCAGTTCGACAATGTGGCGAACCGGCAGGCGCATATTGAAACCACGGCGCCCGAAATCTGGACTCAGACAGATGGCAAGGTTGATGGCTTCGTTTGCGCTGTCGGCTCCGGTGGCACATTGGCGGGCGTGTCGCTGGCGCTGAAGGAGCGCAACAAGAATGTGCGGATCGCGCTTGCTGATCCGATGGGAGCAGCGCTCTACAGCTATTACAAAACAGGCGAGTTGAAGTCTGAAGGCTCTTCCATCACCGAAGGCATTGGCCAGGGCCGCATCACTAAAAATCTTGAAGGAATCATTGTGGATGAGGCCTTCCAGATTTCAGACAATGAAGCCATTCCGATTGCCTTCGACCTGTTGCAACATGAAGGACTTTGCATGGGCGCATCCACCGGTGTGAACGTTGCCGGTGCCATCCGCCTCGCACAACAAATGGGACCCGGCCACACCATTGTCACCATCCTGTGTGACTTTGGCACACGCTATGCGTCGAAGCTGTTCAATCCGGAATTCCTGCGCTCCAAGGGATTGCCGGTGCCGAAGTGGCTGACGGATGAAACGCCGGTGCCACGCGTGTTTGAAGACGTCTGAAAATGACGGCCCTGCTTTTCCGTGATGATGCCTATCAGCGATCGTGCACAGCCGAAGTTGTGGGCATCAACGAGCGCGGCGGCATCTTGACAGACCAGTCTGTGTTCTATGCCACGTCTGGCGGGCAGCCGGGAGACAAGGGTGTGATGCGTTGGAACAATGCGACCATCACCATCGCCACCACTGTTTATGACGCGAACAAAAGTGTGGTGCATGTGCCAGCTGAAGGTTCCGCCCTGCCCGCAATTGGTGATTCTGTGACGCTGGAACTGGATTGGGTGCACCGCCACAAGGTCATGCGCTGCCACACCATGATGCATTTGCTGTTTGCGTCGGTGCCGTTTCCGGTGACGGGTTCATCCATCACTGAAGATGGCGGGCGCATTGATTTCGATATTCCTGAAGGGCAGATCCCCGAGAAGCATGCGCTGCAAGCGGGGATCAATGTGATGATTGCGGACAATCACGCCATCTCCACGCGCTGGATCACCGATGAGGAACTGGACGCCAATCCCGAAATGGTTCGCACGATGTTTGTAAAACCACCGCGTGGAACGAGGCGGGTGCGGCTGGTGTTGATTGGCGATGGGGGCAAAATTGACATGCAGCCGTGCGGGGGAACCCATGTGAACGCGACGGGCGAGATTGGCCCTATTGCAGTTCAGAAAATCGAGAACAAGGGCAAGATCAACCGCCGCATTCGTTTGGTGTTGACGACATGACGGGCAATCTGGTTTCGATAGCGTGGCTGGCGCAAAACTTAACGGCACCTGAATTGGCGATTGTCGACGCTTCATGGCACTTACCCACTGCCAAGCGAAACGCGGGGCAAGAGTTTGCAACAAAGCACATTCCCGGCGCACGGTTTTACGATCTCGACGCAGGAGCTGATCCTGCAACCACCCTGCCCCACATGTTGCCATCGCCGGAGAAATTTGCCGCTGACATCGCCGCCCTTGGTGTTACCAACCAAAGCCATGTCATTGTCTATGACAGCGTCGGCCTGTTCTCGTCGGCGCGACTCTGGTGGATGTTGCACAGTTTTGGCCATGACAAGGTTTCTGTGCTCGATGGCGGCTTGAAGAAATGGGAAGCCGATGGGCACCCGACAGCATCAACAATGACCGCATTTCAAACCTTGCACTTCAATGCAAAGATGGACGCCAAAAATCGGCGCAACATGAATGATGTGGCGACAGCCCTTTCTTCTGGCCATGCTCAAGTTGCCGACGCACGCTCTCCCACTCGCTTTCGCGGAGAAGAACCAGAGCCTCGTCCCGGTGTACGTCCCGGCCACATGCCGGGTGCTTTCAACGTACATTACGCCAACTTGATCAACGCCGATGGCACACTGAAATCCAAAGCCGAACTCCGCGCCACTTTTGAAGCAGCAGGTGTTGACCTCACCAAACCCGTCATCACTTCATGTGGCTCTGGCGTTACGGCGGCGATTTTGATCCTCGCGCTGGAGCAAATCGGCCATGGGGATCACGCGCTTTATGACGGGTCTTGGGCGGAATGGGGGGCGAGTGCACAGAAAGTGGCGATGGGTTAGCGGGCAGCGTTCTTCCGCAACCAATCCGCAAACTCATCTTCACTGACTTCGCTTGATGCAAGACCGATCACCATTACAACAATCTCCGGTTCTTCAAATATCATCTCTACATTGTTGAGTGCAAGAAACGCGACTGCCGCCAATGTTCCTGTGCGTTTATTACCATCGACAAAGGGATGGTTTTTGACGATGCCGTGGCAATAGGAAGCTGCAAGCCGAAAAACGTCAGCTTCTGGTTCGCAAGCGTGAAGATTTTGCGGGCGCGCCAAAGCACTGAGCAACAGGCCTTCGTCTCGAAGACCGTCACCGCCGCCAAACAA
Organism: Hyphomicrobiales bacterium; assembly: GCA_031430795.1. Classification (GTDB taxonomy): domain Bacteria; phylum Pseudomonadota; class Alphaproteobacteria; order Rhizobiales; family Aestuariivirgaceae; genus Aestuariivirga. The sequence goes on from JANPCE010000016.1 coordinate 47,669, forward strand.
CGCAAGTGACTCCCGATGGAACGCATCCACCATGTCTTTTTCAAGCCAGATCACGGAAGTGTCTTATTCTGCGAGCTTTTTCATTGCATTCGGATATTTACGCATGAAGGAACGCGCTGCTTCAACAGCTTTGTCAAAATTGGCGTTGTAAGGCGTTATCTCAAAGCCATTGGGAGTCCGCGCAACAAATACCTGGTCTCCCTCACCAAGGCCCAAATCCCTGGCAATGTCAGAGACTGTCAATGTCAGCGAGTTGCCAACTTTTCTGATGAAAACAGGTTTATTCATGTTTTCGAAATTACACGAATAGTATAATTATACAAGTGTATAATTACCGCACCGGCGGCGCGTAGAGGACTCCGCCCTTGTCCCATGTCGCATTCAGCCCACGCGCGATCTTGAGCTGTGAACTTTCGCCCAAATTGCGCTCGAATATTTCGCCGTAATTGCCGACGGCGGTAATGGCGCGCGTTGCCCAGTCGGCATCGAGCCCGAGGTCAGCGCCGAAAGAGCCATCGATGCCGAGAACGCGCCTGACGGCTGCGCGTTTGGTTTTGGTTTTTTCGTCGGCCACATTGGGGCCGCGCACGTCCAGTTCTTCGGCGTTGATGAGTGCAAACAATGTCCAACGCACGATGTTGAACCATTGCTCATCACCTGCACGCACGGCGGGGCCGAGTGGCTCCTTGGAAATGACTTCAGGTAACACGATGTGCTCATCGGGCCGCTTCAATTTCAAGCGCACCGCATAAAGCTGGGATTGGTCGGCGGTGTAGGCGTCACATTCAAGATTTTCGTAGGCGGCAAGTGCGGCGTCAGCGTTGTCAAAGGTTTTCGCCACATAGGCCATTTCACGATCTTTGAAAAAATCATCGGCATTGGCTTGGGTTGTGGTGCCGCTCACAAAGCAGATGGTGGCCTGGCTCATGTTGAAGACGGAGGTGACGCCTGAAAGCCTTGCCACCATGAAACCTTGCCCATCGTGATAAGACACGCCGGCAAAGCGGATCGGCATTTTGGTTTCGCGTTCCATCGTCCAGGTGGTGTTGCGGGCCAAGAGATCAACCGCGCCAGTTTTCAATTTCTCAAAGCGGTCCTGGGCAGTGAGGCCCACATACTCAACTTTGCCCGCATCGCCCAAAACGGCGGCGGCCACGGCTTTGCAGAAATCCACATCAAACCCGGCCCATGCCCCATCGGCCCCCTTTTGCGCAAAACCCAAAAGCCCGGTGTTGACACCACAATTCAGCTTGCCCCGCGCTTTCACATCATCAAGCGTTGCCGCACCGGCAGTGGTGGCAAATACAATGGCAGCTGCGGTCACAAGGCCTGACAAAAAACGCATGAGCGAATCCTTCTTTGCAATACGAAGCAACCTTAGGGCCAAGCTCACGCGCTGCCAAGCCATTGGGATTGTTGTTCGAGCAAGGTTTTAACATCAGGAAAGCGTCGGCACTGTGGCTTGCTTGGGCGTTCGATCATGACAACAGGCAATCCCAGCGCACGGGCTGCATCCAGCTTTGCCCCTGTTGCGGAACTCCCCGCATTCTTGCTGACAACATGGGTGATGCCATGAATTTTCATGAGATCAATTTCATCATCACGTGAGAACGGCGGCCGATCAAGCAGCAGTTCCCAATGCGGCGGCAATATATCGGCAGGACGTTCAATCGTCCGGATGACACCGCTGATATCAAAGCGGGACGTGAATTGTGAAATTCCTCTACGCCCCGTCGTCAGCAATACCCGCGCACCTGGTGGCAGCAATTCTGCGGCTTCTGTCAAAGTATGAGCGCTGAGCCAATAGTCTCCGCGTTTTGGCTGCCACGCAGGTCTTTCAAGCCGCGCCAATGTTACATCGATTTGCAAACACGCCGCATGTGCATGCCGCGACATAATGGCAGCGAATGGATGCGTGGCATCCAAAACTGCTTCGATTTTGTTGTGCATTAAGTATAATACCAGTCCATCAACACCACCAAACCCGCCAAGGCAGAGGCGGGTTTGCGGCAACAACGGCGATACGGTGACACCTGCGAGTGAATAGACAACCTCATGCCCCAACACTTGCAAGCCATGTGCCGCTTCCCGCGCTTCTGTGGTTCCACCCAAAACCAGAATGCGGCTAAGTGGCATGGGCGATGATTTTGCCGTTCTTGGCAACGATGATGACATCGGCAGCACTCGCTGCGCCAATCAAATGCTTCACATGAACCACGGCAGCTTCTGCAACGTTTTGCGCAAGTGTTGGCCCCGCAAGTTCAAGCACGTGTTGCGCCGTGTTTGCGGCAAGCACCTGCTCACACAACGCCACTGGCACACGCTCGCTCAGCCAAGTGAAATCCACCTGGCTGCGGCCAGAATGCAAATCCATCGCACCTTGTGCCAGTTTCACCATTTTGCCAAAGCCGCCTCCAATGGTGACGCGGGGCACGGGATGGAGTTTCACATATTTCAACAGCCCGCCTGCAAAGTCGCCCATGTCGATCATGGCTTCAAGTGGCAACCCGAAATGCGTTTGCACCGCAGTTTCTGATGTTGAACCTGTGCATCCCGCAATGTGAGCCATGTGGTTGGCCCGGGCCACGTCAACACCGCGATGGATGGAGGCGATCCATGCGGCACAGGAATAGGGATTGACGATTCCTGTGGTGCCGAGAATGGAAAGTCCGCCGATGATGCCGAGGCGGCCATTCCAGGTTTTTTCGGCGATTGCCTCGCCGCCGGGAATCGAGATTTCGATTTCTGCACCCGTGCCAAGTTCATCCGCCACGGCTTGCATCATTTGGCGAGGGACTGGGTTGATGGCGGGTTCACCAGGTGCAAGCGGCAAACCTGGCATTGTCACTGTGCCAACGCCTTGTCCAGCTTTGAAAATGACGCCGGCCTTTGACAGTCGGACTTTGGATATGATGGTGGCACCATGGGTGACGTCAGGATCGTCGCCTGCATCTTTCACAATGCCAGCCTGCGCCCAGCCGTCGCCGATTTCTTCGAGCGCCAAAGCAAAGGAAACCAGTTGGCCCTTGGGCAATGTGATTTCAACCGGATCGGGAAAATGCCCTGTCAGCAAAGCTGTCAGTGCCGCCTTCGTTGCGGCAGTGGCGCAGGCCCCTGTCGTCCAGCCACGCCGCAATGTCTGTTCTGGCTTTTCCAATCGCATGGGGTAACGGTATAGGGAAGCATGTCCGGAACTCCAACCAAAAGCCAGAGCCACTGGGAAGCGCAATCCAATGCGCCGGGTTTTGCACGTTTGGATGCAGAAGCGTTTCCGGTTTTTGAAAATGGCTGGGTCTGGCTGGTGGGCGCTGGCCCGGGTGCGCCGGGTCTCATGTCCCTACTCTGCTATCACGCCTTGCAGCACTGCGATGTGGTGGTTTACGACGCTTTGGTGAACCCGGATATTTTACGCTGGGTGCGGGTGGGGGCCGAGCTTGAATATGCCGGAAAGCGCGGCGGCAAGCCGTCGCCTGTGCAGCGGGATATATCGCTGCGCCTCATTGAGTTGGCCCGGCAGGGAAAGCGCGTATTGCGTTTGAAGGGCGGTGATCCTTTCATGTTTGGCCGGGGCGGCGAAGAAAGCCAGACGCTGGCCAAGGCAGGGGTTCCGTTTCGCATTGTGCCAGGCATATCATCTGGTATTGGCGGCCTTGCCTATGCGGGCATTCCCGTGACGCACCGCGACACCAACCACGCCGTGATATTCCTGACCGGCCATGACGCGACCGGCAAGGCACCCGCCAATGTGGATTGGGCCGCCGTGGCCACCGCAGCCCCGGTCATCGTCATGTACATGGGCGTGAAAAACCTGGGCGAGATCGCAAGCAAACTGATGGCGGCTGGCCGTGCTGTCGACGATCCCGTTGCCATCGTTTCAAATGCTTCCATGCCGCATCAACAAGTGGCCGTAACCTCCTTGAAAGAGGCAGATAATTTCGTTTCTGAGAATGATCCGCCGACGCCTGCCATCATTGTGATTGGCCACGCCAGTGACTGGCGTTCGCTGCTGGACTGGTACGGCCCCGCCCTGCGGGAGAACCCGATTGGCTAAAGCCATCATCGTTGCCGCACCCCATTCTGGCAGTGGCAAAACACTCATCACCCTTGGCTTGATCCGGGCTTTGCGAAACGCCGGTTACAAGGTGGCATCAGCCAAAGTTGGGCCAGACTACATCGACCCGCAATTCCACGCAGCCGCGAGCGGTAGACCTTGCGTGAACCTCGATCTTTGGGCCATGGGCAAAACCATGTGCGAGGCGCTGTTGGCCCGCCAGGCTGAAACTGCGGATATCGTCATTGTCGAAGGCGTGATGGGGCTTTTTGACGGGCCGCAAGGGGCAGCGGGCTCAACGGCAGATTTGGCAATGGCGCTGGGCCTGCCAGTTTTGCTGGTAATCGATTGCGCACACCAATCTCAGTCCGTTGCGGCGTTGGTTTACGGTTTCGAGCACTTTCAGCCGGAAGTTGATGTGGCGGGCGTGTTTCTCAATCGCGTCAAAAGCGAACGGCACTCGGCAATGTTGCGGCAATCTTTGGCAGCGTCGGGAATTCCAATTGTCGGCGAACTGCGGCAGACTGACTCACTCCACCTGCCCTCAAGGCACCTTGGATTGGTACAAGCCCAAGAGATTCAAATGCTTGAAAAGACTCTTGAAAGTGTCGCAGCAGGAGTCACACGTGAAACAAATCTTGACAATCTTCTTAAGATTGCCACCCATTTGTCGAATCAATCGTCGCCAAGCCCTTTTCAGCTACCGCCTCTAGGCCAGTCTATCGCCATTGCCAGGGACCAGGCGTTCGGTTTTGCCTATCCGCATATGCTGGAGTCATGGACGCGTGCAGGCGCAAGCTTGAGTTTTTTCTCTCCCCTTGCGGACGAAAAACCAGAGCCGCAAGCGGATGCGGTTTTTCTGCCTGGAGGATATCCGGAGCTTCATGCTGGAAAACTCGCTTCCAGCCACACGTTCTTGAATGGCCTGCGCCAGTATCGCGGCCTGATTTATGGTGAATGTGGGGGATATATGGTTCTGGGGGATGGCTTGATTGACGCCGGGGGAAAGCGACACGCCATGGCGGGTTTGCTGCAATTGGAAACCAGTTTCGCCACACGCAAACTTCACCTGGGTTATCGGCAACTGGAAACGCTTGGGGGGCCATTTCCAAGCAGGCTGCGCGGCCATGAGTTTCATTATGCCAGCGTTGTTTCAGAAAACGGCTCTGACAAGCTTTTCAAGGCCTTCAATGCAGCTGGAGAAGCATTGCCCGAGATGGGGTTGCGGGCGGGGAAAATCATGGGGTCCTTTGCCCATATCATCAGCGCAACACCATGACAGCAAAAGCGATCATGTTCATGGGCACGGGATCCGATGTCGGAAAATCCCTTATCGTTGCAGGCCTTGCCCGTGTTTTTGCCAATCGCGGCATCAACTGTGCCCCGTTCAAGCCCCAGAACATGTCCAACAATGCGTCGGCGACACCAGAAGGCGGCGAAATTGGCCGCGCACAGGCATTACAAGCACGGGCGGCGCGGGCACTGCCTAGCTTACACATGAACCCGATTCTGTTGAAACCGGAGTCCGAGACTGGTGCGCAGGTGATTGTGCAGGGTAAACGTGAAGCGACGCTGTCAGCACGGGCGTTTTTCAAGCAGCGTTCAGCTTATATGCCTGCCATTCTGGACAGCTTTGGAAAGCTGGCTGCCGAACATGACTTGATTCTGATTGAAGGGGCTGGTTCTCCAGCTGAAACCAACTTGCGTGACGGTGACCTCGCCAACATGGGCTTTGCCGCAGCAGCAGATGTTCCCGTGATCATGATCGGCGACATCCATCGTGGCGGTGTGATCGCTTCTTTGGCGGGGACGGCTGCTGTCTTGAGCACCAGCGATAATAACCGTATAAAAGGGTTTTTGATCAACAAGTTCCATGGTGATCCTCAACTTTTTGATGAGGGAATTCTGGAGATTGTCAAACGCACGGGATGGGCCAGCCTGGGCGTTATCCCGCATTTTGCAAAAGCTTCATCCTTGCCGGCCGAAGATGCTGTTGCTCTTGATGCGATTGCCAAACCAGTGGCGGGGAAACTCAGCATTTGCGTTTTCCGCCTGCCCCGGATTGCAAATTTTGACGACATGGACCCGTTGCGGCTTGAATCTGGTGTGTCCTTGAGTTTCGTGCTAGCGGGCGAAGCCCTGCCCGGTGGTTGCGATCTCGCCATCATTCCGGGCAGCAAATCCACCTTGGCTGACCTTGCCTATTTTCGCGCGCAAGGTTGGGATGTTGACCTATACGCCCACGTCCGCCGGGGCGGTCATGTGCTTGGGCTATGTGGGGGTTATCAAATTTTGGGGCGGCGCATCCACGACCTGGACGGACTCGAGAGCATTCCCACTTCAGTTGATGGTCTTGGTCTGCTGGACGTCGAAACAGTCATGGCCGCCGAAAAAACGGTGGCCTTGACCAGTGCCCGCCATGTGCAAAGCGGCGAAGGGATTTCGGCCTATGAAATCCATCTCGGAAAAACTTTTGGACCCGATTGCCAAAGACCATTCGCCAGATTGAAGCGTGGCAACGACGGCGCCATTTCTGCCAACGGAAAAATCACTGGCACCTATTTGCATGGTTGTTTTGAGGCAGACGGATTCAGGCGCGCTTACCTGAAAGGCCTTGGCCACAACACATGTGGCCTTGCCTATGATCGCCTCATTGAACAAACACTTGATGAACTCGCCGCACATCTGGAAGCACATGTGGATGTTGATGCAATCCTCAACTTGGCCAAACCCGTCACCGTGACCGCCCATGTTTGAACTCTGGCCAGCCGCCTTGGCCGTTTTGGTTGAGCGCTTTATGGGATATCCCGACACACTTTTCCGCATGTTGGGTCATCCCGTGCAATGGATCGGCGCCTTGATTGCGTGGCTTGAAAATACGTTCAACACCGCGCCCGAAGAAGCGGTGGAAGGTAAAGTCCGTGGCGGCCTTGCATTGCTCGTGTTGCTGGCCCTCACCGCCCTGCCCGCATGGATGCTTTCAGATGTGCTGGGCCGGACGACAGGGGGTTGGATCGTGAATGCGCTCGTGGCCACCGCATTCATCGCGCAAAAATCCATGGGCGACCATGTCAGGGACGTGGCCCATGCCGTGTCATCTTCCTTGACCAGCGGACGGAATGCTGTTGCCAAGATTGTGGGGCGCGAGACCCGCGATCTGGATGAAAGCGGCGTTGCTAAAGCCGCCCTCGAAAGCCTTGCCGAGAACACGGCGGATGGCATTGTGGCACCTGTTTTTTGGTATGCGGTTCTGGGCCTGCCAGGCTTGGTTGCCTACAAGGCCATCAACACCGCTGATTCCATGATCGGCCACAAGTCGCAAAAACACCTTCACTTCGGATTTGCCGCGGCAAAGCTGGATGATCTGGTCAACCTGCCCGCGTCACGGCTGACAGCCCTGTTGTTTGCGGCATCAGCTGCATGTCTGAACATCCGTGAGGGCAAGTCCGCACTTCAAGCCGCATGGCGCGATGCGGGCAAACACCGCTCACCTAACGCAGGTTGGCCCGAAGCCGCCATGGCTGGTGCCCTTGGCCTGCGTTTTGGCGGACCGCGCAATTATGCAGGCGAACACGTGGAATTGCCATTCATGGGTAGTGGCCGTGAACAGCTGTCACGGGGCGACATCGATTTGGGATTGAAACTGTATGAGCGCAGCCTCTGGATCATGCTGGCGTTGCTGGTGGCATTGGCCTTCATCCTTTAAGCACAAGCGGCAATCCCGCTGCCACGAACACCACACGGTCCACCACCTTGGCCACCTGTTGATTGAGGGAACCTTGTGCATCGCGGAAAACGCGGCCCAAAGGCGTGTCTGGCACGATGCCCATGCCCACTTCGTTGGAAACCAGCACGACATCCGCCTGCATCCGTTGCAAGACACCACAAAGCGCTGTTGCGGGGCCTTTCCAGTCACGTTCCGCAAGGACAAAATTTGACAACCACAGTGTCAGGCAATCCACCAGTATGAAGCGACCGTCGCCGTCGATGTCCGTCAGCTTGCGCGGCAAGCCAAACAATTCCTCATGGGTTGTCCAACCTTCACCGCGTTGCTTTTGATGTGTGGCAATGCGTTCGCGCATTTCATCATCAAAAGCCTGGGCCGTTGCGATGTAGTGTTTTTCGCTTTGGGCCAACGACTCCGCATAACGGGATTTGCCAGACCTTGCCCCGCCCAAAACCAGCGTGACGCTCATAGCCCAGTCTCCGGCTTGAAAGGCGGGATGCGGGCGACGAAACGGCCTTTCATTGCCGGCGGCCATTCACGGAACGGCACCTCTCCGGTTGGCGACGCACCGTGAGCGTCAAACCACTGAATGATGGCTTCAGCTTGCGCGCGCGTCGGCTCATGCCGCCCGGTGATGTAGGAAAAACGTTCAGTATCCCTGATCGCCACGCTGCAACTTTGTGTGCAGTTCCACAGGCAGGCGTGTTCCGTAACGGACACATCCGTCCGGCCTTTTTCAACCAGCGCTTCACGCAGTTCCGAGATCATGACTTGGCCGCCTGTGCGCCCCGACGCATCAAATTTTTCGCCGCTCGGAAAACGACAGGTGGAACATATGACAAGGCTGCGCATGGTGGACTTGGGAATTTGGCGATATGTGATAACGTCAGCGCTCATTGATCCCTCCTGCCCTGACTGTCAACGCACACCATCATGACATTTCGCAAAATTGCCTTCCTCGCTTCTGAATCGCCTGCCGCAAGACGTGCCATCGCCAGACTTGCGAAGATGCACGGCAACTCGGATGTAAAAAAGGCGGACGTGGTGGTGGCATTGGGCGGTGATGGCCACATGTTGCAGACCATGCACAGGTTGGTGGGCACGAATTTACCCGTCTACGGCATGAACCGGGGCACAGTGGGCTTTCTGATGAACGACTTCAGCGAGAAGGATCTGCTTTTGCGATTGCAGGCCGCAGAACTCACAACCATCCACCCCCTGCGGATGACGGCACAGACCGAGGATGGACAAAAACACACGGCTATCGCATTCAATGAAGTCTCGCTTTTGCGCCAACGCCACCAAGCCGCGAAAATCGCCATCACTGTGGATGGCAAGGTGCGTCTGGAAGAATTGATCTGCGATGGGCTTCTGGTGGCAACGCCAGTTGGCAGCACGGCCTATAATCTGTCAGCACAAGGGCCGATTTTACCCGTTGGCTCGCCTCTTCTTGCATTGACGCCGATCAGTGCCTTCCGCCCGCGCCGCTGGCGGGGGGCCATTTTGCCACGCCAGGCCCGTGTCAGCCTTGAAATTCTGGAATCGGAGAAACGCCCGGTCGCGGCCGTGGCCGATCATCTCGAAGTGCGTCACGTCACCTTTGTCGAAATCGCCGAGGACAAAAAGAAATCAGTGCGGATGTTGTTCGATCCCGGCCACAGCCTGGCCGAAAGGGTGCTGAACGAGCAATTCAAATTCTGATCACGCCGCGCGCAACATGTCTGTCTTCAGTTGTCGCGCAATGCGGCGCACCCGTTGCTCGGCGAAGCGGCTGACATAGTCAATCTGCCTGGCCTGGTCTTTCAGTGGTGCAGCGCCAAACTGCATCATCAGGATTTCCAGCAAGCGACGGCCAAAACTGTCAGAAGTCGCCTCCACCTCAAGACTGCGGAATTCTGCCGCAACGTCAGCCGCTGCCAATATGGTGACATGGCATGACGTGGGAAGGCCTGAACGGTTGAGAGCGGCACGAAGTCCTGCGGCACCACGCTGGCTCATGGCCTCTCCAAGTTTTGCCGTCTGTTGCCCCGTCAGATGTGCAAGGGCCGCAGCAACCGACGTCAGATCACCAAGGCATGCGGCACGCAGGATCAACGAAGGCGTCAACATGGATTGCGCGGCGAGGAATTGTACAGCGGCTTGCCTGTCCAATTCATTGGATCCCGACAGCACTTTCAGGATGGCGACTTCCTCCGCATCTGTCACCAGATCAGCGGCATCATTCGCTGCCAGCCAGCCGCGCTCGGCCATCAACTGGCGCATGCGGACCGCTGTGCGCTTGGCCTGCATGATGCGAATGTCGACAGGTAGCTGCGGCAGTGCCAAAAGCTTCTCCACAACTTCGCCCGCCTGGACCAGGCGCAGGTAAATCGTATGGAGTTCGGCAGGTTCAAGCGGGAATGCGGGGTTGTCCAAAAGTCCCAATACGGCACCCACACCGCCTGCTCTCACGATGAAGGTTTTTGTCTCTTTGGTGAGGTCGGCGCGGCGCGCCACGGCACCCTGTCTTGCCTCATCGCCCACCCGTACAATCGCCAGCATGTGCCAGCCACTGAGGCCTGCACATGAACTCAGGAACGGAATGGCAATGCGGTCATCGTCCGCAACAACGGAGAAAATCAAATCGGCGTGGAGGTCAGGAACAGAGACCAGTTCGTCGGCCAAAACTTCGCGCACGCTTGCGTCTTCATCAGTTGCGATTTTGAGCAGCACAGGAATGACCTGGTCACGCTCAAGCTGGGGGGTTTCGGGGTCGGCCATCAGGCCGGCAAGTTGCCGCGCCAAAACCTTGCGCGCGTCCACTTGGCCACAGGCCAAGACAGATTCGAAAATGCTGACATCCAGTCCAGTTGCAGACTCTAAACGCATCACACCCACCCAAACGATCCAGAAGATTTCAAGCTAGAGCGCAAGACTTAACAATACGTTCACCACGAATGTTAAGAATGATGTTCTAGCAGTCTTCATATGTTCTGACTTTCCTTCTCCCTCCCCCTTGTTGGTTACCCATGGATGGTCCGCATGAAGCGGACCATGACGGCGGGGGGTGAATGCTGAGCGGCTAAATGCTAAGCCAAAACAGCTTTCGGACCTCACGCCGCCTTGCGCGGCAACACACCGGATTGCGAAAGCTTGAAGCGCAGCAAATCGAGATCGAAGGGTTGAACCAAGAATTCGGCTACACCATTCATGATGGACTCGTTGATCACGTCGATGCCGGTGGCACGGCCATACATCAGCAGAACCGGTTTGTTGGCCCCCCGGACCCCATGCTGTTTGAGAAAGCGTTTTGCGGCAGGTAGACTGGAGGCTTCCATGACAATGACGTCAGGCACGTTACGTTCAGCGGCACTGAGCGCAGCATCGGCTTGTGGTGCTGCAACACACTCCATGCCGAGCGTATCCAGCAGGTTCTTGACATGGGCCCGTTCACGGGCGTCGGGATCAATCAAAAGACAACTCACCATCTTCTTCCTTGTTCAGCGGGCCATCCGTGCCCAACTCTCATTTGTGGTGCGCTCCTTTGGTTAATGAGACGTTAAACAGCTTTTCCACAGGTTTACAAATGCAATAAACTGTTGATTTTGATGGAAGAAACGGGGTTATCCACAGAGTTATCAACAATGGCAGAATTGTGTGTATCGGCTTCGTTCATGACTCGCAGGGCGATTCTCGCAAGAATCAACTTCTCGCATAAGTTGAGTGAATCTCCCGGACACAATTGCTCACACGCCCTGCAAAAGCCCGGGCAAAGCCAAGGCACTGACAAGTACATGATCTGCAAGCGGCGCCAAATCCTCTATACTCCCGTTGCCCGAGAGAACACCAATGGCAAGCCCTGCCCCGCCGTGGCGCGCTTCTTCCAGATCATGGGTATTGTCGCCGACCATGGCAATTTCATCCGGTCGACATCCCACGAGATTGGCAAAGTGCTGGATCATCTCACCGGAAGGTTTGGGAATGTTGACGCTGTCATAGCCAATGATTGCTGCAAAACGGTCAACGACGCCGAGTGCCTGCATTTGGCCACGGGCAGAAACCACGCTGTCATTGGTGCCAACACCGAGCACAAAACCCATCGCATGGAGTTCGTCCAGCAATGGTGCAATCTCAAAAAGCTGCGACAGATACTTGCGCGCCAGTGGCGCGTATTGATGGTCGATGCGGTAGGTGATGTCGTTTTGCGCCTGGGCTGTCGCGTGCGGCCACCAGATCGCGACCATTTGTTTCGTCGTGCCACCCGCCAAAACCGATCCGGCGCGGAAACTGTCAGACTTCTGATCATACCCAGCCAGCGCCAACCTTTCGAATGCGCGTGATTCAGTATCTCCAAACTCCGCCATCAACATGTCGCGGTAAATCGGAATCCACGTGCGATTGACGTCTATCAACGTGCCGTCCTTGTCAAACAATATCGCCTTGATCGCCATCATGTCCCCCAATGCTTGACGAGACCTGCGAGCGCTGGTCTTGGCCTGTCTTCCAGTTCCGCCGCAGTGGTTCCAATATAAATCAGACCAGCTACATTTTCATGTGGTTCAACGCCCATGACAGCCTTGGTGGCCGCGTCGTAAACCACCCAATCGGTTTGCCATTGTGCATCAAAGCCAAGGGCCTGAGCAGCCAGCACAAGATTGAAACACACGGCCCCGGCGGACATGTGTTGTTCCCACACCGGTATTTTTGCGTGGGGTGCCGCTGTTGAAACAACCGCGACAACCACGGGTGCACGGCTGAACAACCCTGCCTGAAACGCCTGGCTTTCTTCACCATGCGCCGGATTGAGCACTGCCCATCGCCGGGCAAAATCCTGGCCCACCAGGCCTCGCGCATCACCCTGAAAAACGACAAAGCGCCAAGGGGCCAATTTGCCATGATCGGGAATGCGGGTGGCCATCACCAACATTTCATTGAGTGCGGCAGCTTGCGGGCCAGGTTCTCTCATGGCCTTGGCGGAAGCGGATTTGCGGGATTTGAGAAAGGCCAGAAGTGAAGAGCGGTCATTGAGTTGGGTCATGCCAAGCGTAATAGCCTGCCTCCGCAACTGCTTGCAATTGTGTGAACTGCATTAACCAACAATTAAGCATGGCGTTGCGGCAAGTCGCTGCCCGTGGTTTCTGAACTCACCGGCCGGAGAGCAGGGGGAGAGTTCTAAGATAGGGGACAATCGAATGGGCGACAGCACCCGCTCATCGAACAAACGCCACCAGGGTCGCGCGCTGAACAAGCGCAGCCTGGTGGCGCTTTTGTTTTCAACGCTGCTGGTGGCCTTGCCCGCCCCGCTCTACTCCGCCGCAGTCATGTCAGAGCCATCAGCGCCACAGATTGTTTCATCGATTGCCCAAGACACCGCCCATGAAATTGCCTTGCGTAATGTTGAAGTGGGCAGTGAGAGCATTTCATTGTCTGCAAGACTGGCCACTGCCAGCGCCACCCTTGCCGAAAATGTCGTTTGGGAAATTCGCGGCGCGAACAGCGAATTATTGTTCACCGACACCCAAACCGAGTTCAACGCCAAGCTGCCACCTGGCGACATTGTTGTTGAAGCGCGTTACGGCGCGGTCAGTTTGCGCGAAACCCTGACACTGCTCAAAGGCCAGGCCCTTTCCGTCAACTTCGTGCTCAATGCGGGTGGCTTGCGCGTGCTTCCCGCCATCAGCGATGTCAGCGGCTCAGACCTTGCAACCCACACATTGGTCTACGCATTGTCCGGCCCACAGAAAGGCAAGCTCATCACCCACAGCCGCACACCGGGTGAAATCCTCAAACTCGCCGCAGGCCAATATCGGGTAGAAAGCCGCTATGGCGCTGGCAATGCCATCGCCGTCACAGATGTGCGTGTCCGTCCTGCCCGCATCAGTGCGGTAGAAATCAAGCATCAAGCTGGGCTGGCGCGCCTGTCATATGTTGGTGCGGCGACAGCCGAGGTGACGTGGCAGATATCAGAAGGCAATGGTCCAAAGATTGCGTCTGTCACCGGCCTCAACCACGCCTTTGCATTGAAGCCCGGCACCTATCTTGCGGAAGCCTTGGTGAATGGTGAAACGCTTTCAGCACGCTTCAAAATCGGCATCGGCGAAGAACGCGACATCATCCTCGGTAACTGACGTCACCGCGGCAGAGGGATGAACTCTTTTTCGTCGCCCGGCACAATCTGGAACCGTGCCCGCGCCCAGTCCTGCTTGGCGGCCTCGATTTTCTCTTGTGAAGATGACACGAAGTTCCACCAGACATAACGTGGACCATCCATGGGTTCTCCGCCCAGCAACATGAAGCGGGCACCTCGCGGCGATGAAACGGTGATGGGGTCACGGGGGTGGAACACCACCAGCCGCCCTGCCTCATGCACCTCGCCCGCAATTTCGATTGAACCCTCCGCGATGTAGATGCCGCGTTCCACATGCTCCGTCGGCAACGGGAGTTTGGCACCGGGATCCAACTTCACATCTGCATAAAACAGGTCTGAATGGGTTCTCACGGGGGACGTTGCGCCATAGATTGATCCGGCCACCACCCGCACATTTCGCCCATGGTCGTCCAGAAGGGGCAACGCCGCAGCGGATACATGCTCAAACCCGGGCGAGGTATCTTCATGCACTTTTGGCAATGCCACCCAGCTTTGAATGCCATAGACACTTTGGCCTGTGCCGCGCTCCACAGGCGGCGTGCGCTCGGAGTGAACGATGCCCTTGCCCGCCGTCATCCAATTCAACTCACCTGGCCTGATGGCCTGGTCGAAACCGAGGCTATCCCTGTGTTGGATCACGCCATTGTAAACCCAGGTGACGGTGGACAGGCCTATGTGTGGGTGAGGGCGCACATCCATGCCCTGCCCGGCTTTCATCAACACCGGACCAAACTGGTCAAAAAAGATAAAGGGCCCAAGCATTTGCCGTTGTGAAGACGGCAGGGCCCGCCGGACTTCGAAATCACCTAGGTCACGCGCACGGGGAATGATCACGGTTTCAATGGCGTCGGCCGCCGCGAGGTCTCCCGGCAACGGGTCAGGTATGTGTGGAAGCGTCATGTTGAAACTCCAACTCCGGCGCGCACCTTTGGCGCAACCATTGTTCCCATGATTTCTATCGCTTTCATTTGCTCTGTGTGTGGAACAGTGCCGATCGCCATTTGGATGAGGATGCGGGTGTTGCCGAATATCTGGTGCAGTTCGATGATCCGGTCAGCCACACGGTCAGCGTCACCCACAATCAGATTGCCTGTCGGTCCACACGACGTGTCAAAATGCGCACGGCCCTGTGGTGGCCAGCCGCGCTCGCGCCCGATGCGGTTCATCACTTCGAGGTGGGCTGCGGCGTAAACGTCTTTCGCATGTTCATTCGATGATGAGACAAAACCATGCATGTTGAGGCTGAGTTGGACATCTTTCGCATCATGCCCGGCTTTGGCGTGTGTTTCGCGGTAAAGCTGATAGAAGGGTTGGAAGCGGCGCGGGTCACCGCCGATGATGGCCAGTGCCATGGGGATGTTCAACGTGGCCGCCCGCACAACGGATTGCGGGGTGCCGCCGACGGCGATCCACACTGGCATTTTCTTCTGTTCCGGACGCGGGTAAATTCCAGCCTGATTGAGTGACGGCCGCAAGCCACCCATCCACGTGATGCGCTCGTGATCACGCAGCTTCAAAAGCAAATCCAGCTTTTCAGAAAACAGTGCGTCATAGTCATCAAGTTCATAGCCAAACAGCGGATAGGACTCGATGAAGGACCCCCTGCCCGCCATGATTTCGGCGCGGCCATTTGAAATGCCATCAACTGTCGAAAATTGTTGGAACACCCGCACCGGATCATCCGAACTCAAAACTGTCACAGCGCTCGAGAGTTTAATACTCTTCGTCCGCGCTGCACCTGCAGCTAAGGCTACCGCAGGCGATGATACTGCATAATCTGCACGGTGGTGCTCACCAACAGCAAACACATCCAGCCCGACCTGATCGGCCAGCTCCATTTCCTCAACCAAATGTCGCAGGCGCTGGCCGGCGAGCTCCGGGTGGCCAGCAGCCACGTCCGCAAAAGTATAAAGTCCAATTTCCATTCGGCTTATTTGGAACTTTTGCCGTTACCTTTCAAGCCCCGGCACTTGTCAGAACAATATTTCACGTCGCTCCACACCTTCTCCCACTTCTTCCGCCACGTAAAAGGCCGCCCGCAAGTCACGCAAATCTTTGAAGGAAGTTGGTTCTTGGCAACGCCGCGCATCAGCCCTTGGTCCGTAACGTCGACCGCCCGCCATCAATGCCAATCACCTGGCCGGTGATCCAGCCGGAGGTGGGCGAAAGCAAAAGTGCCGCCATGGTCGCAATGTCGTCTGCCTCCCCCAAGCGCTGCAACGGGTGCAAAGACGCAATCGCATTGGCCGTCGCTTCGTTGTTCGTCATAATCGAAGCCAAAGGCGTTCTTGTGAGCGAAGGCGCAATCGCATTGACCCGGATTTTGGGCGCAAGCTCTGCCGCCAATGTCCGCGCCAAGCCCTCCACAGCACCTTTCGCCATTGCAACGGCCGCATGACTCGCAAACCCTTGCTGAACAGCAATCGTTGAAAACAACAAAATCGAGGCAGTCTGCTGCGCGGAGGTTTTCAACGCTGGCAAAGCCGCCCGCACCGCCCGCAAAGCGCCCAAGGCGTTGATCTCAAAGTCCTTCATCACATCCGCATCCGTGACACGGTGCGCTGGTTTCAAATTGATTGTGCCAACACAATAGGCCAGCCCATCCACCCGCCCGCCCGCTGCCTGCACAGCCGCTTCAAGAGCTGCCGCGTCTGTGACATCAGCAATTGCATGCGTCGCACCAATCTCCGCTGCCAGCGCCGCAATAGTCGCAGTGTTGCGGCCAACAAGATGAACCGAATTGCCCTCCCCAACCAATTTCCGCGCCAAAGCGCCGCCAATGCCGGATGTGCCTATGATGATGAGATGTGACATGAAAGTGTTACGCAAGGTCTCAGATTTCGGTTTGCTAGCATAAAATGCTTGCAAATACTGGCTCATTGTTATATCACTGGCCATGAATAGTCGGCATCGCAAGACACTTGAAACCGTTTTCGCCGAACCCACGAAATCCAACATTGCCTGGGCCGATATTGAGGCAATGTTGATTGCGGCTGGGTGCGTTGCAAGGGAAGGGGCTGGTTCCCGTGTGAGATTCAAGATTGGCAATGAAGTTTTGTTGATCCACCGCCCGCATCCACGAAAGGAAGCCAAAGAATACGTCGTGCGCGCCGTCCGCGATTTTTTGATGAAGATTGGAATTGAACCATGACGAAACCAATGACCTACAAGGACTATCACGGCAGTGTTGAATATTCGCCCGAAGACGATTGCTTGCATGGCCGTCTATTGAACATCAATGATATCATCACTTATGAAGGTAACTCATTGGTGGAAATAAAAACGGCCTTTCGCGGGTCGGTAGATGACTATCTCGCATTTTGTGCCGAAACCGGGAAAAGCCCCGACAAGCCCTACTCCGGCAAAGTCATGTTCCGCATTGATCCGGCGATTCATGCGAAGGCGGCGCGTGCCGCACAGTTGAAAGGCATCAGTCTGAACCAGTGGGCGGAGGAGGTTTTGGCAAGTGCGACGGAGTAGCGGCTGAAAAGGTTAAACGCGACGACATATTCCAACAGAGATCACGCCACAAGCTTGGTTTGTTTTGCAAACGGGCTTAGTCCCAGCCAAGTTTGCATCGTGGCTGAAACGAGCCGTGATCCCGACAATTCAAACTTGTCCTTCTCGCGGTTCACAGTTGTAATCCCCATCCAGACGGCGGTCATTGTCCGCAAGTCCGTTGTGATGAAAAGATCAATTTCAAACCCGGGGTCAGACCAGCACAGATCGACTTCGCCATCAGGTTCAATGACCAGCCACCACAGGTTTTTGCTTGCCGGAAGTTCGGCGTAAAGAAACTGGATTGTCGTGCGTTTTTTTGGCAAAGGCGACGGATTGAGATTGCGGCGCATATCCCACATCAACAGGGATGGGTCCAAATTCTGCAGTGACGATTCGGATCTAATCCATTTCTGCCCCCAGAATCCCACTGCTTCCACAACTGCTCGCAAATCGCGCCCGGCTTCAGTCAAATGATATTCGAAAACGCCTTTCTGGGACGACAGGGAACGCCGTTCGACAACGCCTGCAAGTTCCAGTTCTTTCAATCGTGTCGACAGCAGCGCTGGCGACATTTTTGGAACGCCCCGCCGCAGATCATTGAAGCGGGTGGTTCCTGCAACAAGTTCCCGCATCAGAACCATCGTCCACCGCGTGCACAGCACTTCTGAAGCCATGGCGACGGGGCAAAACTGTTTGTATCCTGCGTGTGACATGCTGGAACTCCCCAGAGTTGAGCGCACAGCTTAGTGGAAAGATTACCGCGACAACAGTTCAGAAACTGAACTCGGTGGTACAGTTCTGTGACTGGAATTGCATGGACGATGCAGCACATCTTTAAGTGATCGGCGACCCCAACGTGCGGCCGCGAAGTTCAAAAAATGGAGAAGCAAATGAGCATTTATCTTATCGCGGACATCAAAATCACCAATGCTGCTTGGGTGCCCGCCTACGCCGCAAATGTCCACAAACTGGTGGAGAAACATGGCGGCAAATATCTCTCGCGCAGTGGCAATATCGAAACTGTTGAAGGCGTCAAGAAAGACAGCACATTGATCGCCATTATCGAGTTTCCATCAAGGTTGGCGCTCGGAGCCTTTGCAGCCGACCCAGAATATGAGCCTTATCGCAAAGCGCGTCTGGCTGGCAGCATCAGCAATTTTAACGTGATCGACGACACCGACATAGCAGGAGCCATTCCCTATCTCGCAAAGGGCTGAGGAATTGCTGGAACGTGCCGCCGGATGCAGCAGAAGCAATTCACCGCAAATCCGGCGGCGTTGCTTCTGTTTTCAGCGCCGCCAGTGCGTCTACCAAGCTCATCGCCTTCTGGTCCTGTGATCCCAACCTGCGCATGTTGATCGCCTGCTCATCCATTTCGCGTTTGCCCACCACCAGGATCACTGGCACTTTTTTCACGGAGTGCTCGCGGACCTTGTAGTTGATCTTTTCGTTGCGGAGATCCACGCCAACGCGAAGGCCTGCGTCTTTCAGCATCTGGCCGACTTCGGTGGCATAAGTATCAGCTTCCGATGTGATGGTTGCCACCACGATCTGCATGGGTGCCACCCACAGCGGGAAATGGCCCGCGTAATTTTCCATCAGAATGCCGAGAAAGCGTTCCATCGAACCGCAGATGGCGCGGTGGATCATCACGGGCACATGTTTACTGCCGTCCTCGCCGATGTAGAACGCGCCAAAGCGTTCCGGCAAGTTGAAATCCACCTGCGTGGTGCCGCATTGCCAGTCGCGGCCGATCGCATCGCGCAAGACATATTCGAACTTCGGACCATAGAATGCGCCCTCGCCCGGATTGATCGACGTCTTGATCTTGCCGTCAGACGCCGCCGCGATTTGCGATAACACATCGGTCATGATGGCTTCCGCGCGGTCCCAAGCTTCATCTGAACCCACGCGCTTTTCAGGCCGCGTCGAGAGCTTCACCACAATCTGCTCAAAACCAAAATCACGATACGTCGAGAGGATGAGATCATTGATCTTCAAACATTCATCAGCCATCTGCTCCGGCGTACAGAAGATATGGGCGTCATCCTGGGTGAAGCCGCGCACCCGCATCAAACCGTGCAAGGCACCTGAAGGTTCATAGCGGTGCACCGCGCCAAACTCAGCGAGACGCATCGGCAATTCGCGGTAGCTGCGAAGCCCGTGCTTGAAAATCTGCACATGGCCCGGGCAATTCATCGGCTTGATGGCATAGGTGCGTTCGCCATCTTCGGCTTCCTCACCGGCAGGCGTGGCCCCAAACATCGCCTCCTTGTACCAGCCCCAATGTCCAGACGTTTCCCACAAGCTCTTGTCGAGCAGTTGTGGCGCGTTGACTTCGTCATAGCCCAGGCGGTTCAAGCGGCGGCGCATGTAAGCAACGAGTTGCTGGAACATGGCCCAGCCTTTCGGATGCCAGAACACAACGCCCGGTCCCTCTTCCTGGAAATGGAACAGGTCCATCTCTCGGCCAAGTTTCCGGTGGTCACGCTTTTCTGCTTCCTCAAGCGCTGTCACATAGGCCTTGAGATCGTCCTCTTTGTGCCACGCCGTGCCATAAATGCGGGTCAGCATCTGGTTCTTGGAGTCGCCGCGCCAATAGGCACCCGCCACCTTCATCAGCTTGAAGGCGTTGCCAATCTTGCCTGTGGAGTTGAAATGCGGCCCGCGACAGAGATCAATCCAGCCGCCCTGGTCATAGAACTTGATGTCTTCGTTGCCCGGAATCGCATCAACCAACTCAACCTTGAAGGTCTCGCCCTTGGCACGGAAAAAATCCTTCGCCGCTTCGCGCGTCTGCGTGGAGCGCGTGAACGGCTTGTCACGACCGATGATCTCGCGCATCTTTTTCTCAATGGCCGGAAAGTCAGCTGGCGTGAAGGGTTCGTTGCGGTGAAAGTCGTAATAGAACCCGTTCTCGATCACAGGACCGATCGTCACTTGCGTTCCGGGGAACAATTCTTGTACGGCTTCAGCCAACACATGCGCTGCATCATGGCGGATCAGCTCAAGCGCGCGTGGGTCTTCCCGCGTGATGATTTCGAGTTTTGTGTCTTCGCCCAACGTTTCGGAAAGGTCTGCCAGCCTGCCATTGATGACAGCTGCCGCAGCTTTCTTCTCAAGAGATTTGGAAATGGACGCGGCAATTTGCGCCGATGTTGTGCCCTTTTCATAAGACCGGGAAGCACCATCCGGGAACGTCACTGCAATCATTTAGTCCTCCTGCCCACTCCCGCAAACACACGCGGGTAAGCCAAATCAGTGCAGGGAATTCATGCACGTGGCGGCGGTTCTGCCGCCTGATTTGCCACAGGTCAAGGCCCCTCAAAACTTTGTCAAGCCCGTTTTACCCCCCGTTAACCTTAACAGTTCATCTTCAACTCAACCGATGGGTTAACAGTAACGGGTATTCAGTCATGAAAAAGTTCTTTCTCTACCTCGCAATTTCGACGGCCATTCTGGTCCCTGCTTCAGCCGCATTGGCGGCTGACCTGGATGTGGAACCACCACCACCGCCCACTGAAGAACTTCGCCAGGCAACCTATGACTGGACTGGCGCATATGTTGGTGCCTGGGCCGGCGCAACCTGCATCGAAGGCATTCTCACGGAGTATGCCGCCGCTGGCGACGTTGAATGGGAAAACTCCGGTTGTGGCATGAAGGGCGGTGTCATGGCTGGTTACAATCACCAGTTCGACAGCTTCGTCCTCGGCGTGGAAGCCGATTGGGGCATGTCTGGTATCATCGCTGAAAACGAAGAAGCCGGCGCTGACTTCTCATTTGCAATGGACCACATTGCGACAGGCCGCGTCCGTGCAGGTTACGCATGGGACGATACACTGTTCTTCGCGACAGGCGGCGTTGCTTGGGCCAAGGGTGATCTTGACGGCATAATCTCTCCTGACCCTAACCATATTGGATCAAGCCATTGGGGTTGGGCAGTTGGCGGTGGTGTGGAACACGCCTTCACCGATCAGTTCCGCTTGCGCCTTGAATATCTTTACACTGACTTTGGCAAAGCCAACTACTACTCCACAAGCTGCGCCGCGACATGCGATGTTGACGTTGATATCGTCGACCACGAAATCAAGATTGGCGCCATCTGGGCGTTCTGATCCAAACAGTTTTCCAACAACAATCCGCGGGGGCCTCTGGCCCCCGTTAGTGTTTGTGGCGGTTGCATGTTTTTGGCGGCACGGGATCGAATCCATCCCCGCCCCACGGGTGGCAGCGGCCAATGCGTTTGATTGCCAGCCAGCCCCCTACCCGCACCCCATGAATGTCAATAGCCTGTCGCGCATAGTCCGAACAGGTCGGCAAAAAGCGGCACCGCCGCCCCATGACGGCGGATAGTGTGAGCTGATAGAAGCGGATCAGCAAAAGCAGCACGGATTTCATGGGAACAAACATAATGGCGAAATCGGCAAAACCAAACATCCTGTTTGTAATGGCAGATCAACTGGCCGCACAATATCTGCCGTTCCACGGCCATCCGCTTGTGCAAACACCGAACCTCTCCCGCCTCGCAGCAGAAGGCGTGGTGTTCGAAAACGCCTACTCCACGTCGCCACTTTGCGCGCCAGCCCGCGCCACAGTCATGAATGGCCTGCTGCCATCCCGCACTGGTGTCTATGACAACGCCGCCGAATTCCCCTCCGCCATACCCACTTGGGCGCACTACCTGCGTCTCGCAGGCTACAAAACCTGCCTCTCCGGAAAAATGCATTTTGTCGGACCAGACCAATTGCACGGCCTTGAGGAACGCCTGACCACAGATATTTACCCCGCCGATTTCGGCTGGACGCCAGACTGGCGCTTGAAGCAGGAGCGCATCGACTGGTGGTATCACAACATGACCAGCGTCTTGCAACCCGGCATCGCAGAGATTTCAAACCAACTGGAATTCGATGACGACGTGGCATTTCAGGCTGGGCGCAAACTTTATGACCACGCCCGCTTTGACGCCGAAAAGCCGCTAGCCATGCTGGTGTCTTTCACTCACCCCCATGACCCCTATGCGGCGCGCAAACAGTTCTGGGACTTGTATGACGTTAAAAAAATTGACTTGCCCAAGGTCAAACCAATCGAAGCCGGGCAACGCGACGCCCATCACCAGCGCCTGCATGAAATGTCCGCGATGGATGATTACACCGTCACCGAAAAAGACATCCGCGCGGCGCGCCACGGTTACTACGCCAACATTTCTTATGTGGACTCTCTCGTTGGCGGGTTGATAGAAAAACTCGAAGCCACGGGCATGATTGACAATACCATCATTGTCTTCACGGCAGACCATGGCGATTTCCTCGGCGAGCGCGGCCTCTGGTACAAGATGAGCTTCCGCGAACCATCCGCCCATGTGCCAATGCTGGTCTGGTCACCCAAACGCTACGAGCCGCGCCGTGTCAAAGAACCCGTGTCACTCGCCGATTTACTGCCAACCCTTGCGGACATGGGCACAGGCGAAAAAACCAAACTCGCCCGTCCCGTCGATGGCCGCTCATTGGTGCCATTGCTCGGAGGTGCCGCAGAGAATCCAAATGCTGAGACATGGGGTGAATATCTTGCAGAAGGCACGGTATCGCCCATGTACATGTTGCGGCGCGGAACCTGGAAATTCATCCACGCACCAACCGATGCGGATCAACTTTTCAATCTTGTTGATGACCCATTGGAACTCACCAACCTCGCTACCAAACACCCGCTCGGAAAATCCATGCGTGCGGAAGTCGAAGCGAAGTTCGACATGCCCGCCATCCACGCCAAAGTCATGGAAAGCCAGCAGGCCCGCCTGATGATGTTTCAAGCCATGAAACAAGGTTCACTTTTCCCGTGGGACTTCCAACCCTTGCGCAAAGCATCCGAACAATACACCCGCAACCACATGAGTGTGACCGACCGCGATCTGCAATCACGCTTGCCGCAAGCACCAGAGATTGCCCACAAGCGGCAGTAGGGCAGTTCTGCCCGTCGTCCAAGGCAATCGCTCGAAGCCAAGGGAACCTCTCCCCCGGGGTCGCCGGGCCCGCGGCCAAGGGGGGGGGGACCGCTTGCAGCGGCCGCCCGGTTTAAATTTGAGGG
>JANPCE010000017.1:0-49428 GCA_031430795.1 Hyphomicrobiales bacterium
CGGCCGTCCGGTCCCGCGCGCCTCTTGCGAGACAGGACAAACAATACCACAAAATCATGTTACAAGCGGGCCATGACGGATGAGAGTTGAATTTCCGAGCCCATCATCCACAAAGAACAGACAAGCACTTGAATCACCTTCATCATTTCATTGCATCGCGTCGCTTAACCGGACAGCAGTGGCATGAAGCTAGGGATGACGGAATTTGAGATTATGCCTACTAAAACGGAACCGCTCCAACTTTGATTGACTTGTGCCTGCCTGCCAGTGCACCACAGCACAGCATTCGCCAAACGCGTGAGCGCGTTGGCGACACGCCAAGATCATCGGAGACTTCTGACCGTGGCTACTGACATGAAGCGGGTTTTGGTGGCTGGAAAAATCCACGAAGCGGGAGTTGCCGTGTTGCGGCAACGGCCAGACATCATCGTTGACCTGGTGACGGCAGTGACCACAGAGGCCTATCTCCCCCATTTGGCCGTTGCCGATGCTGTTCTCTTGCGCACACAGCCCATGACAGCCGCCGAAATTGCCATGGCACCCAAACTCAAAATCGTGTCGCGTCATGGTGTGGGTTATGATGTGGTCGACGTGGCAGCATTGAACGCACGGCGCATTCCGCTGGCGGTTGTTGGCGATGTGAATTCACGCGCCGTTGCCGAACATACCCTGATGTTGATGTTGTCAGCAGCGCGCCGCACCGTGGCGCATCATGTTGCATCGACAACAGGCAATTGGAATGAGCGCAACCGTTTTGATTCGTCTGAGCTGGACGGCAAGACGCTGCTGGTGCTGGGTTTCGGGCGCATTGGCCGCCGTGTTGCCGAACTTGCAAAAGCGTTTGGCATGATCGTCACAGCCTTCGACCCATTTGTGACGCCTGAACAAAAAGCGATGTTGGGCGTGTCCCATGCAGCCGAAACAAGGGCGGCACTTGCAGGGGCTGATTTCGTTTCTGTGCACTTGCCCGGCGGACATGGGCCGGTGATAGGTGCCGCGGAACTGGCCGCGATGAAACCAACCGCCATCATCGTGAATGCGGCGCGCGGCGGCATCATTGATGAAATGGCGTTGGATAAAGCCTTGCGCCAACGCAATTTGAAAGCCGCCGCACTGGACGTGCTGGTGCAAGAACCGCCCGCTGTTGATCATCCGCTGCTCAGCAACCCCTACACCACCCTCAGTCCGCACAATGCGGGCCTCACGGAAGAATGCGCCATGCGCATGGGGATCGCAGCGGCACAGAACATTCTGGACTGCTTTGACGGCACACTTGACCGGAGACTTGTTGTGAATGCCGAGGCGATTGGCTTGGCGCGGTTCCTGCCTGGTTAAAATAAATTCATTGAAGTTGAGGACTGCTCCAGATTTATAGTTGGTGGATCGGGCGCTGAACTTTATTCACGATTTTCTTTTTGTTCTCCATAGGCGGGCTTGACCCGCCTACCCAGAACCACCCGCCGTCTGGTTCGGCGGCTCAAGGCCGCCGATGGAGAAATATGGGTTTGATCCCACTTGATCGCCTGAAGCTCTATAGCAGCTCTTCCAAATGCGGGATCAGTGGCAAATCTGCCGGCGGCATGGGCATGTCGCGCAATTTGTTGGGGCGCAGCCATTTCAGGTCCTGGCCTTCGCGTGACGTCACCTCGCCTTTCCAACGGCGGCAGACAAAGAGTGGCATCAACAGATGAAACTCTTCGTAAGCGTGGCTGGCAAAGGTGAGGGGGGCGAGGCAACTTTCGGCGACGTCGATTCCGAGCTCCTCCTTGAGTTCGCGGGTCAGTGCCTGTTCGGGCCGCTCGCCCGCTTCAACCTTGCCGCCCGGAAACTCCCAAAGGCCTGCAAGCTGTTTGCCCTCCGGCCGCTTCGCCACAAGCACGCGGCCATCGGGATCAATCAAGGCAACGGCGGCCACAAGAAGCAGGCGCATCAGCTGCGGTAGGAGCCGTTGATGTCGATGTAGCCATGCGTCAAATCGCAGGTCCACACGCGCGCCTTGCCTTGGCCCACACCAACATCGGCTTCAATGACGATGTGGCGGCCTTTCATGTGGGGCATGATCTCGGCTTCTTTATACGCAGGATCACGCATGCCTTTGGCCGCGACTTGCACACCACCGATGCGAATGCGGAGCTTGTCGCGGTTGGCTTTCTCGCCGGCCTTGCCGATGGCCATGACGATACGGCCCCAGTTGGCGTCTTCGCCTGCGATGGCGGTTTTCACAAGCGGTGAGTTGGCTATCGACATGGCAATGCGATGGGCGGCCTTGTCGTTTTCTGCACCGTTCAGGGAAATCTCGATGAGCTTCTCTGCACCCTCGCCGTCCCTGGCCACTTGCAAGGCAAGGTCGTGGCACACGTCATCCAGCGCCTTGGCAAAGGCCTTGAGACGCGGATCTGCGGCCTTCAGGCCCTTGGGTGAGGGCTTGGCACCTGTTGCGAAAGCAATGAGCGTGTCAGACGTTGACGTGTCGCTGTCAACTGTGACGCAATTGAACGTCCTGGCTGTACTTTTGGACAGCATCGCCTGCAAGACTTTTGCAGGGATGGCGGCATCGGTGAAAACAAAAGCCAACATGGTTGCCATGTCAGGGGCAATCATGCCGGAGCCTTTTGCAATGCCCTGGATCGTGACGGTTTCCCTGCCGATCTTTGCTGTGGCGCGGGCGGCTTTTGCAAACGTGTCCGTCGTCATGATGGCGCGTGCCGCAGCGTTCCACTGGTCCGCACCCAAAGCGGCGTTGAGGGCGGGCAACGCCTTGGTGATGAAATCTGGATTGAGCGGTTCGCCGATCACACCTGTGGAAGCCTGGAAGACTTCAGATGTTTTGCACCTGAATTCGCGG
Source organism: Hyphomicrobiales bacterium (assembly GCA_031430795.1). Lineage (GTDB taxonomy): Bacteria > Pseudomonadota > Alphaproteobacteria > Rhizobiales > Aestuariivirgaceae > Aestuariivirga. The sequence goes on from JANPCE010000017.1 coordinate 2,846, forward strand.
GCAGCAGCTTTGGCCACGGCCTTCACCGTTGCCACACCGCGCTTGCCGGTGAAGGCATTGGAGTTGCCGGCATTGACGATCAGGACGCGGGCGACACCTTGTTTTTGAGCGGCGCGACACCATTCGACAGGGGCCGAACGTGTTTTGGACGTTGTGTAAACGCCCGCGACTGTTGTGCCCTTGTCCATCAGGGCCAGCAGCACATCAGGCCGGTTCTTGTAGCGGATGCCGGTTTCAGCAGTGGCAAAGCGCACGCCGCCCAGTGGTGCGAGCGTCGGAAAGCGTTCCGGCGCAAGGGGTGAGATTTTATGCGCCATGCCTGTTCTCCGTGCCGTTCGGTTTTGTCAGTTGCCTGTGCCTTCGTCCGGCAGCAGCAAATCACCCTTGCCAGATTCGTCACCTTCAACAGCAGGGTCACCTGTCACAGCCTTGTTCTGTTGCTTGTCCAGCAATTGCTGGCGCTGCTTCTGGGCTTCTTCGGCAATTTTCTTGAGTTCCGGATCGACGATTTCGACCTTGGCCACGTCTTTGAGCGAGGCCAATGTCTCCGTCACCTTCTTGCGCACCAGCACATTGCGGATGGCCGAGCGGACCTGATTGTAAGGTTGTGCAGCACCTTGCTTCTTGTCCTCGAGCTTGATGATGTGCCAGCCGAAATCCGTTTTCACAGGCTTCGACACTTCACCTTTTTTGAGTGCGAAGGCGGCTTTGGAAAAGGCCGGCACCATTTCAGGGGCGGTGAAATAGCCCAGGTCACCGCCGTAGTCTTTCGAGCCATCGAGGGAATACTGCTTGGCCAAATCCTCAAACTTGCCGCCCTTGGTGATCTTGGCGGCAATGTCGTTGGCTTCTTTTTCGTTGGCCACGAGAATGTGACGGGCACGGATGCGCTCGGATTCCGTCACCTTCTTCGACTCTTCTTCGTAAACGGCCTTGATCTCGTCTTCAGTCACTTTCGGGCTGATGATTTGGGAGAGGTAAGAGTCACGCAGGGCCTTGGCCTGATAGGCGGCGAGGTGGCGCTTGTAGTCGTCCGAATCAGCGATGCCTTCCTTGTTGGCGAGCTGGGCCAGCAAATGGCGCTCCACCAGGAATTCAACCACGAAAGGATAGCGGAGCTTCTTGGGTAAATTCGGCAATTGGCCGATCACGTCGTCGAAGGCCATGCGCACTTCAGAGGTGCGGATTTCGTAACCGTTGACGATGGCCACCACCTGGTTTTCACCGTCAATCTTTGCGACTTCCGCATCCTGGGCCTGAACCGCAGAGGTGAAACACAGAAATGCAAGGGTAAAGCCAAGGCCTGCCAGATGCAGGCTTTTGCGGGCAAGTTTATGCGTGGTCATGGATTCCATCGGTCTTTCAGCGGGGGTTCCTGAGCCGCGCTCTTGACTTGTAAACAAGGCAAGAATGTGCTGGTTGCCATTGTGAATCGGACATGGCTTCGGCTGCATTTCCCATGACGCAATGTGCAACTTTGGCACTTGCTGATCAAGGCAAGCCTTCACAGCAGCGTGTTCTGTGGCAGTTCTGCAACAGACAGTTATTGAATTGCGAAGGGGCATGGCTTATCTCCCCACTCAACAGACGGCCAAAACCCCATTGCGTTTCGTGATTCAGGGTGATTCCCGTTTTCCTCCAATTGCCTTAAAGAAGGCGCCCGATTCCCGACTCCGGATTCCCGGGGCGCCACAGGACCTGTTCATGCTCGGACTTCAAACCATCGTCAAAAAAATCTTCGGCACCACCAATGACCGCAAACTTGTGGCCTATCGCAAGCGCCTGCCCTCGATCAATGCGCGGGAGGCGGAGTTTGAAAAGCTGACGGATGCCGAACTCAAGGGATTGACGGTGTCGTTCAAGGCTGACGTCGCTGGCGGCAAGACTCTGGATGAGATGTTGCCGCAGGCCTTTGCGGCGGTGCGTGAGGCGGCCAAGCGCGCGCTGGGCCTTCGTCCCTTTGACGTGCAGCTGATCGGCGGCATGGTGTTGCACGAGGGCATGATTTCCGAAATGAAGACGGGTGAAGGCAAGACACTGGTTGCCACATTGCCTGTCTATCTCAATGCGCTGGCCAGCAAGGGCGTGCATGTGGTGACAGTCAACGACTATCTGGCGCGCCGCGATTCAAGCTGGATGGGCAAAGTCTATGCCGCATTGGGCCTGACCACTGGCGTCATCGTGCATGGCATCACCGACGCGCAGCGCCGCCAGGCTTATGCCTGTGACGTGACCTATGGCACCAACAATGAATTGGGCTTTGATTATCTGCGCGACAACATGAAGTACCATCTGGAAGAGATGGTGCAGCGCGGGCATAATTTTGCGATTGTTGACGAAGTGGACTCGATCCTTGTCGACGAAGCGCGGACACCCCTCATTATTTCCGGCCCGTCGGAAGACCAGTCCGCCCTTTACAACACGCTCGACCGGTTCATTCCCCAACTTGACGCGGCGGATTATGATCTCGACGAAAAGCAACGCTCGGTGACTTTGACCGAGCAGGGCAATGAACATCTCGAACAATTGCTGCTCGCAGCGGGCGTATTGAAAAGCGGCACCATTTATGACGCCGGCAACGTGGCCATTGTGCACCACATCCAACAGGCGCTGCGCGCCCACAAGCTGTTCCAGAAAGACAAGGATTACATCGTCAAGGATGACCAGGTCGTCATCATCGACGAGTTCACCGGCCGCATGATGCAAGGCCGGCGCTATTCCGAGGGATTGCACCAGGCCATTGAGGCCAAGGAACATGTTGACGTGCAGCCCGAAAACGTGACGATGGCGTCAATCACTTTCCAGAACTATTTCCGCATGTACAAGAAGCTTGCCGGCATGACCGGCACGGCGTTGACCGAGGCGGAAGAATTCATGGACATCTACGGCCTCGATGTCATGGAAATTCCAACCAACGTGGCCGTCGCGCGCAAAGACACCGATGATGAAGTCTACCGCACGGCCACAGAGAAATATGAGGCCATCGCCACCACCATCCGCGATGCGCGCACGCGGGGACAACCGGTGCTGGTTGGAACGACGTCGATTGAGAAATCAGAAGTGCTCTCCGGCATTCTAAAGTCCCAGGGTTTTGAACATTCGGTGCTGAACGCCCGCTTTCATGAACAGGAAGCGTCGATCATCGCACAGGCGGGAGCGCCCGGTGCCGTGACCATCGCCACCAACATGGCGGGCCGCGGCACGGACATCAAACTCGGCGGCAACGTTGACATGCGGATCGCCATGGAACTCGCGGATGTGCAGCCCGGGCCTGACCGCAACGCCGCCATCCGCAAGATCACCGAAGAGGTCGATGCCAACAAGCGCGTTGTGCTCGACGCTGGCGGACTTCTCGTCATCGGCACGGAGCGCCATGAAAGCCGCCGCATCGACAACCAGTTGCGCGGCCGCTCAGGCCGCCAGGGTGACCCCGGTGGATCGCGTTTCTATCTCTCGCTTGAAGATGATTTGATGCGGATTTTCGGTTCAGACCGTCTCGACGGCATGTTGCAGAAGCTTGGATTGAAAGAAGGCGAAGCCATCATTCATCCCTGGATCAACAAGGCGCTGGAGAAAGCACAGCAGAAAGTTGAGGCCCGCAACTTCGACATCCGCAAGAACATCCTGAAGTTCGACAACGTCATGAACGACCAGCGCAAGATCATCTTTGAACAGCGCATCGGCCTGATGAACGGCCAGGAGATCGCTGAGACCATTGACGACATGCGTGGCGACACCGTTGGTGAATTGGTGTCCAAGCACATTCCTGAAAATGCTTACGCCGAACAGTGGGACGCAACAGGCTTGCGTGAACGCCTGCGTGCCGCGGTGGGCATTGATTTCCCCGTGGATGACTGGGCAAAAGAAGAAGGCATTGCGGATGAGGAGATCAAGGAACGTGTCACCACCACGGTCAACACGTTTTATGGCTCCAAACGCGAGAAGTTTGGCGCTGACGTCATGTCCCAGGTCGAGAAGGCGGTGTTGTTGCGCACCTTGGACAAGCTTTGGCGCGAACACATTATCTCGGTCGATTATCTGCGTCAGGTGATTTATCTCCGCTCTTATGGTCAGCGCGATCCGCTCAACGAATACAAGACGGAATCCTTCAACCTGTTCTCCTCCATGGTGACGGGCCTCAAGGAAGCTGTGACATCGCAGATGATGCGCGTCGAAATCCAACACCAGCAACCGGGTGATGATGACGACATGCTGCCGGATGAAGATGAATTGCCAGAGATGGAAGCGCATCACTTTGACCTGACAACCGGGCTTGATGATGTGGGTGAGGGCGAGCCAGTGGCCAAGCCAGCGCGCGGCAAGAAAACCGCCGCGAAACCAAAAACCGCACTGAAATTCAATCCGAAGAAGCCCGAGACATGGGGCGAAGTGGCGCGCACCGCCATGTGCCCGTGCGGTTCAGGCAAGCGCTACAAGCATTGCCATGGGGCGTTTGTTTGAAGAGTCAATCTCAACTACTTCTGTGAAGCCTGCGCCGCGGTCTCCGGCGCACGGTCGGCGAGGGCTGACAGCATGTTCAGCTCTTCGAGCAGATCGAGGCTCAACTTTCTGCGGGCCGGGGTTTTTTGGTTTTGATTGGTCTGTGTCATGTTCTTGGCATCCCTTGACTTCATGTCTAACATTTGCGTCCTGAGAAACCCTTAAAGCCGATGTGTGCTGAGGGTTGGCCGAACGGCGCGTTCATCCCCCGTTCATCAACATGGATAAAATGTCACACATTGGTGATTGGCATTGGTTGATGAATATGTAACAGTGAGGGTGGCAGCAAATATTTGACCCCAACCAGACCGGAGGACCTTTGCCCATGACTTTGAAAACCTTACTCGTTTCCGCCGCGTTCACCGTGACCTTCGCGGCGCCTGGCTTTGCCGGAGTCGATGACCTGATCAAGGAACGTCAGGCCTGTATGAAGGCGCAAGGGGGCGGTCTTGGAGCCATGTTCCCGATGTTGAAGGGCGAAAAGCCCTATGATGCGGCCATGGTGACAGAGGCCCTCGGCAAGATGGAAACAGCCTGCGCCAACTGGGCGACGTGGTGGACGGATGAGGGCAAAGGTGGCACCATCCCAACCCGTGCCAAACCCGAAGTCTGGACCGACAAGGCTGGATTCGAAGCCGCAGGAAATGCATCTTATGCTGCCACGCAAGCCCTGAAGGCGTCCACCGATGAGGCCTCTTTCAAGGCTGCACTTCCCGCCGTGGGGGCCGCTTGCCAAGGTTGCCACGAAAAATTCCAGGCCCCGAAACTGTAGGTTTTGCACCACGCAAAATTCAAGCCCCGGTCTTTGCACCGGGGCTTTTGTTTTTGTCCCATCTTGCATTAGTATGGCAAGCGATCAAGTGTGATCGAATCCCATATTTCTCCATCGGCGGCCTTGAGCCGCCGAACCAGACTGCGGGTGGTTCTGGGGTGGCGGGTCAAGCCCGCCTATGGAGGACAAAAGGGAAATCGTGAATACAGTTGAGCGCCCGATGCATTAATATGATTCACCGGGGCGTTTTGAAGGGTTGAGAGTGGCGATGCGCAAATTCTTGAAAATCATCATCGGCCTTGGCCTGTTGGGCCTTGCCGGTTTCTTTGGGCTTTCGACGCCTTTCAGCTCCACGCCCATGGCACTGACGGCCCATAGCGCTGATCTCACCAACGGCGAAAAACTTTACAACGCTTCGGGCTGTCATTCCTGCCATGTCGCCCCCAAGGAATCCGGAATCGATGAAGCTTCTCCTGCTGGCGGCACGGTCTTGCCCACGCCCATCGGCAAACTTTATCCGCCCAACATCACCCCTGATCCTGAGACCGGCATTGGCACATGGACCGAAACTGAGTTCGTCACAGCCATGAAATACGGCAAGGGCCGTGACGGTTATCCGCTGATCCCGGCTTTGCCTTACACATCCTACGCGAAGATGAGCGATGGCGATGTGCAGGATGTGTTCGCCTATTTGAAAACATTGAAGCCTGTGAAAAACGCCGTTCCCGCCCATGACGTGCCGGCGCTGAACATCGTGCGGCGTGGGTTGACGTTCTGGCAGGTCATAGGCTTGGACAAGACGGAATTTGCGAACGATGCCAGGCAGACGCCAAGCTGGAACCGCGGGGCTTACCTCGTCAACGGCCCCGGCCACTGCAATGAATGCCACACACCGCGCACGATTTTCATGACCAGTGATACCGGAAGGTTTTTGGCGGGTGGTCCCCACCCCGAGGGGGTCGGCAGTGTGCCTTCCTTACGAGATCTTGTCGGGCGCAACCGCTACAAGGACGCCGCCGACATCGCCAGCGCACTGCAATTCGGACCGATGATGGGTTACGACAAACTCGCCGCCGGCGGCATGGGCAAAGTGCAAAGAAACATGGCGAAGCTGCCAGCCGAGGACGTGGCGGCGATTGCAGAGTATCTCACAAGTCTAAAATGACTTCTCATCTCCCTTGCGCCGACGGCGTGAGGGAGAAAGATTCTTGAGAATTGTGTGAGTTCTCCCCTTGACAACCTATTCCTATCGTTCTATTTACGTTCCGTTCATTCCCACTTGGGGTCTAGGTCATGACAGTGATCCGGATGGGGGTGAAGGCAGGTCTGGCGGTGGGGTTTATTGTGAGCTCCGTTGACAGACGTTCCGGGGCGTGCCGGCGAGCTTTCACGGGCTTGCTCCCTAGAGGGTGGTACCAGCATCAGGGCAGCTTCACGGCGGAAGACCGAAGACACGGTGGCCTGACTGAGACGCACGGAAACGATCATCCTGCCAGAGTGAGCGCTGCAAAGCGCATAATACCGGGACTTTAAGCCAGTCCCAATCCGCGTCGAGCAGCGCTCACGCTTCCCTTTGTTTCCGGGGGACCACACAGGAGACAGGGTCCGTTTGGAGCGGCGCCCATGAAGGCGGAGTCGTACCCAAATCGATTGCAGCCAAGGGACCTCTCCCCCGGCTTCGCGGACCCTCTCCGAAGGGGAGAGGGACTCGTGGTGCGAGCGCTCTGATGAGTAAAAGGGGAGGTCTCACCACGAGTCCCTCTCCCCTTCGGAGAGGGTCCGGCGAAGCCGGGGGAGAGGTCCCTTGGCCTCAAGCGATTGCCCTGCCAGGTGAAGGCCTGGCTTGAATTTGGCGCGCCCGACAAGATTCGAACTTGTGACCCCAGGTTTAGGAAACCTGTGCTCTATCCTGCTGAGCTACGGGCGCTTCATTCCGTCAGATACACCGTGGCGTCGGCTTTCGCAATTGGCTGGCCCTAGCGTTGCTCAAGGGCAAACATTATTGAAGTGTTGCACAAATTGGAGATCACCCATGAAAATGACCACGGAAGAAGCCTTTGTCAAAGTGTTGCAGATGCATGGCATTGCCCACGCCTTTGGCATCATCGGCTCGGCCTTCATGCCGATCTCTGACCTTTTTCCAAAAGCTGGAATCAATTTCTGGGACTGCGCCCATGAAGGGTCTGGCGGCATGATGGCGGATGGCTACACGCGGGCTTCTTCCAAGATGTGCATGATGATCGCCCAGAACGGGCCGGGCATCACCAATTTCGTGACCGCCGTCAAAACCGGATACTGGAACCACACACCGCTTCTGCTGGTGACCCCGCAAGCCGCCAACCGCACCATCGGCCAGGGCGGCTTCCAAGAGGTGGAGCAGATGGCGCTGTTCAAGGACATGGTGTGCTACCAGGAAGAAGTGCGCGATCCGAACCGCGTCGCTGAAGTGCTGAACCGCGTGATCTCCAACGCCAAGCGCTATTCAGCGCCAGCACAGATCAATTTCCCGCGCGATTATTTTACGCAAGTCGTCGACATCGAATTGCCTGCGATCATTGACTTTGAACGCCCGACAGGTGGTGAGGCAGCCATTGCCGAAGCCGCCAGACTATTGTCTGAAGCAAAATTCCCGGTGATCCTCAACGGTGCTGGTGTCGTCATCGGTGGTGCCATTCCTGCATCGAAAGCACTCGCAGAACGCCTCACTGCACCTGTGTGCGTGGGTTATCAACACAATGACGCCTTTCCGGGATCACATCATTTGTTCGCTGGCCCACTCGGTTACAACGGCTCCAAGGCTGCGATGGAATTGATCAGGCAGGCAGATGTTGTTTTGGCACTTGGCTCCCGCCTCAATCCCTTTTCGACCCTGCCCGGCTACGGCCTCGACTATTGGCCGAAGGACGCCAGGATCATCCAAGTCGATATCAACCCGGCACGGATCGGCCTCACCAAGAAAATCGCAGTTGGCATTGTGGGTGACGCGAAGAAGGTGGCGGAAACCATTCTCGCAAAACTCTCCGTGAAAGCTGGTGAAGCCGGACGCGAGGCGCGCAAGAACCTCATCGCCACCACCAAGTCACGTTGGGCACAGCAGCTCTCTTCCATGGATCACGAAGATGATGACGTCGGCACCACATGGAACGCCCGCGCCCGCAAAGACAAACCAGACTGGATGAGCCCGCGCATGGCCTGGCGCGCCATTCAATCAGCTTTGCCAAAGAATGCCATCATCTCCTCCGACATCGGCAACAACTGCGCCATCGGCAACGCTTACCCGACGTTTGAAGAGGGCCGCAAATATCTCGCCCCCGGCCTGTTCGGCCCCTGCGGTTACGGCTTGCCTTCAATTGTCGGTGCAAAAATCGGCTGCCCTGATGTGCCCGTTGTTGGTTTCGCAGGTGACGGTGCTTTCGGCATCGCCGTCACCGAACTCACCGCCATTGGCCGCAAGGAATGGCCCGCCATCACCATGGTTGTGTTCCGCAATTATCAATGGGGTGCTGAAAAGCGCAATTCCACGCTGTGGTTTGATGATAACTTCATCGGCACCGAACTCGATGAGCAAGTCTCCTATGCAGGGATAGCGAAGGCTTGCGGGTTGCTAGGTGTTGTGGCGCGAACCATGGATGGCTTGCGCGATGCCCTTGCCAAGGCCATCGACGACCAGATGAAACATGGAAAGACCACATTGATCGAAGCCATGATCAACCAGGAACTGGGAGAACCGTTCAGGCGTGACGCGATGAAGAAGCCGGTTGCGGTGGCAGGGATCAATGCGAGCGATATGCAGGTGCAAGTGGGGGTATGATATCAGCTCGGCAATGGCCAGCTTTCCAGTCTGAGTTCTTTGATGCGGCTGAACTCACGGGTGTTGTTGGTCATCAGGGTGAGGTCGTGGTCCAATGCTGTCGCCGCGATGAGCAAATCGTACCCCCCGATAAGCTGGCCATTGGATGCAAGTCGATGACGCAACGCACCCGCAATTCTGGCGGCTTCGGTGGTGAAGGGAATGATTTTGAGAAGCGTCAGGAATCTCTCAATGACGGCCAAACGTTTGTCTGGCTCAGCATATCCATGGGCACCTGCATGAAGTTCAAAGATTGTGATGCTGGAAACGGAAATCGCATTCGTGATTTCGTCCAGTCTGTGCGCAAGGTCATAGTTGCGCGATTTCATGGCGTGGATGCAAATGTTCGAGTCAATCAGATACGTGATCACGAATCGAAATCACGCTCTTGTGGTGGTGGCTGCGGCGGGCGCCCGAAATCCTCATCCAATCTGGGACCGTTGAAAAATTCCACCCAACTTCCAGCCACGGCTACAGGCACAATCAACAGGTTTTCGCCTTGTTTGACGACGTTGACCTTTTTTACGTGCTCCGGAAATGCCAAGGCTTTGGGAATGCGCACGGCTTGGGTCCGATTGGTTTTGAAGACGGTGGATTGGGTCATGATCAACGTATACACCAACGGTGTATACGTTGCAAGATTTTGCAAGAATTTGCCTCATCGCCGTGCGCTATTGGCCAAGTGCTGATATGCCCGTGCCGGAAATGCGGGAGATCACAACATGCAATTTGCGCTGAACCACATGGTGGCACCAAAACTTGGCTATGCCCCGTTTTTTGATTTGGCCTTGAGCCTCGGCATCGATGCTGTCGAAATCCGCAATGACATTCCAACGTCATTGATGGGCATTAAAAATGCAAAGATGATTGGCAAGCTTGCCGATGACAAGGGCATCACCATCATCAACGTCAATGCGTTGCAGCGCTGGAACCAGTGGAACAAGGCAAAAGCCTCCGAGGCTGAGAAGCTGGCGGAATATACGGCCCTGACGGGTGCGAAAAATCTCATTCTTGTTCCCGCCAACGACAAGAAATTCAAGCCATCACATGATGAGAGACTTGATGGCATCCGCACTGCACTTGCGGGACTCAAAGGCATCCTGAAAGATCATGGCTTGATTGGCTGCGTTGAACCATTGGGTTTTGAAGAATGTTCACTGCGGTTGAAAAAGGAAGCACTTGCTGCCATCGATGACGTTGGCGGCGCAAAACGCTTCAAGGTCACACATGACACGTTCCACCACTTCGTCGCAGGCGAAAAGGAAACTTTCGGCAGCCGCACCGGTCTCATCCATGTTTCAGGCGTTGTTGACGGCACACACACGCGAGACACCATGCGCGATCCACAACGCGTTCTCGTCGATGCCCATGACATGATCGACAACCGCAGCCAGGTGCGCAATCTCATGGCGTCGGGTTACAATGGCTATATCTCGTTCGAGCCGTTTTCGGCGTCCGTCCACAAAAGCACGCAGATCGCACGGGATGTGGCGCGCAGCATGGATTATCTGGAAAGCTAGTGCAGTGTCCCTGAACTGGATTTCTGTCCACCAAATTGTGGCCATCTGACGTGGAAGGAAAACGCCATGTCAGATGTGTGGACTTGCCACGGTTTTATGCTGCGTCCTTGATGAGAAACAGGAGCCATCAAGGAGAACCGTTATGGCAAAGGTACACAGTTTGACCGACTGTGCCGATTGCTGTGGGTCACATCACGTGTTGGCCTTGGCGCACGTCGTGAGCAGGCGCATATACCGTCGAGAAATAGCTTGTTGCATAGGAATGCAGATCAAGTATGATTTGTCGATCTAAAAGTGCGCGTCATCTGCCAAATGCCCGAGGAGACACAATGAAATCCGTTGAACTCGTCCAGAAGGAGGCCGGCACAACGGCGCGGATCCAACCAGATGTGATGCAAGTGGAGCGCCACGATTATGTTGATCTGGCACCCACCAACCGGGCACGTGTGCAACCGATGCAAGGGTTCGATGATATCTATACGGACATCGTGGACTATATCGTGCGCTGCACCCACCGCATCTGGGATGAACGTGATGTCGGGCTGATTTATACGCACTACACGCACAACTGTGTTCTCTACGGAACCAGCGGCACGACCTATACGCGCGAAGAAATTGTGCGGGACACCATTCAGCGTTTGGTGGCGCTTCCAGAGCGGCGCGGCATGGCCACACATGTCATTTGGAACGGCGATGACCAGAAGGGCTTTTACACGTCCCATCTCGTCACCGGAACAGGGCGGCATTCGCAACCGGGCCTGTATGGAGCACCAACAGGACGAGGGTTTACGTCGCGCACCGTCGCTGACTGCATGATTTTTGAGAACAAGATTTACCGCGAATGGGTGGTCGCAGATCCACTCGCTGTGATGAAACAATTGGGACTGGATACGCAAAGCTATGCGCAGGTCATGGCGCAGACCTATTTCGACAAGGGCTTGCTTGCCGTTGATATCGGTGAAAACCGCCGCATGATCGGGCAATATCCACCCGAGTCTGTTGCTGATCTTTCCATCGCCCATACAGATCTTGAGCGTGACACATTGAAATGGCTGCACGAGGTTTTCAACAAGCGCATGTTCGGGTTGATCAAGGATGTGTATGCGCCAACGGTGCAATACCATGGACCGCAGATGGCCGAAATGTACGGTGTGGCTGCGGTCATTCATCAAACCCTTGGTCTGGTGGGATCACTCCCTGATTGCAGCTACGAGCCTCAGCATATTTGTTCCACCCCCTGTGAAGAGGGCGGCACCAAGGTTGCGGTCCGTTGGATCATGGAGGGCCACCACTTGGGCTACGGTCTACTGCACGAATTGGGCGCGCCAACGGGCAAGCGCGTACAAGTCATGGGGATGACGCACTACCACTATAAGGATGGTAATATCGTCGACGAGTGGCGCGTTTATGATGAGCTGTCATTGTCCATGCAAGTGAAGCTTGCGCAAATGGCAGATCAGGTTTCGGTTACGCACCCCGCTTGAAAATCGGCTGCATCCGCGCCATCACATCAACACCCATCTGCAACAGCAGATCAAGAATATCCAGGGGCACCCAGTTTTCGCGTATTCGGCCCTCATGATGCAAATAGAAATCCATCACGCGCATGGTCACGGGCTTTCCCGTTGCAGGAACACCGAGAAAATCCGGGCCAATATGCTTGGCAAATACCGAAGGCCAACCGCCTGTCACCGAATAGGGTCCGTCGCCGATGCGGATGTAGTGGCCGCCGCCCTGACGTGCTTGCATCTCCATGAGGTCCGGCCATTGCCCTCCACCTCTGCGTTTTGGAAAGGCGCGGCGGAATGGCAACTGGTGGTAATCGACAAAGCCTTGCAAGCCCCGTGTCATGCCGATGCCTGAAGGCCCGTACCACATCATCTTGGGGTGCCAATGGTCGCGCTGCGGCATGGCCAGAAGACCGTCGCGGCCAGTGCCATTCAAATCATCATAGTTTCCCAATGTGCCATGCATCGCCAGGGTTTGCGCAATGCTGGCTGCAGATTGCACGGGGTCAGTTTCGCGAAATACGAGGCCATCGCCCGTCAATGGCCCGGGCCACATGCCTTCCACGCCCAAGGAGGGAGCCAACGGCCAAAACCCGGCCTGCCGCATAACGTCCACAACATCCCACAGGCAGTTCGACTGCACAATGCGCCCGTCAACGATCTGATGCACTTCGCCAAAGCGAATGAAAATAGGCGCACCCGTGGCGGGAATGCCAAGCCAGTCCCGCCGCATGGTTCCGCAGTAATGGCCAACCATCGCCACATACTCGCGGCCCTCATAGCTGCCGCCTGTCACGATCACATCGCGCCGTTCCAGATCAGGGAATGCGTCGAGCAAAGCCTGCCATATGGCAGCAATTGCATCGCAGCCATTTACCTCATTGATCGGATGAGCCCCTCGCCACTGGGCGTCATTTGAATAGAGTGCACCAACCAGTTTCAGCACATCGCGAGGGTGCGCTTCCGCCAGTGCAGCCAATGCCGCCGAGATGTGGATTTTATTGACCAGATGCTGGCTGTTCATGTTGCTTTCCGCGCCTTTGAGATCATTACACACACCACCGCAATCCAAAATGCAATCCATGAGGATTCATATTGCATTCGTATTCAATCGCTGCTAGCTTTTTTAAATAAGCTGTAAAAGACCCGCAAACAGGACCTCTACTCCCAATGCCGGGCAAAGCAGCAAATGAGCCGTCAAAGCGACTTCAACAGGAGATGGAAATGAAACATATTTACACTTATGCGATTGGATTTGCGGCATTGTTATCAACCACCAGTATGGCGGTTGCTGAGTGCGGCATTGCAAAAGGCAATGTGAACATCCTATCAAACGACTTCCTGGCCTTGCAGTTGGTCAGTGCTGCTGCGAGCGCCTGCGCCAGCGATACAGTCAAAGTAACCACCAACCTCACTGCGGAACACAAGAATATTCAAGTTGCGGCACTGACCACACAACCGGCAGCCTATAGTGTTGCTGTTGTTGCAAACGGATCTTTGGTACCGTTGTTGAACGATGGACTGGTGCGCCCACTGGATGATCTGGTTGCCAAATACGGCCAGCAGTTGCAGCCCAATCAGTTGATCAAAATTGACGGAAAAGTCATGGCGATCGCCTTCATGGCAAACGCACAGCATTTGATGTATCGGAAGTCAATATTGGACGCTGCTGGCATTGCCCCACCCAAAACCTATGAAGACGTTGTCGCGGCTGCGGCCGCGTTGAAAGCCAAAGGCGGCATTGCCAGCCCGCTGGTGGCGAACTTCAAGCCTGGCTGGGATCTGGCCCAGGAATTCGTGAATATGTACATGGGTTACGGCGGTGAATTCTTTGAATCTGGTTCAGCAAAATCAACCATCGATGGTGAATCCGGTAAAAAGGCGTTGGCGATGATGAAGTCGATGGCCGACACCATGGCGCCGGAATACATGACCTACGAAACCAATGGCCTTGGGCCGATTTGGGAAGGCGGTGGCGCTGCCATGCAAAACATGTGGGGGTCGCGCGCCAGTGCGTTGATTGATCCCAAAGGACCGTCTCCTGCTGTATCAGCTGATACGGTGTTGGCAGCAGCTCCAACTGTTGGCGGTGGCACCATACCAGCTACAACATTGTGGTGGGACGGCTTTGTAGTTGCCAAGAACATCAGCGATGAGGATGCTGAAGCCTCCTTTCAGGCCATGATGAAAGGCATCTCCCCCGATATGGCTGCCGCCAATCCAAACGCCGCTGCGTGGTTGATTGCGGGCTACAAGCCAACACCTGCTGCCGTCGGCGTTTTTGAAACAGTGGCTGCGGGTGCCAAGCCTTATCCCATGCTTCCCTACATGGGTTTGTTGCATACAGCACTTGGTGACAATCTGGCCGAGTTCATGCAAGGCCAAGAGACCGCTGAACAGGCCTTGGCAGACGTGACGACAGCCTATTCGACAGCGGCGAAAGAAGCAGGCTTCTTGAAGTAGGTTCTGTTTCGATTGCTTTCGGGCCGCGTGAACCCCTTTGCGCGGCCTCTTTTTCGCAACAGGAATTTGTTTTGCGCCATCGAACTTTCATCATGTTCATTTTGCCGTCACTCTTTGTGATGTTGCTGTTTATAGCCTTGCCTATCGTGTCAGTTGCTTATCAGTCGCTATTCGTTGAGCATGAACAGGCAATGACAAGTGTGGAAACCTGCGATCCGTTCGGTTGCAAGACTGAAATGCGAGTTGACGCCTCTGCCATGCAATCACTTCGTGCTTCTGAGCCGATGGGCAAGTTCAATGGCGTTGACACCTATTTTAATTCCAGCCATCTGGCGACAAGCCAAGTAACAACGCTTTGGGCGGAAAGCAGGTCGCTTGGTGATTTTCTTGACGGCCTGATGAACATGCCGCTTTACAAATCCTTGGCGTTCACTCTGGCCTATACGTTTATTGTCACACCTCTTGTTATCATCGTCGGATTTCTGATTGCACTTGGTGTCAATGCCATGCCCGGATTGTTCAAAGGGCCAGTCATTTTCTTCTCGCTATTGCCCATGATTGTGACGCCGCTGATTGGTTCACTGGTACTGTTCTGGATGATTGACAGCAACGGCATTCTGGGTGCCAGCCTTCAACGACTGTTCAACGATCCTGAGCTGACCCTGAAAGCTTCACCGACACTGACGTGGTCTGTGCTGATGACCTACGGCGTTTGGCATTCCGCACCCTTCAGCTTCATTGTCTTTTATGCTGGTTTACAGAGCGTCCCAAAGGACACATTGGAATCAGCAATGGTTGACGGTGCCAGCCGTTGGGAGCGGGTGCGGTTCGTCGTTATTCCTCATCTCATTCCACTGACGACATTTATTGCGCTGATGCAGTTGATGGATAATTTCCGTGTCCTCGAACCCATCGTTGGTTTTTCGGCAGAAGCCAACGCGACTTCACTTTCATTTCTGATTTACAATGATCTGCGCGGAGCAGAAACGCCCTTGTTTGGGTCCGCAGCCGCCACATCAATGTTGACAATTTTTGGCGTGATCATCTTGTTGATGCCGGTATTATTGCGCACGTCGCGCGATTTTAACCGTAAGGCGCATTAGGGTGTCGGTCATGAAAAACCGTGCGGAACGCCAGCCCTTGCCGGTAATGTTATTATGTGTCGGTTTCGTGTCGCTGTGGCTGATAACAGCCGCTTTTCCATTCTTTTGGACGGCCTGGGGCTCTTTCAAAGTTGAGGCGGATTTCTTTTCTTATGCTGATTGGACCAACGCACTTTATGGCGTCAAAACCATTCAACAAACCGGAGCGCCTTTCACAGGCAACGGTTATGAGGGTGCATGGATTGAACAGAAATTCTGGGCCTCCGTCATCAACACCGCCATCGTCGCCGTTTGCGTTGTCACGATATCGCTGACCATCGGCACCTTGGGTGGTTATGCATTGGCAAGGTCAGGCTTTCGCTACACGTTCTGGATTTTGATTGCAGCTCTGATTTTTCGCGCCATGCCGCATGTCACGCTGGTGTCGGGTTATCTGCTGCCGTTCTTTCAGATGAATATCTGGGGTTATCTGCCCACCACCATTATCGTGCTTGTGGCAATCAACCAGCCTTTTACGTTATGGATGTTGCATTCATTTTTTCTGTCAATCCCGAAGGACCTGGACGAGTCCGCAATGGTTGACGGTTGCACGCGGTTTCAGGCTTTTCGCATGGTGATTATCCCCGTCATGTGGCCGGGCGTTGTGACCACGGGGTTGTTCAGCTTTCTGCTGGCTTACAATGATTTTACCGTCACCTCAATGCTGCTCACTCAGGAAAATCAAACCATGGTGCCAAAAATCGCAAGCTTCCTCGGCTCAATCCAAGCTGAAAACAAAGTCATGTATGCCGTCGCGGCTGTGGTGTCGGCGATGGGCCCGTTGTTTGTATTGGTCTTGTTTTTTCAACGTCAGATCGTCAGCGGGCTTACCGCAGGCGCGGTCAAAGGATAGGCCATGGCAGAACTGAGACTCGTTAATGTGACCAAGAGCTACGGTAAATTTGTGGGCGTCAAGAGTTTCAACCTTGACATCAAGGATCAGGAATTTTTGGTGCTGCTTGGCCCCTCTGGCTGCGGCAAATCCACAACCATGCGGATGATTGCAGGGCTGGAAGATGTAACCAGCGGTGAGATCTGGCTGGGCGACCGCATGGTCAATAATCTCGAACCCAAAGACCGCGACATTTCCATGGTTTTCCAGTCCTATGGGCTGTACCCAAACCTCTCGGTTTACGAAAACATCCGCTTTCCCTTGCGCGTCCGCAAAGTGCCGAAGGCGCTGCAACATGACATGGTGATGCGCGCAGCCACAATGGTGGAACTGACCGATCTGCTGGACCGCCGCCCCGCCGCTCTTTCGGGTGGCGAGCGCCAACGCGTGGCTTTGGGCCGCGCCATCGTGCGCAAACCCACTGTGTTCCTGATGGATGAGCCACTGTCCAATCTTGATGCCAAATTGCGCGTTTCAACCCGCGCCCAGATCAAGAACCTTCAGCACACCCTCAAAACCACAACGGTTTACGTGACCCATGACCAGATAGAGGCGATGACCCTGGCTGACCGCGTGGTGGTCATGAACAAAGGTGAGATCCAGCAGGTCGGCACCCCAACTGACATCTACGATCATCCCGCCAATACATTCGTTGCCGGGTTCATTGGGAGCCCTGCGATGAATTTGATCGAAGGTACGCTGACCAATGGCAGTTTTGCCGCTGAAGGTTTGCACGTCGATGGTTTATCCACCGCGCATTCAGGAAATGTGACCTTGGGCTTTCGCGCCGAGGATGCCAGTTTGACCACGTCCAAAAGCCAGATTGCCGCTCCCGTCTATTCCATTGAATTGCTCGGTGAAGCATCAATGATCAGCTACCGCATTGGCGGTGCCCTCGTGTCCATCAAAGCCGCCAAAGATTACCGCGCCAATATCGGCGATACCGTAAAAGCCAAGGTGCCCGCAGCCATCTGCCATTTGTTTGACACCGCAACCGGCAAGCGCCTGGGGATGTCATGACCGTCACCTATTTGAAAACCGGCAAGCCGGAAGCAGATCGTGCCAGCGATGACGCTGCCGTGCGCAGCGTGGTGGAAGCTACACTTGCCGACATTGCGGCCCGTGGTGACGCCGCTATAGGCGATCTCGCCCAAAAATTTGATGGTTACGCCCGGCCTTCGTTCCGGCTCAATACATCTGAGATTGAAGCCGCGATGCAAAAGGTCAGCACCCGCGATATGAGCGATATAAAGTTTGCCCAAGACCAGATCCGCCGTTTTGCCATGGCACAACGTGCCAGCATTACGGATATTGAAGTTGAGACCCTGCCCGGCGTGATCCTTGGCCACCGGACAATTCCTGTCCAGTCTGTGGGGTGCTATGTGCCCGGCGGCAAATTCCCCATGGTCGCATCGGCTCATATGTCAGTGTTGACAGCCTCGGTTGCAGGTGTGCCCCGCATCGTGGCTTCTGCCCCACCCGTCAAAGGCGAACCTCATCCCGCCATCGTTGCCGCCATGCAGCTGGGTGGCGCCCATGAGATTTACGTGCTGGGTGGAATGCAAGCAGTTGGGGCCATGGCCATTGGCACGGAAACTATCAAACCCGTGGATATGCTGGTGGGTCCCGGCAATGCTTATGTGGCCGAAGCCAAGCGCCAGCTTTATGGCCGCGTTGGTATTGATTTATTCGCCGGTCCTACAGAGACAATGGTGGTTGCCGATGACACCGTTGACGCCGAGTTGTGCGCCACAGATCTCTTGGGGCAAGCCGAACACGGCTACAATTCGCCCGCCATTTTGCTCACTACCTCACGCAATCTGGCGCTGGCCACGATTGATGAAATTGATCGACTGTTAAAAATTCTTCCCACCGCCGCAACCACATCTGTATCTTGGCGTGACTATGGCGAAGTGATCCTGTGTGACACCCATGATGAAATGCTGGCCGTGGCCAACGACATTGCGTCAGAACATGTGCAAGTGATGACTGACCGCGACGATTGGTATTTAGAGAACATGCACAGCTACGGTGCGCTTTTCCTTGGGCCCCGCACCAACGTGGCCAATGGTGATAAAGTCATCGGCACCAACCACACCTTGCCTACGAGAAAAGCGGGGCGTTATACCGGTGGCTTGTGGGTTGGAAAATTTTTGAAAACCCACAGCTATCAGCGCATCACCACAGACGCCGCCGCCGCCATGATCGGTGAGTATGGCAGCCGCCTGTGCATGTTGGAAGGCTTTGTCGGCCATGCTGAACAATGTAACGTTCGCGTGCGCCGCTATGGCGGACGCAACATTGCTTATGGCACAGCCGCCGAATGACACTGCCCCGCACCCCGTCTTTTCGTCTTGATGGCCGCCGCGCCATCATCGCGGGCGCGTCGTCCGGGATTGGCTTGGGCGCGGCTGTTGCTTTGGCGGAACAAGGCGCAGAGGTGCTGCTGGTGGCGCGCAATGTGGCCGCCCTTGAGGCCGTTAAAAGCGAAATGCAAGCCGCAGGATTTGCGGCTCAATCATTGTCTTTGGATATTACCGATCTCAACGCTTGCGCTGCCGCAATCGCCGCGCATGGGCCGTTTGATATTCTCGTGAACTCCGCTGGACTGGCGCGGCATTCCTCCGCAGACCAGACAACACCTGCCGATTATGACGCCGCGATGGCGCTCAATGTGCGCGCCGCTTATTTTCTGGCGCAGTCGGTGGCAAAGGGTTTGATTGCCGCCAGGAAACCGGGATCGATCATTACCGTATCATCCCAGATGGGCCATGTTGGTGGCATTGACCGTGCTGTCTATGCTGCCACAAAACACGCCGTTGAGGGCATGACAAAATCTTTTGCCATCGAGTGGGGTCCGCACGGCATTCGCGTCAACACCTTGTGTCCGACATTCATCCGTACTCCGCTTGCTGAACAGACCTTGCAAAATCCGGAGCGTCTGGCGTGGATACTGTCGAAGATCAAACTTGGCCGCGTGGGTGAGGTTACGGATATCATGGGGGCGATTGCATTTCTTGCCGGTGATGCAAGCGCTCTCATAACAGGCGCGGCATTGATGGTTGATGGGGGTTGGACAGCAGACTGATGGCACAGGAAAAAGTAACTTCAATACAAGTGGCCCGCCGTGCAGGTGTGAGCCAGTCGGCTGTCAGCCGGGTGTTTACGGCGGGGGCTTCGGCTTCGAAATCGACGACGCTGAAAGTGCGCCAGGCTGCCGAAGAATTGGGATATCGTCCCAATGTTTTGGCGCGTGGGCTGATCACCGGGCGCACCCGGATGATTGGTCTTGTGGTGGCCTATCTCGAAAACCAGTTTTATCCCGTTGTCCTCGAAATGTTGTCGCGGGCATTGCAGGCCAAAGGCTACCACGTATTGGTGTTCATGGCGGAAAACGCCACTGAAAAAGTGGCTGAAGTGATGCAGGAGCTGTTGGATTATCAGGTGGACGGCATCATCACCGCATCTGTTGCCATCAGCAACGACCTGACGGCCCGCTGTACCGCCGTTGGCATTCCGGTGATCATGTTCAACCGTGGGCAAGACGATCCGCGCCTCTCCGAAGTGACGTCAGATAATATTCCGGGTGCCCGGCGTGCAACAGAATTTCTGATTGCGGGAGGGCACAAACGCATTGCCCATGTGATGGGCTGGCAAGGCGCATCGACCGGGCGCGACCGGGCCACGGGATTTCGACAGGCCATGGATGCTGCTGGCCTGAAGCCTTTCAGCATGATGGATGGCATGTATTCACGCGAAACCGCAGCCCAAGCGACCCGCGACCTATTCAAAGGTCCAGTGGTGCCTGATGCCATTTTTGTCGGTAATGACCATATGGCATTTGCCGTCATGGATACCCTGCGGTTCGAGCTTGGCCTTTCCATTCCAAACGACGTCTCGGTGGTGGGTTATGACGACGTGCCACTCGCAGCTTGGCCCGCCTACAATCTGACAACCATCCGCCAGCCCGTTGACCAGATGGTGGAAGCGACAGTCAAAGCCTTGCTCACCCAGATTGATGCCCCCGAAACCCCTCCATACAAATTGCGCATCGACGGCCCCTTGGTGATCCGCACCTCAGCCCGAAAACCGGAGTAAAACATGCACGGTTTTGACGCCAAGTTTCGCGATTTCCCCGACTACATCATCGGCATCACCAAGGAGATTTGGGAGGATCGTGGTATAGCCACTCTCAACCGCTATTATTCTCCCGATATCATCGTGCGCTCGCCGGCCTCGGTTGTTGTTGGCAATCAAAACGTCATTGGTGCCACGATGGCAACGTTGGCGGAATTTCCGGACCGCACATTGCTTGGCGAGGATGTAATCTGGTCGGGAACGCCTGAAGAGGGAATGCTGTCTTCGCATCGTCTGCTATCAACGGCCACCCATTTGGGCAATGGGGCCTATGGCCCTGCCACTGGCAAGCAGCTCACCTATCGCATCATCGCCGATTGCCACGCCGTCGCCAATCAGATCAATGATGAATGGCTGATCCGCGATCAAGGTGCGATTGTGCGTCAAATGGGTTTTGAGGCGCAAAACTTTGCCAGAGATCAAATTGCGCGCGAAGGCGGGCCCGAGGCTTGCACGAAACCTTTGACCCCCAGCAATGATATCGTGGGGCCATACAAGGGCCACGGTAATTCCAATGAATGGGGTGCCAAGCACGCGGATATTCTCAATCGCATCATGGCCGCAGATTTTACAGCTATTCCGGAAAGCTATGACCGCGCGGCGCAACTTGAATATCCCGGCGGTGTGACAGCCCACGGCCATGCTGCTGCTGATCGCTTTTGGATAACGCTCCGGTCGGCGTTTCCAGATGCCACGTTTACCATTCACCACCAAATTGGCCGCGATGATCCCCTGATGCCACCGCGTTCGGCCATTCGCTGGTCGCTGCATGGTAAACATTCCGGCTGGGGCGCATTTGGTGCACCGTCGGGTGCCGAAGTTTATGTGCTGGGCATTTCCCACGCCGAATTTGGGCCATACGGTGTCAAGGGCGGCAGCGTGCGCCGCGAATACACACTTTTTGATGAAACCGCTGTCTGGAAACAAATCCTCTTACATAAAGGTGACTTATGACCCCGCAACAAATGGAAGCGCGTATTGTCCGCTATGGGGATTTGCGTCCCTGCAAAACCGCATTCATTGACGCACACACACCGGGTTCAAACCAGAAAGAAAACTTTACCATCATCGGTGGTGGCGTATCGGAATCTGCCGATCAGCATGTGCATATCGTCGATACCCCCGGCTTCAACATTGGCGCTGCCGGTCAACCGCCGAAGTGCCGCAACTCCTTGCACTCCCACCGCACCGCAGAGGTGTTCTTTGCTTTGAAAGGCCGATGGAATTTCTTCTGGGGCCGTTGGGGCACAGCAGGTTCCGTCGTGCTGGAAGAAGGCGACATCATCAATATCCCTACCGGCATTTTTCGTGCCTTTGAGAATATCGGGACCGACTACGGAATGATCATGGCCATTCTCGGTGGCGATGACGCAGGTGGCGGCGTCATTTGGGCACCGCAGGTGATTACCGATGCAAAAGAATATGGTTTGGTGTTGGGCGCAAACGGCAAATTATATGATACGAAAAAAGGTCAATCTTTGCCCAACGGCGTTGGTCCCATGCCCTTGCTCACTGACGAACAATTGAAAGCCTTTCCCGAACCAACATCAGCCGATGTCGTGCCGTACCACGTTGCCCGCTATTGGGATTTGATGGCGCTGTCTGATCATCAACCCGCCCGCGTCATTGGTGCCAATGCAAAGCTGCGTGACCGCCCAGGTTTTGATGTTGAACTTTTGTCGCGCAACTCGATTCCCGACATGCCCTACTGCACACCCAAACATGAAGTGTTGATGCCGATGCGAGGGTACTGGCGCTTGACCTGGGATCAGGGCCGTACGGCGCTAAACCCCGGAGATACATGCGCTATTCCGCCCGGATTATCACACAGCCTTGCCCCGGCAATGACTGGCGAATGCAGCCTTTACCGCATTACCGCGACCGATGATGCAGCTGGAACCACAGGACGGTTATTATGACATTACTTGCCACCCATGTTGGATCGTTGCCACGTTCGCAGGACGTTGTTGATCATCTCTTCGCACGTGAACGCGGCGAAGATTTTGATGTTGCCGCGTTTGATGCCTGCATGGCGCGCCACGTTTCACATGTGGTGAAACGGCAAGTGGATGCGGGCATTGATATTGTCAGCGATGGTGAGACGTCGAAAATTTCCTATGCCACTTATGTAAAAGATCGCTACACGGGTTTCTCGGGGGATAGCGCGCGCAATGCGCCAGCCGACTTGAAACTGTTTCCGACATTTCTTGACCGACTGGCCAGGCAAGGCGGCACTCCGCAATATGCCCGGCCCATGTGTACAGGCGATGTACGTTCGAAAGGTCAAGGTGAGCTGCAAAAGGATATCGCCGCTCTGAAGACGGCAATCACAGAACATGGTGCGTCGCGTGGGTTTATGAATGCGGCCTCGCCCGGCGTGATCTCACTGTTTTTGCAAAATGCTCACTATGCAACGCGTGAGGCCTATCTGGCAGCCCTTGCCGATGTCATGCGTGAGGAATACCGCACTATCGTTGAGGCGGGGTTGGACTTGCAGTTGGACTGCCCGGACTTGGCCTTGTCGCGCCACATGCTGTTCACGCATCTCAACGATGATGAATTTGTGAAAGTTGCGGGATTACACGTTGAAGCACTTAACCACGCTTTGGAGGGCATCGATCCAGCACGGGTAAGAATTCATATCTGCTGGGGCAATTACGAAGGCCCGCATGTTTGCGACATCGCCATGAGCAAAGTGTTTGGGGTGTTGATGCAAGCCCGCGCGCGATACATTTTATTTGAAACATCTAATCCACGTCACGGCCATGAATGGACCGTGTTCAGGGACCGCGCCAAAGAAATCCCTGACGATAAAATTTTGGTGCCGGGCGTCGTTGATACCACCACAAACTTTGTTGAACATCCACAACTTGTGGCGCAACGGCTCGAAAGATTCACCGCAATCGTTGGACGTGATCGTGTAATTGCGGGGTCTGATTGCGGCTTTGGGACTTTCGCAGGGTTTGGCGCGGTCGATGCTGAAATTGCCTGGGCAAAGCTTGCAACTCTCAAAGAAGGTGCGCGTCGGGCGTGACCGACCCCACCCGCCTTTCAATTGCCGAAGCGGGTGCCGCCTTTCGTGCGGGCACACTCACAGCAACGGCGTTAGCACAGGCCCAGCTTGCCAGGATTGATGCACTGAACCCGAAGATTCGCGCCTTTGTCGCCGTCACGCCGGAGCTGGCACTGGCAGCCGCTGCGCAAGCGGACGCTGATTTCGCTGCCGGTGTTGACCTTGGGCCCATGCAAGGGATCGGCTTTGCGATCAAAGATGTTATTGATCTTCAGGGCCTGCCCACCATATGCAATTCGCACCAACAGCCTACCACTCCTGCCATGCAGGATGCTGAGGTTGTGGCCCGATTGCGCGCTGCCGGGGCCGTGCCATTGGGCAAGGTTGCCACTTATGAGTATGCTCTTGTTGGCCCCAGTTTTGACGGCCCACATCCGCCCGCCGTTAACCCGTGGAATGTCGATCACATCACCGGTGGATCGTCCTCGGGGTCTGCTGCCGCCGTGGCCGCTGGCATGGTGCGCTGTGCGATTGGCACTGATACGGGGGGGTCGATCCGAAGCCCTGCTGCCTATTGCGGCGTGGTCGGATTGAAACCCACCAAGGGCGCAATCTCGCTTCAAGGCGTATTTCCTCTCTCTCCAGACTTGGACCATGTTGGCCCGATTGCGGCCACGGTGGCTGACGCTGCCGTTTTGGCCAGCACCATGGGTGTTGATTCTACGAGTCGCCTTGGCTTGCCTGTGCTCGGATTGAAAATTGGTTATGCCCGTGACTGGTTTGCAAGCGACCCCGCAACAGCACCTGCCGTGTTGGTGGCCATGGATCAGGCGATGTCAGACCTCAGTCTTCTTGGATTTCAAGTGCAACTCGTCAACCTGCCGGACTATGCAGCAAGTGAAGCTTTGGGAATTACTCAGTTGCAGTATCAGGCCCTCAAGATTCACGAGGGAAATCTGCATGACGGAAAATGCGGTCAGCAAGCCGTTGAATCTCTACTCTCGGGCCAGCACGTCACTATTGCTGATTTCACCAAGTCGCAAACTGCCGCTCAATCCTTGCGCTCGGACTTCGCCAGCATTCTCGCTGCATTTGATGTGGTCGCCACGGCAACCGTTTTGTCTACTGCCCCGCCGTTCAATGCTTTTGCCGCCAACCGTGCGGTGTGGACCTCCATGCGAACACTGCCGTTCAACATCACGGGGCATCCGGTGCTGGCACTGCACATCGGATTTTCTGGTGGGCTACCAATTGGCATGCAACTGATCGGGCCTGACAACAGCGAAGCCTTGCTTTGCCAAATCGGCGAAGCGTTTGAACGCGCCACTGATCATGTCTTACAACGCCCCAACCTTTAGGCGCTTGCATGCGGTCAGAGCTGGCCGCAATTGTGCAGCACGGCGACGACCTTCCCCAAGGAGCATCGCGCCAAGCTGCACTCGACAAACCCCATCGCGAGCCTCGGCGGTGAGATCAAGCACCGCACCGACGTTGTTGGCATCTTCCCCAACGATGACGCCATCATCCGACTCGTCGGCGCGATCCTCCTCGGGCAAAACGATGAATGGGCGGTCCAACGCAAAAGTCATACCAACCCTCATAAATTCCGACTGATGGACGCCCAGTCTCGATTTCCGATTGATGTGTTGCGTTGTGGGTCTGCAATGAGGTTGTTCCATGCGTTGCAGCAGGCTTCACGGATTGCGGCATAGTCCGCGAAGTTGCGGTTTGAAAGCCAGTTCTGTGGCATGAACTGCCAGATGTTTTCCTGCGCATTGAGTTCCGGACAATAGGCGGGCAGCTTGAGGAGCGTGATGTTTGCGGGCGCGGCAATCATCTTGGACGTATGCCATCCAGCCCCGTCGATCAGCACCACGGCATGTGCACCCGGTGCCACGTTCGTTGCGATTTCGGCGAGATGTCCATTCATCGCTTTGGTGTTGGCATATGGCATGACCAGAGCCGCACCTGTCCCGCGCGCCGGGCAAATTGTACCAAAGATGCAGGCGCTGTCATAGCGCTGGTCCTTGGGCTGGCGCGGTCTTTCTCCCTTGGCTGCCCATTGATAGGTGAGGCCGTTCTTCTGTCCGACACGCGCCTCATCCTGATACCATATCTCAACGGGTGTTTCAGGTGCGAGTGATTTGTCCTTCAGAGCATCGCGGACTGCCACCGCGACGTTTTTATTAAAAGTTGCAATGGCTCCGGCCTCTTGAGTGGGATGGCGCGGCCTTGCGCTGACGTGGGCGAAGCCCAGCCGACGCAGAAGCCGCCCAACTGTGACTTCTGATACAGTGATGTCGAACTCGCGTTTGATCACGACTTGCAAGTCGAGGCAACGCCAGCGCACCACGTGGTCAACTTCAAGGTCTGGCCCCGCAAGCACGATCTGCTTGAGCTTGGCCTGGTCTGCTGTGTTGAGCCTGGCGGGTGCACCGGAACGTTTGCCGTCGCACGATGGTGTCGGTTGTCAGGGCGGTTTCACGTCTGACCAACCGTTCAATGCGAGTGCGGGGAACGTGGAGTTTTTTTGGTGACTGATGGTTCAAACAACAACAGAACCGCTCCAAATCAAATAATTTAAAGATACAGGAATACAACGACTAATCGTTGGCGGCATCCGACGTTCCCCGAAGGTCGTTTTGGCACCCGCATTTTGCAAGTTTCCAAGCCTCTTGATCCCTGATATGTGTCTCAATGTCTGTCATGTCATTTTAGACATGAAGATTGACTGGGAGTCATAAATCAATAAAAGTTCATTCGTCCAGGGAGGTTTCAAATGAGTTTCAAGTCGATGACAGCGTTGTTTTGCAGGACTGGAATAGCCGCTGCAGCACTTTGTGCGGGCATATCCTATGCCTTCGCGCATGACGGGCAGCACCCGTCAGGAGACAATCATCTTCTGGGTCCAGGCGCCTGGGGCGATGTCAAGCTGGTGGGGAAAGTAGCTGTAAATGATGCCGCCGATGACCGCGTGGCCGATGTCGGAGCGCTGAAAACCTTTGCTTACCTGGGCGCCTTTGCGCAGGAGAACTGCGACCTGAACCGGGAAAATCTCGGCAATGACGGGGGCGTCTATGTCATCGATATCGCGAACCCCGCAGCACCAAAGCAGGTGGGTTTCATCCCCGCCCATCAAGACAGCTATGTCGGCGAAGGCGTGCATGCCATCTCGGTCACGACGTCAAGTTACAATGGCGATCTGCTGTTGATGAACAACGAATCCTGCGGCAAGAACTACAAGGCCGGCCTGTCGATCTGGAACATCACCAACCCGCTGAAGCCGTTCAAGCTCTCCGAAAACATGGGTGACTTCACTGCGGGCGATGTGCAGAATCAACCGCACGATGCCAATCAGATCCATAGCGTGTTTGGCTGGGACGCAGGTTCAAAGGCCTATGCCGTCATCGTCGATGATGATGAGCGCCTTGATGTCGACATCATGGACATCACCAATCCGAGAAAGCCTTTGCTCATTGCTGAATATGATGCCCGCCGCATGTTCAATCTGTCGAAGGACCGCGGCTATGGCTCGGAAGCCTTTCTGCATGACATGGTGGTGAAGCAAATCGGCACCAAGTTCTATATGCTGATGTCCTATTGGGATGCGGGCTGGGTGGTTCTCGATGTCACCAATCCGCTTGCGCCCGTCTTCATCGGAGAAACTGACTATGCGGCGATCGATCCGATGCTGCTCGCCCGCACCGGCAAGTCGCTGAAGCCCGAAGGCAACGGTCACCAGGCTGAGTGGACAAATGACAACAAACTCATGATCACAACTGACGAAGACTTCTCGCCGTTCCGCGCGAACTTCGCGATCAAGACGGGACCCGTCACCGGCAACTTCGATGCCGGCGAATTCGGCTATACACAGCCCATTTCTTCCACTGTGCTGGATGGCGTGTTGAAGGGACCTGTGGTGTTTGGCGGCTATGGCTGCCCAAACAGCCCGGAAGCCATTCCCGATCCAAGTGTGCTTTCACCAATCACTGGCGAAAAGCGCATTCTGGTCCTGTCGCGCGGACCGGTCGGCGATCCGGGTGCGTCCTACGACGCCTGTTTCTTCACGGACAAGGTCGATGCTGCCGTTGCCAAGGGTTATGATGCAGTGCTCATCGCCAACCATCATGAAGGTGCGGATCGTGGCGACGAGGCTGGCGCCATCCTCTGCGGAGGCAGTTCCGGTTCGGTGAAGCAGACGATGGGAGTTTGCATTTCGCATCAGGCGCTGCATCACCTGTTTGGATCAACGCCCAACTACGCGGTTCCATATCCGGCGACAGGTGAACCAGTGGTCGGGCAGATCGGCCAACGCGTCGAAGTCACCACCACCTTCGACGGTTGGGGTTATGTGCACCTCTATGACGCAGTGACCTTCCAGCCGCTTGGCCAGTTCGCCATCAAGGAAGCATTCAAGGAAGCCAATGCCACCAACTCGGGAGCGCTTTCCGTGCATGAAGTGGCAACCGATCCCACGACAAACCGCGCCTATCTCTCCTACTACGCAGGCGGTTTCCGGGCTCTCAAGTATTCACGGGCAGGCCTTGTCGAAACAGGTGGCTACCTCGATCCCAAGGGAAATGATTTCTGGGGTGTGGAAATCTGGAAGCATCCATCGACGGGCAAGAAATATGTTCTGGCAAGCGACCTTGACTACGGCCTCTACATTTTCAGTGTCGGTCAATAACGCCAACACATCCGCATGAAATCAGAGGGCGGCCCCAGGGCCGCCCTTTTTCATTAATATGGTATTGGGGTATTGGGGACGCTTCCCTTTTTCCAACGCAATCGGGGGTATTGGAGACGCTTCCCTTTTTCCAACGCAATCGGACTCGTTCATCCCCTCACTGCCGCCCGCGAAAACTGCCTTGCACGATCCGGTCGATCACCATGGCGCAGAGGAGGATGGCGAGGCCGCCCAGCAGGCCCTGCCCCTTGGCGGCATATTGCAGAGATTGCAGCACCACCGAGCCCAGTCCTAAATCAAATCCTAAATCGCGGAAAATCGAGGACGCTTCCCTTTTCTAGAGCGAGAAAATCGGGAATGCTTGCCATTTCCTCTTCAAAAAACCTCGCTGTGCGTCCCAATCCGGGCAAGCCAAAGGGTGGTTTTATTTGGTTTGCTGTAAATCAAAACCACGTCCGGTTTGATGTGGCAATCGCGGAAGCCTTTGTAGGGTCCGGTGAGGGGATGATCGCGGTTTTTGATTGGTAGTGGTTTGTCGATGACCAGCAGTTCCAAAACCACTTCCAGCAAGGCGTCAGGATTGCCGTGATGCGGGTGCCCCCTCAGCTTCTTCAGTTCTTTTCGGAAAATTGTCGCGGAATCAATTGTCCTCATTCAGGTCTGCCATCAGCGCCTTGACGGACGTGTGCCGCTTGCTTTTCCCGGCTTTCAGTTCTGCAATCGCTTTTAACGTTTTTGCGTTTGGTGCTTTCACTTCAAAAGGCAGACGCTGTTCATCGGCGACACGCAGCATCAACAGCCTGATGGCATCCGACACCGAGAGGCCCATGGCTTCCAGCGCTGCTGTTGCACGGATTTTAGTTTTTTCGTCGATGCGGGCGCGGACATAGTTTGTGGCGTTTGTCATGTGGAGTTGTGTAGTCTTGTTGTGACTACATATCAAGTTTATTCTCGCCGTTAAGCCGCCCATTTCAATTGCATTTTCTCCATACTCATTTGCACCAATCACCCCAGCCCGCGAAAACTGCCCTGCACGATGCGGTCGATGACCATGGCACAGAGGAGGATGGCGATGACGACCATCGACAGGCACATCAGAATGGTCTGATTGATCCCGGCGAGGATCGATGGCAGGGCCAGCGGCAATTCAACCCCGCGCAGCACTTGCGATTCCGTCGCCCCAAAAGCCCGCACCGCATCTTTGACACCCTGGGGCACGCCGTTCGAAACTTCGGCGTAAGAATAATTTAAAACGCCCCCCTCTCCCGCCTTTGCCCCTGATGCATCACTTAAAAACTTGAACTTTTGAATAAATGTGATACATATATTACTTATGCAGATCAGTTTTGATGAGCCTAAACGCCAACTCAATCTTTCAAAACATGGTCTCGACTTTGCGGAACTTGATGTCGAATTTTTTGCAAACTCAATCGTTGTTCCGGCCAAATTGGGTCGCTTTATGGCGATTGGTGTTTTGTCCAACGACGTGATTGCGACGGTGTTTGCGAAGTTGGGATCGCAAGGTTTGTCGATTGTTTCAATGCGTGCCGCCAGCCGAAAGGAGAGGAAAGTTCATGAGCAATACAATGCGCAAAAAACGGGAATTAACTGATGCTGAAGAGGTTGCCATTCAAGCGCAGATTGCGAGCGATGCGGACGCGGCGGAAGCCACAGACGACCAATTGGCACAAGCCAATTCCTTTGCAGACGTATTTCCTGACTTGATGGAGGCTATTCGTCGTGGACGCGGGCGACCTGCAATCGCAAATCCACGCAAGCAAATTTCATTGCGTTTGGATGGAGACGTAATCGAGAAATTCAAATCGACAGGCAAGGGCTGGCAAAGCCGCGTAAACGAGGCATTGCGAAAGGCTGCTGGACTCTAGTTTTGCAATGGTTGACCCCGAACCGTTGCCGCGACAAATTGAACTTCTACCATGGTCCTAATAGAATGCACTGTCACCGAAATGCGAGGACGGGCGGGCCAGCGGCAATTCAACCCCGCGCAGCACCTGCCATTCAGTCACCCCAAAACCCTGCGCCGCTTCTTTGAAATCCTCGGGCACGACAATTTTGAAGCGTCGCCAGTCTCTCATAAATTTAAAGAACGTCTGGAATGGGAAGCGTCCCCTGTTCTCCCCCTATTCTCCAATTCCTTGAATCGTCCCCTTCATTTTCATGAAGTCAATCGACGCCAAAGAAGCTCTTGCCTGATATTCCTGCGCGATCAAAGAACGCTTTGTTCCTCGCTCTTGCGTCTTCCATTAGAGCGTCCCAGCCAATCAATTCAATTGAACCGAGGAACCCATCATTCGGACGGTAAAGACGCCCGCGCCCGTCTGCTGTCCGCTGCCAACTATATGTCCACTCATCTAGTTTTCCAACGATGTCAGCCACGATGTAGCAATGGAACACCGTGTTTTTGTCAAGTTTGATGGGACGGCCACGAATATCCGTTAGCTTACCGCTCTGGAGCCGTTGTATATATCGCTCAACCTGAAACTGCGGGTTATCGCTTTCAGCATAACTTGTTCGCCCCGGCCTCTTAAATTCGATTAACAGTACTTTTGACGGCGCTTCAGTCTGGCGCAGTCCGTGAATGTAGTCGAAGATGAGGACATCTGCTCGCTCTTCGCTATCAAATGCCTCAGTAAGGGCACTAAACTCGACATCGGAACTGAAATACTCAGCAAAAGTCAACCGCTCATCAATAATCCACAGGTCGTGAGAAGTTGACGCTTCAACGCGGCGAGCGCCTTCCGAAACATTGTTAACCTTCACTGGACAAATGAATGAGTGAAGAATATCCTCGCGCTGGTATGAGCTGTCTTTGTTGTCATCACGCACTTTTTCCAGCAAGATCTCGATGAAGTCCAAAACCACTTTTCGGCGGACAACATATTCAGCAAGGCTTCGCTGTTCCGCGTCTTCAAGCGCTTTGCTGGCCTCAGCGATAGCAGAAGCGAGAGAGTTGGCATCAACCGACACATCTTTTAGGCGGGCGAGTACATTGCGGATTTTCTCGGCTTGCCGTGAATCGCGGCGGAACCGTTCACGGGCGAGGTGTCCATAGATTGCGTCCTTGCTCAACTCACCAGATGGAACCTTACTCTGTAATTCCTCTGCATTTCCAAATGAGACAGAGGGATAGGTTGACGTAATGATTTCGATTATTTCACGCTGCTCGCCTTTGAGCTTGGACAAAGGCTCAACCAAAAATTCCTCAATGTGAAGAGTGCAAACGTCATTGATGATCTTATCGATCACAGCATCTTCAAATGTGAACGCTGTTCTTTCCTGATTAACATTTTTATCGAGATATTCACCGGTCAAGATGGCGTGAAAAACACGATCACCATTTGGCCCAAAATACTTCAACCCAAGTTTGCCATCGATGGGCTGAGAATGCACCGTTCGATCATGGGCAATGAAATGAACAAAGTGTGTGCCCTTAAGGTCTGAGCTTGCAATCTTGTCGCACTCCATAAGCGTGAGGCGAAGCGTTCCGTATTCTTCAGTTGTGAATTCAATGTCCGGTTCGCGGCGGTGCACTATGTCATTTATGGCATCCGGGTAATGGCGCGTTTCATCGTTTACATGAACAGTTACAGTTGGCGAGCGACCGCCGATAAACACTGGGAGGAAATGAGAAGTTAAGTGCTGGAATACAAAACTATCACGGCCCGGAAATTTCTCAAAATAGCCGTTTGCACGCAACCCTTCGAATTTGACTTGGAACATGGAGTCCGACACGTCGGTAGCTGCCACGACAGTTTCATCTTTGATTTGATTTTCCAGCGTGAGAGCAAACTTGAATTCGCGCTGCTTGAGTTGGTCTCCATCACCAAACACAGACACTACGGAAATCTGATCGAAACAATCCAGCCAAAGAAGACGGCCAACACCTTTACCACCTATCACTATCTTGTTGTCAGTATCCGTGGTCGTGAATGCATCCCAGTTCTTTTGATCAAGGCCTACCCCATTGTCCTCAACTATTGCCCAAACATTTTCCTTGTTTCGATTGGTGGAGACATTGACGATAACTTTCCCCTTTTGTGCTACTTCCTCCCCAAAGCGATCCTGAGTGGAATGAATGGCATTGCTCACGGCTTCAAATAGTGGCTGCAATGCACCTGTCACATTTGTCGGTTTAGGCAAGCGTTCGATGCGCTTTACAAGGTTGGGGCGAAGGGAGGTCATTTGTTGATCTTGATCCAGACTTTCTTGATTGTGCAATAAATGAGCCGAGTATGCCGGTTGGGTCAATGGCTTGTTGAAATCATTCCTTCTCCTGGCTCTTATTGGAAGTTCGGACATAGGGGGATAAATGGAAAGGAGATAAATGGTCGCTTCCCTTTTGCGTGGTGCGGCTCCCACGATCAACCTCGATGCCACACTTCCTTGTTGTCCCCCTCACGGCATCTCGCCACCATGCCTTCATACTGGAAGCATTGGGGAAGTATTTGGGACGCTTCCCTTTGTTTTACGCCATCGGACTCGGCATCCCCCTCATCCACTCACCTCCGCCCGCGAAAACTGCCTTGCACGATGCGGTCGATCACCATGGCGCAGAGGAGGATGGCGAGGCCGGCGAGGAGGCCTTGGCCTTTGGCGGCGTATTGCAGGGATTGCAGCACCACCGAGCCCAGCCCTTGCGCTCCGATCAGGCTGGCGATGACGACCATCGACAGGCACATCAGAATGGTTTGATTGATGCCGGCGAGGATTGACGGCCGGGCCAGCGGCAGTTCAACCCCGCGCAGCACTTGCCATTCGGTCGCCCCAAAAGCCCGCGCCGCCTCCTTGATATCTTCGGGCACACCGTTCAGGCCGAGCGTGGTCAGCCGGATGACCGGGGGCATGCCGAAGATCAGCGTGGCGATGATGCCCGGCGGTTTGCCAGTGCCGAAGAACGCGATGACCGGGATCAGATAGACAAAGGCCGGCATGGTCTGCATGAAATCCAGCACCGGTTGGGCGGCGGCAAAGGCGGTTTTGGAGCGGGCAAACCAGATGCCCAAGGGAATGCCAAAGACGATGCACAGGATTGACGCTGCACCCAGCAAAGCCACGGTCAACATAGACAGCTCCCAGAAGCCGAAAAACCCCAGATAGGCCAGTGCTGCTGCGGTGAAGATGGCGACGCGTGAGCCCGCCAGCTGCCAGGCCAGCGTACAGATCACCAGCATCACCACGGGCCAGGGTGTTCCGACCAGCACCACCTCAAAGGCTTCGACCAAAATCCGGATGGCATTGCGGATGCCGTCGAACACCCCGCGCCCGGCGTCGTAACTGGCCACGAACCCGGCGTCAAGCCAACCCTCGACGGCCGAGAACAGCGCCTTGTCGGCCGGAAAGGTGCTGAGCCAGGCCGGGGGTGCGGCGGCAATCAGGGCGTAAAGTGTGATGCCATAGATGGCGGTTGTCAGAGCCACAGTTGTCAGCAGGCGTGAGGCTGGTGCGCCGTGCGGCAGGCTTTGATTGCCGCGCCAGGCACAGAAGCGGCGCTCATAGAGGCCGTTGGCGAGGAACCCGGTTGCCAGTCGCAGCAGCAGCAAAAGCATGATGCCGCCGATCACCCGCATGCCCGCACCGTTGGCGCTGCTTGCCGCCTTGGCTTCTGCCACATCGACTGCCTTTTGCAGATTGTCGGCAAGCTTCGTGGCGGTTGCAGCGGCGGCGGTATTGCCTGTCGCCAAGGCCTTGGCCGCGTCGTCCCGGCGGCTGGCAATCGTCGCTTCCAATTGCGTGATACGGGCGAGGCCAGCCCCATCGGTGTTGCCCCACAGGCCTGAGGTGATTTGCGACAGGGCGCCAAGATCCAGAAAGCACAGCAACAGGAACAGAAACGAAAGCCCGCGCATGCCCGCCCACAGCGGACCAAAAAGAGCGGCGGCTGGATTAAAAGTCAAGGCGTGTCCGGCGCGCGCCTGAATCACGCCAAAGGTTTTTGCATAATAGGGCGCATGAGGGCCGGCAAAGCGTGTGATCAAATCAGTATCGGTCATCAACGCCCCTCGCGGATTGCCAGCAGCAGCCGGTCTTTGGTGACGGCACCGACGGGCTTGCCGCCATCGTCGATGACCACGGGCACAGCGCTGTTCGCCACCAGCCCGATCAGTTCATCAAGGTTCGTTGCCGCGAGACCTCGCGGGGCGGATGCGATATCAAAAGGCTGCACCGCCTGAACCTTGGCCAGTGGTTCCATGATGCTGCGGGCCGTGATCAGGCCGAGCTTCGGGATGTTCTGCACGAAGGCCCGCACATAGTCATCAGCCGGGCGGGTCACGATTTCTTCCGGCGTTCCGGTTTGCACAATGCGCCCGTCCTTCATGATGGCGATGCGACTGCCGACACGGATTGCCTCGTCCAGATCATGGGTGATAAACAGCGTGGTCTTGCCAAGGGTCTGCGATAGCGCGATAAATTGATCCTGCAATTGGCGGCGGATCAGCGGGTCAAGGGCTGAGAATGGCTCGTCCATCAGCAGGATCGCCGGATCAGCGGCAAGGGCGCGGGCCAGCCCGACGCGTTGCTGCATGCCGCCCGATAATTCCTTTGGCAGCCGGTCGCCATAGCCTTGCAGTCCGACCATCGCCAGCTTCTCGGCGGCGACACGCCAGCGCGTGGCTTTCGGTGTGCCGCGCAGTTCCAGCGGATAGGCAACATTGTCTTCAACCGTTCGGTGCGGCATCAGCGCCATGTGCTGAAACACCATGCCGATCCGCTCGGCCCTGAGTTGACGTAGCGCTTTGGGCGACAATGCCCGCACATCTTGCCCGAGAACGCGAATATCGCCAGCGGTTGGTTCGATGAGCCGGTTCACATGACGTAGCAGCGTGGATTTGCCACTGCCCGACAATCCCATGATGCAGAAGATTTCGCCCTTCATCACCGAGATTGACGCATCGGCAATGCCGACGACGCATTTGTGCCGCTGTAAAATTTCAGCCTTGGTCGCCCCGGCCTTGGCATCGGCCAGCGCCGCCTGTTCAGCACCCCCGAAAATTTTCCAGACGCCAGTCATCTCGATGACAAGCTCAGCCATCACAACCTTTCAGGACAATTTCAAAGCTACGGGCATGGCAGCGCACCGCCATGCCCGATGTTCAATTTGCCTTGTTCCGTTACTTGAGCCAAGCGGTAACACGGGCAGGGTTTGCAGCAATCCATTCAGTGGCAACGGTCGCCGCATCCTTGCCGTCAACGACGACCGAGAAGGCGAAAGCGCCAAGATCTGCCGACGACAGATCCATGTTGCGCAACATCGAGGCGACCTGGGGCTTGGAAGCGTTCAAGTCAGCGGAGAAAGCGGGCTGGATGAAGGCAGGGGCCCAGGCCATGGCAACGCTCGACTTGTTCATCCAGTCGGCGTCGGTATCTGCTGTGACGATCTTCCATTTGGCCGCGTCGTAGGCAGGCTCGGTCAACATTGTCATTTCGGGATGCACGGTGAACAGGTGGTGCGGGGTATAGCAGAACCCGACCCAAGGTTTACCCGCTTTGATCGCCGTGTCGAGTTGCGCATAGGCCACGCCTTCGTCGAGTTCGACCAGGTCAACAACTTGACCGTAACCATAGCCCTGGGCTCTGGAATGTTCGACTGCTGTAGAGCCCCAGCCTGTTGCGCCAATGAAGATGTCGCCTTTGCCATTGCCGTCGCTGTCCAGCATCGCGGTTTTTACCGGATCTGCCAGATCGCTGATATCCTTGAAGCCTGCATCTGCCGCAACCTTGTTGGCGCACATGCCCTGCACCGCTGGGGCACCATTGGCGTTCAATTCAACTTTGCCCTTGTACTTGTCGACTAGCCCTTGCTGGTTGGGCAACCAGACTTCAGGATGAATTTGCATCGATCCCTTGTCCAAGGCTTCAAAGATCACAGGGTTGGTGCCGGTCTGCAATTCGACCGTCAATCCCAGGTTCTTTTCAACAACGGCCTTGATGACGTTGGCCGTGACAGTCACCGACGGCCAGTTCGGCACGCCAACAACCAGGTCAGCGGCAAGCGCCGGGCTGGTCAAGGCAAGGGTTGTCAAAGCAGCAGCGAATAATTTGGTTTTCATTTTTTTGTTCCTCCGTTTGGTTTGGTTTTTATGAGTATGTTAATTTGAGACGTTATGTGCAGCCGTTGAACGGCCTTAAGTTCCTTGGTTGAATTTTTGCACCTCCTCTTGCAGAATGGGAGCGGCGAGAGACATGGAGTGGATGCCGAGGATGGTGGTCAGCTGGATCACCTCCAGGATTTCCTCCTTGGTAGCTCCGGCCCGCAGCGCATTCTGAATATGGCGGCGCACACCTGGTCCATGCAGATGTGTCGTTGACGCGTTGATGGCGATAAAGATCAGTTCTTTGTATTTCTGTTCGAGCGGACCTTTGCGCTGCGGCACCGCGCGAAAAGCCAGAAAAGCTTCGAGGTAGTCGGGGTCGAGTTCCTTGAACAAGTCCCAAGCCGGGTTCCAGTCACCAGCGGCCTTCTGGGCTTCCATATGGGGAAAGGTTTTGGCGTCGGTCATCCCGGTCATCCTCCTCGATGCTTGAAACTGTCGCGGCGGAATGAGTAAAGCGCTGCCGGATCAACAGCGACGTCGATCACGGCGGGTTTGCCGCAAACGAGTGCGGCTTTGATCGCCTCGCCCACATCAGCCAAACCATCAGCCCGAAACCCGGCTGCACCATAAAGTTCCGCCAACTTGTCAAATGGCGGGCTGCTGACATCGGCACCGATGTAGCGACCACCAAAGAAATCGCGCTGATAGGCTTTTTCAGCGCCCCAGCATTTGTTGTTCATCACGATGGTCACGGTGTTGACGCCATGGTCAACAGCAGTGCTCAGTTCCGACACTGTCATGCCAAAACCACCGTCCCCCATCAGGCTGATGACGGGCCGCTCTGGCTGGGCGAGTTTCACCCCGAGCCCGCAGGCAAAGGAAAAGCCAACGAGGCCAAAATCAAGGGGCGTGAACAGACTTTTAGCTTGCCAATAATTCATGGCGTCTGTCGCCTGCAAACAAAGCGTGCCAGCGTCCATGGTGATGGCCGCGTTTTGGGGCAGCACATCGCGTAAGGTCTTAAACAGACCTGAGGGTTGGATCAGCGCTGTGTCTACCACAGCATCTGCATCGCGCTTGGCAAGGTAAGCGCTGCGTTCAGCCTGGAAGGCAGCGGTCCACTGGTCAACCAGTTGCCGGTTCTGTTTCAACTTGAGCGCCGCTTTCAATTGAAGAGCGGCAGTTGGCGCATCGGCCCAAATGCCAATTTCAACCGGGAAATGTCGACCAATGGCGGTGGGGTCCAACTCGACCTGGATGATCTTGGCATCCCTGTTGATGTTGTCATAGCTGTAGAACGTGGCGTTGAAGCCGATCCGTGTCCCAAGAGCCAAAATCACATCGGCCTCGCGCACCAGACGCGACGCCACAACATTGCCGCGCGGCCCCATTTGGCCGGCATTGAGCGGATGGCCAAAAGGAATTGCATCGCCATGGCCGGGCGAGGTGACGATGGGGCAGTTCAGCGCCTCGGCCAAGGCTAAAGCTTCGACATGGCCCTCGGTGTTCTTGATGCCGCCGCCCGCAATGATCACCGGGCACCTGGCACCCGCCAGCAGTGCCGCAGCCTGTTCAATGGCAGATTGCGCACCAGCCGGAACCGAATGCGAGCGGTAGGATTGCGGGGCCTGAAATGCCGGATAATCGGCAGAAGCCGACAGCACATCTCGCGGTAAATTCAACTGCACCGGACCACGACGCGGCGTCAGTGCCAAGCGGAAGGCTTCACGAAACATCTCGGGCACGCGGTCTGCACCCGTCGCGGTCCAGGTCTTTTTTGTAACAGGCTTGAACAGCGCCTGTTGGTCGACCTCTTGAAACGCATCACGATAAAGATGCGCGGACGATATCGCACCCGCAATCGACACTACAGGCGAGAATGCCGCCGCCGCTTGCGCCAGCCCAGTTACCAGATTGGTTGCTCCCGGCCCGTTTTGCCCTGCCAGGATCACTCCGGCTTGGCCAGAGGCGCGGGCATATCCATCGGCCATATGGGTGCCGGTGCGTTCGTCATGCACGCCGATGAAATTGATGTCTTTCGCATCATAAAGCGCGTCGAACATTTCCATCGTGGCCGAACCGATCAGGCCGAACACATGTTTGACCTCTTCGGTCTGCAACGCCGCAACGGCTGCCTGTCCGCCGGTCATGGACGTCATGCTGTGGCTCCAATCTTGGATAGTTGACTTGCAAGAAAACCCAGGATGGGTTGGATGAAGAGTTCAGGCCGTTCGATCAAACCAAGATGTTGCAAGCCCGGCACGATCACGGTTTCTGCATTTTCGATTTCAGAGGCGATGGCATGAGACATTGATGGAGTGCTGCCGCTGTCATGTTCGCAAGTCATCACCAGGGTCGGTGCCGTGATGGGTGGCTTTGGCCGGATCAGTTCGATCACGCCATTGGCCAGAACCTGCCGGTGTCGTGTGTAGGTGTCAGGATCATTGGCCAGAACCAAAGCGCGAATCTTCGCCACAACATTTGCTGCGTCTTGCCGGAACTGCGGTGTGAACCACCTTTCCAACGTCGCGTCGATGGTGGCCTCAGGTCCACCAGCACCCGTCTCTGCAGCACGCGCCTCGACCAGACGCTGCGCCTCGGGGCTGCGTTCATGGGGTGAGTTCAGGATGACAAGCGCCAACACGCGGCCGGGATGGTCCATCACGAAGCGGCGATTGATCATGCCGCCCAGCGAAAAGCCCACGATAGCAACGCGGGCAATGCCCAGTTCGTCGAGCAGGCCCACAAGTTGACCGGATAAAACGCTCAAGCTGGGCTTGTCCTGCGGCAAGGCACTTTCGCCGTGGCCGCACAGGTCGTAGGTCAGCACCTGGTAGCTTTGCGCAAGCGCTGGCACAAAGCTATCCCACGTCGCCCGCGTCAAACCAAGCCCGTGCACAAGAACCACAACCGGTGCCGAAGCTGGTCCGGTCAGTTCATAGCTTGTGCCAGTTCTGCTGCGGGTCAATTCTACACCCCCGCCGGATTATCAACGTCGCGACCCATTTCGCGCAGGTCTTCATAACGGTCGCCGATGCGGTGCAGCGGATGCCCACCAACTGACGCGCCAAGTGCCACGATAATTTCATCATCGGCTGGGGCATCGGGCACTGTGAGATGGATCGTCTGGTAATGTGAGCGACGCCCGCCATCATCCTTGTCCATCAGCGGGATCATCAGCGAACAGCC
Organism: Hyphomicrobiales bacterium; assembly: GCA_031430795.1. Taxonomy (GTDB): domain Bacteria; phylum Pseudomonadota; class Alphaproteobacteria; order Rhizobiales; family Aestuariivirgaceae; genus Aestuariivirga. Next base: position 42,573 of record JANPCE010000017.1, read on the forward strand.
AGCGGCACCACGGGTGTTGGTAAACACCAGATAGCTCTTGGCTTGGACCGCATCGCGGAACTGGTTGCCGAACCACAGGGTATGGGTCAGCGCTTGGGCGTGTTCAATTTCGCCGCCCATGCCGACGACGGAGGCTTTGCCATAGCCCTCCAAATTATCCCCCGTCACTCCCAGAATCATGTCGGTCAGCAGTTTGCCGATTTCGGGACCAACATCGCGAATTTCAGGTGTCAAGTTTTCCACCCAACCGCGCCCAAACCAAGGATTGCGGATGATCGCAAGGGCCGCGACCAACTTGGTGGGAGTCGGCACAACCTTGCCGCCTTCAATGCGGGTGGTCTGGATTTGCAACAGGGTTCGGCGAATTTCGGCGGGCATGCTTTTGTCTTTCACGCGAAGGCAGGGATTACTTCTTTGCAAAACAATTCCATCGAGCGTTTCTGCTCGGCATGGCCAAGGCCAAGACTTGCGTAATAAATAAACTCATCCACCCCCAGCGCTTCGTAGGTTTTCAACTTGGCAATCACCTGCTCCGGCGTACCAAACATCAGATTTTTTGTCAGCATTTCCGGCTCGTATTCCGCCCGGTTGCCCAGTTCGTCCAGCGGAGTGCTTTTTGGAAATCCATTGACGACATCGCCAAGGTTCTTGAACAGGTTCTCGAATTGCGACAGCACCCCTTGCACGGCGCGCACCGGAACCATCCAGTCTTCCTTGCGGTCATAGACCACCGTGTGGCGCATCATCGCCATGATCGGACGGGCAAAGCCTGGGTTGGCTTGCATGGCTGTATCGAGGCGGCCCATATAGGTTTCGGCCTCGGTCATGTCGCGGGTCAATGGCCATGACATGATGTTGCAGCCGTTTTTGACGGCATAATCATAAGAGATTGGTGCACGCGCAGCGATCCAGACCGGCACATCAGCCTGCACGGGTTTGGGACAAGAGGTTGCGGAAGGGAATGACCAGATTTTCCCCTGATGGGCATAATCGCCCTTCCAAAGAGCCCGCACAACGGGCAACATTTCCTGCATATGCTGCCAAGCATCAGACTGTTTCAATCCCGGATGCATGCGGTCAAATTCGCGCTGATAAGCTCCAGAACCGATGCCAAATTCAAGCCGCCCGCCAGAAATCAAATCAAAGAATGCGGCCTCACCTGCAAGCTTGATGGGGTGCCAATAGGGGGCCACGGCCACGGCTGGCCCAAGGCGAATGCGGTCGGTATGGGCCGCCCACCATGCCAGGATTGAGAATGGATTGGGCGCAATCGTCATCTCCAGCGCGTGATGTTCTGCCGCCCAGGCGATGTTGAAGCCGCCCTGATCGGCCATCTGCACCATCTCTAGTGTATGACGCGCCACGACCTTCATATCCAGACTTTCGTCCATCCGCTCCAGGTTGATAGCAAGTTGAAATTTCATGCACAGGTTCCTTCAGCGCGCAACGAACTGGCTGCCCAGCGGTTCATCTGATGTGTTGATCCAGGCCGTCTTCGGCCGCGTGTAATCGTAGACCGCCTGCAGCCCGCTTTCGCGGCCGTAGCCGGAGTTCTTCATGCCGCCAAATTCGGCAATCGGTGAAACGGCACGATAGGTGTTGACCCAGACAATGCCGGCCTTGACCGCCTTGACCATGCGCAATTGCCGTGCGCCGTCGCGGGTGAAGATACCGGCCGCAAGCCCATGTTCAGTCTGGTTGGCGAGGCGAATGGCATCCGCTTCATCTTTGAAATGCAACACACTCAGCACCGGACCGAACATCTCAGTATCGACGATATGCAGGTCCGAACTGGGGCAATCGATGATTGTCGGGTGATAGAACCGCCCGGCCAGACCTTCGACGCGGGCACCACCACAAAGAATGCGCCCACCTTCAGTGATGGCGCGGGCCACTTCCCGCTCGACGCAATCCAGCTGACCTTGCGTACAGATCGGTCCCATTTCGGTTTCCGCCGCCAGAGGATCGCCAATCTTGATCCGGCCCGCCAAGGCGACCATCCGGTCCAGAAATGCATCGGCAATTGTCTCTTGCAATAACAGCCGCGAGCCTGCCACGCAGCTTTGCCCGGTGGCCCCGAAGATACCGGAAATTGCACCATTCACCGCACTGTCCAGATTGGCATCGTCAAACACGATGATCGGCGACTTGCCGCCCAGTTCCAGTGAGACTTGCGCAAAATTATTGGTGGAATTATTGAGAATTTGCCGCGCAGCTCCGGGGCCTCCGGTAAAGGATATCCGCGCCACGAGCTTGTGCGAAGTCAGCACCCGCCCGCACGGATCGCCGTGGCCGCAAATGATGTTGACCACACCCGGCGGTATCCCAGCCGCCTCAATCAACGCGCCGAATTCCAGCATTGGCGCAGACGCATGTTCCGAGACTTTCAAGACCACCGTATTTCCGGCGGCCAGTGCGGGACCAATTTTTACCGCAGACAAAAACAACTGGGAATTCCAAGGCACCACTGCGGCAATGACGCCAAGCGCTTCGCGCCTTGTGAAAACAAACATGTCGGGCTTGTCAATCGGCAGGGTTTCGCCGTGAATCTTGTCGGCGCAACCCGCGAAAAAGTGAAAGAACTCGGCGATGTACTTGGCCTGCCAACGGGTTTCCTTCAGTAATTTTCCGGTGTCGATGGTTTCGATCCTGCCGAAGTCCTCGGCTTTTTCGGCCAAGAGATCGCCCAGCTTCCGCAGACAATGGCCGCGCTGCGTGGCGGTCATCGTGGACCATGGGCCGTGGTTGAAGGCCCGGTCCGCCGCCCGCACCGCCCGGTCAACATCGTCGGCTGTGGCCTCAGGGATCATGGCCCAGACTTTGCCAGTGGTCGGATTGACGCTTTCGAATGAGGCGCCGTCACTGGCACCCACCCATTCCCCGTCAATCAGCATCTTGTAGTGTTTGAGGGCCGTCATAGCGGGGGCTCTGTCACGTGCGGCACGACCGAGTGATAACTGCCGTCAAGATAGGTCAAAGGTGCGGCAGCGCCCTCGCGCACGCTGAGGACATGGCAAATGAAGATGCTGTGACTGCCGGCGGCAACAATCTGTGCGACTGAACCCGAGAAAACGGTGGCACCTTCAATCTCTGGCGCAGCACCCTCGACCCCGAAATAGTCGACGCCGGAAAACCGGTCCTCAACCTGATCATCATCCCGGCCTGCGAAGCGGTTGGCAAGGTCAAGCCGATCCTGCGGCAAAACGTTGACGCAAAGATTGCCATTGGCCGAGACGGCCTCGGCGATCCGGCTGCCTGTGCGCAAACAGACAAGAATCATCGGCGGATCAGCCGATACTGACGAAAATGCACTGACCGTGGCACCGTGGCAGCCGGCAGGCCCGTCGGTTGCCACGACCGCCACAGAACTGGCAACCCGGCGCATTGAACGCACAAAAGCATCGCGCGCCAAAGGCGTGGGTGCGGTGCGTGCGGTGCGTGCGGTGCTTGGCATTGGCCATTCTCCTAGGCGGATTGCCTAATCTGTCAGACTGCGACATATTGTAATAGTGAAATTTTTGGCATATTTAGTTCGGAAAAATCGAATTGAACGGGAGGCTAAAATCAACATCATCGGACTGAAGACATTTGTGTCGATTGTTGAGACCGGCAGTCTCGTGCGGGCGTCCGAGCAACTCAATGTCACCCAATCCACGGTGACGGCCCGCCTGCACACCCTGGAACAGGAACTGGGGGCCACCTTGCTGCACCGCCAGAAATCTGGCGTCACCTTGACGGCGTCGGGCACCAAACTGCTGGGCTATGCCGAAATCATGATCGGGCTTTGGCGGCAGGCGCGGCAGGAAACCGCCCAGCCCGAGGGCACCGAGTCGGTCTGCAATTTCGGCTGCGACCCTGATCTGTGGCCGGAGCTTGGCAAAGAGATGTTCGACGCGGTGAACGCTGGAAATCCCCGGATGGCCTTGTCGGTCTGGCCGGGGGACCAGGCGGAACTTTACCGCAAACTCAGTGCCGGTCTCTTGGATGTAGCCCTGACCTATCGGCTGGCCGCCCCCGGAAACCAGACCATCCACCGCCTGCCGCCCGACGACCTTGTGCTCTACGCCACCGAACCGGACCGTCCGGTACGCTTTGACCCCGGCTATATCTATGTCGATCAAGGAGCAGAATTCCTCACCAAACACGCCCTGGCTTTTTCCGATGCAGGCACCGCACGGGTCACCTTCGGCTCGGCCATCTGGGCGCTGAATTACATGCTTGAACGAGGCGGCACCGCCTATCTGCCCAAACGCCTCGCCTCACCACACCTGAAAACCGGCCGCCTGTTCGAAATGCGCGACGCCCCAACCTTCCCCCGCAACATCTTCCTGATCATCAACCCCAACGCCGCCGCCCGCTGGCCCTGGATGCCAGAACTGGTGGCGAGGTTCGGGGTGTGAGGTGGGGGGCGGCTTTACGCTGAACCTCAACGCTGACTTGACAAAACATTTGGGTGTGTATACCTACACACTATGAACAGCCGCGAAGTTATTGTGCTTCTCCAAAAGGCTGGCTGGGTGAAAGTTGCCCAGAAGGGCAGTCATGTTCAATTCAAACATGCCGAAAAATTGGGGCGGGTAACGGTGCCTCACCCTAAACAAGAAGTGCCGCTCGGAACATTGCGGTCCATTGAAAAACAAGCGAAGATGAGATTGGGGTAAGCCATGACAGAATACATCGCCGTCATTCACAAGGAAGCCAACAGTGATTTTGGTGCCAGCTTTCCCGATTTGCCAGGTTGCATTTCAGCGGCCAAAACTCTGGAGAAACTGCGCCCGATGATTGAAGAGTCATTGGGTTTTCACGTCGAAGGCATGATTGAAGACGGCGAAGTCTTGCCCGAACCCAGCCCACTCGACAAAATCGTAAAATCCAAAGACTACGCCGACGCAGTCGCCGTCATGGTGGTCAAAGCCCCCGCGACAAATGGCGCAACCGTGCGCGTCAACATCACCCTGCCCGAAAAAACCCTAGCCACCATCGACAAAAAAGCCGCCGAAAAAGGCATGTCAAGATCGCGCTTTTTGGTGAAGGCGGCGGAGCGGTGGTGAGTGTTTTGAAATTGATGAGTAGCGTCTCCGATTCAGCATGTTCAATTCATCCCAAAAAGGGAAGCGTCCCCAATTTCCCCCAATTTCCCAATTTCCCCCAATTTCCGGTTCGACGGGGTTCTTGAGTGAAGGCAGTCGGCTTACTGGTGCAGGTACGTGTGATTAACTGCGTGAAGTCACAAATGGTCTTGGTTTGGTAGTTGGGGTGTTGATGTCAGATTCAGAAAATTCATCGGACTTGAAGTCTGAAAAGCCGTCCAACGGCGGCGGGGCTGCGGAACAAGCAGCATCTGGCTTTTCGATCTCCACGCGTGTCACGGCCATTGGTCATGCCATTTGGCTGATGTCGCGTTCGCCGTTGCACAAGCATTTGATGCTGACGGACATTGAATGGCTCGTGATGCCGCCGATCATGTTGAGCCAATTCCACATGTGGAACGACCAAGGCCGCCCCCATGGCTTTGCGTCATGGGCCTATTTTGGCGAAGAACAAGAAGAACGCATCGCTGCCAAAGGCATCCGCCGCTTGATGCCGACAGATTGGAAGACGGGGGGGAGTCTTTGGCTGATTGATTTCGTGGCCCCATTTGGTGGGCAGGAGAAAATGGTAGAAGAACTTCGTCTCAAAATCTTGGCTGGCAAGCGCATGAAGATGTTGCAGGCTAAGCCTGAGGGGGGTGCGGGAGTAGTGGAGTGGTGAAGTCACTAAATTCCATCTTGGTCTCGATTGCCTTAGCAATTATTTACGCGTTGGCCACAACTGGCATTTTTCTATTCTACATTTCACGTGAAAATTTTGGCTCACTGCTTCCATCCAGCATCAGCAAGAATGGCTTTCTGAGCATCGACAGATTTCTTCTTACTCATGCGATAGACTTTGCAATTGCACTGACTGCTCTAACAGCAGCGCTCGCTCTCATGCTTGTTGTGTTTTCTTGGACTAGATTGGGCAGTCATTCAGCGCCAAAGATTGTTGGACTCTTTTCAATTTCAGTTTCAACTTTGATGAGTTGGACTGGGGGTATGAGTGAGTTTTCGAATGGGCAACTGTTTCGCACCGGAACAGGAGGCAATGTGGATCCTGTACGCATGTTCGTATTTGTGATTTCGATCTCAGTTGCCCTTACAATAATTTTTAGTGTCGCACTTTTAGCGCTAATGGCACTCTTTGACTTTTTTAAGAAAAAATTCTTTGCGAAAAAGTGAATGACACCGAACCGATTTCGAGTTTTTACGACAAAAAAAGACTACTTTGCTCTTAATGAGGAATTCTCACCATGACGGATTCAACTCTGCTTACGAGTTTGACCACAGAAGGTCAGCGCCTCTATTCAATCTTGAATGGGACACCCGGCAACATAGTCTTTGACTCAAGCTCAGTTTACGGTGGTCACGTTGAAAACACTAATCCATGGTTTGCTTCCGGATCTCTTGGTTCCGCGGCAGTTAACAACAATCAAGTTGCCATAAGCAGGCTTGGAGGAAAGTATGGCGTCGACCCTACGCTACTTACAGCGATCATCTACATGGAGAACGCTCATGGATACTACGACATGGGAATGGGATCAACTGAAGGACCGGGCAACATCAACCTCAGTACGTGGGCCGGTTTGCTTGGTCTCGAACCAACAGATATTAGAGGGAATGACAGTCTCAACATTGCTCTAGCAGGCTGCTGAAAAACTCGTCGATTTTTTTGTTGTGATGTGATTCAGTCTGTCTTGCAAGATGGAGTGATTTGCGATGCGCGGCGGACCTGAAGTTACGAAGCAGCTTTTCTCTTACATCGACAGTGAGGACCGGAT
>JANPCE010000018.1:0-48083 GCA_031430795.1 Hyphomicrobiales bacterium
CAAGTTTCCCTGCGTTGTTCCGTACCTCTAGGAAGGTTCCCACGTGTTACTCACCCGTCTGCCACTGATGTATTGCTACACCCGTTCGACTTGCATGTGTTAAGCCTGCCGCCAGCGTTCGTTCTGAGCCAGGATCAAACTCTCAAGTTTGAAACTGGTTAACAGTTGGTATTGCTACCAACTACTGGTCTTTAGCTTTAAAAAATTGACGAGGAAATGCAGTTTCTATCTTGCGATAAAAGCTGTTTATTTCCTTGTATTCTAAAACGCTATCGACGTTTGTTTCTTCGTTCCCACTCACGTGGAAACCGCAAGGACACACGCCGTCTGCGTTTCTCTTTCTTTCTCTTACAATGTCAATCAGCAGGGGATCTTCATCCCAACGGCCCAGAAGGGCCGTTTGCGCGACAGACAAACCCTCACACCGGATTCCCTTTTACGGGTTCCCGGCTGGTTTCGCCGATCGCGTCTTTGAATTTCGCACAGAGGCATCGTCGCCGAAGCTCCGGTGTCCCTCAGTGATGGGGTGTATAGATTCGAGTCCGCCAAAGTGTCAAGCATTGTTATCCATTTTTTTTCAAATTCTCATAATGCATTGATTTATCAAGTAAAATTCGATGGTCTTGGACGTATCACGACCGCTCCTGAAGTGAAAATTTCTGGCTGGGCCAAGAAATTTCTGTCCAAGCGGATAAAACTCGCACTTTGTCAAAGCAACCCGGACTTCGGGAACATTTTTTCGGTCTTTGAACATGGTTAACGCAATGTAAACCACTGCCATCCATAGTTTCCGACGACCCGGCTGTGCGCTTGACTTTGCCGGTGGCATTGGCCAATGGCAACGGGCATTTTCCACGCGGGTTGACACTTGCTCCCGATGAAAGCAATGTCGGAATAGTGACGGCAAATCAGGGGGCTGATTTTGAACGGCCCTGTGAATTGCCTTGGGTTTAACGCAGTTGCGCAAGCAACGGATTGTAAGGGAGCATCAGGGTTTTGAAGGGCAGGTCCAACAACAACATGTTGCCTTCGCGCCCTTCGCGGCAAAGCCTTGCGCCCGTGCGCCATTCGGTCAAACCCATGGCCCTCGAAACCGCCATGCTCGAGCCCCAGGTCCAGCATCGCTGGCTTCTCACCACTTGCATCGTCGGCGTTGCGGCAACATTGCTCGTCGGTGGACTGACACTCGGAATGTTCGGCCAGAACACGGTTCCCGCCGATGCCAACGCCTCGGCCGTTTCAACAGCAGCCATAGATCCTGCAACACCCGCCCCGTCATCGACAGACAATCTCGCCAACGCCCGGCCACCCAAAAAACTGCAACAGCATCAGGTGGCAACGGCAGAAACCGAAGTGCTGCCCGAGCGCGATTTCAACGACGAATGGGCCTACCCTGAAATCAGGGAAGAAGAACTCGCCTACGGGGCAGATGACACCGCCGTTCTCGACGCTGAAATCGAAGCCGTCGAGGCCGAACGCAACAACATCACCGAAATCACCAAGACCCCGCCGCCCGAACCCGTCGACGAAAGCTTCAGGCTGGCCAAGGGCTCCAATATCGTCCGTGAACTGACGAAACGCGGCGTCGCCAGGTCCGCCGCCGAGGCCCTCGCCAAATCCATTGACCCCGTCATGCCACGAAGCATGATCAAGGACGGCACCGAATTCGAAGTCACCTTCGACCGCCAGATCGACTTTTATGGCCGCGAGGTGACTTATCCCGTTGAACTGTCCTTCAAGCCCGGCCCCAAGGAAACCATCATCGTTTCAGCCGATGAAGACGGCAATTTCGCTGCCCGCATCACGGGCAAGAAAGACGGCGTCACATCGCAGTACGCCGAAGTCTTCCATTTCCAGGCCAAATCCAAGGTTGGCTCTTCGATCTATTCAACCGCCAAAGACAACAATATCCCGGACTATATCGCCGCCGAGTTCACCCGCGTGTTGTCTTATGATGTCGATTTCCAGAACCAGATCAGCGCATCCGACAGCTTTGAAATGTTTTTCGGCAAGCCGCTTGGCAATTCTTCGTCCAAGCGCAAGGTCTTGCACTATGCCAAATTGAACTTTGACGGCAAGACCCGCAGCTACTACCGCTTTACGGGTGTCGATGGCCTCACTGACTATTATGACGAAAATGGCCGATCAGCCTCCCGCGCCCTTTTGAAAACACCGATCTCTGGCGCCAAACTCACATCCGGTTTCGGCATGCGCCGCCATCCGCTGCTGCGCTATTCCAAAATGCACACAGGTGTTGACTTTGGCGCTCCGACGGGCACTCCCATCAAAGCGGCGGGCGCTGGCGTGATTGACCTTGCAGGACGCCACGGTGCCTATGGCATTGCCATCGTGATCAAGCATGGCGAAAAGTACAAAACCCTTTACGCCCACCAATCCCGCCTTGCAGTCGGCATCCGCAAAGGTGTCCGCGTCAACCAGGGCCAGGTCATCGGCTATGTCGGAACCACCGGCCGCTCCACCGGCCCGCACCTGCATTACGAAGTCCGCGTCAACGACCGTCCCGTCAACCCAACCGCCATCCGCGCAGCGGGTGGCCGCGTGCTGGCCGGCAAAGACCTGCAAAACTTCCGCAGCCTGAAACAACGTGTGCTGGCCATGATGCAACAGGCACCAAGCGCGCAACAGGTTGCCCAGGCCGGGCAGTAGATCAACAGATTCAAGGATCGGCAAATGGGTCGGCTTTCGCAATGTCTAATGACTTGACTCAAACAGAGGCAGATGATCTGTTTCAGATGGAAAAGTTGTTTGTTGGCGACAGCTCGTATGCTTGGCCATCGCTTGGGACAAAACTTTCAATTCCTCTCCAATCGAAAGATGGTCGCGAAGAGTTCGTATTTGATGTTTCAACGAGTTCCATCAAGATTGCAAAACTAACGCTGCAAAACCGCTGCCGTGTATCGGTTATCCTAGCGCGTCTTGATATCGACGGCCCCCCACACCGAAACCCAGATGATACTGAAATTCCATGCCCACACATTCACTACTTTCGTGAAGGCTTCGCTGACAAGTGGGCGCACCCGTTGCCCGAAGGGGCCTTTACAAATCTAGGTGACAAGAGTCTGTTGTATAAAGAGTTTGCAAATCTATGCAAAATCACCAATCCTCCACATCTGCATGCAGGGTTGTTTTGATGACGCAAGTCCAAGAAATATCCCGACTAGTTGATAGTTATCGGGATTGGGTAAAGGACCGCACAGTGGTGCGCTCAGTCCACGCAGATTGGGTTGAGATTACGACCCCGTTTGTCGACCGTCACAACGATCATCTTCAAATTTATGTTAAGTCTGAGGGAGACAAGTTTGTCCTATCAGATGATGGCAACACTATTCGTGACTTGGAACTTTCTGGTTGCACTATTGACACACCCAAGAGGAAGTCAATTCTTCAAACTACACTAAATGGTTTCGGCATTTCTTTGGATGGCTCAACATTAAAGACTTTCGCGAACCACGGAAATTTTTCATATCGAAAGCACGCGATCCTTCAAGCTATTTTAGCAGTCAACGATCTCTTTCACCTCGCGTCGGCCAATGTCAGAAGTCTGTTCCGTGAAGATGTTGAGGCTTGGTTGCAAATGAATGAAATTCGATTTGTACCCAATGTCCAGCTAGCAGGTAAGAGTGGCTATCAACACTACTTTGACTTCGCTATCCCAAGATCAAAAAATGCTTCAGAGAGAATTGTCCGCGCAATTTCAAACCCAAATAAGGACACTGCATTGAATTTCATTACAGCGTGGAATGATACGTCCCAGCAACGCGCCGACGATGCCAAAGCAGTTGCTATTCTTAATGACAACGAAAAACCTATTGGTGAACCTGTGCTCGCAGCCCTTCAACAATACGATATTCGTACAGTTAGATGGTCGGAACGATCAACTGGCATTGAACTTCTTGCCGCGTGACGGGGGCGAGCAAAAGCTCAACCTTTTCTGAACGACTTTGGGCAAATTCTGCGCCGCTAACCTGTGGCTCTCCCGCAGATAATACTTCAACGCCAAGTCATCCATCGACGCATCATTGAAGCGCTGAATCCACGTCATGCCCCGCGACGCCAGATAAGGTGCGGGTTTCAGGCCGTCCTGGTCTTTCAGGATATCATAAGCCAACGGCGTCACTTTGAACGTCACCAACAAACCGTCATCTTGCGGCCAGCCAATCGCAAACATTTTGCCGGTGGGCCCGCCCACTTTCCAGACATGCGCACCACCCCACTGCACAACAGTTGCTGTGTGGGGGAAGGATTTGCAGAAGCGGTTATAGCTGGCGAGGTTCATGGTGGAAGCTATCCTTCCCCAAATCACTGACAATTGGAAGCACATCACCCGCATAAAATTTGAAACCAAAAACCCCACATTCCGTCATGGCCCGCCTGAAGCGGGCCATGACGGAATATAAGTGCACTGGCGCTTGTGTGGTGAGACCAAAGAGCAAAGTTCAATGCAGTGTCAACACCTGTGGCGGAACCGCTGGCCTGCCCACCGCGGGCACACTGCCATTGAACACCAAAACACCGGCCTTGACCTCAACATCAACGTGATCGCCGTCCTTGACGCGGCCCGACAGGATTTCTTCTGCCATCGGGTCTTGCACCAATTTCTGGATCACGCGCTTCAAGGGCCGCGCGCCATAGGCGGGGTCATAGCCTCTATCGGCGAGAACCTGTTTAGCCTCATCAGACAGCACCAGCGAAATCTTCCGTTCACTGAGCAATGCCTCCAGCCGCTTGAGCTGGATCTCGACAATGGTTCCCATGTGCTCGCGCATCAAGCGGTGGAACAGGATGATGTCATCGACACGGTTGAGGAACTCGGGGCGGAAAGATCGCTTCACCACGTCCATCACCTCGTCACGCACCACATCCACATCCTGGCCTTCGGCGAGATTGACGAGATATTCGGAACCAAGATTTGACGTCATGATGATCAGCGTGTTCTTGAAATCAACCGTGCGCCCCTGTCCGTCCGTCAGCCGACCATCATCAAGCACCTGCAGAAGCACATTGAACACATCCGGGTGCGCCTTCTCGACTTCGTCGAACAACACCACCTGATAGGGACGGCGTCGCACGGCTTCCGTCAAAGCACCGCCTTCATCATAGCCAACATATCCGGGAGGTGCACCGATCAAGCGGGAGATGGCGTGTTTCTCCATGTATTCCGACATGTCGATCCGCACCATCGCGTGTTCATCATCAAACAGGAAAGCGGCCAGCGCCTTGGTCAGTTCGGTTTTGCCAACACCTGTGGGGCCAAGGAACATGAAAGAACCGATGGGGCGGTTGGGGTCCTGCAATCCCGCGCGGGCACGCCGCACGGCGGAGGATACAGCTGCAACCGCATCTGCCTGCCCCACCACACGCTTCTGCAATAACGTCTCCATCTGCAACAGTTTCTCGCGCTCGCCTTCCAGCATCTTGTCCACAGGAATTCCGGTCCAGCGCGAAACCACTTGCGCCACGTGCGACTCCGTCACCGCTTCTTCCACCATCTTGGTGGTGTCGGTGGCCTCAGCAACCGCAAGCTTCTTCTCAAGCGCCGGAATCGTCGCGTAGGTCAATTCACCTGCTTTCGCAAAGTCACCCTTGCGCTGTGCCATCTCCAGTTCATGCCGCGCGGCTTCAAGTTCCTGCTTGAGCTTTGAAGACGATGCGAGCTTCTCTTTCTCGGCCTGCCAGTTGCGTGTCATCACGGCGGATTTTTCTTCTGTCTCCGTCAATTCCCTTTGCAACTTGTCAAGCCGTTCCTTGGAGGCAGCATCGGTTTCCTTTTTCAGCGCCTCACGTTCGATTTGAAGCTGCATGATGCGGCGGTCAAACTCATCGAGTTCTTCCGGTTTTGAATCCACTTGCATGCGCAGGCGGCTCGCCGCCTCATCCATCAGGTCAATGGCTTTGTCCGGCAAAAAGCGGTCGGAAATATAGCGGTTGGACAATGTGGCGGCGGCAACGATGGCTGCATCAGTGATCCGTACCTTGTGGTGCAACTCATATTTTTCCTTGATGCCGCGTAAAATAGAAATTGAATCCTCTACAGTAGGCTCATTCACAAAAATGGGCTGAAAGCGCCGCGCCAGGGCCGCGTCCTTTTCCACATGCTTGCGATATTCATCCAGTGTTGTTGCACCTACGCAATGCAATTCACCGCGCGCCAGGGCTGGTTTCAGCAAGTTGGATGCATCCATGGCCCCTTCAGCTTTGCCGGCCCCAACAAGCGTGTGCATTTCGTCAATGAAAAGAATGATGCCGCCATTGGAAGACGTGACTTCAGAAAGCACAGCTTTCAATCGCTCTTCAAATTCACCGCGGAATTTGGCACCGGCAATCAGCGAACCCATGTCGAGGGCCAGAAGTTTTTTGTCTTTAAGTGATTCGGGAACGTCGCCTTTGACGATGCGCAAGGCCAAGCCTTCAGCAATCGCCGTTTTGCCCACACCGGGTTCGCCGATCAGCACGGGATTGTTCTTGGTGCGCCGTGACAGCACCTGCATGGTGCGGCGGATTTCTTCGTCACGACCGATCACGGGATCAAGTTTACCGTTCTGGGCCGCTTCCGTGAGATCACGGGCATATTTCTTGAGTGCGTCATAAGCCTGCTCGGCGGACGACGAATCAGCCGTGCGGCCTTTGCGCACCGCATTGATGGCGGTGTTCAACCCTAGTGGAGTGACATTGGCATTTTTCAGCGCCGTCGCCGCCTCGCTTTTTTCCATTGCGAGGGCTTGCAGCAAACGCTCTGCCGTTACGAACGAATCATTCGCTTTCGTCGCCAGTTTCTGTGCGCTTTCGAAAACCCTTGCCAATTCGGGAGCCAGGTAAACCTGTCCCGCACCACCGCCAGATACTTTCGGCATTTTGCGCAAAGCCTGCTCAACGTCCACAAGCGCTGCTTTCGGATCGCCACCAGACGCCCGTATCAAATTGGACGCAAGCCCCTCCTCGTCATCAAGGAGAACCTTCAGCACATGTTCAGGGGTAAAACGCTGATGCCCTTCGCGCAAAGCCAGCGATTGCGCAGACTGCAGGAAGCCGCGGGCGCGCTCCGTGTATTTCTCAAAATCCATGCCTCATACCTCCGTCAGCGCGAAGACCAGACCCAAATGGCACCCGATCATCGCCTGCCGACAGATATAGGCACGAATTTCACCGGCTCAAGATGGAAGCTTACTCCGCCACTGGCTCATCAGCCGGCGGTGCTGCAACGCGGGCTGGTCGGCGTACGCGGGGGCGTGGTGTTGCGGTAACAGTGTCATCGGCTACCACAGGTGTGGGCCGTGTCAGGAAGGACGGTGCCTCCCAATTGCTTGCTTCACCGGTTTCAACCTGGCGTGGCTCGCGCTCAATTGGCTCTGCGCGCTCGGGCTGCGCTTCAACACGCTCCTGGACCTGCTGTACGTCGCCTTCGGCCTGGGGAGCGCCTTCAGCATTACGGTCAAAGCGGCGCGGCCAGCGGCGTTGGAAACGTTCTTTTCCACTGCCGTTATTGTCGCGGTTCTGGTTGTCGCGGTTTTGGTTGTTGTCGCGATTTTGATTGTTGTCACGCGACCGGTTCTGGCGCGGCTGGAAGTTTTCACCCCCCTGCTGGCCATTGGCTTCCACGGCGGGCGCGCTGTTGCTTTCGCTGGCTTCGCTGCTTTCACCTTCAGGGGAAGCACTTTCATCGTCACCTTCGGAAGTCGCTCCGTCCTGTGCCTCATCCTCATATTCGTCCTCGCCACTCATGCGGCGCGAGAACAACTGGCTCGGTTGGCCTGCGGGCTGCATGGCGAGCCACACGCGGTAATAGTGGTCCGCGAACTGATAATAGCTTTCGGCCATCACCGTATCACCGGAGGATTGGGCATCGCGGCCCAGCTGCATGTATTTCTCGGCGATGGTTTGCGCCGTGCCGCGCAGCTTCACATCGGGCCCGTTGGAATCGTAAACTTTGTTGGCACCATTGCCGCCACCACCTCCACCGCTGTGCCCACTGTAGCCAGTGCGACTCCGGTTGCGGTTGCGGTTGCGGTTTTTATTGTTGTTGTTGTTATTGTTGTGCTGGTTCGGTCTCATGCAAATAATCCAACGATAGGCCACGACGAACCCTTATGGGTTCACGTCCATGACGCCCCTTTTCGGGTGTTCCGGAATAAGCAAAAGGTTTGCTCAGTATTTCAATCCTGCTTGCTGTTGCCCTGACGCATATGGCTGACCCGTTGCCAGGTTCATCACAATGCTTTGGTTTGAAGGACTGCGCTTTTCTGGATCCCCCGATAGCGCCCGTCATTCACAAATCACAGGGGGTAACCACTCTCATGTAGCGAATTGCGAAGAGGAATCCAATGGATTTCTTTCCGGTGCTTAAGGCTTGTTGAAAGCCAGCGCCCGGACGTGGCCCCCAAGGTCACGCCATTGGCCTGCGGGCGAAAAGCCTTGGCCACCAAATATCGCTGTGACATCATCAGCTTGCCCCGCTCCAATTTCAACCATGACGTGTGCTCGCGGACTGAGATGCCCGGCCGCTTTGGCCGAAATATCGCGGTAAGGGGCAAGCCCATCCGATCCTCCATCCAGCGCCAAATGCGGATCATGGTGTCGTACATCAACGTCCAGTCCAGAAATATCACGCGACGGAATATAGGGCGGATTGGAGACGATCAAATCGAATTTACCTTCAACAGCGCTGAACCAACTGCTGTGCATGAACCGGAGGCGATCCGCCACACCAACTGATTTTGCGTTTGCACGCGCAACGTCGAGCGCCGCATCGGAAACATCGACGGCAACGCCTGCTGCATCCGGGAATTCCGCCAGCAACGTCACGCAAAGTATGCCGCTGCCAGTGCCTAGATCGAGAATGCGTTTTGGCCCTGGCAAGGTGAGGCATGCATCAATCAGCGTCTCTGTATCGGCACGCGGATCAAGCACGGCTGGTGTGACTCTAAAAACGCGGCCGTAGAATTCACGCGAGCCCAAAATGCGCGATACCGGTTCGTGAGCGGCGCGGCGCATGACCAAATCAAAAAACTGCTGCGCCGTTGGCGGTTCAACAATCAACGCTGGATCAGCGATGATCTCATCGTGACGCAAACCCGTGGCGTGTTGCAACAGCAGCCGGGCATCAAGCCGCGAATCTTCAACATCTGCGGCTTCGAGAAGTTCACGCCCCTCGGCGAGCAGTGCCTTAACCGTTGGCATCCTGCTCTGCCATTAAGTTTGCCTGATGATCTGTCACCAGCGCCTGCACCACTTCCTCGAGTGCCGGTCCCTCGACGATCTCCGGCAATTTGTAGAGGGTGAGGTTGATGCGGTGGTCAGTCAGGCGTCCTTGCGGGAAATTATAGGTGCGGATGCGTTCGGAGCGGTCACCTGAACCCACCTGGCCTTTGCGCGTCGCTGATCGTTCAGAGTCAATGCGGTTGCGTTCGATTTCATAAAGCCGCGCCCGCAAAAGCTTCATTGCCGCATTCTTGTTTTTAAGTTGCGATTTTTCCGTTTGCTGTGCCACGGAAAGTCCGGATGGCAGATGGGTGACGCGCACGGCAGAGTCTGTCGTGTTCACCGATTGCCCGCCGGGACCGGAGGAGCGATAGACATCGATGCGCAAATCCTTGTCTTCAATTTTGATGTCGACTTCTTCCGCCTCGGGAAGCACGGCGACAGTCGCGGCTGAGGTGTGGATGCGCCCTTGCGTTTCCGTGTTGGGCACGCGCTGCACACGGTGCACGCCCGATTCAAATTTCATCAGGGCGAATGCGCCGGCGCCATAAATGTTGGCGATGACTTCCTTGTATCCCCCATGCTCACCATCGCTTGATGAGATGATTTCAACCCGCCAATTCTTGGACGCGGCATAGCGTTGATACATGCGGAAAAGATCGCCGGCAAAAATCGCGGCTTCATCTCCACCGGTGCCGGCGCGCACCTCAAGGATGACGTTGCGCTCATCCGCCGAATCTTTTGGCAGCAGCATGATGCGGAGTTTTTGGGAGAGGATTTCGATTTTCGCGGTAAGCGATGGCTTCTCCGCCTGCGCCATTTCAGCGAATTCACCGCCAGCAGCGATCATGTCGGCCAGACCGTCCAGCTCAATCAAGGCGGCGCGCAAGGCCTGCGCCGCCTTTGCCGCAGGTTCTATTTCCGCGTATTCCTTGGAGAGCTTGACGAAGGCTTCACCTGTCGCACCTTGCGACATCGCATGTTCAACACCTGCAAAGCGTTCAATGATGCGGTCAAGTTTGTCGAAGGAAATGGAAGCCATGGTGGACGGCGATTTAGTTCACCCGGCCACAGAACGCAAAACCTAACATTCGATCCCGGTTAACCACTTTGGTTTTTATTGCACTCATGTTTTGGGTTAAGCACTCAATACATTAAAGCGATTACGTTTTAGTTGGAATAATCCCAAAGTTCCGTCATCCTCCGCTTCATGCGGAGGACCCATGGGTGGCCCGCATGAAGCGGGCCATGACGAATTTTTTTGTACTGTGGTGGTTCAAACTAACCCGGAGCTGCTCCGCCTGATCTCAAAGTAAAAATTGCCAACCTTCCTGAGGCAATCCCGTACTATAACGGTGAGATCGTCAAGATTTCTGAAACGCAGATTTCAGATTGGTTGTTCATTAAAGATGGCATGCTGCATGGAGCACGAACACAACAAGTTATGAATGAGGTGATAGAATCACTGCAAATGGCTTGAGGGTTGCAAGTCGGCAGTGCACCCGTTATCCCCGCTTCGCCAGCTTCTTCACATCCAGCGATTCCGCCGCCAGCACGGAACCTGGCTCGCCGAGAAGACCCTTCTCTTCGCCATCGATCATGAACTTGATGGCACCGCCATCCTGGACCGTTGCGACCAGGCCGGGCGTGTTGGGTACGCGGTAGACATCGCCCTTGTTGAGAAGTTGAGTTGCAACGCGGTTGCCTTTGCCATCTTCGATGAGAAGCCAGATCGAGCGCGTGGCTTTCAGCACAACGCGGGCTTCACCTTCTTTTGCGCCATAGGCGCGGGCGCCGTCCGTGAGGCTGGCTTCGATTTGGGCTTTTACTGCAGCACCTGAAACGCCTGGCACGTTTTTCTGGATGAAGGCACCCATCAGGTCCGGGTCAATGTCGGGCTGCGCGAGGGCTGGTCCGATGACCGGTTCTTCGGTGACGTTGACTTCGGCGGCATCATTTCCGGTCGAGGCTGTCGGCATCGGATCGCTGAGTTCGTCGACTGGTTCGACTGCTGCGATCTCTTCTGTTGCAACGGGTTGTTCACCCGGCACGAAAGTCCAGGCGAGGCCGGAAAACAGCAGAAAGGCCGCAGCGACGGAAGCAACGAGCCCGCCATTGCCGCCGGGCATTGTGGGCATGTTTTTGGAAATATTGGGCAGACGCATGTTGATCGATGGCAATTTCACGAAATTGGCGAAGCTCAGAATTTTGGCGCTGGAAAGGGGAGCGGGATCAGCGGGGTGATTCTTTGGTGCCAATTCCGGCAAAGGCAGGAAGCTGACGTAATGTTCGAGCAGGGGTTCCGGCTCAAAACCCAGAAAATCCGCATAGGCCGCGATCATTTCCAGGGCTTCCAGGCGGTTGGGCATGCCCGTCATGTCGCCATATTCGATGGCTTCGATGTGAAAGGCGTGAATGCCGGTGTTGACGGAGGCGTCTTCCAGCGAAAGCCCGCGATTTTCGCGTTCATGCTGCAAAAACCAGCCGGCTTCTCCCGCCGGATCCATGCCGCCATTGGGTTTTGCCCGTCCGAGGGGATCGGGGCGTTCAACTTCGAATGACGGAATTTGCGGTTCTTGCTTGCGTGTGACCATAACTCTACCCCTTCAAGCGGACCCCACCGCCCAAAATATGACTAACGAGGTTCGAGCATGGCCAGAAATGGTGAATGATCGGCTAACGCATCTGATTTGGCAGGCGGAATTCCGTTGGAATATCAGAGATTTAGGAAAATAACTGAGAATAGTGAAAATACTGCTTGACACCGCGCTGTGAAATGGGCTAATGTTGAGACAATCCACTATTGGGTCTCAAAACACGCGGCCCCCCGTTCACTCACCCGCCGCAGTACTGCGTGCGGGTTTTTCATTTTGAGGAGTTCAACATGCTGATTATGTTTCTGGCAGCCATCGTTTTGCTGTTGGCCGCACAAACAAAAAACGCCCCGGAATCCGGAGCGTCTCTCAATCCACCATCTCGGGTGAAAGAAATTTTCAGTTTTGGCTGTCAGTTACCACTGACGCTATTGTCATCCAACAAAACGACCAAACCGCCAACAATCGTAAAAACAGCGACAACGCCATATGCAGCAGCGGGGTTACCACGACCAGCATCCTGGGCTGGTACAATCAGATCGCCACCAGCAATCGCCGCTGTTTCACCTTTGCCGCAAGGAGCCTTCTTCGCCACCTTGACGAGGGATTGATCATTGATGCTGACGGAACAGCCGCCATCAAGATAATTGATTGTAGCGGATGATTCGGCACCCACCATGACTTTGTCACCCGGCAGCAACATCACAGAACCCGTGACAGAAACGAACCCTTCGCCCTGCTGGACGAGGACTTTACCGCTGACATTCACCAATTCAGCCACACCAGACGCGGCAAAAGCCACCGACGACAGTGAGAGTGAAGATGCCAGCACAACTGCGCACGATACCTTGAGCAAATTCATTGGTCATCCTCCAAAATGCAACAACCAGAGACATCCAGTTATTCACCGCTACCCGGGGCGGCTTCTCCCACGAACCCAAGTTTGAGTCAACAACCCTGAATGAAACCTTACAAAGCTGCGACAATCCCGCCGCAGGGGCTTGTTGCGGGGCAGAAAGAACCATTCGTCCATGATGCGCACGTGTCGACACACGCCCTCGCCTGCGGCGCGAGGGCGATGATGGGAGAGTTGGTTTCATTTGAGACTTGCGCGCCGTTGCCAAATCCAAACCACCGTCAGCGGCAGTCCCCACGCCATCCAGGCGTTGATGCCGTAAAACGTGGTGAAATGCTGGCGTGAGCCGTAAATCGCCCACAGTGCAAGATAGATGCGGAAGAAGGCGGCACCTGAGGTGACGGCAGCCATCAACAGCATTGAAGCGCGGTGGGCGGTGCTATCGCCGTGCCGGATATGCCACACACCTTTGGCGAGAAGGGCCAGCCAGAGCAGGCCTTGCACAGAAAAGCCTACGGCGGCGAGTGGCGACACGGGTTGCGCGAGGGCAACAGGCACAGCCGTGGCCCCGGCGATCAGCACATCAACCGCGGCGACGCGGCCTGCCCATTTGTGAAGTGCTGTATGGCGAAGCGCGTAGGCCAGTGGCACCAGCACAAGGGCGAGGCCACCTGTCACCATATGGAGGGGAAAAACAACGGGAAGCAGTTCGAGCTTGACGGCAAGTGCCTCGGGGAACTGGCTGCTGTCTTGCGCTTCCATGAGAGCTTTCCATGCAAGCCTTGCAATGAACAGTCCAATGGCCACCATCACGGCGCGCTTGACCCAACACCAAATTGCCACGATGATCTTTGAACTTCGGGGGCCACGGAGGACGCTATGACCAAACTTGCTCAACATCTGTCGACATTCGCTTTCATCTCAAGTCTTTGCCTCGCAAATCCCGGTGGCGCAATCGCGGCAAAGCCAGGGGACAGCCCCTTCTTTGGCCGCTGGACCGTGAAGGACGAAAAGCCAGTCTATTCGGCCAATGGCAAACTCTACAAGACCATCGATGTGGCACCCTGCTGGAAAGATTTTTGCGGCGTGAGTGTGAGTGACACAGGCGCCTGCGGTCCAACACTCTTTCGCTTTCTCACTTCCCACGCCACGTCAAATATCCTCACCGGCCATGGCAAGTGGGGCGATGTGAAAAAGAAGGTGCAGTTGATGCACTTCCTTGAGAACGAGACTGTGCCAGTCCTCAGCATCGGCCTTGGTGAAGACGGCTTCGACTTTGAATCACGCGAAGGCAGCATGCCGACGTTTGAGGCAACCTATGCGGTGAAGGGAGCTGTCGTGTGCCGGGCGGATGAGGTGAAGCTCGGGACTTGAGGGTGTGGGCTTGACAGAAAGCCTTCGGCCTTGAGGTCGCCCGCAAAACCTGTGGGCGACATCACCAATGTGAGCGGCCTGTCCAGAAGGGCTTCGGCTCCATGGCTCTATATAATGCACTGTCACTGAAACTTCCGTGGCAAAGGCGCTGATTGAATACATGAGGAACATGGCACAGCCCCAGCGCTCGTGTGCACTGATGGTCTGCGCAACCTTCTTGCCGTGCAGCGGCGGGGAGGTTATTTTCCTGAATTGCTGTGCATTTTTGATTGCCTCACTCAATAGTGAAACCTGCATTGGGCAATCTCCAGCGCACCATCTCTCACGCGGTAGACCAAGCGGTGTTCATCCGTGATGCGGCGGGACCACCAGCCGGCCCAGTTTTGTTTCAGGAGTTCTGGTTTTCCAGGGAGAAAGGGGGAGAAAGGGGACGCTACCCTTTTTCAGCTCAAAATCCTTTTGAGCATCGTTGCTTGGATTAAGATGCGAATGCATTTACAGAATTTCAAATAGGTTACTATCGAACAGGGGAGAAAGGGGACGCTACCCTTTTTCGGAGAAAGGGCTGGAGAAAGGGGACGCTACCCTTTTTCAGCTCAAAATCCTTTTGAGCATCGTGGAGAAAGGGGACGCTACCCTTTTTCGGGAGAAAGGGGACGCTACCCTTTTTCAGCTCAAAATCCTTTTGAGCATCGTTGCTTGGATTAAGATGCGAATGCATTTACAGAATTTCAAATAGGTTACTATCGAACAGGTTGACACACCCCTCCGCCCCTTCGCAGGAGAAAGGGGACGCTACCCTTTTTCAGCTCAAGGAGAAAGAAAGGGCGAAAGAAAGGCGAAAGAAAGGGGACGCTACCCTTTTTCAGCTCACGAAAGAAAGGGGACGCTACCCTTTTTCAGCTCAAAATCCTTTTGAGCATCGTTGCTTGGATTAAGATGCGAATGCATTTACAGAATTTCAAATAGGTTACTATCGAACAGGTTGACACACCCCTCCGCCCCTTCGGGGCACCTCCCCGCCGCTGCGCGGCAAGGAGGTTGGCTTCTTGAATACAACGTGTTTTTCTCCCCGCCTCCCTCAATAATGAAACCTGCACTGCGCAATTTCCAGCGCGCCGTCTTTCACGCGGTAGATCTGCCGGTGTTCATCGGTGATACGTCTTGACCACCAACCGGTGAGCTCATGGCGCAAAAGTTCGGGCTTGCCTGTGCCTTCGAATGGCGTGCGGGTGGTTTCGTCGATCAGGGTGTTCAGCTTTTTCAGGACCTTCTTGTCTTGCGTTTGCCAATATCGATACTCTTCCCAAGCCTTTTTTGAAAAAGTGATGTTCACTCTATCAGCTTTCGCACGGTGCCCTTTCCGGCATCGAGTTCCGCCATGGATGCGAGCACGCGTTTTGCATTGTTGGGGTTGCGCAGGAGGTGCATTGTCTCTTCGTGTGAGGTGTAATCCTCGAACGACATGATCACTGCCGCGGGCTTGCCGCCGTCGCGGGTGATGATCATGGGGGTGTGATCGTCGTGGACCTGGTCGAGGTATTTGGCGAGGTTGTTGCGGAGTTCGGTGGAGGTGATGATGCGCATAGCGAAGTGTGTACGCGATTATGTGCGCTTTCGTAAGACTTGCCCTCATCCGTCTCAGCGCTTTGCGCTTCGCCACCTTCTCCCGCGAAGCGGGAGAAGAAAAGGCATTACAACACCACGCCATTCCGACCGGCAAACTCCAGCAAATCGCCGCGCAGGGAATGGGCTGCTGATTTGAGCCTCGGTTCCATGAAAGCCCAGAGCTTGGCCTGGTCGACACTGCGGATCATGGCTTTGACGGGGCCGATGCCGGATGGCACGAGGCTCAATGACTTTAACCCCACGCCGATGAGGCCCATGGCTTCCAGGGGGCGTCCGCCGAGTTCGCCGCACAGGGTGACGGCCTTGCCGTGTTGTTCGCCCTTCTCGACGATCATGCGCATGGCACCCAAGGCTGCGGGTGAAAGTGCGTCATAGCGGCCAGAGAGTTTTGGGTTCTGGCGGTCGCTCGCGAAGAGGAACTGTTGCAGGTCGTTGGAGCCGATGGAAGCGAAGTCAACCAGCGGGAAAAGTTGGTCAAGCTGCCAGAGTAAACTCGGGATTTCGATCATGACGCCGAGCTTGAGCGAGCGCGGAAGCTTGTGGCCGCGCTGCACGAGGTAGGAGGTTTCGAGATCGACGACGGCTTTGCATTGCAGATATTCGGAAACATCGGCGACCATCGGGAACATGATCTTGAGGTCCTGGCCTGCTCCGGCGATGAGCATGGCGCGCAGTTGCAGGCGCAGCAAAGCGGGGCGCGCCAAAGCCATGCGGATGGAGCGCCAGCCCAGTGCGGGGTTTTCTTCCTTGGGTTGGCGAAGGTACGGCAGGATCTTGTCGGCGCCAATGTCGAGGGTGCGCAACACCACGGGTTTTCCTTGGGCATGTTCGAGGACTTGCGCGTAGTGCCGGATTTGCGAGGACAGGCGTGGGAAACGTTGCGCCATCATGAATTGGAGTTCAGTGCGGTAGAGGCCCACACCTTCGGCACCTGAGTCATGCAGGTGTGGAATGTCGACGATGAGGCCGGCATTGATGTTGAGGCTGATGGGGTGGTTGTCGCGGGTGACGGCGGGAAGATCGCGCAGCGCCCGGTATTGCTCTTGCTTCTTCGCGAAGAAGCGGACTTTTTCACCATAGGCTTTTTGTATTTCGTGTGAAGGGCGCACGAAAATTTCGCCGGTGCTGCCATCGACAATGATCGGATCATCAGGATCAATGAGATCCACCAGCCCGATGGCCTGACCGATGGCGGGAATGCCAAGGGCGCGGGCGACGATGGCGACGTGGGAGGTTTTGCCGGCCTCTTCAAGGATGACGCCGCGCAGCTTCGAGCGGTCATAGTCCAGAAGTTCCGCTGGTCCCATGTTGCGGGCCACGACGATGGCATTGTCGGGAAGGTCAGTGCGTGAGGCTGTTGCCACAGCTCCGGTGAGAATGCGCAGCAAGCGGTTCGACAGGTCATCGAGGTCATGCATGCGTTCGCGCAAGTATGGATCCTGCATGCGCTGCATGCGGGTGCGGTTGTCGACCTGCACACGTTCGACGGCGGCTTCTGCGGTGAGTCCCGAATGCACGGCTTCGACGAGGCGGCGCACCCAGCCCTTGTCATGGGCAAACATGCGGATGGTTTCGAGCACGTCTGAATAATCCGTGGCGCGGGGTGCGTCCGAGCCATCAAGCAGTTCATCGACGTGGCTGCGGAGTTGTTCCACCGCCTGCATCAACCGCTTTTCTTCCGCCGGGATGTTTTCAGCGATGAGATTGGCGATTTCGACACGCGGTTCGTGCAGGACAACAAATCCCAGGGCGATGCCGTCAACAAGGTTTTCACCAGTCATGTGGTGGCTGCGCACGTGGGCGACGTCAATCGCCATTTCGCGGGCGACTTCTTTGAGTTCACCCGATGCGATGATTTCGGCCAGCACCATGGCCGTCGTCTGCATTGCCTCTTCTTCATCTTCGACATAGTGGCGCTGGGTTTTGTTCTGCACCACGAGCACGCCGATGACGGAACCGCCGCGCATAATGGGAACGCCAAGGAAGGACTGATAAATCTCTTCTCCGGTTTCAGGCAGGTATTTGAAGGAGGGATGGTGTTGCGCGTCGGAGATGTTGAGGCCGATGGCGTCCCGCGCAATCAAGCCCACAAGACCTTCGCCGGCTTTCAGTGTTGTCTTGTGCACGGCCTCAGGCTTAAGGCCCTCCGTGGCATAGAGTTCAAGCACGTCGCCTGCGCGGATCACATAAATCGAGCACACCTCCGCCACCATGTTGGCGGCGATGAGCGACACGATCTTGTCAAGGCGGGCCTGTGCCGTTTCCGGCTCCGCCATCACCTGCCGGAGCCTTTTGAGGAGGACACGCGGGCCAAGGGCGGAATTTGCCATGGGTGCGGTCCTTAGGGGCGGCGTTTAAAGTGTTTAAAAGCTGCCGTCATCCCGGCGAAGGCCGGGACGAGGCTGACCGCATGCACCGGACTTTGGGCAAAGCCTGGTCCCGGCCTTCGCCGGGATGACGGTGTATGGGGGGTCAGCAAGTTCATCGCCTACTTCTTGTCCAATCCGTAAGCCTGATGCAACGCCCGCACCGCAAGTTCGGTATAGGCTTCGTCGATCAGCACTGACACCTTGATCTCGGACGTGGTGATGGCCTGGATGTTGATGCCTTTGTCGGCGAGCGATGAGAACATCTTTGCGGCAACGCCCGCGTGGCTGCGCATGCCGATGCCAACGACGGAAACTTTGGCAACATCGGCCGAGTGGACAATTTCGCCATACTCAACCTTGTCTTTCACGCCCTGCAACGCGTCGATGGCCTTGCGCAGATCCTTGCGCGGCAAAGTGAAGGTGATGTCGGTGAAGGCACCGTCGGGCGAGACGTTTTGGACGATCATATCGACGGAGATTTCATGGTCCGCGAGGGGGCCGAAGATCGCCGCTGAAATGCCGGGCTTGTCCTTGACGTGGCGGATCGAGACTTTTGCCTCGTCACGCGAATAGGCGATGCCGCTGACCACATGCTGTTCCACGATTCTGTCCTCATCACATACGATTGTACCGGGGCCTGTGCCGTCAGGCTTGTTCTGGTTCGGGCTGTCGGGCGGCTCAAACGACGAGCGCACCTGCAAGGGCACGCGCTTCACCATGGCAAGTTCAACCGAACGCGTCTGCAGGACTTTCGATCCCAGCGACGCCAGTTCCAGCATTTCTTCGTAGGAAATGCGGTCAAGCTTGTGGGCGGCTGTCACGATGCGGGGGTCGGCAGTGTAGACACCGTCCACGTCCGTATAGATATCGCATGACGCTGTGATCGACGCGGCAACAGCGACAGCGGAAGTATCAGAGCCGCCACGGCCCAGTGTTGATACGCGCTCATCCGGTCCAAGGCCCTGGAAGCCGGTGATGACCGCCACCTGGCCCTGCTGCATGCGGCGGATCAGTTCAGTACCGTTGACACTGGTCATGCGGGCGGAACCATGGACGCCATCGGTTTCGATCGGGACCTGCCAGCCTGCCCATGAGCGCGCGGGGATCCCCATGTCTTGCAGCACGATGGCCAAAAGGCCTGCCGTGACCTGCTCGCCAGTGGAGACGACGGCGTCATATTCGCGAGCGTCATGCACGGGTGCCGCCTGTCTGCACCACTCCACCAGCTGATTGGTGGTGCCGGACATGGCGGAAACGACGACGGCAACCTGGTGGCCGGCTTTCACTTCGCGTTCAACATGGCGGGCAACGTTGCGGATGCGGTCAATGTCCGCAACCGACGTGCCCCCGAATTTCATGACCAGACGGCCCATATTCTATCCCAAACCCAAATCTTTAGCGTAGGGATCCACGTATTCCCGTCTGAAACGTGAGTTAGGATGCCCCGGCATGCGTCGCGCCACCTCATAGTGGACGGGGTGCGGGAGTGCAATATAAGGCTTAGGTTTTTGGCAGGATTGAAACAGAACAATGAATACAAATGCCCAGACGGGTGCTTACGCCGCCTCGATCGACCCTGATGAGGTGGAGAAGTTCTCCAAAATAGCCGCCGAATGGTGGAACCCCAAAGGCAAATTCGGCGTGCTGCACAAGTTCAATCCGGCAAGGCTGGACTGGATCAAGGACCAGGTGACGGCAAGACTGTCGCGCGATCCCTTGGTGGAGCGACCGTTCGAAGGCTTGCGCCTGCTGGACATTGGCTGCGGCGGCGGTTTACTGTGTGAACCCATGGCGCGGCTGGGGGCGAGCGTTCTGGGGGTTGATCCATCGGAGAAAAACATCAAGACGGCGGCAGTGCATGCGGGCGAGCAAGGCTTGGTGATTGACTACCGCGTCGGCACGGCGGAGGCGCTGGCGGCGGCGGGCGAGACGTTTGACGTGATCCTGAACATGGAAGTGATTGAACACGTGAATGACCCGCGGGCGTTTACAGCGACGTGCTGTTCGATGCTGAAACCGGGTGGCCTGATGTTTGTGGCGACGCTGAACCGCACTTTGAAGTCATTCACGTTTGCCATCGTCGGTGCCGAGTACGTGTTGGGCTGGCTGCCAAAGGGCACACACCAATGGGAAAAATTCATCACACCGGAAGAGCTTGAGGGCTGGATGAAGGAAAGTGCCACAGCACTGAAGGTGAGGAGTGGTGTGACTTATCATCCGATTGAAGGAGTGTGGAAGAGGTCGAATGATCTGGGGGTGAATTACATGATGCTGGGGCAGAAAGTCAGCTGAAGATTTGCGTTAGGTCTTGCGCACCATGCACGACGCGAACGACGCGCATCACCTCTTCTTCGACACGATAGAAAACCAGATACTTGCCCTCGACAAGCATGCGAAGGCCAGGCTGAAGGTCACCGCGCCGTGGACCTCTTTCGGGAAACTGTTTCAAGCCAGCGGCGCGGGCTTTGAGCGCGTCGTAAAGGCGGTCTGCCGCGTAAGGGTTGAATTGGGCAATATGCCGCCAGGCAGTGCGCAAGTCTTGTTCAGCTTTGGGTGTAAAGAAAACGCGATATGTCTTGATTGTCATGCCACGCGTCGCGAATCCGAGCGTAACTCAAACTCTGCATGCATCTCAGCTTTTAGTTCATCGAAATCAATCTCACGGCCCGGACCTGAATCGATGCCTTCTTGAATCAGCGCGCGTGTATGAGCCAGTGCTTCTTGCTGAAATTCGCCCCGGCGTTTCCAAAACCTAAGCGCATCCCTCACCACTTCACTGGCTGACGCAAACTGGCCAGTTTCCACGGCCTCTTGAATCATGACATTCATTTCGTGAGTGACGGCAATTGAGATTTTCTGAACCTTGCTCATGTTTCAGTTGGTAGCAAATCTTACTACCACTGTCACCCCCGCTCAATTCTGCGTCACCGGCTTTGACCTGAACCTGCGCACTGTCTCGCGCTCTGCCCGCCGCATGGCCTGTGGCGGCAGCCCACGCGTCATCAGTTGTAAATCTTCCAACACCATCCTCCCCATGTCTTTGAACGCCGCGTCCACTGCGCCTGCGCGGTGGGCGGAGAGGAGGAAATTTTCGATTGACCGCACACGGTGGTTTTTGGCGAGGGGTTCTTCCGGGTAAACGTCACTTGCGCACTTGATGTGGCCGCGTTCCACGGCGTCCATCATCGCTTCAAAGTCAACAACGCCGGCGCGGCTCAAGAGGATGAAGCTGGTGCCTTGTCGCATCTTGGCGAACGCTTCCGCATCCAGAAAACCGCCATTCTCTGTGGTGACGGCGGCGAGAACGAAGATGATGTCGCTTTGGGTCAGCACGGTTTCGAGTGCGGCGGGCTCAAGGCCTGCGTCGGTCAACACACTGTCGGGCAGCCAGGGGTCATGGGCACGGATGGTTGTACGAAAAGGTTGCAGCAACCGGTTGAGGGCGCGGCCCAGATCACCGAAGCCGATGAACCCAATGTCGCAGTGCGAAAGCAGACGGGCTTGGCTGTTGCCGTCACCGCCCCAAAGTTCTTCGCCACGCCGGAAGGCGCGGTCAGCGCCTGCAATGTTGCGTTCCAGTGTGAGCGCAAAGCCCAGGCCAATTTCAGCAACGGACTGGGCGAAGACTTTGCCGGTTGAGAGCACATGAATGCCGCGCTGAAAGCAGATGTCATAGTCCATGTTGTCGAGAAAATTGGACTCGACGTTGAGAATGGCTTTCAGACGCGTGGCCTGTGCGAGAAGTGCGTTGGAAAGCGGAGGTTGGCCAATGATGAAATCAATAGCGGCGATGTGTTTCGCCATTTGCGCGAGACCCGCGTCACCTTCAGCTTCGACGATTCGAAAGTCGCGGCGTAGCGTTGCAAGCTTGTCAGCCGTGAAGATCAGCTCGAGCGAGCGGGGTTCGGGGATGGAAAAGATCAGCGGGCGGGTGTCAGTCATCCCTCACTATGGGTGATTGATGAGGCGGGATCAAATCCTCTTGCTTGCGCGGAACGCGTGAGGGAGAGGGTTTCGCTCTTTGCTGGTTGAGCATGAACAGCCTTGAGAGGATTTCGTCTTCGATGAGTTTTCCGGCGCGCCAATCATCACCCCAGCCGTAAGCCCCGGCCACGGCTTCATCCAGCGCCTTGTGGGCGTTGTCGAGCCAGGCTGGCCTTGCGTTGTAAAGTTTGGTGAGGGTGCGGGTTTTCAGGATTTCTGCGGCGGCCTCGTTCACGGGCAAGATGCGGTCCGGGTAGCCCGGCACCACCTCCGGCACCCGCTTCACCAGATCGGCGGGGTTTAACCAGTTCTCGCGCAATTCATTCAGGCGGGCGGCGGCAGTGGCGATTTTGATGGCGCGGGGATCGGCGGCGTAGTCAGCGGCTGGAATGTTTGGCGTCAGGCCTTCCGGGAAAGGAAAGGTTTCGAAGGTGGTGGAGGGCGTGTAGCGCGGATCATTGCCAACGCCGAGAAATGTTCCCATGCGCAGCGACCACAATTCGTGGAAGGTCGAATGCAAAATGCCAAAGGTGGTGTCGTCATCGCGGGCGATGGCGACGACAGCAGAGTCGGGTAAGATTTTTCGATGACGCCAAGCGAATAATCTATATTTTGAAACTCGCGGAGTGATGATCACACGATGCAGCTTAGATGAAGCTACGTTGAATTCGGGTCTTGGACGCCAATATCTCCACCAAAACTTGCGCGCTACCTCTTCGCTGTTCTTTTGGCGAATTGGTTTGATATTCTCCAATGCGTACTCGAACGGTACTTCAAATTCTGAACAATTTATTTCGGTAGTATCGTGCCCAAAATCGACAATCCAAATGTCTTGTGGGCGCCCGACAATTTCAATTCCATTTACGTAATGTTTAAGCACTGATGTGTTGTTTTTCCCATTTGGATTCATAGGCGCTTTCAACCACTCGCGGGCAACAGAGCCGCTAATGTCAAACGGTCCTGTTTTTTGCACACCAATGAAAGCAACACTCTCATTGCTCACGAGTAAATTAGCTTTGGTTAGATTTGCAGATTGAGAAGTTAAATCCGCAAAAATTACTTTCACCTCATTTCCATCAAGTTTTGGTTTTCCAGAATTTCCAGTTCCAAAGCAAACGAGCGAGACGCGCACAGCTGCGCCATCCACCGTCCACTCTTCATCTGACCATGCGTTGTAAATCAACGTGGCCTCTGCAATAGGTTCAATTGCTTTTCGATTTGAACCACCTCGAATGGAATTGGTTGCCACCAAACCACATCTTTGAAGGTTGTTGGAGCTGTACTGTTCCCAAGCTTTTGCAAACCAGTAGCAAACCAAATCAGAGAAGTTCGTTAGAGAATTTTTGTAAGCCTTGCGAAGAGAGCCGATGTACTCTTTTCCCAATTCACCAAGCACGCGTTTCCCACCCAAAAACGGCGGATTGCCCACTACCACATCAGCTTTGGGCCAGTCCGCGCGGGTGCCGTCGGCATTCAAAATCGCGTCGCGGTTCTCGATGGTGTTGAGGCTGCGCAAAATCGGGTTGCGGGAGGCTTCGAAGCCGTTCCTTCGCATCCATTGGATTTCACCGATCCAGACGGAGACGCGGGCGAGTTCTGCGGCGTAGGCGTTGAGTTCAATGCCGAGCACGGCTTCCGGGCCGATGGATGGAAATTCGCGCGGGAAGCCCAGCGTTTCCGCTTCCAGACTGACGCGGTGTTCGATGTTCTTGAGTTCGAGCAATGACAGATACAGAAAATTGCCGGAGCCGCAGGCAGGGTCAAGCACGCGGAAGTTTCTCAACTTTTCCATGAAGGCGAGGCGCAACTGATTGGCGTCGCTTTCAGCTTTGTTCTTTGCGGCTGTTGATTTGGCTTTCGCGGCTTTTTCCTGTGCGGCGATGATTTCCAGCTTCACCGCTTCCCATTCCGCCAGCAGCGGCTCCACGATCACCGGGTTGACGATCAGCATGATTTTTTCGCGGTCGGTGTAGTGGGCACCCAACTGGCTGCGCTTGTCGGGGTCCAACCCGCGTTCAAAGAGTGTTCCCAGAATAGAGGGGTCAATGTCTGACCAATCCAGCTTTGCGGCTTTCTGCAAATCCTCGATGTCTGGTTTCAACAAGGGAAACGCTTCGTCGTCGTCAAACAAGCCGCCGTTGAACCATTCGACTTTTTCAAAACCCACCATGCCGCCGGATTTCATCGCCCCAAAAAGTGTTTTGGCATGGGCCTCGAAATCCATGGGCTTGTGTTCGCAATGGGTGAGCAGGCGCTCGAACATTTTGTTGGGCAGTAAATTCACGTCTTCCGCGAACATGCAGAAAACCAGACGGTTGACGAAGTGGGCCACTTTTTCAGCATCATTGCCACGCTCGCGCAGGCGGTGGGCGATTTTTGCGAATTGCTGTGCCGCTTCTTCCGTCAGAATGGCGCGGGTTTTTTCCGGCTTCAGACGGTCTGCGTCAGTGAAGGCGTAAAGCAGTTGCTCGCGGGTGGCGGCGTCCGTCAGGTCTGCGAGTTTGATTTTGTAGGTTTTGTGTACGGTGTTGGTGAAATTGGTGTGGATGCGGATTTCATCCATGTCCGAGACGATGAGCAGGGGCGGATTGCCGAGGGCCAACGCATATTGCTGGAGTTGCACGAGGGCGGCGTCGAGGTCCTTGCGTTTGCCCTTGTACTCCCATGCGAAAAAACCTTCGCGCCAGACATCGGCCCAGCCCTCACCGCCGGTGGTTTTGGTGGCCCCTTTTTCGAAAGTGAACCAGGTGCCTTTGGGATCGGCCGTCACCGGATCGAGCACGCCCAGCAGTTTGCAGATGTCGTTGAAATGCGACTGCGACGCCGTGCTTTCCTTCAGTTCGACGTTGCGCCATTTTTCGATAAAGGATTGGGGAGTCATGGGTGGTTTATGGAGCGTGGTGCAGGGGAAGGCAACGGGGTGTCCAAGCCCAACCACTCCCTCGCCCCTTCGGGGCACTCCCTCATCGCTTCGCGACAAGGGAGAAAATCAATTCCGGTCTTCGGGCAGGATGGGGATGGCGTGGACTGCGATGCCTTCTTCCAAAAGTTCTTGCGCCTGATCTGGTGTGGCGTTGCCGTAGATGCCGCGGGACTTGGTTTCGTTGTAGTGAATTTTACGGGCTTCATCGGCAAACTTGTCACCGACATTTTCGGCATTTTCAGTGACGTGTTTGCGGAACTCGCGCACCATCTGCATCATCATTTGTGCGCGGGGGTCAATGGGCCCAGCCACCATTTGTTGGGGCGCTGCGGCGGGCACCGCGACTTCGGATTGCCGGTTGCCCTTCGACCCGATGTTGGGGGCCATCAGCTGCTTTTCAATTTTTGCGGAACCGCAGTGCGCGCACTCCACGAGTCCGCGCTTGCGCTGCTTGTCGTAGGCAATGCTGTCGGAAAACCACGCATCGAATTCATGGCCCTTCTCGCAGATGAGGTCGTATCGGATCATGGGAGTGCAGCTAGCAACGCTTCACGCCTGTTTCAAGGCAAAGTCGCGGGCGTTCTTCAGCGCGGGGATTCGGCTCCGTGCCGCAGTTGAGGCTTCGGGATCAATGTCCGCCGTGATCACACAAGGTTCAGTGCCTGCTTCTGCGATGATTTCACCCCACGGATTGATGGCGATGGAGTGTCCATAGGTGGCTTTGCCGGAGTCGTGCGTGCCGCCTTGGGCTGCGGCGAGAACGAAGGATCCGGTTTCAATGGCGCGGGCCCGGAGCAGCACATGCCAATGGGCCTCGCCGGTGGGTACTGTGAAAGCGGCGGGATATGTGAGTATCGATGCGCCGGCATTGGCGTAGGTATTGGCAAGGCGGGGAAAGCGCACGTCGTAGCAAATGCAGAGGCCAAACTTTGCGAAGGGCAAAGTGACGACCGTGGCGTGTTCACCCGGTGTGTAGGTTGCGGACTCGCGGTAACTTTCGCCATTGGGCAAATCAATGTCGAAGAGATGCACCTTGTCGTAACGCGCCATGATTTTACCGTGGGGTCCAAACATCAAACTGCGATTGGCAATGCGGCCATTTTCTGCTTTGACCGCCAGTGAGCCTGCATGAAGGTGAATGCGCAATTCTTTGGCGAGCGCAGAAAAGCGTTGCGCCATCGGATCGTCACGTTCAGGCAAGACGACAGCGCGCAGGCGGTCTTTGTCTGGCTCAAAGATGTTGGACACTTCAGGTGTGAGCACGTAGGGCGCGCCCGTCGCCGCAGCTTCGCGCACAAGGGCTTCGGCATCAACAAGGTTCCGCGCCATGTCGGTGCCCGAACGCATTTGCACGAGTGCGGCTTTGAAACTGGCCATTATGCGGCCAACAGGGAATCGAGTTTGCCCTGTGCATCCAGCGCATGCAAATCATCACAGCCACCGATATGCGTGGTATTGATAAAAATTTGCGGCACGCTGGTGCGGCCTTTGGCGCGTTCCGTCATGGCCTGGCGCAAGCGGTAATCATCCGACACGTCAATTTCGTTGAACGCCGTTTTCTTCGCGCGCAATAACTGTTTGGCGCGGGCGCAATAGGGGCAGGCATAGGTGGTGTAGATGTCGATCTTTGGCATGGTCACTCCGTCACGCCTCAATATGCAG
This sequence comes from Hyphomicrobiales bacterium, assembly GCA_031430795.1. GTDB lineage: Bacteria > Pseudomonadota > Alphaproteobacteria > Rhizobiales > Aestuariivirgaceae > Aestuariivirga. Next base: position 26,608 of record JANPCE010000018.1, read on the forward strand.
ATGCGCTGGTTCCAAGACAAGGGCGAAGGTCAGAAGGTCAACTTGCTGTGATCCGGCCTTGATCAATGCCGCGGCGCAGGCATTGGCCGTGGCTCCGGTGGTGCGCACGTCATCGATAAGCAACACGCGTTTTCCGGCAATGACTGGCAGTTTTTCGACGGGAACAGAGAATGCGCCTTTCACATTTTTGCGCCGCGCCTCTGCATCCAGCCCCACTTGTGTTCGCGTAGACTTGCCGCGTTCCATGCCATCAAGGACGACCGTCTTTCCCGAGGCCAGCGCAATTTCGCGGGCCAGTATGGCAGACTGGTTGAAGCGTCGCTGCCAGAGACGCATACGGTGCAAAGGCACTGGCACAATCACATCAGCTTCAGCCAAAAGCCTGTGCCCCGCTGCCAGCATCATGCGCGCCATGGCAAGGCCTGCCTCGTGGCGGTCATTGTATTTGAGGGCGTGCACCAAAGTTTTGCTGTTGTCGTCAAAGGCAACGGCGGCACGGCTGCGGTTCCAGTTCGGTGGATTGGCAATGGCTTCGGCGGACAGGGTGCCATCACCCACGTCATATTCAAAGGGTGTGCCCAACGCATCGCAGACGGGTTCCGAAATGTGGTGCAGCTTCAGCCAGCACGCCGCACACAGCCCTGCCCCTTGGGTAACGCTTGTTCCGCAATCGATGCACTTGGGTGGTGTGAGCAGATCGACGATGCCGCGCCATGCCGCATGGGAATGCTGTCGCATCAGCTGGAGCGGTCCCAATTTTTGCGCTATCGCCTCGTCCATGTCCCCAGTCGATGCCACGTCACCCCCACAGGTTTTTGACCGCGCCCTCTGCGTGCGCCGCCAGCTTGCCGCCACCAGTGATGCCTTGCAAGAGATTGATCAGCGGATCGTGGAGGAGTTGGTGGAACGCATTGGCGTCATCAACAGGGATTTTGGACACACGTTGCTCATCGGGGGGCGAACCGTTGCGGCAGCGGCTGCACTGAGTGGCCTTGGCCGCAATGGCGGAATTGTTGAACAGGGATTGTCAGCAACAGATGATTTGGGACTTGCTGCACTGAGCCAGGATTGCGTGATCAGCTTGATGGACTTGCATGCTGTCAATGACGTGCCGGGCTATCTCTCGCAAGTCTCACACGCCCTGCGCCCCGATGGCCTTGCTGTCTTTGCGTTTTTTGCGGGCGGCACCCTGGCGGAGCTGCGCGAGAGTTGGCTGATTGCGGAACAGGAGCTGACGGGCGGCGCATCACCGCGCGTGTCACCGATGATTGATTTGCGCGAGGCGGGAGGCTTGCTGCAACGGGCCGGGCTTGCATTGCCGGTTGCAGACCTTGACCGCGTACCGCTGCGTTATGGCAGTGCGTTGACGTTGATGCAGGATGTGAAGGCGCTGGGGCTGTCAAATTGTTTGGTGGGGCGGCGTGTTTTTTTCACGAGCCGCCGCCTGTTGGTCAAGACGGCTGAGGTCTATTCAGAGACATTCGCTGATACTGACAACCGCTTGCCGGCCACCGTCGAAATCGCCTGGGCCATGGCATGGAAGCCACATCCATCACAACAGAAACCGCTGAAACCGGGATCGGCAAAGGCGAGGCTGGAGGATGCGTTGGGAGTGAAGAACAGTTGATCCAGAGCTGTTCCGGGTTAGTTTGCACAATCTCTTATTTTCGTCATCCTCCGCTTCATGCGGAGGACCCATGGGTGGTCCGCATGAAGCGGACCATGGTGAATTTTTTTGGCTAATGGTGGTTCAAAACAACCCGAAACCGCTCCAACACAAAATTACATCATCCCGGCTTTCGCCGGGATGACGATTCTTGTTTGAGCGAGGTTCGAACGATGCTTACGCCGCTTCCTCAGCGGCATCCTCTTCAACCTTCTCACCCACTGCCGCACCGCGCTTGGCGTTGCGGGCCAGATAATCTTCGAGTTCCTTGATGCACTGGCCTTCATCCACTTTACGCACCGCCGCAAGTTCGCGGGCGAAGCGGTTGAGGGCTTGTTCGAAGAGTTGGCGTTCGGAATAGGACTGCTCGGGCTGGCGGTCTGAGCGGTAGAGGTCGCGGATGACTTCGGCCACCGACAGCATGTCGCCGGAGTTGATCTTTGCATCATACTCCTGCGCACGGCGCGACCACATGGTGCGCTTGATGCGGGCACGGCCACGGATCAGCTTCATGGCCTGCTCGATGACCGAGCGGTCTGCGAGATGGCGCATGCCTTTTTGCTCGGCCCGGTTGGTTGGCACCTTGAGGCGGAGCTTTTCCTTCTCGAAGTCCACAATATAGAGTTCCAGCTTGATGCCGGCGATTTCCTGTTCCTCGACATTGGTGATCTTGCCAACGCCGTGAGCGGGATAAACCACCAGTTCGCCGATCTTGAAGGATGGCTTCTTGGGGGCTGGTGGTGACACCACAGCGGGTTTCGCGGCGGCTGGCTTTGTAACAACAGGCTTCGCGGCGACCGGGGCATGTGGCTTGGTTGCAGCCACCTGTGGCTTGGCAACGGGCACCACGGCCTTCGCGACAGGTGCCGGGGCAGCTGGCTTCACGGCAACCTTCACCACGGGTTTGACAACAGGTTTTGGCGCAACTTTGGCAACGGGCTTCTTGGCCACGGACTTGGCCGCGATCTTGGCTTTCACCGGAGCGGCCTTTTTCTTGGCCACCGGCTTTGCCGCCGGCTTCTTTTTGCTGGTTTTTGCTTTCGTTACCATAGTGCCTTCACCCATTCTTCATTGCAGCCGGTCCGGTTTATCCAGATTTTGGCTTTTTCAGTCATTGGGGTTCGCTGAGGGCGCAAAAAAACCGAGCCTGCGCCCGGATGCACCCCATAAACCCCCATGTTCATGTCATGGGATGTCTCATACCACAGATTTAAGGTATTTTAAAGAGAAAGCCGTCCGTACACGGCGCAATGCTGCATTGAGACGTTGAGAGTGGTTAATGACGGCTCATTGTTTCCTGAGCAAAATCAGTCACCTTCGCCAGGTTCAGGCGAAAACAGGGCCAGTTTGTCAGGCTTGCCATCAAACTCCTTGGCACCCTCAGGCGCATCCCGCTTGATGGTGATGTTGGGCCATTTCGGCGCATATTCAGTATTCAGCGTCAGCCACTTCTCAAGTCCGGGCTCAGTGTCTGGCTTGATGGCGTCGGCCGGGCATTCGGGTTCGCACACACCGCAATCGATGCATTCATCCGGATGGATGACAAGCATGTTCTCGCCCTCATAGAAACAATCGACGGGGCAGACCTCGACGCAATCCATGTATTTGCACTTGATGCAGTTTTCAGTGACGATGTAGGTCATTTCAAATGGTCCATAGCCTGTTGCGGCGCTTCCTAACCCACATGCGGGCCGGATGCATCTGCTTTTTCTGCAACACCCACCATCTCGTAAAGCTGGCAGGCAACGGGCGCTGATCCCCGCCGCTCCGCTTCGCCCAGAACCTTGACCACTTTGACATGGCCGCCCACCACAATCGTCAAAACATCAGATGTTTTGACAGCGTGGCTGACCTTGGTGACGCGCTCCCGGTTGAGGCGGACCTGGCCCTTCTCGATCAAGTCCTGGGCCACGGCGCGGTGCTTGCAAAAGCGCGCGTAGACCAGCCACTTGTCGAGCCGTTGTGCCAATCAGTTATTCTCCTCGACCATCTGTGCCTTCAACGCGCTGAGCACGGCAAAAGGTGAAAGCGGGTCTGCCTGCTTCTCCGGGCGGCGGGGGCGTTCTTCAACGCGCCCTGGCTTTTTGTGCGGCTTCTTCTCGAAACGTTTGGGAGGCCGCGCCTTTTGTTCTGTCTCACGTTTGAAATGTGGCTTCGGACGTTCCGGCCGTGGGGGCCGGGTCTTGAACGGCCCCATGCCTTCCGGCCACCAGACAGCGAGGTCCACTTCTTCTGTGTCAGGCGCTTCTGATGCTTCGACGGTTGCTTCAGCGGGCAAGTCTTGAAGCACTTCCTCAACGACTTCAGGTGCCACTTCAACAGCTTGAATCTCTGTCTCAGCAGCAGCTGTCGACTCTTCCAGCTTTACTTCAACAGGTTCAGCTTTCACTGCAACAGGTTTTTGGATTTTTCGGATTTCAAAGCGATATCCAAGGCTTGCAAGGATGTTCTGAAAGTCTTCGCCGGAACAACCGACAATCGACATCATGTCTGGCACAACGGTGAAGCCGCCACCGTCCATGGATCCCACCGGGCGTTGCTCCTCTGGTATGCGAGGTTTCCAGAACAGGCGGTCGCGGATCATGTCGGCGAGGCGTTCCAGCATGTCCACGCGGACAGCGCGGTTGCCACAGACCCTGTAGCCACACATGTGGTAAAAACCTTCGGGGCGCGTGGCGTCGGCGATGGTTGACGTGAGGCCGTTTGCCGGGATGGCGGGAATGGACGGTTTCTGGTCTTCACCCTTGTTGTTTTCCAACCACCACAGCAACAGACGGATGTCTGTTGGCGCTGGTTTCAAAAGTGCGGGCAGGAAAACCGTGTAGGCCCCAAAGCGCACCCCGAGGGCACGCAGCTTGGCGCGTTCTTCCTGGGTCAGCGCCTTGATTTCAGTCGTCACGGTTTCGCGCGGCATGACGGCGTAGTTTTCAACAAGCCGATAGGCAATGCCACGCACCGCCCCTTCAAGGCCTTCCGCCTCATCGAGTTTGAACAGGGGCCCAATCGCGGCATTGATGCTGCGTTCAACGAATTTCTGCAGGCGCAGCTTTACTTCATCGCGCAACACGGGCGAGAGAATGTCGTCCGACAGCACTTCGGCTCGCGGGCGCAAGCGGTGGTCACCGGGCTTCAACTGCCCTACGGCATGGCCCTGCCAGATGATTTCACCCAGTCGTGTCAGCCGGATTTCAGCATCAGAGCTATTGGCCAACACCGTGGCGCGGGCAGACACTTCAGTCATCAGCGCCTGCACGGCAGCTGCTTTCAAAAGTTTTGAATCATCGCCAGCCAAAGACGCGTCGGGCAGGAACCGCAATCCCTCGATACGGCCAATGGCTTCCCCTTCAACCGTGATCCGGCCGTCTTCTTCAATTGCAGACATCAAACCTTCCTTCAGCGCCATACGCCGCATCAATACACTGGTTCTGCGGTCGATGAAACGCTGTGTCAACTTCTCATGTAAAGCGTCCGACAGCCGGTCTTCAATTTCCTTGGCCCGGCCCTGCCAATAAAATGGTGATTCAAGCCAATCCGCCCGGTGGGCGATGAAAGTCCAGGTCCTGACATGGGAAATCCGCTGGGACAATGCGTCGATGTTGCCGCTGAGGTTTTCGCAATAGGACAGTTGCTTGGCGAACCAATCCTTGGGGATGTGATGCGGCCTTGCTTGCAGGAAAGCCAATACTTTGGTGATCAGATGGGCATGCTCCGCTGGCGAAATATTGCGGTAGTCAGGGATTTGGCAGACATCCCAGGCCCGCATCACATCGTCTTTTGATCCGACGAGATTGCGTAAGGATTCGTCGCGGCAAACAGCTGCAAGCGCATCAACATCCGCATTGTCTTGCGCGCGGGTCAGGCCTTCTTCGTTGGGCAGATAGCCCAGGCTTTTGCGCAAGGTATCGAGTGAGCGGAAATCCAGTTCACGGTTGCGCCATTGCAGAACGCGCAAAGAGTCGAAGTTGTGGTTTTCGAGCCTGTCGACAGTCTCGGCATCAAAGCCTTCGACTTCGCCTGTGGTTCCAAAAGTGCCGTCGTTCATGAAGCGGCCGGCGCGGCCCGCTACTTGGCCCAACTCTCCGGGTGTCAGATTGCGAAAGGAGAACCCGTCAAATTTACGCGTTGAAGCAAAGGCCACATGATCCACATCCATGTTGAGCCCCATGCCTATCGCATCTGTTGCCACGAGGTAATCAACATCACCGGATTGATAGAGGGCCACTTGCGCGTTGCGGGTGCGTGGGCTGAGTGCGCCCATGACGACGGCAGCACCACCGCGCTGGCGGCGGATCATTTCCGCAACCGCGTAAACCGTGTCCGCCGTGAAGGCGACGATGGCCGAACGGCGGGGGAGGCGCGAAAGCTTTTTGGGCCCAGAATAAGAAAGCTTTGAGAGTCTTGGCCGCGAAATGAAGTTGGTGTGCGGCAACAGCTTTTCAACAATGCCACGCATGCTGGACGAGCCCAGCAACATTGTCTCTTCGGTGCCCCGCCGATTGAGGATGCGGTCGGTGAAGATGTGGCCGCGTTCCAAATCCCCCGCCAATTGGATTTCATCGATGGCAACAAACGGCACTTTCAAATCAGGCGGCATGGCTTCGACAGTGCAGACCCAATAACGCGGCTGCGCCGGAATGATTTTTTCTTCCCCCGTCATCAGCGCCACCGCATGGTCGCCCGCCCGCAAGCGCACCCGGTCATAGACTTCACGTGCCAGAAGCCGCAGTGGCAAACCAATCATGCCGCCGGCGGCACCCAGCATGCGCTCCACGGCCAAATGAGTTTTTCCGGTGTTTGTGGGGCCAAGAACGGCGGTGACGGGAAATTGGCGCGGAGGCAGGCGGTGGGGTGGCATGTCTCCACCCTCATAGCAGGACATGAACGGAATAAAACAACTCCCGTGTCATTCCGGTGCGGCGCGTTCACCTTTGGATTCAAACATGAACGAACCCCGCCCGAATCGCTATCCCCTCAGTTTTCATGGATTGTTCCTTGGGAAACGCGTGGGTTGAATGAAGTGGCAGATGCTTTGTTCCACGGTTCTGGATCGAAAAAGCAGCCCGGTTATTAAGAAATTGCACCAAGTATTAATGAGATGTTAACAGTAACCCATTGAATTGATTGGTTTTGTTAAGAATGCGTTCCAGAACGGAACGAAACATGCGCGAATCGCCAATGGGTTAATTTTCGGGCTTTGTTCACGCTATCTGTAGGGGCTGTGGATAAGTTGGATACAAGATTGGGGTGAGGGTTTCGGATTGGTTGCGGAATTGCAGGGGAAATCGTTAACGGCTTGTCCCGGAATGCGAAGCGGCCTCCTCAATCGCTTGGAGCCAAGGGACCTCTCCCGCCCTTCGGGCACCCTCCCCGGAGGGGAGGGCCTCGTGGTGCGAGTGCCCTGAAAAGTAAAACGGGAGGTCGCTGCAAGAGGTCCCTCCCCACCGGGGAGGGTCCGGCAAAGCCGGGGGAGAGGTCCCTTGGCTGCAAGCGATTGCCCAACCAAGGCTGCTTCCACGCTTGACCATCGCTCCACCATCACCTAAGGACACGCCAACTTGCCGGGAACTTTTTGTTTCCGGCGCTTTCCTTTGAGATGATGGAGTTTTCCGATGGCGCGTCGCTGCGAATTTACAGGCAAGGGCTGGTTGACCGGCAACCAGGTGTCCCACGCCAACAACAAGACCAAGACCCGCTTCATGCCGAACCTGTGTGATGTCACGTTGATTTCAGATGCACTTGGCAATTCTTATTCCTTCCGCATTTCGGCCCATGCACTGAAGACGGTTGAACACCGCGGCGGTCTCGACTCGTTTTTGTTGAAGGCCAAGAATGACGAGCTTTCAATCAAGGCCCTCAAGATCAAGCGCGCTGTCGCCAAGAAGACAGTTGTTGCCACGGTCGCCAAGGTTGCGAAGGCAGCGTGACATTTTCCAAACTTTGAAAAAGCCGCTCCATTTGGGGCGGCTTTTTTGTTAGGGTCAGATGATGGATCAGCCCAAGCGCCACTCGCCAAAAGCTTCACGTGATGGAAAGCCCCGCGTTCATCCGACGGCGTCGTACCGTGATTGCTGTTTCGGCCGCTTTGTTGATGTTGGCGAGCGTGTGCTGCTGACAGATTGTGACATTGGCGACTACAGCTACATCGAACGCCACTGCGAACTGATTTACGCCACTGTCGGAAAATTTTGCGCCATCGCCGCAGACGTGCGCATCAACGCACTTCTGCACCCCATGGAGCGCGTGTCACAACACAAGATGACCTATCGTCCCAACGAATATTTTGTCGGCGCAAAGCTCGATAAGGAGTTCAGGGCGCGGCGGCAGAATGCAAGAGTTGTCATTGGCCACGATGTCTGGATCGGCCACGGTGCCATAGTCATGCCGGGTGTTTCAATCGGCCATGGTGCCGTCATTGGCGCCGGTGCCGTCGTGACAAAAAATGTGGAACCCTATGCGATAGTCGCCGGTGTTCCTGCGAAGCGCATCAAATGGCGTTTTGCAAAATCCATCCGTGAACGGATCATCAGGCTGGGATGGTGGGACTGGGAGCACGACAGGTTGGCGGGGGTGGTGGAGGATATGCGGAAGTTGGATGTAAAGGCGGTTTTGGAAAAACACGAAACACAATCTCCATAGCCACACATCATGGCCTGCTTCAGGCCTACAAGATTTACACATCTTTTTTCGCTTGAAGCCAAGGGACCTCTCCCCCGCTTCGCGGACCCTCTCCGAAGGGGAGAGGGACCTCTTGCAAAGACCTCCCGTTTTAATGTTCGGGGCGCTCGCACCACGAGTCCCTCCCCTCTGGGGAGGGTGCGGCGAAGCCGGGGGAGAGGTCCCTTGGCTTCAAGCGCACCATCCACTGATCAGCGGCCATATGACACGTCAGGTGAGGCGTTCCGTCTCAAGCAGCGGCGCGGCGGCGGGGCGTTCCACGGGTGTTTTTCTCTTCAAAGAGTTCCGCGAGTTTTTCCGTCAATGCGCCACCGAGTTCTTCTGCATCGACAATGGTGACTGCGCGCTTGTAGTAACGCGTCACGTCATGGCCGATACCGATGGCGATGAGTTCGATGGGTGAACGGCCTTCGATGTCGGAGATCACTTGGCGCAAATGGCGTTCGAGATAATTGCCGGAGTTCACGGAAAGCGTTGAATCATCGACCGGTGCACCATCCGAAATCACCATCATGATGCGGCGTTGTTCGCGGCGGCCCAACAGGCGATTGTGGGCCCAGATCAATGCTTCGCCGTCGATGTTTTCTTTCAACAATCCCTCACGCATCATCAGGCCGAGATTTTTTCGGGCGCGCCGCCAGGGCTGGTCAGCAGATTTATAAATGATATGACGAAGGTCATTGAGACGACCGGGATTGGGGGATTTGCCCTGCCCCAGCCACTTCTCCCGCGCCTGCCCGCCTTTCCACGCCTTGGTGGTGAACCCCAGAATTTCCGTTTTCACATTGCAGCGCTCAAGCGTGCGGGCGAGAATGTCAGCACATGTCGCAGCCACCGTGATGGGACGTCCCCGCATGGAGCCCGAATTGTCGATCAGCAGTGTGACCACGGTATCGCGGAAATTTGTTTCCTTTTCCATCTTGAAGGAAAGCGGGTGCATGGGGTCAATCACCACGCGCATCAGCTTTGCGGTGTCGAGCATGCCTTCTTCAATGTCAAATTCCCAAGCGCGGTTCTGCTGTGCCATCAGGCGGCGCTGCAAGCGGTTGGCGAGGCGCGAGACCACGCCTTGCATGTTGTTCAACTGCTTGTCGAGATAGGCGCGAAGACGCGTCAATTCTTCTTCATCGCAAAGGTCATTGGCCACCACCATCTCATCGAAGGCATTGGTGAAGACTTTGTAATTGTCGGATGACGCGGAGTTGGAGAAGGGAAGCTGCGGTTTGAATGGCTCATCGCCTTCAGTGTCATCTTCCACATCCTGGTCGTCAGGCACATCATCGCTGTCGATGGCGCGGGCCTCGGTTTCAGCGCTTTCGCTTTCACCAGACGCCTCTTCCATTTCCTGTTGCGCCTGGCTTTCGCTCTGCTCTTCCTGGCCCTCAGGTGTTTCGTTGCGCTCGCCTGCATCTTCCTCAGGCGGGTTGTCTTCGTTCTCGTCACCCTTGTCGGGATCGTCACCCAGCTCATCGCCCATGTCGAGGGCGGCGATCAAATCGCGGGAGAGCTTGGCGAATTTCTGCTGGTCGTGCAGCACGTCTTTCAGGTTGTCGAGATTGATCGAGGCTTTTTCATCAACCCATGAACGCCAGAGATCGACATAGTTTTTGACCGATGCTGGTGGTGGCTCGCCTGTGAGGCGTTCGCGCAGCATCAGGCCGACGGCTTCTTCCAATGGTGTGTCGCGGCGGTTGCTGGTGCGGTTGATGACGGTCTTTGAATAACGGTCATCCAGCATCACCGAAAGATTTTTGGCGACACCCGGCATGGCGTTGGCGCCAATGGCTTCGATGCGCGCCTGTTCCACCGCTTCAAACATCGCCCGCGCATTCTTGCCTTGCGGTAGGTAGCGGTTATGGACGGCGTCCTTGTGGTTGGCAAGGCGCAGCGCAAATGAATCGGAAAGTCCGCGCGTCACTGAAATGTCGCGTAAAGTGGCATTGGCATTGACCTGCGGCAGCCGCACTTTGTGACCAGTCAAAACAGGCTGATCATTGCCGAAGACAACCGAAAGCTCAGGATCGAGTGCAATGGATTTCATCGCAGTGCCAAGCACTGACTTGAAACGTTCTGCGTGTTCGTCCTTCGGGCTGCTCATCCTTTTTACGCGAAGACCGCCCGCGCCGCAGACTCCGGCAATTCCTCGCCAAAGCAGCGTTGATAAAACTCGGCCACGATCGGGCGCTCCAGCTCGTCACACTTGTTGACGAATGTCACACGGAAAGCGAAGGCGATGTCGCCTGCAAAAATTTCCGCGTTCTGCGCCCAGGTGATGACAGTGCGCGGGCTCATCACGGTCGAGAGATCACCTTGCACAAAAGCATTCCGTGTGAGATCAGCCACCCGCACCATGTTGGCGATGATCTTCTTGCCCTTGTCGGTCTGGAAGGATTTGTTCTTGGACAGCACAATGCCAACTTCATCTGCATGCGGAAGATAATTCAGCGCGGTGATGATCGACCAGCGGTCCATCTGCGCCTGGTTGATCTGCTGTGTGCCGTGATAGAGGCCTGTGGTATCACCCAGTCCAACAGTGTTGGCCGTGGCAAACAGGCGGAAGGCCTGATGCGGGCGGATGACGCGGGATTGATCCAGCAGTGTCAATTTACCAGATGATTCGAGAATGCGCTGGATCACGAACATCACGTCGGGGCGTCCAGCGTCATATTCGTCAAACACCAGCGCAACGTTGGTCTGGTACGACCACGGCAGAATGCCTTCACGGAATTCCGTGATCTGCTTTCCTTCTTTCAAGACGATGGCATCCTTGCCGATCAAATCGATGCGGCTGATGTGGCTGTCCAGATTGATGCGGATGCAGGGCCAGTTCAGGCGTGCGGCCACCTGTTCAATATGCGTGGACTTGCCGGTGCCGTGGTAGCCCGTCACCAGCACACGGCGGTTGAACTCGAAGCCCGCGAGAATGGCGAGTGTGGTTTCCTTGTTGAACAGGTAATCCGGATCAAGATCCGGCACATGTTCGCTGCCTTCGGAGTAGCCATGAATCACCATCTTGGTGTCAAAGCCAAAGGCATCTTTTACGGAAATTTTCTTGTCAGGCAGGCCCGGCAGGCTGCCATTGGGTTTGGCGGTCATAGTGCTCACGCGTTTGGGGGATTGGAGAGTTGTCAGGTGTTTAGTCGCTTCGCCGCCGTGGAGCAAGATTAGCAGAAACCGCTGGCTCTTAAAGTATCATAAGCCTGGATCACTGCTTTCAATGTGTCTTCATTGGCGCGGCTGCCGTTGTTGGCGTCGGGGTGAAGTCTTTTCACCAGCATTTTATATTTGGTCTTGGCATCTTCCGGCTTGGCGTTCTCGTCGAGACCTAGAACCTGCAACGCCTTCAACTCATTGACGCGCAAGTTTCGGCCCAGTTTTGCTTGCGCAGGCTTGGCATCCTTGCCGAAAAGCCCAAGCGGATCGCGGAAATCCCGCGCCGTGCCGCGCTTTGCACCGGCAGCCGCATGGGCATTCTCACCCAGTTTCCATGTCGGCCTGTCGCCCATGCGCGCGGCTTTTTGCGCCTCCGAGATATCGTCATCGGCCATGCCGGCAAAATAGTTGTAGGTCTTGTTGTATTCCTGCACGTGGGCGGTGCAGTAACTCCAGAATTGGCCTTCAAAGCCGCGACCCTTTGGCGCACGGTGCTTCGCAGGCTTGTCGCAAGCCTCCCAGTCACAGGTCTTCTCCGCCTTGGGTTCAGGCTTTGAACCCCGGGGTGTCACGCGGATCTTGTCGAAATATTTTGAATCGAGCTTCATGTCAGTTAGTTGGTATGTTTCGATGTGAGATGCAACCTGTAACGCAGGCTAAACGGAGATGGATTTGGGACCAATTGGAAAGATACTTGAGGAAAAGCTGATCGCAGCTTTTCAGCCGACCTCTCTTACCGTGATGGACGAAAGCAATCAACATCATGGTCACGCGGGCGCGCACCCCTCCGGTGAGAGCCACTTTCGAATCAAAATCGCAAGCGAAGCGTTCGCCGGCAAATCCCGGGTGGCCCAGCACCGCCTGGTGAATGAGGCATTGGCGCATGAATTGAAAACGCGGGTTCATGCGCTGGCGATTGAGATTGTCGCCTGACTTTACCTCGCGCGACTGCGGACAGGGTCATCGCTTGAAGCAAAGGGACCTCTCCCCCGGCTTCGCCGTACCCTCCCCGGAGGGGAGGGACTTGCGGTACGAGCGCCCTGCACAGTAAAATGGGAGGTCTCTCACCACGAGTCCCTCTCCCCTTCGGAGAGGGTCCGCGAAGCGGGGGAGAGGTCCCTTGGCTTCAAGTGTTGGTACTTTAGCACTTGGGAACACGAAAGATGTGAGAATGTTGTAGCCCGACTGCTGGAAAAGTGAAGTCAGCCCGAAACGTCCACCTCAGGCTTCGGCAACGACGTGATCTTGATTGAGGTCAATTGCTGCTTGCGCTTCTTCAGCACTTCGAATTTAAAGCCGTGGAAAGAGAACACCTGCCCTGCCTCCGGAATCATCCGCGCTTCGTGGATGACAAGTCCTGCCAGGGTCGTCGCCTCATCATCTGGAAGTTCCAGGTCAAGCTTACGGTTGAGGTCACGCAAGGGTGTCGCACCCTCCACCACATAGGCACCATCGCGGGTTTTGCGGATGCCGGATGAACCGTCATCGAACTCATCCTTGATGTCGCCGACGATTTCTTCAAGAATGTCTTCAAGCGTCACCAACCCTTGCACTTCACCATACTCGTCAACAACCAGCGCAAAATGGGCCTTGCGGCGCAGGAATGCATTGAGTTGGTCTTCAAGAGGCCGCGTGTCCGGCACAAACCACGCCTCCGTCATCATGTTTTCAAGTTCAAGCTTGTCGATGTCGCCACCTACTTTTTGCAGACTGGCAAAAAGCGTTCGCGCATGCAGTACACCGATGATGTTGTCGGGCCTCTCACGCCACACCGGAACACGCGTGTGAACACCCTCCATCATCTCTTTGATGATGTCGTCCATGGGTTGGTTGGCATCCAGCAATGTCATCTTGGTGCGGTGGATCATCACATCCGCCACTTCCAGGTCTTTCAAATCGAGAATGCCACCCAGCATGTCACGGTCTTTTTTGACCATGGTCTCTTCCTTGACGTGGAGGTCAATCGCACCGCGCAACTCGTCGTGGGCAGAAAGCACACCCTTGCTGTCGTCAATGTTCACACCAAATACCTTGAGTGTGTTCTTGACGATAAACTCCACCGCCAAAACAATCGGACCCAGCACCGCGGCAATAACCCGCATGATGGGTGCGACTGCCAGGGCCGTGCGTTCAGGATACGAAATCGCATAGGTCTTCGGCATCACTTCAGCGAAGATCAGAATCAGCACGGTCATGACAGCGGATGCGATGACGGCACCTGAATTGCCAAACATCTTGATCAGCGCCGCCGTGGCGATGGCCGACGCCGTGATATTGGCGAGATTGTTGCCGAGCAGCAACGCACCGATGAGCCGCTCTGGCGTTTCTGTGATCTTCAGCGCCATGGCCGCCCGCTTTGAGCCGCGCCGCTCAATCTCCGTCAGCCGCGCCCGCGACGTGGCGGTGAGCCCCGTTTCGGCTCCCGAGAAAAACCCGGAAATGATAATCAGAAAGACAATCGAAATGATGGCGTAGCCAAGGTCCGTCGTCATGGGCGTTTGAAATCCTCGTTGAGAAAATCCAGTACGTGTTGGTCCGGCACATCCCTGGCGACGAATGACGCGCCGATGTCGTTCACCAGTATGAATGTCAGTTTGCCCGCAACGGCTTTTTTGTCTTGCCGCATGATGTTCAGCAGGCTTTTCGCGTCCGGCCAGTTGGCTCTGATGTCGTGCATGTGGACGGGAAGCCCGGCTTTCTTCAGATGCGAGACAACACGCCTGGAGTTGGCGGCATCACAATGTCCAAGCTTCGCGGAAAACCTGAACGCCTGCACCATGCCAATGGCGATTGCCTCGCCATGCAGCAGAGTCCCATTGTAACCCGCAGCCGCTTCAAGTGCATGACCAAACGTATGACCCAGATTGAGAAGCGCACGCGCACCTGTCTCGGTTTCATCCTCCGCGACAATCCTCGCCTTCATGGCGCAAGAAGTTGCAACTGCATTGTCAATCACACCTGGCTTGGCAGCAAGAACTTCATCAACATTTTTCTCAAGCCACGCGAAAAACGACGCATCGCCAAGAAGACCGTACTTCGCCACCTCGGCATAGCCTGCGCGTCGTTCCCGCATCGGCAACGTTTCCAACAGCGCAAGATCTGCCAAAACATGCACAGGCTGGTGAAACGCCCCGATCAGGTTTTTGCCATGGCTTGAGTTGATCCCGGTTTTTCCGCCAACAGACGAATCGACTTGCGCCAGAAGTGTTGTTGGAATTTGGATAAAACGCACACCGCGCCGGAGAACAGCCGCGGCAAATCCAGTGAGATCACCGATGACACCACCACCCAGTGCAATCACCAGATCACTGCGCTCAATGCCAGCCGCCAACAATCCATCGCAAACCATGGCCAGATTGGCGTAACTCTTGGTGGCTTCGCCCGGCTCCAGCACAATCGCTTGATGTTGAATGCCTTCGGCGTCCAGCGCAGACTCAAGTGTCTTGAGATGATGCTTCGCCACGTTCTTGTCGGTGACGATGGCCACGTGCTTGCGATTGAGAAATGGCGCGATGCGGCTGCCCGCCTCCCCAAGCAAGCCATGGCCCAATGCAATGTCATAGGACCTCTCACCAAGCCCGACACGAATTTTTTGCACATCAGGCATCGGTCGTTTCCACTTGCTTCTCATTCTGCCATTGCGACAGGGCCTGGATCACTTCATTCACCATGACATTGTGCTGCACGTCTTCGCTTTCCACAACAATGTCCGCCCCGGCATAGACGGGGTAGCGCTCCTCAATCAGCTTGCGCAGAACCGCTTCCGGATCAGCATTGGCCAGCAATGGCCTTCCACCCCGCTTGGCCACCCGTTTCAACAGCAAAGCGAGGTCGGCCTTGAGCCAGACTGAAATGCCGCGCTCACCAATGCGGCCACGCGTCTCGGCATTCATGAATGCACCACCGCCCGTTGCCAGGACTTGCGCGCCATTGTCCAGCAACCTTGCAATCACGCGCCGCTCGCCGTCCCGGAAATGGGCTTCGCCGTGTTCGGCAAAAATATCAGGAATCGACTTGCCCGCCGCCGTTTCAATTTCATGGTCAGCATCAACAAAAGGCACGCTCAGTTTCTCCGCAAGCCTGCGCCCGATTGAAGTCTTGCCGGCCCCCATCAGCCCCACAAGCACGATTGAACGCTCACCCGTTTGGAGGCGGGCGCGTTCAATGTCTTTGCTCAGGTTTCGTTTAGCCATGACGTGGTCCGGCGCAGCGTTTAGCGCGCTTCCCGCCAAGATCAAAATGGCTTAAGCCAACAGGCTGAAGGAGCAAGGCCCCACGTGTACATCCCCGATACCGTAAAATTCATCCTGGTGGTGGGTGCCATCGCCGCCAGCATTTATGGCGGGGCCTATGGTCTTGCCCACTTCCCGCCGGAACAATCCGAAATCGTGCGACCTGTTTTCAGTGAAGCCCTCAAGCAAAACTGACCCCATCGCATCGCGCCTGGTCAACCGGTTTCTGGAAATGATGGCGGCGGAACGGGGGGCGGCACAGAACTCCATTGCCGCCTATGGCCGTGACCTCGCTGACTATGCGGCCTTCCTGAACCAGCTGCGGGTTCCAGTGGCACTGGCCCAAAGCACTGATGTTCGCGCCTTTTTGCAGCACCTTGATACCCAGGCCCTGGCCCGCAGTTCGATCCAACGCAAGCTTTCGGCGCTGCGCCAATTTCATCTTTTCCTGATGAGTGAGGGACTGGCGAAAGGCAACCCGGCGCAGACAGTCGAGGGCCCGCGCCAGGCCCGGAGCCTGCCGAAATTCATCGGCCCAGACGACATCGCACGACTGCTTGAAGCCGCAGAAAGGGCAGCAACAACAGCACCTGATGAAATGGCGCGGTTCAAGGCACAACGCCTTCATTGCCTCGTGGAGCTTCTGGCGGCCACGGGTCTGCGCGTCTCGGAACTTGTGGGCTTGAAATATGCGGCTGTCGTCTCTGACCCGGATTTTCTCCATGTCAAAGGCAAGGGTGGAAGAGAACGGTTGGTGCCCGTTTCCGCACGTGCCCAAGTCGTGTTGGCGACCTACATCACAACGCTCAAACAACAGGCAGAAACAACACCCACCTGGCTATTTCCGTCACGCGGCGCGTCCGGCACCGTCACGCGCCAGCATTTTGCCCTTGAACTCAAGTCGCTTGCCGCTGCGGCGGGCCTCGATCCCGAAAAACTGTCCCCCCATGTGCTGCGCCACGGCTTTGCCTCAGGCCTGCTGGCCAAGGGGGCTGACCTCCGGGCCGTACAGCAAATGCTGGGCCATGCCGATATCTCCACGACGCAAATTTACACACACGTGCAAGGCGAACGGTTGCAGGAGGCCGTCAACCAGCATCACCCCCTTGCAAAAGCGGGTCGCAAGACACGTTGACTTTCGATCTCCGAACCGCCACTTACAGCCGGATACGTGAGGAAAAATGCAGGCATTTCTGGATTTCGAAGCCCCGGTTGCAGAACTGGAAGGTAAGATCGCTGAATTGAGGGCGCTCGCCCAGAAGGATGCCTCTGTTTCAATTTCTGAAGAGGTGAAATCCCTCGAGACCAAGGCAAAGCGCCAGTTGCAGGATCTTTATTCAAATTTGGAACCCTGGAACAAAGCCAAAGTGGCGCGCCACGAGTTGCGCCCTCATGCACTCACCTACATCGCGGCCATGATCACGGATTTTGTGCCTTTGGCTGGCGACCGAAAGTTTGCAGAAGATGAGGCCATCGTGGGCGGCCTTGGCCGTTTCCAGGGCCAGGGCATTGTGGTGATTGGCCAGGAAAAAGGCTCTGATACCCCAAGTCGCCTGAAGCATAATTTTGGCATGGCCAAGCCTGAGGGTTACCGCAAGGCCGTGCGCCTGATGGAAATGGCCGATCGCTTTGGACTGCCTGTATTGACGCTGGTCGACACGTCAGGTGCCTATCCCGGCGTTGATGCCGAAGAACGTGGGCAAGCCGAAGCCATTGCGCGGTCAACCGACTGCTGCCTGTCACTTGGTGTGCCGTTGGTTTCTGTCATCATCGGTGAAGGCGGCTCCGGCGGGGCCATTGCCATTGCCACGGGCAACGCCGTGTTGATGCTCGAACACGCCATTTACAGCGTCATTTCACCCGAAGGTGCGGCCAGTATCTTGTGGCGCGATCCGGCCCGCGCCAAAGACGCGGCGGCGGCACTGAAAATAACGGCGCAGGATTTGAAAAAACTCGGCATCATCGACGAGATCGTGCCCGAACCTTTGGGCGGGGCCCACCGTCATGTCGAACAGACCATCGGCAACGTCAGGGAAGCCGTTGCTCGCAACCTGCAGGCCTTTTCTGGTAGCAGCCGCGAAGTCTTGAAGACCCAGCGGCGCGAGAAGTTTCTGGGAATTGGACGGGGTCTCTAGCCGCAGCGGTCAGAAGCCGTCAAACAGACCCATGACAATACCAAAAATATGCAGGACACCGGAGTTGACGTCGCCCAAAACCGGGATGATGGTAAGGGCAATACCTCCCGCGATCAGGCCGTATTCAATGGCTGTTGCACCAGAGTTGTTTTTTAACAGTTTCGCCAATGCCCGTAACATGCTCATTCCTTGCCTCAGGAGGATGATTGTTGCACTTTGACTCTTTCAACCGCATTAACACTTCGCCAAAAATTGATGCCGTTGCCGCTTTGTAGTCCAAAGCCAACGGTTGGCGTAATGAAGTCAGAAAACAGCCATAATGAAGGTCGCACTGTTGGGACCATCGCTTTTTAACGGAACTGATCCATGTCGCCATTTCATCAGCAATTAACCAATCGCAGAAACATTCTTCGCGCCGCTGCAACCGGCATCGCCGCTGCCGCGTTCGCCGCGCCCGTTTTTTCCGCGGCTCAGCAGATCGTGGCAACAACCCGCATTCTTGAGGTCAACGGCAAGGCGGCCAAGGTCTTTGGCCTGGGGCGTGGCTTGCGCACGCGGTTCGGAAAACCATTCAACGTCACGGTGGACAACCAGCTCAATGAGGCGACACTCATTCACTGGCACGGCCTGACGCCGCCCAACGCCATGGACGGTGTGCCCATGCTGTCTGGCCCTGTTCAGGTTCCGGGCGAAAGCCGCAACTATGCTTTCGAAAACCGCCGCACCGGCACCCATTGGATGCATTCCCATGTTGGCCTGCAAGAGCAACTTTTGCTGGCTGCACCACTGATCGTGGAGGAGGACGGCGACGCGTTGGTTGACGAGCAGGAACATGTGGTGATGCTGCATGACTTCACATTCCGTGACCCGGCTGAAATCCTCGCGGAATTGCGCGGCGGCGGCGGCTTGCATGCCGGCCACAACATGGCTGCGGCAACCAGCGCCGATGCCCATGCCAATCACGGGGCGGCACTTGCGGCGCCCTCCATGGTCAGCGACATAGCCTTTGACGCCATGTTGGCCAATGACCGCACATTGCAAGACCCCGAAATCATACGGGCTGAAAAAGGCGGGCGTTTCCGCCTGCGCATCATCAACGGGGCAGCGGCCACCAATTTCTGGATTGACCTTGGTGGACTGGAAGGTGAACTCATCGCCGTTGATGGCAACGCCATTTATCCCGTCAAGGGAAAGCGCTTTCCCCTCGCCATCGCCCAACGCGCCGATATTCGGCTTGCCTTGCCCGCCGGTGCCGGTGCCTACTCCATTCTGTTTCAGGCCGAAGGTTCAGTGCAGCAGGCGGGCTTGTTCCTGGTGGCAGGTGACGCCGCAATCACAAAAATCGGAAACGGTCATCACCCAGCTGACGCTCTTGATCTTTCACTTGAAGCGAAACTCAAATCCGTTGCGGGTCTTCCGGAAACACCTGTGTCCCGCACTGACATGTTGATGCTGACCGGAGGTGGGGCCGACTATGTCTGGGGGCTTAACGGCAAACCCTCCATGCATGACGTGCTCTACGAAGTGCGTGAAGGCGACCGTTACGAGATCATGATGCATAACATGACGGGCATGTCACACCCTATGCACTTGCACGGCCATTATTTCCGTGTTGTGGGCATTGACGGTCAACGCTTCAACGGTGCGCTGCGAGACACCGTGTTGGTACCGCCGGGTGCCGCCGTCACCATCCAGTTCGACGCCGACAACCCCGGCACCTGGGCCTTCCATTGCCACCATCTCTATCACATGAATGCAGGGATGATGGGCGCGATAGCTTACAACAAGGCGGCGTGAAGAGTTTGTAGCCGCCACGCCCCTTCCCCACCCAGTGTACAAACCGGGGATGGGGGTAGGCGGAAGCTGCAAATCCGGAAGCTCTGTTACTTCCGAACCCCAACCATGTGTGTGGCGCGCCATTGGGCAGCGAGAATGAGGAGGCGGTGCAGGTCGTTTTTGCGCAACGCTTCAGGCAAGCCATTCAGGGCCTCACTCAATTCAAGGGCCTGAAAACTTTGCGATAACCCAAGCAGACGTTCGCGGAACACCAGATTGCAGCTGGCATCCCCGGCATCAAGACAAGCGGCCCAGCCCAGAATCAGGTGTTCAATTTCTTCATAGGCAACGCGGGTCACAAGATAGGCAGTGCCCGTTGGCAAGGTGCGGCCGAAATCTGCCCAGGTGACCTTGCCCTTGGTGCCGATCACCGACTTTTGAGCCATCGCCTTGCGCATGGCATCCTTCAGCTGGTTGCTGTTGGCGGGCTTTGGCACCGCGCTGTCAAAGGCATCGCGCCACGGCGAGTCTTCGGTTGAATCAGCAAGGAAAGCGGACAGCGCCAGGATCGGCGTCTGCCTGCAGTGGGGCACGTCCTTGCGGATGGATCGTGCAGCAGTGACTCCGTCCATGACGGGCATTTCAATGTCGAGCAAAATCACGTCAAAGCGCTCGACCCGCGCCATTTCCAGGGCCAGTTCGCCGTCTTCGACCGCCACCACGTCATAGCCCATGCGTTCGAGCAGGGCCGTGGTGACGGTGCGGGCCGTCGTCTGGTCTTCGGCATAAAGTACACGGCCGCGGCTGGGCGGTGTGGTGGTTTCAGTCTGCCTGATGGATTGCAAGGTCACGTGGATGGGCCTGTGAGTCGGGGTCTTGGCCTAAAGCTAGCGCCCAATCCTTGCAAGGATGTTTGCAAACCTTGATGTTTTCTCCCCATGATTAACAGGTTGTGAAGAACTTACTTGGTGCCGAACATGCGGTCGCCCGCATCGCCCAATCCCGGCACAATGTAGCCATGACTGTTGAGATGTGAGTCGACGGCTGCCGTGAAAATCGGCACATCCGGGTGTTCCTCATGGAAATGCATGATGCCTTCGGGGGCTGAAAGCAGCGTGACAAGGCGCAGGTCCTTTGCACCCTTTTCCTTCAAGCGCTTGATGGCGGCGGAAACCGAATTGCCGGTGGCCAGCATGGGGTCAACAACGATGGTGCGGCGTTCGGCGATATCCTCAGGAACTTTGAGATAATATTCGACAGGTTGCAGTGTTTCCGGATTGCGGTACAGCCCGATATGTCCCACACGCGCCGAGGGTATCAGCGTCAGCATGCCTTCAAGCAATCCATTGCCGGCCCGGAGCACAGACACGATGACCAGCTTCTTGCCTTTGAGAACTGGCGCTTCCATTTCGGTGAGCGGCGTTTCGATGGTGTGCGATGTCATCGGAAGATCTCGACACACTTCATAGGCCAGAAGATGGCTGATCTCATGCAGCAGTTGCCGGAACACGGCGGACGGCGTGTGTTTATCGCGCATCAGCGAGAGCTTGTGCAGCACCAGCGGATGGGCCACGACTGTGAGATTGTGGGGAACGATGAAATCGATTTTACCGGGCATGGGAAAGCTCCTCTTCCCTGTCATGGCGCGGGAATGCCTGTCTCCACAAGGCGGCATCAACAGCTATCCACCTTTATTTGAGTGGGCCATCACTTGCAGCCAAGGGACCTCTCCCGCCCTTCGGGCACCCTCTCCGAAGGGGAGAGGGACTCGTGGTGCGGCCTCCCTGAACAGTAAAAGGGGAGCTGGTTGACAGAGGTCCCTCTCCCCTCCGGAGAGGG
>JANPCE010000019.1:0-24594 GCA_031430795.1 Hyphomicrobiales bacterium
TGGAACCTGGTCTTGCGGAACACATCTTGGCCCGCAGCCCACGTGCTGCACTCCAGAGGCCGTATACATGACCGCTCCACCCCCACGCGCCGTCAAAGCGAGAAAAGCCCTTGTCAAGAAGAGGCCGTCCATACATGACGAGATTTTGGTATGTGAATTGATTTTCGGAAGCTTAACCGGACAGCAGTGGCATGAAGCTAGGGATGACGGAGATATGAGATGATCCAATCTCACCTGGAACCGCTCTGAGTGAAGCCTCTGCATTTGGTTGGGACGCAGCCGGGAACTGCGACGGGTTGAAGCGGCTGATTTCATGTATAGAGTGGAGGTCCGCGCCTGATACGTTCGATTGAAGGTGGGAATGTCTGGGAGGTTTCATGTCACCACGTCCGCCGATGCAAATCCTGGACTTTGCTGTTTACTACGGCGCAATTGAAACGCCGTACCCGGGGTCTCCGTCCACTGCCACGGTTGAAGGCTGGGGCTTCGATACAATCATCGTCAACCCCGTGCGGACAGTGAACACCGGCCCCGATGACACTTGGGCAACGGGACAAATGCAGGAAGTGCTGGGTGGAAGCACCAGCCGCGATGTGCTGGGTTACCTCTCTCTCGCAACGGCACAGTTCCCGCTCGACTATCTGGATGGCGCGACGGGAAGCGAGGCCTGGTATGGCAGCCAGGTTGGTAACACCACCTATCACTACGCCAACTACTGGGAACCGGGTTGGCGGACAATTCAACGCGATCAAATCACGAACCTCGTCAACGCTGGCGCGACGGGCCTCTTTCTGGATGAAACCAACATCATCGACTATCCTGTCTATGTCGGACTTTCCAATTCCGAAAAACGGCAGAAGACTTTTGAAATGTTGAAGCTGATTGCGGATACCGCCGCAGACGCCCGTGAAATTTCAGGAAATCCGGATTTTCGTGTTGTGGTCAACAGGGAGTCTGCCTATTTCCAGATCGCAGATCTGTTGGCAGGCGCCACCCAGGCGGAAACCGATATCGTCACCGCCTACCTCGATGCGATTGATGCCATCATCATCGAATCCCTGTTCAAGGCCAATGATGGGGCGGGCAACAACTTCGATTTGAACAGCCAGATTGCCTTTGCGCAAGGCATGGCGGACACCTACATCCAGAACGGCATACCCGTGGTTTTGATTGACGACGGGCAAAATCTCCAGACCGGGTATTCCCTGCTGGAAGCATCGGCAAAATTTGGCTTCATTCCGTCACTGGGCCAGGCTGGATTGAATTTCGGCGGGTTCTATCCCCCGCTCTCTGGCAGCGGGCGCAACCTTGCCACGGCTGGAAATGATGTGCTGTTCGGCAATCCCTTCAGGGAAACCATTTTTGGCATGGACGGGAACGACCATATCCACGGTGGACGCGGTGCCGACCATATCGACGGTGGTGCCGGAACGAACGATTCAGCTGATTACACCGCCTCCGACACAGGCGTGAATGTTTCCCTCAACGGCCCGGCCGGCCAATTCGGTGACGCGCAAGGCGATACTTTTACAGGCATTGAAAGCCTGGCGGGGTCTGCATTTGCCGATGTGTTGACAGGCAACGCCCTTGACAACAATCTGGCGGGTGAAGCGGGCGACGACACACTTGTGGGCGGACTTGGCAATGACACACTTGCAGGCGGTGCCGGGGGCGATGTTCTCAACGGAGGTTCATCACTGCACGATGTGGCTGATTATTCCGGGTCCGTTGCCGCTGTCACGATCAACATCACCACCAATACCGCGTCCGGTGGCCATGCCACGGGTGACAGCCTCACCCAGATCGAAGACCTCACAGGCTCTGCTTTTGGCGATACCCTCATCGGCAACATTGGCCAGAATATCCTGCGTGGTGGCGATGGCGCGGATACGTTGGGTTCTTCCAACAACAATGACCAGATTTTCGGCGGCAATGGCAACGACTTGCTGCTGGGTGGAGCCGGGGCTGATATCATCGATGGTGGCAATGACATAGACACCGTCTCTTTCGCCAATGCGGGTGCACGCATTGTGCTCACTCTCAACAACGGGTCAGGTACTGCCACAGGTTCTGGCCAGGGCGCTGGCGACACCATCACCAATGTCGAAAACATCACAGGCTCGAACTTCAACGATATCTTGACCGGAGATGCAAATGCCAACACCATTGTTGGCGGTGCTGGCAATGACACGCTGAATGGCGGCGGGGGTGCTGACATCATCAACGGCCAAGGCGGCCTCGACATCATCAACGGTGGGGATGGTGACGACATTTTATCTGGCGGGCCCGACGCTGATAAGTTCGTCTACACTATCGCCGCACTCTGGAACAACGATGAGATCATCGGCTGGCAGAACAATGTCGACAAGATTGATCTTGTGGGTGCGGGCTTTGACTTTGCGGATTTCACTGAAACCCAATCTGGTGCAGACACCCTCCTTACCCTCACAGCCGACCCTACCCACAGCATCAGACTTGTTGGCATCAACGCAAACACAATTGACGCGACGGATTTTGTGTGAGGCAGGTGGAATGCAGCAGGTGCATCAGGCTACGCGGTTTAATTCCTGCAGCTGTTCCCTGAGGCTTTGCACCAGCGGCAAAACATCTTCGGCGCGGTTTTCCTGGTCGGCTGCAAACACTTCGACTGCCGTGACCTTGCGCAGCAGTTCCTGGTAGCTCTCGACAAAACTTTCGCGCAAGTCCGCAGGGTGATCGGCGACAGGTGCAGCGTGTTCAGCCAGCGCCAACTGGTCCACATGCATCGATTCATCGACGGGCAAATGGGCGGCCACCTGCGCCTGGGCGGAAGCCAGGGCCTCTTCCAGAACCTGCCGGTCCGCTTCAAGCGTTGCAGCGCGCTCATCCATGGCTTCATAGAGGTCGGTCATGGCGCTGGCCGCATCTGCCAGCAGCCCCTGCGCCGTTGCCACGGCATGGGCGGTAAACGCATTGCCGCCTGAAAATGCATCTGAAGACGCCGTGTAAAGATCCCCGACCGCATTCAACAAACCAGACGCCCTGTTGATGGCGGCAGCCAGGGCTCCGAGTGCTAAGCTTCCTGCGTCAGTCACAGTGCCCATCCCCCATGGAATTCAAGTACTGCGAGGCGCAACGCGCCCTGCACCTTGTTCATCGTCAACCGATCAATAATGACCGTAAGTCCGGCCATGCCAGTCCCCTCAGTTCCCCCACTCTCAATATCACAGCGCTTTGGTTATGCGAGCACTAGTTTTAACCCGTTGAAATCCAACGTTGAATAAGATCGCAATTCACTTGGACACCATTCCGAAGGCAAATGCCGTAATGATTGATTCGCTGCTTTTGCAGCCACATGGGGTTGCCAATGTCCACACGGACCGCTTCAATCAATTGGAACTTGGACATGTCGGAGGCAACAAAATGAAAATACTGGTAATTGGCGCTGCGGGCATGTTGGGGCAAAAACTGATTCAAAGACTTTCACGCGCCGACTGTTCGCTCAAGCCGGATGCAGTGTTGCGCCACGATGTTGTGCTGAGCCCCCCGCCGCCTGAGGTAACCGGCATGTCTGTCGAAACCTTTATTGGCGACCTGTCTTTTCCCGGCGAAGCTGAAAAACTTGTGGCTGCCCGCCCTGACCTGATTTTCCATCTCGCCGCCATTGTGTCCGGCGAAGCCGAAGCTGATTTTGAAAAAGGTTATGCGGTCAATCTGGACGGCACGCGCAATTTGCTCGAAGCCATCCGCAAGATCGGCCCGCCCTATTGTCCGCGTCTTGTCTTCACCTCATCCATCGCGGTTTTCGGTTCCCCTTTCCCCGAAGCCATTGGCGATGAATTCCTGACCGCGCCCTTGACCAGCTACGGCACACAAAAAGCCATCTGCGAGCTCCTGATTTCGGATTACTCCAGATGCGGATTCATCGATGGGCTTGCGTTGCGGATGCCGACCGTGTGTGTCAGGCCCGGTAAACCCAACAAGGCGGCCAGTGGTTTTTTCTCCAACATCATCCGTGAACCTCTGGCCGGAAATCCTGCAGTCCTTCCCGTTGCAGACACGGTGCGGCATTGGCATGTCTCGCCCCGCAGTGCCATTGGCTTTTTGATGCAGGCTGCCGAAATGGGTGGAGCACCGCTGGGCCATCGCCGCGCACTCACGCTGCCGGGCCTGTCTTGCACCGTGGCTGACCAGCTGGCAGCACTCAAGCGGGTGGCGGGGCCAAAGATTGCGGCACTGGTGCGGCCCGAGGCGGATGACACCATCCGCCGCAT
Source organism: Hyphomicrobiales bacterium (assembly GCA_031430795.1). GTDB lineage: Bacteria > Pseudomonadota > Alphaproteobacteria > Rhizobiales > Aestuariivirgaceae > Aestuariivirga. The sequence goes on from JANPCE010000019.1 coordinate 4,254, forward strand.
CGTCGCAGGTTGGCCGCAGAACTTCGATCCCAAACGTGCGGTCGACCTTGGCTTCAAGTCCGAAACCAAATTTGAAGACATCATCCGCGTCCACATTGAAGATGAACTGGACGGCAAACTGCCAATTTAAGCACACGTGCGGGAGAATGGCCGACAGCCAACGTCTGGGTTGGGGCAGCGTTGATAGTTGCTGCCGGCCTCTCTATCTTCTTCCTCGAACGCACCGTGACAATCTCCGGGGGGGGATCAGCCAACGGCAACGCAAAGGCCACGCGAGACACGCACTGACCTCGGCCACATCCCGCGCCGCGACGTCGCCGCAATTTTGTTGGTTTGAATCAGGCAACAAACGCCTTCCTGGCATCGGTCCCCAATCCATGCAAAAACGCCTCCTCACCCACAGGCACATCAATTTTGTTGGCTTCGTTGAAAGCCTCGTAGTACGAGATTTCAAGCAGGCCTTGCAGGGTGCTGAAACCGTTGAACTTCGACAGGTGACGCAGTTCCAGCAGCATGTCGGCAACATATTGCGCCGTTTGCCTTTGTCGCGATTTGTCGCTAAGATTGACATCTCCGTCTGATTGTTCGTTAAAGTTGTATTTTTTTGCACGAAACATTTGCCTATTCGCCTTCACAGGTTGAACTGTTCGTCAATACAATTATTACGTTTGTTTGAAATCAGGAAGCAATCTTAAGTAGAATTCATAGGTATTGGGCTGGCTTGCCACTTCGCACTTTAGTCTTTATAGGCCCACCGCTTGCCGCATTGCGTCAAGCTTGAAAAAGAGCGTCGCTCCTCTACCTATGGCTGCGCACCAATTTGGAACCCCGAATGACCGTTGTCGTTGTTGAATCACCTGGCAAGGCCAAGACCATCAACAAGTATCTGGGCAAGGATTTTACGGTACTTGCGTCATACGGCCATATCCGGGACTTGCCTGCGAAGGATGGCTCGGTGCGTCCTGATGACGATTTCGCGATGGATTGGGAAGTCGACGGCAAATCCGCAAAACGCGTTGCCGATATCGTCACGGCTCTCAAATCAGCCGACCGATTGGTTCTGGCCACAGACCCTGACCGCGAGGGCGAAGCCATTTCATGGCACCTCATGGACGTCTTGACCAAAAAAGGTGCGCTGAAAGGCAAGACTGTTCAGCGCGTGGCTTTCAACGCCATCACCAAGCAAGCAGTGCAAGACGCCATGGCCCGCCCCCGCGATGTTGATGCGGCTTTGGTCGACGCTTACATGGCGCGACGCGCGTTGGATTATCTGGTAGGTTTCACGCTTTCTCCCGTGCTGTGGCGCAAATTGCCGGGTGCGCGTTCTGCTGGCCGCGTGCAATCTGTGGCACTCCGCCTGGTCTGCGACCGTGAACTTGAGATCGAAGCGTTTCGTTCCCAGGAATATTGGACGATAGACGGCACTTTCATTACTCCTAAAGGCGCTGAGTTCCAGGCGGCCCTGACCCAGGTTGATGGCAAGCGACTCGACAAGCTCGGCATTCCCAACCAGACCCAAGCCAATGCCATTTATGAAACGCTGAAAGGCTCGCCCTATTCCATTGCCAGCCTGGAAAGCAAACCGGCCAAGCGCCACCCTTTTCCGCCGTTCCGAACATCCACACTTCAGCAGGAGGCGTCACGCAAATTGGGGTTCTCTCCGTCGCGCACCATGCAGATCGCCCAGAAGCTTTACGAAGGCGTGGACCTCGGTGGCGAGCAGGTTGGCTTGATCACCTATATGCGAACCGATGGCGCAGACATGGCACCCGAGGCCATTGCGGCTACGCGAAACACAATCCTCAAAACCTTCGGCGAGCCCTATTTGCCATCGGCCCCGCGCCGCTACACATCAAAAGCCAAAAACGCCCAGGAAGCCCACGAAGCCATCCGCCCAACGGAGCCGTCACGTGCACCTGACAAAATCAGGAAAGCGCTGGATGCCGAGCAGTTTGCACTTTACGATTTGATCTGGAAACGCACCATCGCAAGCCAGATGGAGAGTGCAGAGATGGAGCGCACAACCGCAGACATCGAAGCGCAGGGACGTGATGGCAAGGCCTATGGTTTTCGCGCCAACGGTTCGGTGATCAAGTTTGATGGCTTCCTCAAGGTCTATAACGAAGACCTCGACGACGGCGAAGACGAAGACTCCCGCCGGCTGCCCGTCATGGCCAGGGGAGACAAGATTGGCGTGAAATCGATTGTGCCAACGCAACATTTCACCGAACCGCCACCCCGCTATTCCGAACCCTCACTGATCAAGAAACTGGAAGAACTCGGTATTGGCCGACCCTCAACTTATGCCTCGATCATGACCACCCTGCGGGACCGTGGCTATGTGCGACTCGACAAGAAGCGCTTGATCCCGGAAGACAAAGGCCGCGTCGTGACAGCCTTCCTTGAAAGCTTCTTTGGCCGCTACGTCGAGTATGATTTCACGGCCAATCTTGAGGAACAACTCGACCGCGTCTCAGCTGGTGAAATTCCATGGAAGGACGTGATGCGCCAATTCTGGGAACAGTTCACGTCAGCCATCGGCGAAGTGAAAGACCTGCGCGTGACGCAAGTCATCGACGCGCTGAACGATCTCCTGGCCCCGCACATTTTCCCGGCCAAGGCCGACGGTGGTGATGCACGTGCCTGCCCATCCTGTGCCGATGGCAAACTCTCTCTCAAACTTGGCAAGTTTGGCAGCTTTGTCGGCTGCACGAATTATCCCGAATGCAAATTCACGCGGCAGATGACCGTGGGCGAAGACGGCGCATCAACTGTTCCCGCAGAAGGCATCGTGTTGGGCACTGACCCTGAAACGGGAGCCACTGTGTCGCGGCGCATGGGCCGCTTTGGTCCTTACATCCAGTTGGGTGAAGCCAGTGAAGAAGGTGAAAAACCGCGCCGGGCATCGGTCCCGAAAGGCAAAGACGCCAACACTGTGACATTTGAAGAAGCCATGCGCTATCTCTCACTGCCACGTGACATTGGCCTGCATCCTGAGACCAAAACGCAGATTGTCGCAAATGTCGGTCGCTTTGGTCCCTATCTGCTGCATGATGGCGTTTACGCAAACCTGAAGGACGATGACGTCTACACCATCGGCATCAACCGTGCTGTGGACTTGCTCGCCGAAAAGCGCGCCAAGGGTCCGTCAAACCGCCGCACACCCGGCGCACTGCGTGATCTCGGCGAACATCCCGACGGCGGCAAGGTGCAACTGTTCAAAGGTAAATACGGCGCCTATTTGAAACATGGCGATGTCAACGCGACTCTACCTTCTGAAAAATCCGAAGAATCAATCACACTTGAAGAAGCGGTTGCATTGATTGCCGAGCGTGCGGCAAAATCAGGCAAGAAAAAACCTGCTGCGAAAAAGCAAGCCGCGAAAAAGAAAGCCGCGCCGAAAGCAAAAAGTGCCAAAAAAGCCTCTGCCAAAAAGACCGCCGTCAAAAAAGTCGCGGCCCGACCCGAAGCATGATCTGAGCGAGGAATCCATCCTCGCTTTCATGGCCCGCACACCGGGCTTCGTAGGAAAGCGCGAGATCGCCCGCGCCTTCAACATCAAGGGCAACGCAAAAATCCATCTCAAGATGTTGCTGCGGCAGATGGAGGCCCAAGGCAAACTGAGCCGTGCGCGAAAGACACTGAAATCAACCTCCACCATTCCCCCGGTCGGCACCGTGGAGATTCTGGGCATTGATGACAATGGCGAAGTCTTCGGCAAACTGACGGAATGGGATGATGCGGCCCACGGCCCTGCCCCGCACCTTCATGTTGAAGCCAAGGGCACAGCTGCACCCGGAATTGGTGACCGCGTTCTGGCGCGGATCGAAGCAGATCTCAGCCGCGAGCATGGTTATGTGGCTCGTGTCATGCGTGGACTCTCAGACAACGCGGTGCGCGTTGTCGGAGTTTTCCGCAAAAGCACAGGACTCGGCGGCAAAATCATTCCGTCATCAAAGAAAGACCGGGACGATTACATCGTCGCCAAAGGCGAAGACCTGGGTGCCGAAGATGGCGAACTGGTTTCAGCCGAAGTCACGCGTCAGCGCGGACGCGGTCTGGCACAGGCGCGGGTGCGGCAAAAGCTTGGGCGCGCCGATGATCCGCGCAACACATCACTGATTGCCATTCACGCGCACGGGTTGCCGGATGCGTTTCCAAAAGCTGTTGAGGATGAGGCAGCACTTGCAAAGCCTTTGCCAATGGCAAAGCGCAAGGACATGCGCCACATCCCGATCATCACCATTGATCCCACAGATGCGCGTGACCACGATGATGCGGTGTGGGCTGCACCTGACGACGCGGCGGACAATCCAGGCGGGCACATCGTGCTCGTCGCCATCGCGGATGTTGCGGCCTATGTGACGCCAAGTTCGTTGTTGGACCGGGAAGCGCTGAAACGCGGCAACTCTGTGTATTTTCCAGACCGCGTGGTTCCGATGTTGCCGGAAAAACTCTCGACTGACTTATGTTCGTTGATCGCAAGCGTTGATCGCCCCGTGCTCGCCGTCACCATGCGATTTGATGCGGAAGGCAAAAAACTTTCGCAACACTTTGACCGCGCCATGATCCGCGTAGTGGCGGGCCTGGCCTATGAGGATGCGCAAGCCGCGATTGACGGCAAGGGATCAGCCGACGCACGTGCGGTTTTGAAAACCACGCTGCGCCCGCTCTGGGGCGCTTACGCATCGTTGTGCAAGGCGCGGGACAGGCGCGGGCCGTTGGAACTGGATTTGCCGGAACGAAAAGTGGTTCTGGATGCAAAGGGAAATTTCAAGGCTGTCATCACACCGCAACGCCTCGATGCCCACCGCCTGATTGAAGAATTCATGATCCAGGCCAACGTGGCGGCGGCGGAGATGTTGCAGAAAAAGAAAACACCTTTGCTCCTGCGTGTCCATGAACAGCCATCTTCGGAAAAACTTCGTGCACTTTCAGAATTCTTGAAAACAATGAACATGTCTTTCGCACTGGGTCAGGTGATCAAGGCCAAAACCTTCAACCGCATTCTGGCACAAGCCAGGGAAACCCCGCAGGCGCGGCTGATCAATGACATCGTCTTGCGGACACAAGCCCAGGCACGTTACAGCCCGCGCAATGATGGGCATTTTGGCTTGACCCTGGCGAACTATGCGCATTTCACTTCGCCGATCAGACGCTACGCCGACTTGATCGTGCACCGTGCGCTGATCACAGCCCATAAATTCGGCGATGATGGCCTGTCATCGCAGGACATTACCAATCTTGAGGACACAGCCGAAAGCATTTCCGCCGCTGAACGCAAAGCCATGATCGCAGAGCGTGAAACACTGGATCGTCTCGTTGCGGCATTTTTGCGCGATCAGGTTGGCGCCGAATTTGATGGCCGCATCAGCGGAGCGACATCGGCGGGATTGTTTGTGGTTTTGAGCGACACGGGTGCAGACGGCTTTCTCCCGGCATCAACCCTGGGGGCCGAACGATTCAACCACGATCCCGTGTCCCACGCCATGATCGGCAGCCGCAGCGGCGAAACTTACCAGTTGGGTGATCCCATCCGCGTGCGCCTGGTTGAAGTTGCCCCCATCAAGGGCGGGCTCAGGTTTGAACCGGTCAGCGAAGGTAAAAAAGGCAGGCCAACACGGGCTGCGAAACAGTTTCGACGGCGAAGATAGTTTCATGTTGCGCCGGGGGTGTGAGGGTCATCGCTTGTCGCCAAGGGACCTCTCCCTGGCTTCAAACGATTGCCCTTTCGGGAGTTTTGCCGCGTGGAGGACATGAAGGGCAGGCCTTGCGTCTACTTGCCACTGCAAAAGTGCCGTTCGCCCATGCGATAACCCCTCCATGTCCCAAAGCACCCGCAACTGGAAACAGGCCGTCTGGCGTGGCTTTCGCAAAACCTGCCCGTCCTGTGGCGAAGGTGCCTTGTTTTCCAGCTACATCACACCCCAAGTCAACTGCCCCCACTGCAACGAAGCCCTGCACCATCAACGGGCAGACGATGCGCCGCCGTATTTCACCATAATGATTGTCGGGCACATCGTGGTGCCGTTGATGCTGGTCGTTGAAAAAATATATGTGCCCGCGCTTTGGGTGCATGCCGCACTGTGGCTGCCTGCTACGCTGTTGGGAACGCTATGGCTGTTGCCACGCGTCAAGGGTGCCACGATTGGCCTGCAATGGGCGCTGGGCATGCATGGTTTTGCGCTTGATGCACCAAAGCACGATACGCCGCATTCAACTTGACTTTCCGGGGCCATTGGGGTCTATCCGCGTCAAATCCATTCAGGACTGCTTTTCCGGAGACCACCATGGCCAAGGGCAACGTTATCAAGATCAAGCTGGCGTCAACCGCCGACACCGGATTCTTCTATGTCACCAAGAAGAATTCCCGCACCAAGACTGACAAGTTCGTTTTCAAGAAATATGATCCTGTCGTGCGTAAGCACGTGGAATTCAAGGAAACCAAGATCAAGTAATCTGACTGCTATTGCTGGAGTGGAAGCGCTGCTGAAAAGTGGCGCTTTTTCGTTTTCAAATGAAAGTGCCGGTCCGGACATATGCAAACGAGGAGGCCACTCGAAATGCGTCCGGACCGGCGGACCCTAGGATCAGGAGATGCGGCGGGCCTGAGCCATGGGCCAGCTTTGGGGGACGCGGCTAAACGCCCCTGAAAAGTGCTGGGAGGGGCGGCAATTTGTTCTGGAGAAGTGGCCGCCCCTCACCTCGAAATTGGTCCGGAATTGGAATTGGGTGCTGCCCGGACCGCTTTGAGTTGATAAAAGTCATATCTCAAAACGCCGGATTGAGCCAGCTTAAGTCATGGTAAATGCTGGGCTATTGGCTGTTAAGCTAACCAGGTAAGGTAAATGCTGACTATGTCCCGCCTTCGCCCTGCTCCAGCGTATGCATTTCCAAGGGTTGCTCCACCTCAGTGCCGTCCAGCGGGTCTTCGTCGGCTGTCAGTTCATCGCTGATCCTCGGCATCGGCAAATCGAATCCAGGTGGCAGATTGGCGTCAAGAAGGCCAGCGGCTTTCAGTTCTTGCAGTCCTGGAAGATCCGTGATTTCGTTGAGGCCGAAATGCTGCATGAAGGCTTCCGTGGTGCCATAGGTCACGGGGCGGCCCGGCGTCTTGCGGCGGCCACGCATCTTGATCCAGCCAATGTCGAGCAGCACATCCAGCGTGCCTTTGGAGATGACGACACCCCGGATGTCTTCGATTTCGGCGCGGGTAACGGGCTGGTGATAGGCGACGATGGACAGTGTCTCGAGGCCTGCGCGCGACAGCTTGCGTTGCTGCTGCACTTCCTTGCGCAACACAAAGCCAACGTCTTGCGCCGTTCGCATGGTGTATTTGCCACTGACCTGAACGATGTTGACACCCCGGTTGGCATAGTTGGCTGTGAGGTCAGCCATCAATGTTGCGAGGTCCGCATCAGCCGGAAGAAACTCGCGCAGGCGTTCTTCTGCCACGGGTTCTGCGGCGGCAAACAGGATGGCCTCAATGATGCGCAAATGTTCGCCGCGGTCAGCGCGGGGGTGCAATGTCACGACCGCGTCCGCATCACCCTGCCCGGTGTCGGCGGGAGCTTCGTCCTTGATCTCGTCTTCAATGCGCATGGGTTTGGCGTTCACTTTCTGTGGTCCTCTATGCAGCAGTCCTGCGACGCAGGAAAATCGGTTTGAAGGCTTCTTCCTGCCGAAGCTCGATCACACCCTCACGCACCAGTTCCAGACTGGCTGTGAAGCTCGAGGCACGAACAGAGCGGCGAAGTTCAGGCGTTGCCAGGTAGCGCTCCAGCCAGCCGTCAAAGGTGCCCCAGTCGTCCATCTTGCCAAGCAGCTTCTCGAGTGTTTCGCGCGCTTCCTTGATGGTCCAGACCGGTTGGCGCTTGATGGTATAGGTCTGCCGGACCATTTTTTTGGTGCGACGTTCGGCATAGGCTTTCAAGAGGTCAATCAGCGTATCGGAGTAGAGGCTCTGCTTTTCAATTTTGATGGGCTCCGGCGCACCTCGTCCAAACACATCCTGCGCCAGCTGTGGCAAGGCAAAGATGCGCCCCGCTGCTTCGCGCATGGCTTGCAGGCGCTGCAAGCGGAATGCAAGGCGCAACGCCATGTCGGCAGGCTCAACTTCACCTTCTTTAGGCGCATGTGGAATGAGGAGGCGTGACTTGAGGTAGGCGAGCCAGGCCGCCATCACCAGATAGTCAGCAGCAATTTCCAGCCGCATGTTGCGAGCCTGCGCGATGAAGGCGAGATACTGGTCAACCAATGCCAGGATCGAGACTTGCGCCAGGTCAATCTTGTGCTGGCGCGCCAGTTCCAGCAACAAATCCAGTGGGCCTTCAAAGCCCTCCACGTCGATGATGAGCAAATCCGGATCAGCAGCAACACGCGGTTCGCCCGCGCCATCTGGCCAAGGTGTATCAAATGCAATGGTGGGCGTATCGTTCAAGCAACTTCCCCGCAAATCAATTCAGGCCGAACATTAGAGCCGTTCCGGGTAGGTTTGCACAATCTCACATTTTCGTCATCCTCCGCTTCAAGCGGAGGACCCATGGGTGGTCCGCATGAAGCGGACCATGACGAACTTTTTTTGTTTGACGATAGTCCAAATTTACCCGGACCCGCTATAGCCTATCAAAAGCCGCGATGGCACCAGATTATTGGGTTTTCCCCAAGGCCATCAAGCCGCGATGCGGTTGGCAAACTCCATGATGGTCTCATAATCCGCCATCACGTCCTTTTCCTCAAATGGCAAGGGCTTCTGCCGCTGCCGCAATGCGGCTTTGGCCCGGGCCATGGATTTGCCCCCCAGAACGCCTGCAGACTCGGCCACCTCCTGCATTTCGTTGATGTCACCATTGCAATGCAGCGCAACATCACAGCCAGCGTGGAGTGCGGCCTTGACGCGCGAGTCGAAACTGCCGCTCAGGGCTTTCATGGAGAGATCGTCTGTCATCAGCAGGCCGCTGAAACCGATTTGCTTGCGCAAGAGATTGCGAAGCACTATGCGCGACAATGTTGCCGGGGCTTTCTCATCGATCGACGTGAAGACCACATGGGCAGTCATTGCCATCGGGCAATCAGCAAATGCCGCAAAGGTTCTGAAATCCGCGATTTCGAGTGCGGCACGGCTGGCGTCGACACGCGGCAACTCCAAATGGCTGTCAACCAAAGCCCGGCCATGGCCGGGCGCGTGTTTCATCACAGGCAAAATGCCGCCTTGCGCAAAACCCGCCACATGTTGTCTTGCGATGACGTTGATGGTTTCAGGTGAAGAGCCATAGGCACGGTCACCGATGATGCGGCTGGCGTCCTTCTGCGGCACATCAAGCACTGGCACACAGTTAACGTTGATGCCCACTTCTTCCAGGTCCACAGCCATGAGGCGGCCCATATTGCGCACCACGCGCAGCGCATGCAGCGGGTACTCATGATAGTATCGCTCATATACGGATGGGGCCGGATATTTCCGCCAAGCACCCGTTGCGGGCGACATGCGCTGGACCCGGCCCCCTTCCTGATCAATCAGGACAGGCGCATCCTTGCGCCCGACGCAATCGCGGAACTCCTCTGTCAACGCCAACAGTTGTTTGCGGCTTTGGCAGTTCCGCCCAAAAAGCATCAGGCCCCAAGGTTGTTGTTCCTTGAAGAGCTTCTTCTCGTCTGATGACAGGGAAAGGCCGGAACAGCCGCTGATAAACGCATGTACATGACGCACAGCCATGAAAAACCTCATAATTGGCAAGCGAGCGTTTGGCCCCCCAGACGGGAAACTCCGCAACACGCACTTGGCTCGTTAAAACCAGTGTTTCCCATCACCACTGGGGGTTATATTTTTTTCTTGTCATGCAAGTCAACAGATTACGACGGGTTTTTGCTCTATTGTCGGCGGACAAGACAATCTCTCTCGCCCGCAGCAAACAGTTTGTTGCAAAAAGCGGTGGCTTCATCCCGTGAAACCATGCCGCCGACACTCAACCTGTAGCGGGTCGTACCTGCAACTTCGGCCTGGGAAATGACTGGTGCGGCACCCTTGAACGCGGCACTGTAACGGGATTTAAGCCGACTGAACTCGGCGCTGGCTTCGTTCTGACTGCGAAATGAGGCGAGTTGCGCCACGTAGCCACCGGCCTGCGCCACCTGTACCGGTTGTGGTGCCGGCTTGACGGCGGGCGCAGGTTTTTTTGCAGCAACCTGGGGCACTGTGGGCGCAGGCTCCACATCGGCAGTGGCCACGTCTTGCGCAGCGTCATTTCCACCGAAAAGATCGGCCAAAGTGCGCTTCCTTGTGCTTGGCGAGGGCTTTTGCACGAGAGTCTTGGCAACGGAACCAGCATCCGAAGACGCGTCCGCGTAAATATCAACGCCTTCGTCAATGGGTTCAGGTGCCAAGGCAATTGCTTCTGGCTCAACACGCTGTTTGGCGGATTTTTTTGGCTTGGATGGCGCAACAAGCACCACGGGCTTTGCACCCAAAGACCTTGCAGCGACCTTGCTGGGCGCAGGTTTTTTGGGTTTTGCAGCCACGGCCTTTTTCTTGGGCGCAACCGGTTGCAACACGGCATCATCACCGGTGAGTGTTTCGGACACTTCGGCCACTTTGGTTTCAGCGTCCACTGTTGCCGCAGCGGCTGGCTCAATCACTTCAGCGGTGGCCGGAGCGGCAACTGCCGCCTGGCTTGCGCCGGCGGCAGGAGTTTCGAGTTCAGCAGATGACTTTGAGGGGTCTTCGGTTTCCAACGACCCTTGCGTATTGCCGTCGCCCGGCGGAGGAGGAATGGGAAGCGGCATGGCATCGTCCAAGGTGCCCTCAGGCGGTGGCAATGCCCCATCGGGGTCCGTGGCGTTTATATCCGGGGCGAGTGGTGTTTCTTCAGAGGGAACGATATCACCACCCAAGACTTCCTGGTCGCCGACAATGCGGTCGTAGATACGTTTTTTGCTGGTCGCGGCCTGGGCCGGAGCCTGGGCTGGTTCAGGTTCAATTTTTGCCGGCTGCGCCGGGGCTTCAACCACCGGTACCTGCTCTTGCTGCGTCCCTTGGTTTCCGGTCATCAGCGGTTTGATGGAACGTTGGTAATACCAGACGCTGCCGGCAGCGATGGCAAGTGCCAACAGCAACAGCGCCAGCAAAATCCAGGGACCACTTGAACGCTGCGGTTCTTCTTCAAAACCAGCGTCCATTTCACGGTAGGCCTGCTGGTAGTCGGCGGCCTGACGCCGGGCGGCGCGTGGCGGCGGCGCTTCCTCAAAAAACTGCTCGCCTGAATCCTGATTGTCCAACTGTGGTTGCAGTGGTGAGACCGGCGTTCGCGGCGTAAACGGCGGACGGCCGAAGCGCGATTGATTGGAGCGCTGTTCTGGCATTGCAGGTGGCATGCCGTAGTCCATTGGCGCGGCAGGCTGCTGCGCGTAACCTTGGTTCATGCCCGGGTTCATGCCGGAATTCATGCCCGGATTCATGGCTGGCCGCTGCGGCATGTTGAGGCGCGGGCCGAGTGGAGGTGGCGCACCAAAGCCCTGCTGCTGGAACGGCGGGCGTTGTGGTGGAAACGGTGATTGCGGCAACGGCGCATAGCTTGCGGCGGGATCGACTGGGCGATAACCCGGCATGGGTTGCGGCTGATATTGCGGTGGCGGTGGCATCGCCACTTGAGGCCGTGACGGCAGTGGCTGTTGTTGAGCCACATAAGGATTGCCCTGCGGTGCCAATTGCGGCGGCTGCACAATGGGACGCGGTGTAAAGGTTGGCGGTGCCACTGACGCACCCAGAGGTGGCCGGGCTGGCGCAATCTGCGGCTGCGTGGGTTTCGTGAAGGCAGGAGCCGGAGCAACGGAACCTTGCACATCGTCTTCGGCAAAAGTGAATTTGGGTTTTGGTGATGCGGCACCATTGGTGGGCTGCGCCGTGCCATTGGTTTTGACAGGAACAGCGGCCATTTCGGCGCGTTGCCTTGCCACTTGCACACGTTGCTCAGAGAGTTTCGCTGACGCCTCACGTTGCGAACGCAGTTTTTCAGCCAGCTTCTCTGGCTCAATAACAGGCGTTGCAACTGCCCTTGCAGCGGGCCGTGGTGCCATCGGAGCTGGCTTGACAGACGGCTTTGGCATGGGTGTTCGCGGTGCAACAGGCGCACGTGGTGCTGTAGCCATCTTCACCTCAGCCCGGGGCAGCGGCGCGTAGGTTTCAGCCATCTTCGGCAATTCTTTCGCAGAACCAGCCGCAGTGCCCGTGCCAATGCCCAGCCGTTCGCGCCAGTTGCGCTTGTCCGTGCCTTTGGTCGAATCTTGATCCATCAAATCTGTCGCCCCATGTTACATGTCCTCGGCCGGGGTGAGGCCGAGAATCCCAAGCCCATTTGCGAGACAATACCTGATCGCCATCAGAAAAGCGAGCCGTGTCGTTGTCATAGGGGCGTCATTCTCAACTATGAACCGCAATTGCGGCGACTCTTTGCCCTTGTTCCAAAGCGCATGGAAATCAGAAGCTAAGTCATGGAGATAAAAGGATATTCTATGTGGTTCATGGGCCTGTGCAGCGGCCTCCACAAGCCTTGGAAATGCTGCCATTTTGCGCGTTAACCCTGTTTCGCTTTCATCCGTGAGCAGATTAAAATCCGCCACGGCAGGGTCAATCGGGTGAAATCCGGCTTCTTTGGCCTTTTTCAGCACCGAACAGATTCGCGCATGGGCATACTGAACATAGAACACCGGATTGTCTTTTGACTGCTCGGTGACCTTGGCAAAATCGAAATCCAGCGGCGCCTCGTTCTTCCGCATCAGCATCATGAAGCGCACCACGTCCTGGCCGACTTCTTCGACCACATCCCGCAGCGTCACGAATTCACCGGACCGTTTCGACATGCGAACGGGTTCGCCGTTTCGGAACAGCTTCACCATCTGGCAAAGCCGGACGATGACATCGACCTTCTGGTTGCCCCGCAACGCATCTGCCACGGCTTGCAACCGCTTGACATAGCCGCCGTGGTCAGCGCCCAGCACGTAAACCAGTTCCCCGAAGCCACGGGAAATTTTGTCGTGGCTATAGGCAACGTCGGACGCAAAATAAGTGAAGCTGCCGTCGGATTTCACAAGTGGCCGATCAACGTCATCACCAAAGGCCGTGGCGCGGAACAGCGTCTGCTCCCGGTCTTCCCAGTCTTCAGGCACCTCACCTTTCGGTTTGTCGAGCTTACCTTGATAGATGTGATCCTGCGCCCTCAGCCGTGCGATGGCCTTGTCGACAGAACCCGCAGCATGCAGCGACTTTTCAGAAAAGAAAACATCGTGATGAATGTTCAATGTAGCGAGATCATCGCGGATCAAGTCCATCATCAAAGCGATGGCACGCGCCCGGAAAATCTCAAGCCACGCCGGCTCATCAGCCCCCACAAACATGCGACCGTGGGTTTTAGCCAAGTCCTGGCCCACGGGAACCAAATAATCGCCGGGGTAGAGACCTGCTGGAATTTCATCAATCGTTTCGCCCAGCGCCTCAAGGTAACGCAAGTGAACGGAACGTGCCAGCACATCAACTTGCGACCCCGCATCGTTGATGTAGTACTCTTTCACAACTTCAAAGCCGGCAAACTTCAACAGCGAAGCCAGCGCATCACCAAACACAGCACCCCGCACATGGCCGACGTGGAGCGGGCCAGTCGGATTTGCGGACACATATTCAACGTTGACCTTGGTGCCGCTGCCCATCAACGAGCTGCCATAATCAGGACCCGCTTCGAGCAACGCATTCAAGAAGCGTGGCCAAACCGGATTTTTCAATCTTGCATTGATGAAACCGGGACCAGCAATGGCAAGCGATTCAACATCCGGCACCAGCTTGAGCTTGGCCACCAGTTGGTCTGCGAGTGCACGGGGCTGAACCCCGGCAGGCTTAGCCAAAACCATTGCGGCGTTGGTTGCGATGTCACCGTGGGCGTGATCGCGCGGCGGTTCTGCTGCGATTTTGGACAGGTCAAGATCAGCAGGCAGAACGCCTTCATTTTGAAGGGCGGCAACAGCTGAAAAAATATGAGATTGGAAGTCGGCGAAAATGTTCATCGTGTTACTTTATCTCCTCGCCCGCTTTACGGGAGAGCACAAAATCCGGCCCTATCGGAAAAGCGGATCAAGGTCAAACAAGCGCTTGTGCTGGTCGAGCGCATAGCGGTCCGTCATGCCGGCGATAAAGTCACAGACCTGCCGCGCATAGCGGCTCTTGTCTGAAATCGGTGTGCCATCGCGCCAGTCTTTTGGCAGCAGTTTTTCATCATTCATGTAAGCGCCAAACAAGTCCGCGATGACACGTTGGGCGCGTTCCATGATTTCCAAAACACGGGGGTGGCGGTACATTTGTTGCGACAGGAATTGCTGGAGAATGCGGTTGTTCTCACGCATCTGCGCTGAAAACCGCACAATCGCCTCAGATTGATTGTGCACATCTTCCACACTGTGCAGCTTGTGGATTTTGATATTCACCGCGGCGGCAGCCAATACATCCGCCACCATGCCCGAAATCACCCGTCGCACGGTTTCATGTACAAGCCGGTCATGGTCAAGGTCGGGATAGGCTTTCAAAACCTTTGCCAAGGCATCTCCGACCAGAGGCACGTCACCCAGATCAATCACCTTGAACAAGCCTGCCCTCAGGCCGTCGTCAATGTCGTGCGCATTGTAGGCGATGTCATCGGAGATGGCGGCGACTTGCGCTTCAAGTGATGCAAATGCGGCGAGTTTCAAATCATGGGCTTCCGAATATTCGACAATGGCGGCAGGAAGGCCGGAGTCTTTGTAATGGCCAAGTGCATGCCCCGTGTTGTCGGTCAAAGGGCCATTGTGTTTCACCAGGCCTTCAAGCGTTTCCCACGTCAGGTTCAACCCATCAAATTCAGCATAGCGGCGCTCCAGCCGTGTCACGATGCGCAGGGATTGCGCATTGTGGTCAAACCCGCCGTGTCCTTTCATCAATTTGTCGAGTTCGCGCTCGCCGGCGTGGCCAAACGGCGTGTGGCCAAGGTCATGGGACAACGCCAAAGCTTCAGTCAGATCTTCATCCAGCCGCAGCGCCCTGGCGATGGAGCGGGCGATTTGCGAAACCTCGATCGTATGGGTGAGACGCGTTCGGTAATGGTCACCCTCGTGATAAACAAACACCTGGGTCTTGTGTTTCAGCCTGCGGAAAGCGGCGGAATGGATGATCCGGTCCCGGTCGCGCGCAAAAGCAGAGCGCGGCGGGGCCTCGGCCTCAGGCACCAGCCTGCCCCGGCTCTTGGCCGCAATACTGGCGTAAGGGGCAAGCCCGGTCACAGGCGCACCCTTGACATTAACGTAATCGAATCCGACATGTATGGCATGACTGATGCTTCCTTTACCGTAACCCCGCGCGCCGCCCAACGGATTCATGAGATCACCGGTGGCGAATCTGGAAAAGCATTGCGCATCGCCGTGAACGGCGGCGGTTGCTCAGGGTTTCAATATGAGTTTCAGATCGAAGCGACCCGCAACGACGAGGACTTGGCCATTGAGCAGGATGGCGCAACAGTCTTGGTGGACACTGTTTCGCTGCAATACATGGGCGGATCAGTTCTGGATTTCGAAGACAATCTCATGGGCAAGGCTTTCAAGATTGTGAACCCGAATGCCAAGTCATCGTGCGGGTGCGGCACAAGTTTTTCACTCTGATGCGTATCGCCACCTTCAACATCAACTCCATCAAAGCCCATTTTGAGCAATTGGCGGAATGGCTGAAGGCTGAAAAACCGGATGTTGTGTGTTTGCAGGAAATCAAATGCGAGGACCATGCGTTTCCATCGGCAGCACTTGAAGAGCTTGGCTATGCTTCAGCTGTGCATGGCCAGAAGACCTATAATGGCGTGGCCATTCTTTCGCGCTTTCCAATTGAAGATGTCGTCAAAGGCCTGCCCGGAGATCCGGCTGATGAGCAAGCGCGGTTTATTTGTGCGACAGTGGTCAAAGACAATTTGGCGGTGCGTGTGGTTGGCATTTATCTCCCCAATGGAAACCCGGCCCCCGGCCCAAAATATGATTACAAACTGGCTTGGATGGAACGGCTCAAAGCACTTGTTGCAGTGGAACTGAAAAAGGAAGAAGCGCTGGTCGTCGCTGGGGATTACAATGTCATTGCCGCAGCCATTGATGCCAAAAACGCCGCGAGTTGGACGACTGACGCTCTTTATCTACCACAAACCCGTGCCAGCTTTCAAAGTTTACTGTCACTGGGCCTGACAGAATCATTCCGCACGTTGCATCCGGATCAGCCCGGCCACTACAGTTTCTGGGATTACCAGGCGGGGGCATGGCCCAAGAACAACGGCATTCGGATTGATCACCTGTTGTTGTCGCCACAGGCGGCGGACAAATTGCAGACCTCACGTATTCACCGCGACATGCGCGGGCATGAAAAGCCGTCGGATCATGTTGCGGTGGAAATTGAGTTGTTTTGAATAATTGCTTGAAAAACCATGGCAATTGGCAAGGTGACCGCGTGTAGCCAAGGGACCTCTCCCGCCCTTCGGGCACCCTCCCCGGAGGGGAGGGACTCGTGGTGCGGGCGCCCTGAACAGTAAAACGGGAGGTCGTGGCAATAGGTCCCTCTCCTCTTCGGAGAGGGTCCGGCGAAGCCGGGGGAGAGGTCCTTTGACTTCGTGCGATTGCCCTGAATCCGACGACGAATTCAGGGAGGAACAAGCGGTTGGCAACGGCTGCATTCCCGGTGCCCCAAACAAAAAACCCGGCCACTTGCGGGGCCGGGCTGTCCTGCATTTCAGAACTGTGTTTGTTCAGGCAGCGGTCTTGAAACCGAAAGCGGCCATTGAAGCTTCATATGGCTTGTAGGCTTCCTTCGCGGCTTCGGCGTAGAGTTCGCCGAGCTTGTTGGCTTGGGCCAAAGCGGCTTCGTAGGCTTCCTTGGCATAACCCTGCTGCACTTCGACAACGCGCTCGAACGAGCGGGCGGCGAGTGCCTTTTCGGCGGTTGCGCCGGAAAGTGTGACGGACTTGCGGGCAAATTCAGCGCTTTCCTGCGCGATGGCCTGGAAGCCCTTGTTGAAGGCGGTGGCCGAAGCGGTGAAAGCTTCAAAGCCTTCTTTGCCGAATGTCTGGAAATTATCGAACTTCATGGGGGCTCTCCGTTGTTGGGTGTGTTTCGTTGAAGCCTCTATATGTGCACTGCAACATAAGAGTCAAGAATTATTTTGCATTGCAACATAAACCGCGATCCTGTATTGGAGAGACAGTTGGAGTCGGTGCTTTACCTCATGGTAAGGCCCGAGCTGTAAAACATTAATCTTTGAATGGACGGACCACCGGGGGGATGGTTCGGACTTGCGATTCGGTTGAAGGCCGTTTTGCATAACAGGTGGGATTTGGCTTGAAATGAAGTTTGCAACAACGATGCGTTGGTTAAGTGCTGCTGTATTGAGCCTTTCTTTGGCCTTGCCCGCCGCCCTTCCCGCCCAGGCAGGCGGCAAATTTTCGGCCCTTGTTGTTGATGCCCGAACTGGTTCAGTCCTCCACAACGAAGATGGCAATGCACTCCGCCACCCCGCTTCCCTTACCAAAATGATGACCCTCTACCTGGTGTTCCAAGACCTCAAGGCCGGACGCCTTAAACTTTCCACGCCGTTGCGTGTTTCCAGGCGCGCCGCCGGCATGCCGCCTTCAAAGCTGGGCCTGAAAGCCGGATCGACCATCACTGTTGAACAGGCCATCAAGGCGTTGGTGATCAAATCCGCCAATGATGCCGCAGCCACCATTGGTGAAAATCTCGGCAAGGGCAGCGAGTCTGCATTTGCCGTCCGCATGACCAGAACCGCCCGCAACATTGGCATGGGCCGCACGACATTCAAAAATGCCTCTGGCTTGCCCAACCCGGCACAAGTCACGACGGCAAAAGACCTCGCCACGCTTGGCCTGCGCCTGATGCGCGACTTTCCGCAGTATTACCCGTATTTCCGCGCGACCAGTTTCACTTTCAAAGGACGCATCATTCGTTCGCACAACCGTTTGGTTGGTCGGTTTGACGGCACAGATGGCATCAAGACCGGTTACATCAACGCCTCAGGCTTCAATCTGGTGACGTCCACACGCCGCGACGGCAAACGCGTCGTCGGCGTGGTACTCGGTGGCAAGACCGCCTCCCGCCGCGACGCATACATGATGCGCATCATCAGCCTTGCCTTGGTCAAGGCGCGACAAGGCAAAACACTTGCCGCATTGGCGGGTTCATCAAAAGGCGTTGTTGATCCTTTGCAAGACAAGGCAATTCAGGTTGCTGTTGAACCTGCCGCCGAAGAAAACACGGATGCCGAACAACTGGCGTCGCTTGCGGCGGCGACAGACATCAATTCTCCCCAGGTCATTCAAGCTGAACTTCAACTCAAAAAGAAAAACAAGCAGCCCGCCATCACCGATGAAACTGCAACAGCGTCAGTGTCAACGCCCAACGTCGACAAATTCGGTGTGCAAATCAGTGCCTTCGACGACAAGAAAACCGCCGCCGCCGCGGTTTCAGACGTCAAGGCCGTGGGTGGCGAAATGCTGGAAGGCAAGAAGGCTTATACGGTTGCCGTGAAAAAAGGTGGCAAGGTTGAATATCGGTTGGTCATCGCCGGCCTCTCGCAAAAGTCTGCCAAGCAGTCCTGCGCCAAGTTGGCCAAGGCCAAAATGGCCTGCGCGGTCGTGCAGCCGGACGTTTAACCCAACAGCAAATCCTTCGCCGCATTGATCTTGGACGCGAGATAGTCTGATCCACCCTTGTCGGGATGGAAATCTTTCATCAAGCGTTTGTGCGCCGCGCGGATATCATCAGCACTTGCACTTTTCTTCAGGCCAAGCACGGCGTAAGCCTCGTCTTTGCTCATCGCACCACCACCCGGTGATGCGGCACCGCTGCCCTGCCCCCAGGTGGCGCGCCATTCACCTTGCGTGCGGTCCAGCCACGCTTCAAGCAAAGCCTGACTCTGATCGCCTGCTGAACGGCATTCTAAATGGAAGGCCTGCAAGTTTTCGGCGGTGAGTTGTGTCAACCGGCGACCCTTGAACGGCCCCGCCAAAACCTCGCCATCCATGCCGCCGCTGTCATGATCGAGTTCCATCGATAGCTTCGACGTATTCACACGGCTTTTCTGGCCGGCACTTTTCTGCCCCCACGGAAATCCATTGGGGAAAGCGGCCCCTTTGCCTAGTAAACCGAGGCCAAAAATGAAGGCTGGCACTGCCATGTTCATGTTGCCACGCAGCGCCAGCAAACCTGAAAACCCGATGATGGCAATGCCACCGGCTTTCTGGATCAAGGCCGGGGCTGTGCCTTGCGTGGCGCGGCCAAGCTTGCGCAGGAACCAGATGCCACCCACAAGGACGGCGATGACGATGAGAATATTGGGCGGCATCAGCGGAGTTTACTTCAACTGCTGCAACAATGCACGGGCTGCCTGACTGCCGCTGCTTTCCAATGCCGCCTTGCCGCCAGACGCATAGGCCGCAACCGCCCGCAGCAATTCTGCCAACACGGAAGCCGAACCAGAATTGAGCTTGTAGTAGGCGCCACGCGTCAACTTCGCAATTTCGCGGAAGGCCTTTTCAGCGGCAAGGTCATCCGCCTCTTGAAACATGAAAACCGGAACGCCCAGCAAGCCCACTTCTCCTGCCTTTTGGCACACCTCGTCAATGCGCTCTTCAAAGGCATCACCGACAAAAACCACGGCTCCCACTTTCACCTTCTGCGCCTGTTGGCGGATGTGGGTGAGCACCTTGCCAATCTGGGTGTTGCCGCCGCGACAATCCACCTTGGTCATGAGTTTTGACAATGCCTCGGGGTCATTCACCCAGCCTGAGGCGCGGCATTCGTTGAAACCACGGAAATAAACCAATTGCACGGCAAGACCACCGACCTTCTTGGTTTCCATGAACATTTCACTCTGAATGCCCAGTGCCCGGTCCCACGTCGGCTGCCTGCTCATCGTCGCATCCATCGCAAAAATCAACCGGCCGCCATCACCCTTCGGCATGGTTTTCACCTTCGCCAAAAACGCGTCAACATCAGCGCGCGCAGCGGTTTCCTGTTTTTGAAGCGTCGACATGTGCAGTCCCCCAAGACGGTACAAGTCTCCGCCGGATGGCAGAGATAGGGATGGATTGTGGATTTTAAAGGATTTTCTTACGCTTCGCTTACGGTACGTGTCGGTAGAGCCATCGCATTTGGCGAAAAAGCAACTTCTCCCCCGGCTTCGCCGGACCCTCTCCGAAGGGGAGAGGGACTCGTGGTTGGAGCACCCTGAACAGTAAAATGGGAGGTCGTTGCAAGAGGTCCCTCTCCCCTTCGGAGAGGGTCCGG
>JANPCE010000020.1:0-3901 GCA_031430795.1 Hyphomicrobiales bacterium
CGCACCACGAGTCCCTCTCCCCTTCGGAGAGGGTCCGCGAAGCGGGGGAGAGGTCCCTCTGCTACAAGCGATGTCCCCGCCAGAAGCAGCGCAATCTTGACTCGGTCTTCGTTCTTGTTAAGCGTTTGAATTCAATAACGATCCCGTCATCCCAGCTTTCGCCGCGATGACGGTGCCGTTGGCGGGGCTTTGTGAAGTTGCCGTGTTGGCGGTCTCGTTTCTGGAAAAGCGCGGGAATGTGGCGAAAGCCAAGCTGGACGCCGCTGATGCGGCGGACAAGGCTGCGGAGCAGGCCAGGCTGCCGTCAAATCCCGTTTGAGATTGGGTGAGGGTTCTGGCAAACGCGGCGCACCCCCCATTCCTCCATGGGCGGGCTTGACCCGCCCACCCAGTCTGTCCCGCGATTCTGGGTCGGCGGGTCAAGCCCGCCGATGGAGGCGCACACGCAGAGGACCTCGACCATGCACGACATCAAAGCCATCCGCGACAATTCCGCCGCATTTGATGCTGGCCTCAAACGCCGGGGTCTTGCACCCATGTCATCTGGATTGATCGAGATCGATGCGAAGCGGCGCGATGTGCAGACGCGTCTCCAGGATTCGCAGAACAGGCGCAACGCCCTGTCCAGGGACGTGGGGGCCGCCATGAAGGCGGGCGACAAAGACAAGGCCGAAGCCATAAAGGCTGAGGTCGGGTCTTTGAAAGACATGCTGATTGCCGGCGAAGAAGAAGAGCGCGTTCTCATCGCCCAACTCAATGACGCCCTCGCCGCCATTCCCAATATTCCGCTGGACGAAGCGCCGGATGGTGCGGATGAGCACGGCAACATTGAAGTGCGACGCTGGGGAGAGCAACCCCGCATGAACTTCGAGCCGATTCAACATTTTGATATTGGCGAAACACTCAAGCTCATGGACTTCGAAGCCGCGGGTAAAATGTCCGGCGCGCGCTTTGTCGTCACCAAAGGCAAACTCGCAAAACTTGAGCGTGCCCTCGCGCAATACATGCTCGACACCCAAACCGAAAAGAACGGTTACACTGAACACAGCGTGCCGCTGATGGTGAACGATGCGGCTGTGTTTGGCACGGGCCAGTTGCCCAAGTTTGCCGAAGACCTGTTTCGCACGACGGATGGCCGGTGGCTGATTCCGACTGCGGAAGTTGCGCTCACCAATCTGGTGCGGGACGGGATACTTGAGGAATCGCAATTGCCCCTGCGCATGACCGCCTGCACGCCGTGTTTCCGTGCCGAAGCGGGTTCAGCGGGCCGTGACACACGCGGCATGATCCGGCAGCACCAGTTCACCAAGGTGGAGCTTGTATCGATCACCACGCCTGAACAATCACGCGATGAACTGGAGCGGATGACGGCAAGTGCCGAAAGCATACTGCAAGGCCTCGGCCTGCACTACCGCGTCATGAAACTCTGTGCAGGCGACATGGGGTTTGGTGCCCGCATGACATATGATCTTGAGGTGTGGTTGCCGGGCCAGAAAGCCTTCCGCGAAATCTCGTCTTGCTCCGTCTGCGGTGATTTCCAGGCGCGGCGCATGGAGGCGCGTTATCGCCCGACAGAGGGCAAAGGCACGCGCTTCGTGCATACGCTTAATGGTTCGGGCCTTGCAGTCGGTCGAACACTTGTGGCGGTGCTGGAGAATTACCAACAGGGTGACGGCAGTGTCACCATCCCCGAAGTGTTGCGCCCCTACATGGGCGGCCTCACCAAGATTGAGGTGGCGTGATGCGCATTCTTGTCACCAATGATGATGGCATCCATGGGCCAGGGCTTGTGGTTCTGGAAAAAATCGCCCGCACACTTTCCGATGATGTGTGGGTGGTGGCGCCCGATGAAGAGCGCTCGGGGGCAGGGCATTCCCTCACGCTGGCGCACCCGCTGCGGTACCGCAAACTGGCCGAGCGCCGCTTTGAGGTGTCGGGCACGCCAACGGATTGTGTTGTCATGGCGGTGCGCAAGATCATGCCGGGCTTGCCGGATTTGATATTGTCCGGCGTCAACCGCGGCCAGAACATCGCTGATGACGTCACCTATTCCGGCACGATTGCAGCCTGCATGGAAGGCACATCGCTGGGCATCAAAGCAATCGCGTTTTCGCAAGTCACCGGGATTTTCGACAACGGCGAAACCTTCGAAGTGGCGGCGGCGCACGGTGCCGCCCTGACCGCCAAGCTTGTCAAACTTGACCTGGGGCCGGGCACCTTCCTCAACGTCAATTTCCCGGATTGCCGCGCCGAAGATGTGGCGGGCGTGGAGGTGACGCGGCAGGGCAAACGCGACCAGAATTATCTCCTGCTCGACGAACGCAAGGACATGCGCGGCGGAACTTACTACTGGATGGGCTTTGCCAGGGAACGCGGCAACCCGCCCGTGGGCACCGATCTGGCGGCGGCGTTCAACAAGCGGATATCCGTGACGCCATTGCACATGAATCTGACGCAGCTTGATGCAATGGAGGCGGTGCAGGCGACTTTGGGTTGAGCGAATGTAAAAATTCAATTATAAATAGAAATCCCCTGTAGGCCATGATAGAGCCTCGCACAGTCGATTCTCGTGTTGTGGGCTGTGGATATAGCGGACACCCCCAGCTTGCGCTCTGGAGACCCCTTCAAAGCGGTTTGAATCGCCTATGATGGGTTTGGGGGGGCTGGTGCCGGCTATAGGACTCGAACCTACGACCCCCTGATTACAAATCAGGTGCTCTACCAACTGAGCTAAGCCGGCGTTTTTACCATATTCGGCTGCCCGAAGCAGCGCTGGATCACCCCAGTACCGAAATGGCGCGCATTCTGCAACTCCCCTTGCAAGCCACCCGGCAGCGGGAACAATCTGTTTCAATTCGGAACAGGCCGTTCAGGGACTGGTAACATAGGGGAACTGAAATGGAACTGAGGAAACTCGCACTTGTGCCTGCTGCACTGGCGCTGGCTCTCTATGGCTACGGCCTGCAGGGTGGCACTGAGGCAACAGCAACGGATACGGCCCAACTGAAAAATGTGGCCCAACTTGAAACAGACACCGGCACCGACGGCGGCAAGAACGGCGGCGGCGAAGGTGGCGGCGGCCACGACAAGAGCGGCGGCGACAATGGCGGCGGCGGCCACGACAAAAGCGGCGGCGACAACGGCGGCGGCGGCCACGACAAGAATGGCGGCGGCAACGGAGGCGGTGGCCACGACAAGAACGGCGGCGGCAATGGTGGCGGACCGAAGCCCTCTCCACGTGTCGTTGTCGTCAAGATTGGCGGTGGCGGTGGTGGCGGTGGCGGCGGAACCTTCTTCCACTGCCGAATTGATGGCGAAGTTTTCAACGTCGGCAGCCGTCGCGCCTGTGACCGCCTGCGCTGGCGTGATGATGGTGGCGAAGAGGTCGTCGTGGTGCGCAAAGTCCGCAAAGCCCGCCGCGTGGTTGTGGCCGAAGCTGGTGGAGAAGTGGTGGTGCGCCGCAAAGTGCGTCGTGTTGTTCGCACCGTTGTGGTCGATGGCGGTGCAAGCACCGGCGTTCGCTACTACGGCAGCCGCGCTGCGGTGATGCAGGCTGAACGCCGTGGCCGCAGTGGTTCGAGTTATGGTGGCGTTGTCACCGGCTACAACTATGGCAACGGCGTGGCTGTCACCGGCAATGGCAACAATGTTATCATCAACGGCAATGTCTATGTCAACAATGGCGGCATGGCCATGGGCTCTTCGAAGCGGTCCTTGCGCAAGAAGAAGCGCCGTGTGGTAATGCAGGATTATGGCTATGAAGGTGGCGAATATGTCACCAAGGGTGGCGGATACTGATCCGTTCACGGATGAATTCGGCAACGGGCGCGCAAGCGCCCGTTTTCATGTGAAGGCAGCAGCCAAGTGACCTCTCCCCCGGCTTCGCCGGACCCTCTCCGAA
>JANPCE010000021.1:0-25383 GCA_031430795.1 Hyphomicrobiales bacterium
CCAAAGATGGTCATTCGCATCGCTCTCGCCCACAAACTCCTCACCATCCTCAATGCCAGAGTTCGCGATGCGCGTGTAAAATTCCAAATTGCAACTTGACACCCCAGATAGTCGCTCCCCCGGCTTCGCCGGACCCTCTCCGCAGGAGAGAGGGACTCGTGGTGCGAGCACCCGGAATAGTAAAACGGGAGGGACCTGTGGTGATAGCGCCCCGATCAGTAAAAGGGGAGCTGGTTGACCGAGGTCCCTCTCCTCTTCGGAGAGGGTCCGCGAAGCGGGGGAGAGGTCCTTTGGCGGCGGCGGTCTTCTGAAATCAATCACACCCGACAATCAACGACGCAATCCCGCCGCAATCTGCGGCTGGGGCCACGGTTGCGGTGGTCAGCGTATCCACATTGCCGGGCCGACCGCGCTTCAAGTCAGCGCTCATGGGGCGCACGGTTTTGGGTGCGAGGCGTGAGCGGTAGATGTGGACGTTCTGCATGACCTTTTGCACGTATTGGCGGGTTTCAGAAAACGGGATGTTTTCCACCCAATCAATGGGGTCCACCTGGCCGGAGCGGATGTCGCCAAACTCTTCCGTCCATTCCCTGGCGCGGCGCGGGCCCGCGTTATAGCCAACCAGTGTCAGCACATAGGAGCCGCCAAAATCCTCAACCAGGTCTGCCATGTGGGCGGCACCCAGCTTCACATTGTAATGCGGGTCCGTGAGCTTGCCCGGTGCATAGGATAGCCCATATTGCCGTGCCACGATTTTGGCCGTGCCCGGCATCAGCTGCATCAGCCCCCGTGCACCGACGCTGCTGCCAGCATTCGGGTTGAATTCACTTTCCTGCCGCGCCAAGGCGTAAACCATCGCCTTTTCGATTGGCTTTCCAATCTGTTTCCAGTCCGGCAAGCCGCGCAACGGGTAGCCCCAGGCGTCAATATCGACCTTGAATTGGCCAGCGAGCTTCGCAAGTTTCAGCGACATCGTCGTGCCAGCCATGCCGTGAACCACTGCTGCAACCGCATTCATGTCATCCACCGTCTTGAAGCGGCTGGCGAGCGAGTACAGGAACATGTGGATGTTGTCTTTGCCTGACGCCTTGTGCATCAAGCGCAACGCCTGCACCACTTCGTCACGCTCGACCCGTGATTTGGCGGCATCGGAAGACTCAGCGCCATTGATTTCTTCTGGCGTATTGCCAAGGCCAATCTGCTCGCGCGCCAGCTGGCCGTAGTAGATGGTGGAATGTTGTGCGGCACTTTTATAGGCCTTGGTTGCCGCACCGTCATTGCCAAGGGCCGCGTGGGCGCGGCCCGTCCAATACAGTCCGCGGGCTTTTTCTGTGCGCGAGTCTGCGAGGCTTGTCAGTTTTTCGAAATGGCGGAGTGAGGATTCCGCGTCCTTGAGAAAGCGCAGCGCAATCCAGCCAGCAAGGAACTCGCCGTCAACGGCGTCTGCACCACTTGCTATGCCATGATTGCGGGCGATTTTGTAGGCCGCTTGCTGGGTGTCGCGGTTGTTCGGGCCGATGGAGCGGCGCGCGATGATGCGGCGCTCTTCCCACCAGGCATTCGCGTCCACCATTTCAGACGCCGAACTTGGTGCACTCTGAAGAATGCTTCGCGCCTTGCCATATTTCTCCTGCTTGCGGTAAAGCCGTGCCAACGCATAGCGCAGTGCCGGATCGTTTTTCAAAGAAGCAGGCAGCGCATTGTATTTGGCTTCCGCACCCCCTTGCGACTTGATCAAGGCCTGGCCCACTTGCGCCAGACGCAAACCATCACCACCCACACGCTTTGCATGGCGCAGTGCCGCGTTCGGTTCCTGTGCGAGTATCAGGCGCTGCAAACGCAGGCGATGATCCGACGACGTGAGCTGGCCCGCAAATTCCCTGGCGATGCGCGCTTCGGTATCACCTTCAAGCGCTGTGTTGGCCCAAGCTTTACGCAACGCCGCCTTGCCGTCTTTCTCATTGCCCAAGCTGAAATGCGCACGCGCCAACGCGGCATGACCATCACCAGTCAGCGGTATGCGCTCGGCGAAATATGAGATCACCGTCTCAGGCGATTCTGACGTGTAGTAGAGCGATTGTTCCGCCCGCTTCATCAACGTTTCGGACAGCGGCCACTTTGGGGCGTTGGCCTGGAAATCACGGATCCGTTGAAAGCCCACTTCTCGGCCATGGTCGCGCAGGTAAATTAATTCAACCAGCTTGATGGCAGCGCCATCGCCAGACTGTTGTGCAAGTGCGCCTGCGTTGGAGAAGTCACCGCGCAAGGCTTCCTTGACAGCATCAACAGCAGACGCCGCAAAGGCTTCAGTCACCGCTCCAAACGGCATCAAGGCAATGGCACTGGCTGCAAGCAAACCCTTCAACAGGCCACGGCGGCTGGTCTGGCACGACATTCTACGCATACTCCTCACGCGGTCGTTCACCCGCCAACCGATGCAATTGGCCCGGGTAGCGGGCAATTGCGACAGCAATCGGGCCGGTTTTCACCATGCTTTGGTGTGATTGACCGTGATTGCTTGCCGATGTGGAAGTGAACGACTATGGTTACGGCTTCCCCGGCGGAAAAGCTGCAATCCTTCCAGTTAACGGTAACAGGGTTGACGTTTCCTTACCGGAATCATGAAAGTTTTGTGAGGTCAGACGTGAAGATACAGGGTTCCATCCCAGCCTTGATAACGCCCATGAGCGGCGGAGCCGTCGATGAAAAGGCGTTCCGCAAATATGTGGCGTGGCAAATCAAGGAGGGAAGCCATGGCCTTGTGCCCGTCGGAACAACAGGTGAAAGCCCGACTGTGACACCCGCCGAACACAAAAGGTTGATCGAGATCTGCGTGGAAGAAGCCAAGGGCAGGGTGCCCGTCATTGCTGGTGCTGGTTCCAACAATACGGCTGAGGCCATTGAATACACGTCCCACGCCAAAAAAGCAGGGGCGGATGCGGCACTGATTGTTGCGCCATACTATAACAAGCCAACGCAGGAAGGCCTCTACCAACACTATAAGGCCATCACCGAAGCTGTTGATATTCCAATCATTGTTTACAACGTGCCGGGGCGCACCGTGGTTGCGGTTTCTGTCGAAACGCTGGACCGCCTGGTCAAGGATTTCAAGAACATCATCGGCACCAAGGACGCGACTGCGGATTTGACGCGTCCCTCGCGTCAGCGCTTGATGTCTGGCGAAGGCTTTATTCAATTGTCGGGTGAAGATGGAACAGCCCTCGGCTTCAACGCCCATGGCGGCATTGGCTGCATTTCCGTGACCGCCAATGTGGCCCCGCGCCTCTGCGCCGAATTCCAGGAAGCCACATTGCAGGGTGATTACAAGACCGCGCTCAAATTGCAGGACCGCCTGATGCCGCTGCACCATGCGCTGTTCATCGAAACCAATCCATCGCCCGTGAAATATGCGGTGAGTTTACTTGGCCATTGCACGCCTGATGCGCGCCTCCCCATGGTGCCCTTGCTGGATTCGACAAAGAAGGCCGTAAAGGACGCCATGATCCATGCC
This sequence comes from Hyphomicrobiales bacterium, assembly GCA_031430795.1. Classification (GTDB taxonomy): domain Bacteria; phylum Pseudomonadota; class Alphaproteobacteria; order Rhizobiales; family Aestuariivirgaceae; genus Aestuariivirga. Next base: position 3,512 of record JANPCE010000021.1, read on the forward strand.
GGCCTGTTGAACTGACATGTCATCAAAAAGCGGTGGCGCGAAAAAGCGCTCCGGTCCCGGCGGCATTCTCGTCAAAGGCGATAACCGCCGCGCCCGCTATGACTACGAATTGCTCGAATTTTTTGAAGCCGGAATTGAACTTGTCGGTTCCGAAGTGAAATCCTTGCGCACCACGTCAGTCAATCTTCAGGAAAGCTATGCCGCCATGAAGGGCACCGAACTTTTCCTGATCAACTCGAACGTGCCTGAATACCGTGAAGCCAACCGCTTCAACCACGATCCAAAACGCCCGCGCCGATTGCTGTTGCAAAGGAAACAGATTGATCGACTCGCAGTCGGTGTGTTGCGTGAGGGGCTGACGATTGTGCCGCTCAAGATATTCTTCAACACCAAGGGCCGCGTGAAAATCGACATCGCCCTGGCCAAGGGCCGTAAACTGCACGACAAGCGCGAAAACATCAAAGAACGTGAATGGGGCCGCGAAAAATCCCGCGTGTTGCGTGATCGTGGCTGATTTAAAAGGCAGGGCGTTGCCGGATGTGGGGCTGGTTGCAACGTTGGGAGAACGCATTAACCTCTCCCGCATTGCGGGCCACACCGTCACCTTCATCTACCCTTGGACAGGCCGCGAGGGCCACGAAAATCCGCATGATTGGGACAATATTATCGGGGCCCATGGCTCAACACCACAGGCGCTGGCCTACACTAAACTTTTACCGCAGTTCGCTGAGTTGGGAACTGGCGTCTTTGGTCTCAGCAGCATGCGCACCGCATGGCAAAAAGATTTTGCAACCAACAATTTGCTGCAATTTCCTCTTCTCTCAGATGAGCAAGAATTTTTTGCAAATGCGCTGGCATTGCAATGGTTGCGGGCCGGGGCGCGACAATTCTTGAGCCGCCGGACTTTGATCTGCTTCAACGGCGTGGTCGTCATGGACCGCCGGACAATCCCTCATCCCGAAGATGATGCAGGCCAGACGCTCGCACTGCTGCGTGTACTGATGAAAAGATGATACTCGTCGCCCTGGGCAGCAACATCTCGGGCCCATGGGGAAATCCGCACCAGACGGTTTCTCGGGCGATTGTGGAAATGCAGCTGCATGGAATTACTGTTACTGACCACTCCACGCTGATTGAAACCGCACCGATGGGGCCGCCGAACCAGCCCCGCTACGTCAACGCGGTCATCATTGTCCGCACCGCCAAATCGCCAGACAGCCTCATGCGCACACTTCACGCCATTGAACGCCAGGCTGGCCGGGTGCGCCGTTTGCGCTGGGGGCCGCGCACGCTTGATCTTGATTTACTTGACTATCACGGCATCCGCCGTAAACCGCCGCGCAAGTCAATCAAGCAACTTACGTTGCCACACCCCGGCATCAGCTATCGCCGTTTTGTGCTGCAACCCATCGACGAGGTAGCACCTCGATGGCACCATCCGCTGACGTTGGCGACAGCGGGTTTCATGCTTCGCAAACTATATCGCTTAAAGCGGAATTAAACCTGCACCGACATGATGTGGCTCGGGCATGCCCATTTTTGGGGCATGGAGGGAATATGCGTCGCGCAATTATTTTGGGCACAGGCCTGCTTTTTGCTGTTTCCATGTGGCCGCTTCAAAACGCGAGGGCACAAGACGTTGTCATTTATGGTGCCATGGATGTCGATGGTGGCACGGCCATAATCACGCGCAAGAAGCGCGGCAAGAAATATGCTGCCGCCTTCACCATGCGTTCTTTGCCCAAGTCAGATCGCTATTCCAAACAGATCGTTCCATTTGACCGCGGCCTCCCGCCCGGTTCCATTTTGGTCCAGACCGCGCAACGCAAACTTTATTTCGTCCTGCCAAACCACCAAGCGGTGCTTTATCCCGTGGGCGTTGGCAAGGAAGGATTCCAATGGTCAGGCCGCAACCACATTTCCCGCAAAAGCGAATGGCCCGGCTGGACGCCGCCTCCTGAAATGATCAGACGCGAAGCCAAAAAAGGCCGCACACTTCCGGCCCATATGGTGGGGGGAACGGACAATCCATTGGGTGCCCGTGCACTCTATCTTGGCAATACTTCCTACCGCATCCACGGCACGACAGCACCCTGGAGCATTGGCACCGCCTCTTCGTCGGGCTGCATCCGCATGCTGAACGAGCATGTGATCGATCTTTACAACCGCGCCCGCATCGGTGCCGTGGTGGTCGTCGAATAATTTTAAGAACAGCGGTTCCGCTAACACCCCTTTAACCAAAGTCATTCATCATGACCTGAGTTTGTGTGTACCGGAGTTTGAGTATGCGTTCGTTTTCAGTGAGCGGCCTTGTGCCGAAATCCATCCTTGCCGCCTTTGCCGCCACCATGCTGGCAGGTTGCTCAAGCTCTCTCGAGCGCTTCAATCAGGCCTATAACAATCCGTCTGACGCGGATCCGGTTTACACCGCATCTGTGCCTGAGGTGGTGAAGGTCAAGAAGAAGGTGAAGTCGCCTGCTTTCGTTGAAGAAAGCTACGATGACACAATCATTGAAGAGACACCGCTGCGACGCGCTTCAATCCCTACGCGCAAAGCGCAGGTTGATTATGCTTCGGCCTACAAGAAGCCCACCTATAAAAAGTCAAAGCTCGTTGTGCCTGAGGAGGAAACCTACAGCGACAGCTATGTCGAGCCTGTTACGTCCAAACCCGCTACTAAGAAATATATTGAAGAAGATGTGGCTGTGTCATCGCCTAAGGCCGTGAGAGGCAAGGTGCGGGTGGAGCAGGGCATGACCATGTATTCCATCGCCCGCGCCAATGGCATTGGCGTAGACCAACTCGCTGAACACAATGGCATGTCGCTGCCCTACACATTGATGGTGGGCCAGACGCTGCGCATTCCGGGAGAGGCGCCAGCCGTTGTCGCTAAACGCAAATCAGCACCTGTCGTTGAAGATGATGTTGCAGATGTCGCTGAACCAGTCGCCAGGAGAAAGGTGAAGTCATCATCAGCCGCCACCCACACGGTGGGCAACGGCGAAACGTTATATTCGCTCGGTCGCAAATATGGCGTGTCACCCTTTGTGATTGCGGATGCCAATGGCATGTCCAACGAGCAAGCCTTGTCGATTGGTCAAGAGATCAAGATTCCAGGTGCAAGCCAGAAGCTAGCAACGAGGAAAGCGCTGGCAGAAGAAGTCATTGCGAAGCCTGAGCCCGTTGAAGAAGACGTGGCCGAAATTGAAAAGGCACCTGTCAAAAATCTGAAGAAGAAAAAGGCCCCGCTGTCTTTGACCGAGGACGAAGACCAGCAAGCCAAGGCTGACACCGCAGGCGAAGACGCCATTGGAGAAACGCCAAAGAAAACAGCTGAAGCCAAGCCCAGGAAAAAGGACGAGGCCAAGGTCGCTGAAAAAGTGGCGGAAGCCGCACCAGTTCCAGCCGCTGGCTTCAACTTGCGTTGGCCCGTCAAAGGCAAAGTCATTTCCAACTTCGGCAACAAGCCAAATGGCTTGAAGAACGAAGGGATCAACATCGCCGTGCCCGAAGGCACAGACATCCGCGCCGCTGATGGTGGTGTGGTGGCCTATGCCGGCAATGAACTGAAAGGCTACGGCAACTTGATTTTGATCCGCCACCAGGGCGGCTACGTCACCGCCTACGCCCACGCCAAATCGCTGAACGTCAAACGCGGCGACACGGTGAAACGCGGCGACACCATCGCCAAGGCCGGACAAACCGGTGCCGTCTCCAGCCCGCAGCTTCACTTCGAAGTGCGAAAAGGGGCCACCGCACTTGATCCGCTGAAGTACATTACGTCGGCGACAGCTTCAAACTGAGAGCGGTTCCGGGTTTGCTTGAACTATCATTTATCAAAAAAAATTCGTCATGGCCCGCTTCATGCGGGCCACCCATGGGTCCTCCGCATGAAGCGGAGGATGACGGAATTTTAGATTGTGCTGACTAAAATAGAACTGTTCTAAGTTACGTTCCCCTGCAAGGAAAGCCCGGTTCCACGAAAGTGGGCCGGGTTGTTTTGCATTTAACATCTCCCTTGCGCGGAACGCGTGAGGGAGTACGGCGAAGCCGGGAGGGAGTGTGTCCACTTGGCGAGGTGCCCCGTCAAAACACCCCATCCCGGCTTCGCCGTACTTCCCCACCGCTGCGCGGCGGGGAAGTTAAGAGTCGAGTTTTTGCCCCAACTGCCCCGCCAAATCCTGGATCAACTGCCATGCCACGCGGCCTGACCTGGCACCGCGGGTGACACTCCACTCCACTGCCATTTTGTGCAGGTCCTCGCGGCTGATTTTGAGCTTGTAGTGATCCGCATAGCCTTCGATCATGGCAAAGAACTCATCCTGCGAGCAATTGTGAAAGCCGAGCCAGAGTCCGAAACGGTCTGAAAGTGATACTTTCTCTTGCACGGCTTCTGACGGGTTGATGGCGGTGGAGCGTTCATTCTCGATCATGTCACGCGGCAAAAGGTGGCGGCGGTTGGAGGTGGCGTAGAAAATCACATTGGGCGGGCGGCCTTCGAGGCCACCATCCAATGCGGCTTTGAGGGACTTGTAGGACGTGTCCTGTCCATCAAAAGAGAGGTCATCGCAAAACACGATGAAGCGGAATTTTGATTCTGCCCGGAGCAAGGCAGAGAGCAGGGGTAAACTGTTGATGTCTTCCCGGTGGATTTCAACGACTTTAAGAATGCCGCCCACTTCCTTGTTCACGGCGGCTTGAGCCGCCTTGACAAGCGAGGACTTGCCCATGCCGCGCGCGCCCCAAAGCAATGCATTGTTTGCGGGCAGCCCCTTGGCGAAACGGCGGGTGTTTTCCAGCAATTGGTCCCGTGTGAGATCAATGCCCTTCAAAAGAGCGATATCGACGCGGTTGATCCGCGCCACAGCCTCCAGTCCGGGCGGGGCGCTGCGCCAGACAAACGCCTCGTGTTTCGCAAGGTTTGGGGGAACCGGATGCGCCGGCGCAAACCGCTCCAAGGCTTCCGCGATGCGCCGCAGCAGGTCTTGTTTGGGTTTATCATGGGTTTCTTTTGACATTTTCGACGCCTGTTCTTGCCTTGCAATGGGCTATTGCATCGCTATATCTAGCGCAACTTTTAATCAGGTGGGATTCACCTGAATTCCGGAGATGTACATGTTCACGACCCCTATCATTGCCCAAGCCTCTCCCGGTGCAGGCGATCTCATTGGCATGATTGCCCCCATGATCCTGATCATGGGTGTGTTCTACTTTCTGTTGATCCGCCCGCAACAACAAAAGCAGAAAGCCCATCTGGAAACCCTGAAGAAGGTGGCCAAGGGCGACACTGTTGTGACGCACGGCGGCTTGATCGGCAAGGTCACAAAGCTGATCGACGACAATGAAATCCAGGTTGAAGTGGGTGAAAACATCAAGGTGCGGGTGGTCAAAGGCGGCATCGCCGAAATCCGCGCCAAAGGCGAACCCGTCAAGTAATCCGTACACGGACAAATCACGTGCTTCATTTCGAACGCTGGAAAATCTACACAATCATCGCTTCGGTCCTGATCGCGGCGCTGCTGTGCATTCCGAACATGCTGCCAATGGCGCAACAGGAAACATTGAAAGCCTATGGGTTGCGTCCCATGACGCTGGGTCTGGACCTGCAAGGCGGCTCCAACGTCTTGATGGAAGTTGACCGCAAGGACCTGACCGACCAGTTGAAACAACAGCTTTCGGGCGACATGCGTGGCAGCTTGCGGGAAGCGCGTGTTGCCTACAGCAACTTGCAGCGCACCGCCAACGGCGTGTCGGTCAAGATCAGCAAGCCAGAAGACATGGAGAAGGCAAAAACCGCCCTGTCCCTGTTGTTAAGCCCCGTCCAGGGCGGTATTCTGTCGGGCGGCGTTCCGGTCAACCTGTTTGCGCTTGAAACCCTCGCCGATGGCTACACGCTGAACGTGGTCCAGCAGGGCCTTGAAGCCAAGGTCGCGACTTCGGTTCAACAGTCCATCCGCATCATCGAAAACCGGGTCAACGCCTTGGGCACGACAGAACCCGTGATTCAGCAACAGGGCCTGGACCGCATTGTGGTGCAAATGCCCGGTGTCACAGACCCTGAGCGCGTCAAGAACGTGATCGGCCAGACCGCGAAACTGACATTCCAACTGTTGTGCGAAGACCAGCCTGGAAGTGGTGGTCAGAACCCGCCGCCCGATTGCCGTGCCTATCCTCTGAAGGAAGACGTGGACAAGACAATCAAAGCCAAAAAAGAGAAGAACGATAACACCGCCCTTTCAGAGCAGGACATTGAAGCCTTGCCCAAACTGTGGGTGCAAATCTCCTCAAGGGCTACTGTCGATGGCGCTGATCTCAATGACGCGCAGCCGTCGTTCGACCAGCAAAACCAGCCCGTCGTTTCCTTCCGCTTCAATCAGAAAGGCGCATTGAAATTCGGAAAGCTCACGGCGGAGAACGTCAACAAGCCTTTTGCGATTCTTCTTGACGATGTTATCCAGTCTTATCCAACAATCAATGAACCCATCCTTGGTGGCTCGGGCCAAATCTCCGGCAATTTCACCACGGAAGAAACCACAAGCCTCGCCATCGTCCTGAAATCCGGCGCACTTCCTGCAAAGCTCACCATCGTCGAAGAGCGCACCGTCGGACCAAGTCTTGGCGCTGACTCAGTGCGTGCGGGCTTTATCGCCTGCGTTGTCGGTCTCGTTGGGGTCATGGCCTTCATGTTTTTGCCCTATGGATTCTTTGGACTTGTCGCCAACGCAGCACTGCTGGCGAATTTGCTGTTGCTCATCGCCTGCATGTCCTTCTTTGGCTTCACCCTCACCTTGCCGGGCATCGCCGGCATCTTGCTGACACTCGGCATGGCCGTTGATTCGAACGTTTTGATTTATGAGCGCATCCGCGAAGAATGGCGCAGCGGACGCACTGCACTGTCCTCCATTGAAGTTGGATTCAAGTCAGCACTTGGCACGGTGCTTGACGCCAATATCACAACGCTCATCGCCGCCGTCGTGCTCTTCGGTGTTGGCTCTGGCCCTGTGCGCGGCTTCGCCATCACACTGGCCATCGGCATCTTCACCACCATGTTCACTGCATTCACGGTCACGCGCATGATTGTCGCCCTCTGGGTGCAACGGACCCGTCCGAAGGAAATCAACCTCTAATGGCCTTCAAACCTTTTCGCCCGGTGCCGGATGGCACCAACTATCCCTTCATCCAATGGAGCCGCTGGGGCTTTTTTGCATCTGGAATTCTGTGCCTGCTGTCGATATGGCTGTTTGCAGTGCAGGGCCTGAACTATGGCATTGATTTCAAGGGCGGCACCGTTCTCACCATCCGCACACAAGGACCAGCAGATGTAGACGCGTTGCGCTCGCAGCTTGGCGGGCTTGGATTGGGTGACGTTGAAATCCAGGAATTCGGCGGCCCATCGGATGTCTTGATCCGGCTTGAAGCCCAGGCAGGCGGCGAGCAGGCAGAGCTTGCGGCGCAGGCTACAGTCAAGAAAGCACTCGGCGACACAGTTGAAGTGCGCTCCACGGAAACCGTGGGGCCGAAAGTTTCTGGCGAATTGACAGAGCAAGCCATCCTTGCCGTCATTATCGCCATCATCGGTGTTTTGATTTATCTCTGGGCCCGCTTTGAATGGCAGTTTGCGGCGGGGGCCGTGGTGTCGTTGTTGCACGACGTGTTGTTGTCGATTGGACTGTTTGCCATCATCGGACTCGAATTCAACCTCAACATCATCGCCGCCATTTTGACGATCATCGGCTATTCGCTGAACGACACTGTGGTGAACTTTGACCGGGTGCGCGAGTTCATGCGCAAATACAAGACCATGAACTTCGCTGATTTACTGGACTTCTCCATTAACTCCGTGCTGCCGCGCACACTGCTCACATCCGTCTGCACACTGATCGCTTTGGGATCTCTCTACATCTTCGGCGGTGAGGTCATCCGTGGCTTCACCTTCGCCATGATATGGGGGGTTTTCGTCGGCACCTATTCATCGGTGTTTGTGGCCGTGCCGATTTTGTTGATCCTCGGGCTGCAACGCGAAAACGTCAAGGAAGCCCAACGCGCCGAAGCCGCGGCGCGTCCCTGACCTGATGCAGGGTAAATTCCTGCCGGGCCGGCATCTGATCACAAAGTTCGGTGACGGCGGATTTTATTTTGGCGGCATGTCGCATCTCGGATCATTGCTGATTTTGCCCAGCGGCATGCGGGCCTTGGGTGCGGAAGTCCTGTCAGAGGTGCAGCCGTCCATGATTTCCGGATTGGTGGATGAAAAGATGGAGATTGATTTTCTGCTGATCGGCACCGGTAAGGCCATCGCTCCTGCACCAAAGCCGCTCGCGGACTGGCTGAAATCACACGCCATCAGCTTCGATGTGATGGATACACCAGCGGCACTGCGCACCTACAATGTGGTGGCCGACGAAGGCCGCCGTGTTGCCGCCATCCTGATCGCGGTGGATTGATCCGTTGGCTGACGATCTTCTCAGACTGTTGCGGGAATGGGATCGTCCACGCTACCTCGCCCTGTTATTGATGCCAGGGGAAAAACGCGAAGATATTTTGGCGCTCTTCGCCTTCAACGCAGAGCTTGAACGCATTCCATTGCTGGTCAGCGAACCGCAGATCGGCGAAATCCGTTTGCAATGGTGGGTGGACACACTTGAAGCAATGCAGCAGGGGACTGTGCCGGATCACCCCGCCGCTAGGGCGCTGATGGTTTGTGCGGGTGCGCATGATCTGCCGTATGCGGCACTTCGCAACATGGCGGAAGCCCAGTCACGGCTGCTCTATGCTGATCGGCCCGAGAACATTGAAGAGCTTGAAGCGCATTTTGGCAACACCACGTCGGCACTGATCCAACTCTGTGCGCTGGTATTGGGGGGAGACGCAGCGATTGCCGCCGGCTACGCGGGCGTCGCACAAGGCATGGCCGCACTGCTGGCAGAACCGAAGCGTTTTGCGAACCTTGTGCCCAAGGATTGGTCAGTCCCGGATTGCGCTGCGCATGGCATGAAGAGGCTGCAACAGGCCCGCTCATCTATTGTGCCAGTAAACATTTTCCCCGCATTTTTGCCCGTGGCCTTGGTTGAAGCGCAAATCCAAAAAGGCAATTCCACACTTTCGCCAATGAGAACCCAATGGCTGCTCTGGCGTGCAAGCCGGACGAAGAGGTTTTAAGACTGAGTATAGCGACACACCCCTCCGGCGCTTCGCGCCACCTCCCCACGCTTCGCGTGAGGAGATAGAGTAATTCCCTCACGCGGAACGCGTGGGGGAAAGCCCCCGAAGGGGGAAGGGGGTGTATCTGCGCAAAGATTCTTTGAATTCAGCGACGGATTTTCATCACCCGAACCGTCTTATCTGCGTGGAGGCTTTCATGCAGATCGACATTCAAAGAGACCGCGCACGGTCCATGCGCCGGGTGATGACGCGGGCGGAGGTTCTGTTGTGGAACCAATTGCGGCGGCGGCAATTGCAGGGGTTTCGGTTTAACCGGCAGGTGGAGATGTGGTCGTATATTGTAGATTTTGTCTGCCGGGAGAAGCAGGTGATTGTTGAGGTGGATGGGGCGACGCATGGGGAGGATGTGGAACTGACGCGGGATGGGCGGCGGACAGAGTTTCTCCAGTCGAAAGGGTTTAGGGTCGTCCGCGTGACAAATCTGGAGGTCTATAATGCGATGGATGTGGTTTTGGAGCGGATTTTGGCAGAACTCACTCGTTGACACACCCCTCCGGCGCTTCGCGCCACCTCCCCACGCGTTCCGCGTGAGGAGATTATGTAATTCCCTCATGCGAAGCATGGGGGAAAGCCCCCGAAGGGGGAAGGGGGTGTGTCAGCTGGATGCGATCCACGCCTTGAAATCCGCCATCGCCCGTGAGGTGTATGCCGTCTTTCTCGCCAAGGTTTTATCTGTGCGCTTCAATCCTTTCGCGTTCACTTCCGGTGGTGGCATCAGACCGAAGTTGATGTTCATGGGTTGGAATGTCCCAGCGATGTGGCCGCCGGAGATGTGGTTGATCAGAGCGCCATGGGCTGTGGTGGCGGGGGGGATTGAGAATGCAAGTCCTAAGCGTTCCGCCGCCGCCATGCGGCCGGCCATGATGCCTATGGCGGCACTTTCCACGTAGCCTTCAACGCCGGTGATTTGCCCGGCAAAACGCAGGCGGGGTTGGGCTTTGAGGCGCAACTGGCTGTCCAGCACTTTGGGGGAGTTCAAAAACGTATTGCGGTGCAGGCCACCGAGCCGCGCGAACTCTGCGTTTTCCAATCCCGGAATGCTGCGGAAGACGCGGATTTGGTCGGCGTATTTCAGCTTGGTCTGAAAGCCCACCATGTTGAACAGCGTGGCCAGCGCATTGTCTTGCCGAAGCTGCACAACGGCATAGGCTTTGACGGTGGGATTATGCGCATTGGTGAGGCCCATGGGCTTCATCGGGCCATGGCGCAGGGTTTCGGGGCCGCGCTCGGCCATGACTTCGATAGGCAAACAGCCATTGAAATAGGGCGTGTCTTTTTCCCACTGCTTGAAGTCGCCCTTTTCACCATCGTTCAGTGCACGGATGAATGCCCCATACTGCGCCCGGTCCATGGGGCAGTTGATGTAGTCCTTGCCTGTGCCGCCGGGTCCCACCTTGTCATAGCGCGATTGAAACCAGGCCACGTCCATGTTGATGGATTCGCGGTGGATGATGGGGGCGATGGCGTCAAAGAAGGCGAGGTCCGCCTCACCTGTGAGACCTCTGATCGCATCGGCGAGTGCGAGAGTGGTGAGAGGGCCTGTGGCGATGATAACGCTGTCCCAGTCCTCTGGCGGTAAACCTGCCACTTCCTCGCGGGCGATGCTGATCATAGGATGGCCGGATATTTTCGCTGTGACTTCAGCGGCAAAGCCATCACGGTCTACAGCCAGTGCCCCGCCTGCGGGCACCTGGTGGCGCTGGGCCACGTCCATGATGAGCGAACCCGCCAGCCGCATTTCAGCATGCAGCAAGCCCACGGCGTTGTTCTCCGCATCGTCGGAGCGGAAGGAATTGGAGCAGACGAGTTCAGCGAGGTCTTGCGTCTTGTGCGCGTCTGTGCCCCGGGTGGGGCGCATTTCGTGGAGAACGACGGGCACGCCCGCATTGGCCACGGCCCAGGCCGCTTCGCAGCCCGCCATGCCGCCGCCGATGATATGGATTGGTTTCATGAACGGCGCTGTAGCACGGTAATTCCCCTACGCGAAGCGTGGGGGAAAGCCCCCGAAGGGGGAAGGGGGTGTTTCGGTAAGCGCGGACACACCCCATCGGCCCTTCGGGCCACTTCCCCACGCTTCGCGCAGGGAAGAAGCTTGCCACCTTCAATTCCCTCGGGCAAAGAGGCCCGCAGGATGTATGATCGATGTTATGGGCTTATGGTACAGAGCGCGGTTGCCTTGTTGAACACGGCGACCTGAAATCCCCGGTGATTCTGCCGGAGGATGCCATTTGGCTTGACCTCGTCGAACCCACTGCCGAAGAGGAAATGGCTGTTGAAGCCAAATTCGGCATCGATATTCCAACACGCGGAGAGTTGGCAGAAATTGAAGCCTCAAGCCGACTCTATCAGGAAGATGGCGCATCCTTCATGACCGCGAACCTCATCCGCCGCGGCGATGATGAGCGGCCCGAATCTTCACCTGTCACCTTTATCATCAAAGACAATTTACTGATCACAATACGTTATCACCACCCGCAGGCCTTCCCCGTTTACATCAAGCAGGCGATGAAGCCACAAGCCACGGCGATGACGGGCTGGGGTGTGTTGATCAGCCTGTTCGAAGCCGTGGTGGACCGCGCCGCCGACCATTTGGAGCGTGTCGGCAGTATCGTCGATGAAACCTCGAAGCAGGTTTTCGAAACGTCGTTCATTGAGAAGCGCAAGGGCAGGAGCCGCAAGCGCCGCAAGCCAAAGAACCTTGAGGAACTTTTGGGCAAGGTGGGCGAAGAGGGTGATTTCAATTCCAAGGTGCGCGAAAGCCTCGTGTCGCTCGGCCGTGTCGTCGCCTTCATGCAGGCCGTCATTGACCAGATGAAATCGACGCGCGAGATGAAGGAAAACCGCGCGCGCGTCAAAATCATCCAACGCGATATTCAATCATTGGCCGATCACTCCAGTTTCCAATCCGGCAAGATCAGCTTCCTGCTGGATGCGGTGCTCGGCATGATTTCGATTCAGCAGAACGGCATCATCAAGATTTTCTCAGTGGCTGCCGTGGTGTTTCTGCCGCCCACATTGGTGGCGTCGATCTATGGCATGAACTTTGATGTGATGCCGGAACTGAAATGGATTTGGGGCTATCCCATGGCGCTTGGCTTGATGGTGTTGTCAGCCATTCTGCCCTTCCTCTACTTCAAGCGCAAAGGCTGGTTGTGAGCGGAGTGCTGTGGGTGGCGCTCGGTGGTGCTGCCGGATCTGCGGCGCGCCATCTGCTGAATGGCATGGTTACACGCCAACTCGACAGCGCTTTCCCATGGGGCATTTTCATCGTCAACGTCACGGGCTGTTTTGTCATGGGGCTGGTGGCGGCGTTGTTGTTGAAGGTGGGTTACCTCGCCGAAACCGGGCGGCTTTTGCTGGCTGTGGGATTTCTCGGCGGCTTCACCACGTTTTCGGCGTTTGCGCTGGATGCGCTGCGGCTGGTGCAATCGGGCCATGTGGGACTGGCGGGCGTGTATGTCGTTGGGTCTGTCGCGCTTTCTCTCCTGGCAGTGTTCGTTGGATTACAACTCATGCGGGTGGCTCTGGCGTGAACGAAGTCAAACGCCATGAGGTGTCGTCCGAAGAAGACGGCATGCGGCTGGACCGCTGGTTCAAAGTGCATTTTCCTGCAGTCACATTTGCCTACCTCAACAAGCTCACACGCACGGGGCAAGTGCGTGTGGGGGCCGGGCGCTGCAAAACCAATTCGCGGCTGAAGGCGGGCGACGACATCCGTGTGCCGCCCCTCGCGTTTGACACCCGTCCCGCTGACACGCCAAAGGCTGATCAGAAGCCGTTGTCGAAGGAAGAGCGGCGGCTGTTTGATTCCATGGTGATCCATGAGGACCAGGACATCTACATTTTGAACAAGCCTTCCGGCTTTGCCGTGCAAGGCGGTACGAAGACCTTTCAACATCTTGATGGCCTGTTGATGGGACTTGGCGTTGAATTGAAAGAACGCCCACTGCTGGTGCACCGCCTGGACCGTGACACCTCAGGCGTCATCGTCATTGCCAAGCGCCGGGCCGTGGCAGCCGCACTTGGCAAACTCTTCGCCACGCGCAATGTGAAGAAAACCTATTGGGCCGTGGTCAAAGGCGTTCCCAAACCCAACCAAGGCCGCATCGACGTGGCGTTGATCAAGGCCAAGAGTGCGGACGGAGACCGCATGCGCGCGTCCCGTGAAGGTGAGGAAGACGATGAGAAAAGTGCTGTCACGCAATATTCCGTGATCGACAAGGCCTCCAGCGTTGCAGCTTGGCTTTCGCTGCAACCGCTCACCGGCCGCCAGCATCAGCTGCGCGCCCATGCGTCGCATATCAACACTCCAATCTTTGGCGACAACAAGTATGGCGGTGATCTGGAACTGCCGGCGGATGTTGTGAACCAATTGCATCTGCATGCGCGACGCATCGTGTTTCCACACCCACGCGGCGGTAAGGTGGATGTGACCGCTCCCATGCCCAAGCACATGGCGAAGACATTCAAGCTGCTGGGTTTTGATGCGGCGAAGTATGATGGCGATGCGTGAAACCAACGACGAACGCATGAAGCGTTTGATCACTGACAGCTTCATACGCGACTTGCCAAAGCGGTTTTACAAATCAGTGGAAGTGTCTGATTCACTTGGCATTTTACTGGATGGCCGAAGCGTCAAAACGCCGTCCAAAAAGCCGCTGGTTTTGCCCAATGCCGCCTTCGCAAATCTGGTGGCAGAGGAGTGGCGCGCACAAGACACACACATCAATCCGGCACTCATGCCCGTCACCAAACTCGCCAACACGGCAATTGATCGCGCCGTATCGGAACGCGAAAATATCATCGCGGAGATCGTGGGTTATGCTGGCAATGACATGGTCTGCTATTGGGCCGACCGACCACCACAGCTTGTCGCGTTTCAACGCCAGCACTGGCAACCCGTTTTGGATTGGGCGAAGGTGGCTTTGGGCACGGCACCTTTGCGTGCAAGCGGCCTGACCCATGAGCCGCAGCCGGAAACCCTGTTGCAAGCTGTGAAGGTCAAAGCCGGGTCTTTGGACAATTGGAATTTAACCGGGCTGTTCTTGCTCACAACGTTGACGGGATCATCCCTGCTCTCGCTCATGCGGCAGCAAGGCGCACTTTCCGCTGAAGCCGCCTGGGCCGCAGCCAACGCAGAGGAAGACTACCAAATCAGCCAATGGGGCTTGGATTGGGAAGCCAGGATTAGGCGCGAGGGGCGGCAAAATGATTTCAACGGGCTGGTTCACTTTCTCGCGCTGGTGCGCTAAATTGCGTCAATGCCGCACGATGATCACAGTCACTCCGAACTCTCGCCCATCGCCCTTCGCGTAAAGGCGCTTGAATCCCTCCTCGTCGAAAAAGGCTACGTCGATCCCAAGGCTGTCGACGCCATCATCGAAGCCTATGAAACCAAAATCGGGCCGCGCAACGGTGCGCGGGTGGTGGCGAAGTCCTGGGTTGATGACAAGTTTGCGGAGTGGCTGAAGATTGATGCAACGGCTGCCATAGCGTCGCTCGGTTACTCTGGCCGTCAGGGTGAACATATGGTGGCGCTGTTCAATACGCCCGCTCAACACAACATGGTCGTTTGCACGTTGTGCTCGTGTTATCCGTGGCCTGTGTTGGGCCTGCCGCCGGTCTGGTACAAATCCCCGCCCTATCGCTCCCGCGCCGTGTTGGAACCGCGTGAGGTGTTGAAAGAATTTGGCGTGGTGATGCCCGCCGACAAAGAAGTGCGGGTGTGGGATTCGACGGCTGAGATTCGCTATCTCGTGATCCCGGAACGTCCAGCAGGCACAGTTGGATTGAGCGAAAAACAACTTGCTGACCTCGTGACACGTGACAGCATGATTGGCACAGGGCTGGCCAAGTCGCCATGAAAGGTGCCCAAGACCTCGGCGGCATGATGGGCTTTGGGCCGATCAATCCTGAAAAAGATGAACCGATGTTTCACGCACCTTGGGAACGTCGTGTGCTGGGCTTCACCGTGGCCATGGGGCCGACGGGGGCTTGGACGGGTGACATGGGCCGTCACAAGCGCGAACAATTGCCGCCGTCATTTTACTGGTCTCGCGGTTATTACGAAATCTGGTTTGAGGCTTTGACGCAGATGCTGGCCGAACGTGGCATGGTGAGTGAACTGGAATTGGAAACCGGAAAAAAACTGGCACCCCCCCGCGCCGCCAAGCGTGTGTGGAAGGCAGAGGATGTTTTGCCATGGCTGAAGCGCGGTTTTGCCTATGATCGACCAACGACCATGAAACCTGTTTTCAAGATTGGTGATGTCATCAAAACCCACCGCATGGCCACGCCCGGTCATACGCGTTTGCCTGCTTATGCCTGGGGCAAGCGCGGCGTCATTGAAGCCGCGCGCGGTTGCCACGTCTACCCAGACTCAAACGGCATGGGGCAGGGCGAAGACCCGCGCTGGGTCTACACCGTGTGTTTTATGGCGGAAGAACTTTGGGGTCGCAAGGGGCCGGACACCGTGTGTCTTGATCTGTGGGAACCTTACATGGAGGCGGCATGAACGGCGCGCATGACATGGGCGGGCGTGCAGGCTTCGGGCCTGTTGTTCTGGAAACCAATGAACCCGTTTTTCACGCAACATGGGAAGGCCGCGTCTATGGTCTTTCTGGTGCTGTGGGTGCCTTTGAACCGTGGAACATTGATGAAGAACGTCACGGCTGCGAAAACCAGCCGCCGCTGAATTACGTGACCACCAGCTACTATGACACTTGGTTGATGTGGTTGGAACGGGCGGTGGTCGAAAGAGGTCTTGCGACTCAGGCTGAACTGACCAGCGGCAAAAGCCGCAATGGCAAGGTCACAAAGCCGCTGTTGAAGCCGAAGGATGTAATGGCGGCACAAACGTCATTCGGCTCCTATCATCGGGAGGTGGCGGCCAAGCCCGCATTTGCTGTTGGCCAGAATGTCCGTGTACGGAATATGATGGTGCCCACTCACACACGCCTGCCCGGATATTTGCGCGGTGTTGTCGGCGAAATTGTCAGGGTCCACGGCAACCATGTGTTTCCGGATTCAAATTCGCTGGGCAAAGGCGAAAACCCAAAGTGGCTCTACGCTGTGCGCTTCACCGCCAGAGCCGTGTGGGGCAGGGACACCAAAGACCTGCTTCACGCCGACCTTTGGGAGCCATACCTTGAGCCAGCCTGACCGCCCTTTTGGAGCACCCTGGGAGGCTGAGGCCTTCGCCATGACTGTGAGGCTGCATGAGGGCGGGCATTTCACGTGGGGGGAATGGGCAGAGGTTTTGGGCGCGGAAATCAAATCTGCTCCGGATCGACCTTACTACGAATGCTGGCTTGCAGCTTTGGAAGTGATTGTTGAGCGCAAGGGCCTGATGGGGCACGCCGAACGCATGGGCCGTATCGATGATTGGGACCGCGCCGCCCATGCCACGCCCCATGGCAAACCCATCATGCTCGAAAATGCCATGCCGAGCTTTGAATTTAAAATCACCTGAGCCGTCATCCCGGCGAAAGCCGGGACCTCTGCCGTGTGTTGCAGGTCCCGGCTTTCGCCGGGATGACGGTTGTTATAGGTTGGGACATCAACTTGGGACTCACATGCAGGAAATCCTCGAAAAACTCGATCAACGCCGCAAGGACGCCCGTCTTGGTGGCGGGCAGAAGCGCATTGATGCGCAACACGCCAAAGGCAAACTCACGGCGCGCGAGCGTGTTGAATTGCTATTGGACTCAGCGTCCTTTGAAGAGTTTGACATGTTCGTCGAACACCGTGCCACTGAATTTGGCATGGAAAAAACCAAAACACCCGGCGACGGCGTGGTCACGGGTTGGGGCACGGTGAACGGGCGTTTGATTTATGTTTTTGCCAAAGACTTTACGGTGTTTGGTGGCTCACTGTCTGAATCCCACGCCCGCAAGATAACCAAAATCCAGGACATGGCCTTGCGCAACCGCGCACCCATCATCGGGCTGTTTGATGCCGGCGGTGCGCGCATTCAGGAGGGTGTGGACGCGCTTGGCGGCTATGGCGAAGTGTTCCAGCGCAATGTGTTGGCTTCGGGCGTTGTACCGCAAATCTCCGTCATCATGGGGCCGTGCGCGGGTGGCGATGTCTATTCGCCCGCCATGACAGACTTCGTCTTCATGGTACAGGGCACCAGCTACATGTTCGTAACCGGGCCCGATGTGGTGAAGACAGTCACCAATGAAACCGTCACGGCCGAAGAACTCGGTGGCGCATCCATACACACCACAAAATCCTCCATCGCCGACAAGGCCTTTGCCAATGATGTGGAGGCATTGCTGCAAATCCGCAGGCTGATCGATTTCCTGCCATCCTCCAACACCTCGCCCTTGCCGGAATTGCCGGGCTTCAATGACGCTGAGGCCACTGACGAAAGCCTCGACACGCTGATCCCCGCCAATCCGAACCAGCCCTATGACATGCATGAGCTGATCCAGAAAACCGTGGATGGCGGTGACTTCTTCGAGATACAAGAAGCCCACGCCCGCAACATCATCACTGGATTTGGCCGTATCAAAGGGCGCACCGTCGGGATTGTCGCCAATCAGCCGATGGTGTTGGCAGGCGTGCTCGATTCTGATGCGGGCCGCAAAGCGGCGCGCTTTGTACGTTTCTGCGATTGCTTCAACATTCCCATCATCACGTTCGTTGACGTGCCAGGGTTCCTTCCGGGTACAGCGCAGGAATATGGCGGGTTGATCAAGCACGGGGCAAAACTGCTCTTCGCCTATGCCGAAGCCACTGTTCCCAAGATCACGCTCATCACCCGCAAGGCCTACGGCGGGGCCTATGTTGTGATGGCCTCAAAGCATCTGCGCGGAGACATCAACTATGCCTGGCCCACGGCGGAGATCGCGGTCATGGGTGCCAAGGGTGCCGCCGAAATCATCTACCGTGCCGAGTTGGGCGACAAAGAAAAAATCGCCGCACGCGAAGCCGATTACAAGGCCCGCTTTGCCAATCCTTTCGTGGCGGCAGAACGCGGATTTCTGGACGACGTGATCATGCCCCATTCCACAAGGCGGCGCATCGCCCGCGCCCTCGACATGCTCAAAGGCAAACAGCTTGAAAATCCCTGGAAGAAGCACGACAATATACCGCTGTGACGTGTTGGAATAGCCGCGTCACAACAGGAGTTGCCGCGTGTTTTTATTGGATGGCTTGTTGAAAAAATTTGTTTCTGTCGGCACGCTGACAGTATTGGACAGCCATGGCAGGTCATCGACCTATTCAGGCACCGACGGGCCGAGAGTGGCAGTGCGCCTCAACGATTCATCATTGAATTGGAAGCTCTTCGTCAATCCCGAACTGTATGCGGGCGAAGCTTACATGGATGAAACATTGGTATTTGAACAGGGCACGATCCGGGATTTTCTTACACTCTTTGCTCTGAACAGCGGTAACTTGCGTCGTCATCCGGTGCAGCAAGTTGTCCGCGGCACCATGAAAAGACTGAAGCGTTTGCATCAGCGCAACAACCCAAAGGCCTCACTGGCCAATGTGCGCCACCACTATGACCTGTCGAATGATTTCTACCGCCTTTGGCTGGACGGGGACATGCTCTATTCCTGTGCATATTTTTCGAAGCCAAAGGACACGCTGGAGCAGGCACAACAAAACAAGCTCCGCCACATTGCCGCAAAACTTGATCTCAAACCGCGTCAACGCGTGCTTGACATCGGCTGTGGCTGGGGTGGCATGGCACTTTATTTGGCTGCCAAGGCTGACGTGGATGTTCTCGGTGTCACCCTTTCACAGTCGCAGCTGGATTTTGCGAGGTTGGAAGCCAGAAAACGGGGCTTGGACGGGCGCGTGCGTTTCGAGTTGATGGATTACCGGAATGTCCAGGGCCCTTTTGACCGCATCGTTTCCGTGGGCATGTTTGAGCATGTGGGTGTACAGTGTTTTGGGGAGTATTTCGGTGCCATCAACCGGCTGCTGAAAGATGATGGTGTAGCGCTGGTGCATTCGATCGGACGAAAGGCGGGCCCCGGCCAAACGGGGACCTGGGTGCGCCGTCATATTTTCCCCGGGGGCTATTCGCCGGCCTTGTCAGAAACCTTGGCGGTCGTGGAAAAATCGGGCCTTTGGGTGACTGACATTGAAATCCTGCGGTTGCACTACGCCAAGACCCTGGCAGAGTGGGAACAACGGTTCCAGTCAAAACGGTCAATTGTCGCAGGCATGATGGGCGAGCGATTCTGTCGCATGTGGGAGTTCTATTTGATCGCCAGCGAACTGTCTTTTAGCCACGGCAAACACATGAACTTTCAAATTCAGCTGGCAAAAAAAGTTCGCACCCTGCCATTGACCCGCGAATACATGTTTGAGAATGAACGTAGACTGTCAACTGAATCGAAAACCCTCGCATGAGACTTCTTCCCATTCAGGGTGTGTTGCGGCACGCTTTGCATTCCACCAAAAGCAATTTACCCTTTGCCTGGCACATCAGCTGGTCTTGGCTTGCCGTGCTCGTGCCATTGCACATGTTGGTGGAGCCGCTGCTGCCGAAAATTGTGCCAGACGCTGTCGATCCACCCAATGTTGCCAACAACATGCAGACGGTGTTCGGCCTGATCGGCCTTGGCATGTTGTCGCTGCTCGTGTTTTCATCCATAGCGGTATCGTGGCACCGCTACATTTTGACCGACGAAGTGCCGCAAGGGGCGGCGCGGTTTCGGCTGGATTCTGTGGTCTGGCGCTATTTCGGAAACACGCTACTGATCATGTTGCTGGTTGGTCTTGCCGTCATCCCCATGCTGTTGGTTGCAACACTTGTGGTCGCGATGATGGGACTGTCGCAAAACATGTCAACCATTGTGTTGGCTGTCATGGCAGGCATTGTTGGTTTGCCTCTTGCTTATCGCATGATGATCAAACTGCCGGCCATTGCGGTCGGCAATCCAGACATCAACATCAAAACGGCGATGCAAAAAACCACAGGCAATTCATTTCAGCTATTGGTTGCCGGAGTTGTCATTTTTGGCGCGGCCCTGTTGATCGGATTTGCCATGTCCCAAATCCTGACTGCGGTAGGGGCCGAAAGTTCAGACGGAACGACTGTTTTTGCCGTGTTGGTGCAACAGGTCGTGGGCTGGATCACAACGATTTTCACAGTGACGTTTTTGACCAGCCTCTATGGGTTTTTTGTTGAGAACAGGGATTTTTAAACCAGCTCCCCAACCAGATCATATTCTTCCGCCTCGACAATCCTCACTTTAACCATGTCCCCCGCCTTCAAATGCGTGGCACCGGGTATGAACACATTGCCGTCAATCTCCGGCGCGTCCCAGGGCGAGCGCGCAACTGCTTCTTCATTCTCCGTGTCAATTTCATCCACCAAAACATTGATTTGACGGCCAACTTTGCCAGCAAGAACCTCCGAAGAAACCTGTTGCTGCACTTCCATAAAGCGGGCGTAGCGGTCTGCTTTCACCTCGTCGGGCACTTGTGGAAGGCCGAGGTCATTGGCCTTGGCACCCGTCACCGGTTCATACTTGAAGCACCCCGCACGTTCGATCCGTGCTTCTTTCATCCATTGCAGCAACATTTCAAAGTCAGCGTCTGTTTCGCCGGGAAACCCAACGATGAAAGTGGAGCGGATGGCAATGTCAGGGCAGATGTTCCGCCACTTGGCCAGACGTTCCAACACCTTTTCCTGATTGGCAGGACGGCGCATGGACTTGAGAACGCTTGGTGAAGCATGCTGGAACGGAATGTCGAGGTAAGGCAAAATCTTGCCCATCGCCATCAACTCAATCACATCATCAACATGGGGGTAGGGGTAGACATAGTGCATCCGCACCCAAGCCCCGAGGTCACCGAGTTCCTTGGCGAGGTCATAGAACTTCGCCTTGACCTTGCGGCCACGGTAAGGTGACTCGGCATACTTGATATCAACGCCGTAGGCAGAAGTGTCCTGCGAGATCACCAGCAGTTCCTTGACACCCGCTTTCACCAGGCGCTCTGCCTCATACAACACAGCGGCGGCAGGACGTGACGCAAGATCACCCCGGATCGACGGGATGATACAGAAAGTGCAGCGGTTGTTGCAGCCCTCGGAAATTTTCAGATAAGCGTAGTGCCGTGGCGTGAGATGCAGGCCCTGTGGCGGCACCAGGTCCATCTTCGGATCGTGCAGGGGTGGCAGTGCGTCATGCACGGCTTTCACCACCTGCTCATATTGGTGTGGGCCGGTGATGGCCAGGACCGAAGGATGCGCCTTGCGGATGGCCTCGTCCTCGATGCCATAGCAACCGGTGACGATCACACGGCCATTTTCTTCCAGCGCTTCACCGATGGCAGAAAGACTTTCGGCCTTGGCTGAATCCAAAAACCCGCAGGTGTTGACGATCACCACATCGGCATCTTCATAGCCGGGTGCGATAACATAGCCTTCGGCGCGCAGCTGTGTGAGGATGCGTTCAGAATCGACAAGGTTCTTGGGGCAGCCCAGCTGCACCAGCCCCACTTTGGGAACATGAATGGACATGGGCGGGGCATAGCGGAGGGGGGCCCCGATAGCAAATGCCAGCCTCAATCGCTCGTAGCTCAGGGACCTCTCCCGCCTTTCGGGCACCCTCTCCGAAGGGGAGAGGGACCTCTTGCAACGACCTCCCGTTTGACTGTTCAGGGTGCCCGCACCACGA
>JANPCE010000022.1:0-16770 GCA_031430795.1 Hyphomicrobiales bacterium
CGCAAGCTCACAATCTACGTCAACACCGTTCTCAAAAGGCAAACCCCATGGAAATCAAAACCTCAACTCCAAACAGAAACATGATGGTTGCTTCATGCGGGCCACCCATGGGTCCTCCGCATGAAGCGGAGGATGACGGAAATCTGGGAGTGTTCAAACAAACAAGTAGCTGCACTCAGCGAGGAATCCCCAAGCAAGTTGGCAACGCGTGACTGGAGGTCAGAGGGCTCTTGCATGCGCCACAATCTTCCGCATCACACTTGGCAGCGCCTCACCATCAACGTCATTGCGCAGCACCCAGCGGCAATTTTCCGGCGCGTCAACTCCGCCAATCTCTGCCACCATCACTGTCACCTCCACATGAAAATGCGTGAAGGTGTGTTCAACGATCCCCGGCAGCTTTCGCCATGTCGCCTGCACAGGCGCTTCAGCTTCAATTGATTTCGGCAACGCCGCCGTCCACCCACTCCCGGGCACTTCCATCATGCCGCCGAGCAATCCCTTTTCTTCGCGCCTGCGCAACAGCACCGCACCATCTTCCCGTGTCACCCAATACGCATAACCCTTCCGCGTCGGCACAGCCTTCTTCGGTATTTTGCGCGGAAGTGCCGCCGCTGTCCCCAGCTTCCGCCCCGCGCAATCCTCCGTCCACGGACAAATTCCACAGTTGGGTGATTTCGGCGTGCAGATGGTGGCTCCCAGATCCATCAACGCCTGCACCATGTCGCCTGCGCGCTTTCGTGGCACCAAGGATTGTGCCAAGCTTCTGATGCGCGGCTTTGAACCCGGCAACGGTTCCTCGATGGCATGAAAGCGCGACAGCACGCGTTCCACATTTCCATCCACAGCGGCGTGGGGGAGATCAAAGGCAATCGCGGCAATGGCACCTGCGGTGTAGGGACCGACACCCGGCAGCGTCAGCAAAGCTTCAAACGACTGAGGAAACTGCCCGCCGTGACTTTCCATCACAACCCCCGCACACGCATGCAGGTTGCGCGCCCGCGCATAATATCCAAGCCCGGCCCAGGCCTTCAGCACATCATCCAAGGGTGCCGCGGCGAGTGCTTCCACCGTTGGCCACATCCCGACAAATTTCAGAAAATAATCCCTCACCGCCGCAACAGTGGTCTGCTGCAACATGATTTCCGACAGCCAGACACGGTAGGGATCGGCGCGCGCGCCCCTCACACGCCACGGCAAATCCCGGGCATGGGAGTCATACCAGGCCAGCAAACTGACAATGCGTTCATCTTCAAGCCCTTGTTCTGCCACTGTTTGCATGGATCATCATATGCCATAGAAGACGGCGAAAATGAAAACCCTGAACAAACATTTCCGCGACTTGACGAAGACTGTGTTTCAAAAGCACGGCTTTGCGCAAGCCGACATCATTGCCCGCTGGAAAGAAATCGCCGGACCAGAGCTTGCGTCGATGGCGCGGCCCGAGCGCATCCGCTGGCCCAAAGGCGTGGAAGCCGCCAAGCAAGGGGGAACATTGTATCTTGTGGCCAAAGCAGGCCGCGCCCTGGATGTGCAGTATGCGGTTCCGCTGATCACGGCCCGCGTCAACAGCTTTCTCGGTTTCGGGGCGATTGCCGCTGTCAGGGTCACGGCCTCGCAGGAAATGCCTGCGACACCGAAGCCCAAAAAGCCTGATATGCCACCCCCCGTGATTTCTGGCATAAACGATCCTGATTTGCAGTCAGCGCTGGGGCGGCTTGCCCAGGCAGTGGCGACGGAAAAGTGAGTTCCCCCGGTTCTCCACAGGCCCAGCCCAACACATGGTTTTCACATCCAACATTGAGTAGGACAACAACATGAAGATGAATCGCAGACTTTTGCTCGCTTCCGTCAGCGCCTTGGTGCTGATTGGCCCAGCTCATGCCCAGACGGTGGATGTCGCCGCACTCATGGTGCCCAATGAATTGGGGGAGATGGAACTCGGCAAGCCTTCAGCGCCCGTCACCATCGTTGAATATGCGTCTGCGTCCTGCCCCCATTGCGCCTCGTTCCACACTGAGGTTTTGCCAACGCTGGTCAAGGACTACATCGACACCGGCAAGGTGCGGTTCATTTTCCGCGAGTTCCCGCACAACGACCAGGCCATGGGCGCGTTCATGCTGGCGCGCTGCGCGCCAAAGGAAAAATATTTCCCGTTGATCGACGTGCTGTTCAAGACCCAACCGGATTGGGTGTCAAACCCGCTTGAAGGGTTGAAGAAAATTGCGCTGCAGGCGGGCTTCACCGAGGCCACCTTCAATGCATGCCTCAACAACGAAAAAGTGGCGAAGTCGATTTTTGCGGTGCGCAGCAAGGCCGAGGGATTTGGCGTTGACGGGATTCCGACATTCTTCATCAATGGCGAAAAGCTTGACGGCGAAAAAACCATTGAAGCGTTCAAGACAAAACTCGATCCGCTGCTGCCCAAGACCTGACGGCAGCGGGGGCTGATTTAAGGGGCTGACATGAAATTCACACGGCTGAGGCTGACAGGCTTCAAGTCTTTCGTTGAACCAACGGAATTGCACATTGAGCCGGGCCTCACAGGCATTGTCGGCCCGAACGGCTGTGGCAAATCGAACCTTTTGGAAGCGCTGCGCTGGGTGATGGGTGAAAGTTCATACAAATCCATGCGTGGCGCCGGCATGGAAGACGTGATTTTTTCCGGCACCACGCAACGCCCCGCCCGCAATATGGCGGAAGTCATGGTGACGCTGGCCAATGACGACCGCACGGCCCCTGCCCAGTTCAATGATGCAGATGAAATTGAAATCAGCCGCGCAATCGTCCGTGACCAGGGCTCAAGCTATCGCCTGAACGGCAGGGATCTGCGCGCCCGCGATGTGCAGCTGATGTTTGCTGACGCGTCCACCGGTTCGCGTTCCCCCGCCCTCGTGCGGCAAGGGCAAATCGCCGAGATCATCAATGCCAAGCCACAGGCCCGGCGATTGATTCTCGAAGAAGCCGCCGGCATCACCGGGCTTCACACCCGCCGCCATGAAGCGGAACTGAAACTCAAAGCCGCTGAAACAAACCTCGCCCGCATTGATGACGTGATGGCGCAGCTGGAAAGCCAGCTTTCAAGCCTGAAGCGCCAGGCGCGGCAGGCGGTGAAATACAAGCAACTCTCCGGCGAAATCCGCAAGCTTGAGGCCGCAGGGCTTTTCGTGGCGTGGCGGGATGCGTCGGCTGATGTCGCCCGCGATTCGGAAGCGCTGGATCAGTCCACCCGCTCACTCGCCGAACTCACGCGCTCTGCATCGGAAAAACTCCGCCACCGGGACAATCTGGGCGAAACCTTGCCGGGCCTGCGTGAACAGGAAACCGTGCGGGCCGCCGTACTGCAACGGCTTACACTTGAACGCGCCGCACTTGACGAAGAAGAAAAGCGCATCGATGGCCGCATCAAGGAATTGCGCCAACGCAAGACGCAAGCCGAAATGGATGTGCGCCGCGAAGAAGGCTTGTTGGCCGACACGGATGGTGTTCTCACCCGGTTGAACGTAGAGGCGCAAGGCCTGGAAGCCACATCCGGCGAAGGTCAGGAATTGCGCATGGCCGCTGCCGCTGCCGTGCAGGAAGCGGCGGAATCCTTGTCCCGCGCGCAAGAAGCCGCTGATGCTGCGGGCCAGACACTTTCGGAACTTGCGGCGCAGCGCCATGCGATGGAGCGTTCCGTTGCCGAAAGCCGCACACGCCTCGGCAAACTTGAGGCAGAACAACAGTCACTCGCCGGCCGCCGCCAGCAATTGTTGTCGCTCATCGGCGATCCTGGTGATGGTGCCACACTCGCAGGTGCCGTCGAGATTGCGCAAGCAGCCGCACTGTCATCTGAACAAGATTCGTCGCAGTCCGAAGTGGGTTTACGCGTGGCGCGGCAAGTGGAAGCGGACAAGCGCCAGTCCAATGACGAGGCGCGCCGCAGGGCCGAAAGCCTGCAAACAGAAATCCGTACACTGACGAATATCCTGAAAGGCTCCGGCGGCGACCTCTGGCCTGCGGTTGTGGACGCACTGTCCGTCGAACCCGGTTACGAAGCAGCACTTGCCGCAGCACTTGGTGATGACATTGACGCTTCTGCTGATGAGGGTGCGCCCGTGCATTGGCGTGGGCTTCCACCGTTGGGCGACGTGGCAACGCTTCCCGGTGACGCGCAGCCCCTTTCGCTTTTCGTGCAAGCCCCTGCAGCGCTGGCCCGCATTCTCGCCCACGTTGGCGTTGTTTCGAAAGCTGTCGGTGCGGCGCTGCAATCACAGTTGCTTCCGGGGCAACGACTTTTGAGCCGCGAAGGTGATATTTGGCGCTGGGATGGGTTCGTCGCCGCCGCTGACGCGCCTTCAGCTGCCGCCAAACGCTTGGCGGAGCGCAATCGGTTGGTGGTGCTGGAGCAAGAACTCGTTGCGTCGCTCGCCACATCAAACGCCGCAAAGTCTGAATTCGAGCTGGCCCGCCAGTCAGTCGAAAATGGTGTCAGGTCTGAGCGCGAAAAGCGCGAGGCCTGGCGTGCCGCGACCTCCGCACTTGACGTTGCCCGCCGTGCTTTGCAAACCCACGAACGCAAATTGACTGAGCAGACGGCACAAACCAGCGCGCTCGATGAAGCCCAACGCCGCACCGAAGCGCAGCTGGGCGAGGCACAGCAGGCTTTTTCCGTTCTGTCCGGCGAGTATGACGCATTGCCCCTGCTCGATGGCTTGCAAACCGAATCGGCTTCGCTTCGTGATGTGCTGAACCGTGAACGCGCGGGCTATGGCGAGGCGCGTGCGCGTCACGACAGTCTGGAACGTGAAGCCAGGATGCGGGCAGACCGTTTGACCGCCATTGGCCAGGAGCGGACTCAATGGAATGACCGCGCCGCCAAATCCAAGACGCAAGTTGAGCAACTGCTGGCCCGCGCCGCTGAGGCGGAAGCCGCGCTTTCTGAATTGCAAGCCATGCCGCAACAGCTTGCCGACAAGCGCCTCAAGCTGCTCTCCATGCTGTCCGACGCAGAGCGTGACCGCAAACTTGCGGCTGACGCACTGCAAGAGGCAGAAAACAATGTTCGTGCCGCGGATCTCGCATTGCGTGAAGCGCAGGAACTCGCCGGCAATGCCCGCGAGGACCATGCAAGGCTTGGCGCACGGCTTGAAGCTTCGAAGCAACGGCAGGATCATTGCACGCAACGTATTTCCGAAACACTTTATTGTGCGCCCGCCGAAGTGTTGGCCCAGGCCGGTGTTGAGGGTGATTCGCTTCCCGCCAGCGAAGATATAGAAAAGAAACTTGTTTCCCTGCGCGATGACCGCGAACGGCTTGGTGCCGTGAATTTGCGCGCCGATGAAGAAGCAGCTGCTGTCGACGCGCAGCTCACCACCATGCGCAGGGAAAAAGATGAACTGGTGCAGGCCATCGCGAAACTGCGCGGTGCCATCGGCTCATTGAACAAAGAGGGCCGCCAGCGGCTGCTGGATGCGTTCGAAACAGTGAATGTAAAGTTCACAGAACTTTTCACCACGCTGTTTGGCGGCGGTGAGGCTGAGCTTCAATTGATCGAATCTGATGATCCGCTCGAAGCCGGTCTCGAAATCATGGCGAAACCCCCCGGCAAGAAACCCACCACCCTTTCATTGCTTTCCGGCGGTGAACAAACATTGACCGCCTTGGCGCTGATCTTTGCAGTGTTTTTGACGAACCCCTCGCCCATCTGCGTGCTGGACGAAGTCGACGCCCCCCTCGACGACCACAACGTCGAACGCTTCTGCAACCTCCTCAACGCCATGCTCGCCCGCACCGAAACCCGCTTCCTCATCATCACCCACCACCCGCTGACGATGGCGCGGATGAACCGGTTGTTTGGTGTGACGATGATGGAACGCGGTGTATCGCAGCTGGTGAGTGTGAATTTGGAAGAAGCTGCGGAGCTGGTGGCGGAGGCGGGGTAAGGGGTTTCACGCTCACCCCTTTGGGTTGTCGGATTCACACATTTTTTAATGCAGTAGAGCCATCGCTTGCAGCAAAGGGACCTCCCCCCGCTTCGCGGACCCTCTCCGAAGGGGAGAGGGACCTCTTGGAGCGACCTCCCGTTTTACTGTTCAGGGCGCTCCCACAACGAGTCCCTCTCCTCTTCGGAGAGGGTGCCCGAAGGGCGGGAGAGGTCCCTTGGTTCCAAGCGATTAAGAAGCCCAGAGAAACCGCTCCGCGTCACGGACACGCGCCCTTCCCCACCCGGAACAACCGAAACTCGCGGTTGGAATGATCAGCCTTGACCTTGTCCCCGTCCTCTTCATTCCCAAACCGCATCAGCGACGTGTTGGTGATGCGCACACTGTTCTTGCCTCGGTCCGTCACATGGAAGCTTCCGCCGTTGCCGGTAATCTCACACTGCAACTCCCTGCCGTCGACTTTGCAAGCCGCCGAACTGCCGCGATAAACGGAATTGCCACGCAGGGTTGCTTCGATCCGGTCCTGCAATTCCGGCTGGCCGTCTTCGCCCTGCCCCACGCCCACTTGGAAGCGCATGCGGATGACCTGCTGTTTCTTGTTTTTCTTCAGGTACCGCGCTTCATAGACCCGCTCGTAGCAGCCCTTGAATTCCGCTTGCGCAGCCGTTGCGCCGACTGCGGACAGCGCCAGCAGACTTGCGATCATCACATGCTTCATCACGGCACTCCTTCCCAAATCACCAGTTGATGATAGGGCACAGGTTCGGGACCGCAAGCGGGAGCGGAATCAAAGTGATTCACGGACTCAATGACGCATCTTTCGCAAGAATGCATTTATCGTTTTTATTTCAACGTGTTAGCCAGACCAATCTCACCTTGACACATTTCAGCCCCGAAACTATTAAGACAGCGCTTTCAGGCGGCGGTGGCATATGGTTTTCCGCTGCGCTTTTTTTGATGTTTTAGGTTCGATCATGACCAAGGCCGACAAGCCACCGGAAGACGATCGGCTGAAGAACCTGGAAGAACGGCTGGACAAAACTCTGGCCGAACGGGGCGAGGCGACGGGGCCTGATCCAACGGATGCCATGGCGGCCGGATTTGCCATGCGCGCCATTGCGGACATCCTTGTTGCCCTCGGCGTGTGCACGGTCGCGGGCTATTTTCTTGACCGCTATTTCGGGACAACACCCTGGTTGATGATTATCCTGATGCCGCTCGGACAGGCCGCAGGAATATGGAACGTGATGCGGATGTCACGCTCCAAACAGGCCGACGCAATTCTGGGCAGCAACGGGCCAATCCCTCCTGCTGTCAAAGACGATGAGGACGACGACTGATGTTTCTGGCTGCAACGACAACCACCGCAGAGGGCACCGCTGAAGCGGGTGCCGCGCATGGCGAAAAAATCATCGATCCGATCCACCAGTTCGTCATCAACAAGATTTTCGATTTTGGCGCCTTGTCTTTCACCAACTCCGCGCTGTGGGCGGTCATCGCGGTTGCGGCCATCGCCTTGCTGTTTCTGCTGGCCCCGCGCAAGCTGGTGCCGACGCGGTTGCAATCGGTGTGCGAGAGCCTTTACGAAGTGATCGACAACATGACAAAAGAGGTGCTGCACGAAAACGCGCGGCACTATTTCCCTTTTGTGCTGACGCTGTTTCTGTTCATTCTGTTCTGCAATGTGCTGGGCCTCATCCCCTACTCCTTTACTGTCACCAGCCACATCATCGTGACTTTGGCACTGGCGCTGACGGTGTTCATCGGTGCAACGCTGATCGGGTTCTGGAAGCACGGCTTCAAATATCTCAAGCTCTTCGTGCCCTCAGGTGTTCCGCCGCTTTTGCTGCCGCTTGTCGTGCTCATCGAAATCGTATCCTACTTTATCCGTCCCCTCTCCCTCTCCATCCGTCTCTTCGCCAACATGATGGCGGGGCACATGATGTTGAAGGTGATGGCGGGCTTTGTGGTCATGCTCGGCTATTTCGGCTTTGTGCCGCTGATCGCCATGGTGGGCCTCACCGGACTTGAGCTTCTGGTCGCCGCCTTGCAGGCCTATGTCTTCGCGCTTTTGACTTGCATGTATCTCAACGACGCCATGCACGTCGATCACTGACACACACTTCACCATTTTCATATCAAAGGAGACTACCATGGACGTTACAGCAGCAAAGATGATCGGTGCCGGCCTTGCAGCCATTGCACTCGGCGGCGCCGGCATCGGCATCGGCACCATTTTCGGCCACTACCTGGCGGGCGCATTGCGCAATCCCGGTGCAGCGGCTTCGCAGCGCGGCACATTGTTCCTTGGCTTCGCTTTCGCTGAAGCCACGGGCCTCATCGGCTTCGCCGTCGCGATGCTGATCCTGTTCGGCTGATACCAACTTCGCCTGATTTTCCGGGCGCATCATCGCCCGGTTTTTCCCAATTTGAGGAGCGGACATGCCGCAACTTGATGTCACCACATGGTTGCCGCAGCTGTTCTGGCTGGCGGTGAGTTTCATTGCGCTTTATGCCATCGTGTCGCGGATCATCATTCCGCGCACGGGTGGTGTGATCGCGCAACGCAAGAGCACCATCGACGGTGATCTGGCCGAAGCGCAGAAATTGAAGGCCAGTTCAGAGGCCGCACTCAAGGCCTATGAAGCCTCGCTCGCGGACGCCCGTGGCAAGGCCTCGGCCAAGGCGCTGGAAACCCGCAACGCCGAAGCGGCAAAAGCCAGCGACGCGCTGCACAAGCTTGACGCTGAACTTTCTGCCAAAGCATCGACTGCCGACAAGGCCGTCGCTGCCGCCAAGGCCAAAGCCATGGGTGGCATTGCAGCGCTGGCGGCGGATATCTCTGCCGACATCGTGGCCGCGCTGTTGGGCGGCAAAGTCACCACAGCTGCAGCGCTGTCTGCCGTAGCCAAAGCTGCAAAGTAAGGGAAAGCAGAGCATGTCATTTTTACGCGATCCCGCAAGCTGGGTGCTGGTTTCCTTCATTCTGTTCATCGCCCTTCTGGTCTATCTCAAGGTTCCAGCCATGCTGGCCAAGATGCTGGACGAGCGATCCGCCAAGATCGCCAAGGACCTCGACGACGCCCGTAAACTGCGAGAAGATGCGGCGGCACTTCTCGCTGAATACCAGAAGAAGCGCAGTGACGCCGAAGGCGAAGCGGCGAACATTGTGGCACAGGCGAGGTCCGACGCCGAGGCCTATGCCGTGGATGCCCGCAAGAAGCTTGACGACATGCTGGCGCGGCGCACCAAGCAGGCCGAACAAAAGATTGCACAAGCCGAAGCTTCCGCCGTCCGCGATGTCCGTGCAGCGGCGGCAGATCTTGCGGTGCGTGCCGCTGGCAGCCTGCTGGCAGATGGTGCCAGCGGGAAAGCCGGCGAGAAACTGATCGCTGAATCGATTGCCGCAGTGAAGGCGCGTTTGAACTGAGTGCAACTGCTGTCGCAATTTTTGAACCGTCCCGGGTCAGGTTACACAATCTCACATTTCCGTCATCCTCCGCTTTATGCGGAGGACCCATGGGTGGTCCGCATGAAGCGGACCATGACGAGTTGTTTTTGGTTAACAATAGTTCAAACCAACCTGGAACCGCTCTAATATGCTGGAAACATTCATCGACCCAACAGATTGTCGGTTGAAAACGCTTCAACCAGCTGCGCCTCCGTCATCAGCTTTTCTGCCAAAACCACGTCGCGGATCGTGCGGCGGGATTTCAGGGCTTCCTTGGCCACACGGCTGGCGACGGCGTAACCGACGTAGGGGTTGATGGCTGTCACCGCCACCAGCGAATGGTCCAGCAGTTCCTGACAACGTTCGCGGTCGGCTTCGATGCCGTTGACACATTTCTCCCGCAGCACCGCCATGCCGCGTGTCAGCATGCGCATGGATTGCAGGATGTTGAGCACGATCACAGGTTCAAAGGCATTCAACTGCAACTGCCCGCCTTCAGCGGCAAGCGTCACCGTGAGGTCATTGCCGATGACTTGGTAGGCGATCTGGTTGATGACTTCCGGGATCACCGGATTGACCTTGCCTGGCATGATGGACGAACCCGCCTGCATGGCGGGAAGCCGGATTTCGCCAAAACCGGCACGGGGTCCTGAGTTGAGTAGTCGCAGGTCATTGCAAATCTTCGAGAGTTTCACTGCAATGCGCTTCAGCACACCCGAAAAAGTGATGAAGGCTCCCATGTCGGACGTGGCTTCGATGAGATCGCCCGCCAGCAGAAGTTTTTCGCCTGACACATCCGACAAGTGGTGGATGGCCTTCGCCGCGTAACCTTCCGGCGTGTTGATACCTGTGCCAATCGCGGTGCCGCCCAGATTCACTTCACGCAGCAAATTTGCCACTTCGCGCAAACGTTCGACGTCTTCTCCAATGGTGATACCAAAGGCGCGGAACTCGTGGCCAAGCCGCATTGGCACTGCGTCCATCAACTGGGTGCGGCCCACTTTGATGATATCGTGGAATTCCCCTGCCTTCGCCGTGAATGCGGCTTTCAACTGTTCAAGCTGTGCAATCAGCGCCGGACAGCTGCGCACCATGGTGAGGCGCACCGCCGTTGGATAGACGTCGTTGGTGGACTGTGACAGGTTCACATGATCGTTCGGATGTATGGTCGCATAATCGCCAGCGGGTTTCTGCAACTCACGCAAAGCCAGATTGGCAATCACCTCATTGGCATTCATGTTGGTGGAGGTGCCGGCCCCACCCTGCAACATGTCGACGATGAAATCCCTGTGGCCCTCGCCCGCGATGACCCGGTCGCAGGCGCGCAGAATGGCGTTGCCGATGCGGTCATCGAGTGCGCCCAATTCCATGTTGGCCATGGCGCAGGCTTTCTTCGTCATCGCCAACGACTGCACGAGTTCAGGAAAGTGCCGGAGCTGCATGCCCGTCATGGGAAAATTGTCCACCGCGCGAGCCGTGTGGATGCCATAGTCGGCGGATTGCGGTATCTGCATCTCGCCGATGGAGTCACGTTCGGTGCGGGTGGTGGTCATGGTGGGCCTCTCACGCGCCGTTGAAGCGCTCGCCGGTGAAGGGATTGAGCGTGGGAACGCCGCAAATCAGATATGGTTTGGTATCTCGCGTGCAAACACCATATCCCGCATTTGCCGCTGTCGCCGCAATCAGGGAGTCGGCCTGCGGCAGTGTTCTCATTTGAAACTTTGCGGAGTCCGCCAACTGTTGCCACTTTACCAGCACGTCCTCGTTGATGTCCAAGACACGTCCATCAAACATAGGGCGGACAACTTCGGTCAACCAAATCGCAACCTGCTGTTTCTTTTCCGGCTCAACAGCAGCAGCAATGCCGTGGCGGATTTCGGCAATTGAAACAACACTGACTGCGATTTTGTCATATGCTTGCGATGTAAACCATTCCACGACATTTGCAGCGGGTGCCTTTCTAGCCAACTCAGAGATGACGTTTGTGTCAATGATCCATTTCATTCGAGTTCAATGTCCCGGAGAATCACAGGTGCTTTGACACGGAGTCTGTCGATTTCGTCAAACACTTCGGGATATGGACATGCCTGCATGGCCCGGATCAGATCAAGACCGGTACCTGTCGGTACGAATTTTCCGGCAATCAGCTGCTTGGCCGGTTGTGCGGCTGTAATCACGACTGCTGGCTCGCCATGCACTGTCACAGTTTGTGGCCCCTCAGTTTGTGCCCTGCGCACAACCTCGCTGAACTTCGCTTTGGCTTCCTGCAAAGGCCAGGTTTTAGATTGATGGTTCATTGAGACTCCAATTCTGACTAGTCAGACTAGTCAGAATTGATCCAGCTGTCAAACCGCCCTCCGCCGCCGCAGGGTAATCGCTTGAAGCCAAGCGACTGCCCCTACTCCGCCGCCTGCATGTAGTTCTCTATCGGCGGGCACGAACACACGAGGTTGCGGTCGCCGAAGACGTTGTCGACGCGGGCTACGGGGGGCCAATACTTGTCGTTGGGGTACAAGTGCCCCAGCGGGAAGTAGGCCTGTTCGCGGGTGTAGGCATGTTTCCATTCGCCGAACAGAAGCCTGTGGGTGTGGGGTGCGTTCTTCAGCATGTTGTGCTGCTTGTCCGCCTTGCCCTCTTCAACAGCCTTGATTTCGGCGGCGATTGAAATCATGGCGTCGCAGAAGCGGTCGATCTCGCGTTTCCCCTCGCTCTCGGTGGGTTCAATCATCAATGTATCGGCCACGGGGAAAGACATGGTGGGGGCGTGGAAGCCGTAGTCCACCAGGCGTTTGGCCACGTCTTCGACTGACAATCCGGTGCGGTCTTTCAACCAGCGCAGATCGACGATGCACTCATGGGCCACGAAACCACCGGGCCCTGTGTAGAGCACGGGGAAGTGTGGCTTGAGGCGTGCGGCGATATAGTTTGCATTGAGGATGGCGATTTCCGTGGCGCGGGTAAGGCCGGGACCGCCCATCATGGCGATGTACATCCATGAGATGGGAAGGATGGAAGCCGAGCCCCAAGGAGCGGCTGAGACTGCACCTCTGTGACCTTCAGCACCTGCTGCGGGATTGACGCCTTTGACGACAGTATGACCCGGCAGATGCGGAGCCAGGTGCGCACGCACGCCAATCGGCCCCATGCCTGGACCGCCCCCGCCATGGGGAATGCAAAAGGTCTTGTGCAGGTTCATGTGGCACACGTCCGCGCCCAGTTCCGCAGGTCGCATCAACCCCACTTGCGCATTGAGATTTGCGCCGTCGAGGTAAACCTGCCCGCCATTTTCATGCACGATCTTGCAGATGTCGATCACTGATTCCTCAAACACGCCGTGCGTCGATGGATAGGTGATCATCAATGCCGCCAGATTGGCGGCGTGTTGTTTGGCCTTCGCTTCAAGATCTTTCACATCGACATTGCCTTGCGGATCGCAGCCGACAATCACGATCTGCATACCGGCCATGGCCGCCGAGGCTGGATTGGTGCCGTGGGCTGAAACAGGAATGAGGCAAATGTTGCGATGCAGGTCCCCACGTGATTCATGATAGCGCTTGATCGCCAGCAACCCTGCGTATTCGCCTTGCGAACCCGCGTTGGGCTGAAGCGAGATGGCGTCAAAGCCAGTGATCTCCGAAAGCATTTCCTCCAACTCTTCGAATAACTGGATGTAGCCTTGCGCCTGTTCGAGGGGTGCAAACGGATGCAGCAGCGAGAAATGCCGCCATGTCACAGGGATCATCTCGCTCGTGGCATTCAGCTTCATGGTGCAAGAGCCAAGTGGGATCATGGCTTGATCAAGCGCCAAATCCTTTGCCTGCAGATGACGCATATAGCGCAGCATTTCGGTTTCGGAATGATAGCGCTCAAACACCGGGTGGGTGAGATAGCTTGAGGTGCGCTGCAAGGCCTTGGGCAACGCGGGTTTCACCTTTGCGTCAATGACATCCAGATCCGGTGCCACGCCAGACTTGAACACGGACAAGAGTTTTTGCACTTCCTGCCTGCGTGTTGTCTGGTCAAAAGAGATGCCAACATGATCTGCATCGACGAAGCGCAGGTTGATGCGCTTTTCTTTCGCCTTGGCCCACAGCATGTGGGCGCGACCCGGCACGTGCAGCGTTGCCGTGTCAAAGAAATGCCTGGTCTTGACATCAATGCCGAGGTCACTCACCGCCTTTACAAAAATCTGCATGAAGCGTTGCGTGCGCGCCGCGGATTTCCGCACGCCCTTGGGACCATTGTAGACAGCAAACATCGACGCCGTGATCGCCAGCAGGACTTGTGCCGTGCAGATGTTGCTTGTCGCCTTTTCGCGGCGGATGTGTTGCTCACGGGTTTGCAAGGCCATGCGCAGCGCGCGGTTGCCTTGCGCATCAACCGAAACACCGATGAGGCGGCCGGGCATGACGCGCTTGTGTTCATCACGCGTGGCGAAGAACGCCGCGTGCGGACCGCCGTAGCCCATGGGCACACCAAAACGCTGTGCCGAGCCAATGGCGACATCGGCACCCAGTTCCCCTGGCGGTGTGAGCAACGCGAGTGCCAACAAGTCGGTTGCCATGATGGAGAGCGCACCCGAAGCTTTCAGCGCAGTGATGATGTCGCGGAAGTCGCGCACCTCTCCTGATGAGCCGGGATAACTGAGCAGTGCGGCAAACACTTCGCCCGCTTTCAAATCCAGCAACGGATCGCCGACCTTCACTTCAATGCCAAAGCCTTTGGCGCGGGTTTCGATGACGCTGATGGTTTGCGGATGGGTGTCGGCATCGACAAAGAAAACGTTGGACCGGGATTTTGACACGCGTCGCGCCATGCCCATGGCTTCTGCTGCGGCGGTCGCTTCATCGAGCAGGGACGCGTTGGCGATGTCGAGGCCCGTCATGTCCATCACCATCTGCTGGTAATTCAGCAACGCTTCGAGACGGCCCTGGGAGACTTCGGCCTGATAGGGCGTGTAGGCCGTGTACCAGCCGGGATTTTCCAGAATGTTGCGCAAGATCACCTTCGGCGTGACAGTGCCGTAATAACCCATGCCGATCATCGAGGTGAACACCTCGTTCCGCTCGGCCGACTTGCGCAGATATGAAAGCGCTGTGCGTTCCGCCATGGCCGGCTTCAAGTCCAGAGGGCGTTTGGCGCGGATTTTTGCAGGCACGACTTTGGCAATGAAATCTTCCAATGATTTTTCGCCGAGTTCGCGCAGCATGTCCCGGGTTTCGATTTCATTTGGGCCGATATGGCGCGAGATGAAGTTGGCGCCGGGTTCGAGGTCTTTAAGGGTTGTCATGTTTTTCGCTTTCACTTTGTGACGTCGAAGGGACCTCTCCCGCCCTTCGGGCACCCTCCCCATGGGGGAGGGACCCGTGGTGCGAGCGCCCTGAATAGTAAAACGGGAGGTCCCCCCACGAGTCCCTCCCCTCTGGGGAGGGTACGGCGAAGCCGGGGGAGAGGTCCCTATGGTTCATCCCACCAACTTGTCGTAAGCGGCCTTGTCCATCATGCCATCAAGCTCTGACTCGTTGGCGATCCTGATTTTCATGAACCATGCCGCACCTTCAGCATCTTCGTTGACCATGGCCGGGTTGTCGGCGAGCTTCTGGTTCACTTCCACAATCTCACCGCTGATCGGCGCATAGACATCGCTTGCAGCTTTCACACTTTCCACCACTGCGGCGTCCTTGCCCATCTCCACCTTCTTGCCGACGGTGGGAAGATCAACAAACACCACATCTCCCAATTGCATCTGTGCGTGCTCGGTGATGCCAACGGTGGCGATGTCGCCATCAACGCTCAGCCATTCATGTTCGGCGGTGTATTTCTTGCTCATGGTGTTTCCTCGTTATCTTTTGAAAGTGTTGGGAACGAAAGGCAGTTTCACGACGGACGCAGAAAGTGCCTTGTCGCGGACGATGAGTTGAAGGGGTGTTCCCGGCTTACCGTAATCCGCTTCGACATAGCCCATGGCGACGGGACCGTTGACAGTGGGACCGAAGCCGCCGGATGTGATGCGGCCAATCTCGCGTCCCGC
The DNA here is from genome assembly GCA_031430795.1 of Hyphomicrobiales bacterium. Taxonomy (GTDB): domain Bacteria; phylum Pseudomonadota; class Alphaproteobacteria; order Rhizobiales; family Aestuariivirgaceae; genus Aestuariivirga. Next base: position 15,407 of record JANPCE010000022.1, read on the forward strand.
CACATTCTGCACGATGGTGCCCTCGCGGGCCGGGGCACGGCCATCGGGTTTGATGCCGATGCGCTTGCGCTTCACGCCATCGCGCATTTCGTGCTGCACGCGGGTGGCACCCACAAATCCACCCGCTTCGCGTCGGCGCCTGGAAACCGACCACATCAATCCCGCTTCGTTGGGAGATGTTGTTTCATCAATGTCATGGCCATAGAGACACAAGCCGCTCTCAAGCCGCAACGAGTCCCGCGCGCCAAGGCCGACGGGTCTCACATTTTCGTCGGAGAGAAACAGATTCCAAAGTGCCGTGGCATCACCGTCACGCACCGAAATTTCGAAGCCGTCCTCTCCCGTGTAGCCGGAGCGAGTGACTAAGGCGTTGATGGTTCCGATTTGCAGTTCTGCGGCCTGCATGAAAACCATGTCGCTGCAAGCCGGCGCATGTCTTGCAAGAGCGGCTTCCGCATCCGGGCCTTGCAAAGCCAGCAAAGCCAGATCAGTGCGCACATCCAGAGTCACGTTTGATGGCAGGTGTGATTTGATCCAGGCATAGTCCTTGTTCTTGCAGCCAGCGTTGACGATCAGATAAATCTCGCCGTCTTTGCGGCCCCGCACCATCATCAGGTCATCAAGGATGCCACCATCCGTGTTGAGCAATTGGCTGTAGCGCTGTTGCAAGGGTTCGAGGCCGAGCACATCTGCAGGGACCAGCGTTTCGAGCGCTTTTGCCGTGGTCTCGAAATCGGACCCGCGCAAAGTGGCCTGCCCCATGTGGGAGACATCAAAAAGCCCGGCGTGTTGGCGTGTCCAATGGTGTTCGGTCAGAACGCCGGTTGGATATTGCACAGGCATGTCATAACCAGCGAAGGGCACCATCCTGGCACCCAAGCGAACATGCTCTTCGTATAATGACGTGCGATGAAGGGACTCGGTCACTCGGTGGTCTCCTGACAATATGGTTCAAGTGCGCAATCCTTGCACACTTGCCCCCTCTGTCAGGAACCTGAGAGTTTTCGCTTGCCCGTCACTCCGACACGGACCCGCTTTCTCCTTCGGTGAGCGGCCATGTCTTATGACCTCTGCTCTCCAGAGTGTATTTCCGCCCTACGGTCCTTTTGCCTGAGAGTTTCCGGGGCGGTTGCTCCTTCGGCGCTGGCTGCATTTTGAATTCTTGCCAGTCTCTCCCGCAGTGGGCGGTTACAGTTCACAAATGCGCCAAGGGTGAATTGAAGTCAAGCGCTGCCCAAAAACTGCAGGGTCATCGCTTGGTGCCAAGGGACCTCTCCCGCCCTTAGGGCACCCTAACCGACGGGGTGGGGGGGGTGTGGGGTGTGCGGCCCTGATCAGTAAAGCGGGTGGGGGTTGCAAAAGGT
>JANPCE010000023.1:0-72007 GCA_031430795.1 Hyphomicrobiales bacterium
GGGGCTGGTTGCAACCAGCCCCCGCGCGCGGCGATGTCGCCCGGGACCTCTCAGGTTTTGCAACCGTGGGGGAGCAAGGGATCTTCGTCGCATCTTCACGCACAATCGAACAGTCGGATGTTTCCAGACGCAAAGACAAGGCAGGTTTACCGTGAACAGAATCATTTGTGGAGTAGATGTTTCAAAGGACAATCTCGATTGCCGGATTGTCCCGGGCGAGGCGGTGGGCCGCTTTGCCAATACGCCGGCAGGCATCGCCGCACTGGCGGTGTTTTGCCGGCAGCATCAGGTGGAACTGGCGGTGATGGAAGCCACCGGAGGCTATCAGCACCAGGCCTTTCTGGGGCTTTGTGCGGAAGGTGTTGCCGCGACGTGTGTCAACCCTGGTACGGTGCGGCACTATGCCAAGGGCATGGGCTTTCTGGAGAAGACGGATGCGATTGATGCTTTCGTCATTGCCTCTTTCGGACAGGCCAGAAATCTTGTGGCCATGCCGCCGCCGTCGAAAAAACAGTTGCGTCTCAACAGCTTGGTCAAAAGGCTCAGGCAGGTGACGCAGGATATGACGGTCAACAAGAAGCGCCTCAAGCAGGCTGATGACGGGGAGATGCGCGCCTCCATCATCGAAGTCATGGCTCTGCAAAAGAAGCAGACCAAGACACTGGAAGGCGAGATCGCTTCCCTCATTGATGACGATCCGCTGTGGCAGGCCATCGGCTCCGCTCTGCGCAGCCTCAAGGGTGTCGCAGACCGCACCGTCGCCTGCATCCTCACCAACCTTCCCGAAATCGGCACCTACGACAGCCGCGCCATTGCCAAACTCACGGGTCTGGCACCCATGGCCAACGACTCAGGCAAGAAGAACGGACCGCGACACATTCAGGGAGGCCGCAGCACCGTCCGCTCCATCCTCTACCTCGTCGCCGACATCGTCCGCCGCTATGACCCCCACATCGGCGCTTTCCATGCAAGGCTCGTCGCCAAAGGCAAACCAAAGATGGTCATTCGCATCGCTCTCGCCCACAAACTCCTCACCATCCTCAATGCCAGAGTTCGCGATGCGCGTGTAAAATTCCAAATTGCAACTTGACAACCCAGATAGTCGCTCCCCCGGCTTCGCCGGACCCTCCCCGGTGGGGAGGGACTGGTAGTGCGAGCGCCCTGAACAGCAAAACGGGAGGTGGTTGACCGAGGTCCCTCCCCACCGGGGAGGGTGCCCGAAGGGCGGGAGAGGTCCCTTGGCTGCAAGCAATTGCTCTGCGTGCCCCAATGGGGTGTCTTCAAGAAAGCAAACCAAGCCAACACATTCCCTCACGCTTCGCGCAAGGGAGAGGCACATTCATCAAGCCGTTTTCGGCTGGAACACCAGGCTCACACCATTGATGCAATGGCGCATGCCTGTGGGCTGTGGGCCGTCTTCGAAAATGTGACCCATGTGGCCGCCGCAGCGGCTGCAGTGGCATTCCACGCGGGTGGTGAAAAGTGTGTCGTCTTCCTTGGTGCCGATGGCCTTGGGAAGCACCTCGTAGAAACTCGGCCAGCCGGTGCCGCTGTCATATTTTGCGAACGATGGATAGAGCGGAAGATCGCAGCCCGCACAGGCGAAATTGCCTTCGCGCTTTTCGTCCAGCAGTGCGCTGGTGAAAGGACGCTCCGTCGCTTCTTCGCGCAACACGGCGAAGGCTTCGGGTGAAAGTTTTTTCTTCCACGCCTCAGGCGTCAAGCTGACTTCAAAAACTTCAGCCGTTTCAGCGTGGCCGCGCGAAATGATTGCAGCGAGGCTCAAAAGACCTGCGCCCTTCCAAAGGAGTCTGCGGTTCATGTGGTTCACCTTTCTCATGGCACCGATGTGGCATGTGGTGTGGTCGAATTCAAATGACATCATGTTCACGATTTTGTGGAGCCCCCGTCAATCGGGAGAGAAACAGGGGCTCCGTTGCAATTGCCTTACATCTTGGGCAGCAGGACCTTGTCGATGACGTGGATCACGCCATTGGACTGCATGACGTCGGCAATCGTTACCTTGGCAATGGTGCCCATGCCGTCCTTGATGGCGATCTTGTCACCGTCCATCATGACGGTGAATTCGCAACCACCGACCGTTTTCACGGTGTGCATGCCACCGTCATCCATGATCATCTTGCCGATGGCGTCTGACATGGCGTTGGCACCAACCACATGGCAGGTCAGGATCTTGACGAGTTGATCCTTGTTTTCTGGCTTCAGCAGGGTTTCAACCGTGCCGGCTGGCAGGGCTGCAAAGGCGTCGTTGGTTGGTGCAAACACGGTGAATGGGCCAGCGCCCTTCAAGGTGTCAACCAGACCTGCTGCTGCAACGGCTGCAACCAGTGTGGTGTGGTCCTTGGAGTTCATGGCGTTCTCGACAATGTTCTTGTCCGCGAACATTTCCGCACCACCCACCATGGGGTTGGCAGCGAAGGCTGCGGTGGCGAGGGTTGACATTGCAAGCAATGCAAGCGCGGTTTGACGAAGTGTTTTCATTTGAAATTTTCCTTGTTGTCGGGTCCATACTGCTGGACACAAAACAACAACGCCGGATCCGGTGTTTATGTTTCGGAAAGAGAGTTCACGAAACCGTGAGTACCTGGCCCGTGGCAAGGACAGCACCCGTTGGTGCACCCGTGGTCGAGCCACCGTCAGGCTCGTCGCTGATCGCAAGTATGGCGTTGGCCAATGTAGCACGCAGCGCTTCCGGCACGATGATCGAACCTTGCGCATTTTGTGGCAACACACCGAGCGAGACCGGCGCATTGCTGCCTGCGATGAGCCAGAGTTCAAAATCACGGCCTGTCGCAGCCGCACCTTCAACCCGGTTTATTTTCAAGGCACCTGCGGCGGCGTCATAAGCCACGGCGAGGCGCACGGTTTTGCTTTCTCCAGCAAGTTCCGCAATCAGTGTTGACGGCCCGCCGGGGCCGGGTTGAAGTGAATTGAATAATACTCCGCCCAAAAGCACGGCAGCCGCAAGTGAAGCAAAACTCAGACCGCGCCAAAAACCGAGGCTCTGCAGCAAGCCGGACTTTGCATCTTCGGCGAACAAGCGTTGTTCAATGGATTTGAAAACTGTTGCTGGAGGAGCTGTCGGCACAACATCTTCCGCCATCGGCGACAGACGGTTTTCCCAATAGACGGCTTCCACACGCAGGCTTTCGTCGCTGGCGAGGCGGCGCGTGAAAGCCTGCCGTTCCGCCACCGACATGACACCCAGCACATACTCCGCCGCCTCCATGGACGCGTCGGGACGATCAATGATGTCCTTGTCACGCGCCATTGAGACAATCCTTGAGTTTGATCAGTCCCCGGCGCAGCCAGGTTTTCATGGTGTTGAGAGGCACGTCAAAACGTGTTGCCAATTCATCGTAGGAATAGCCGTCAAGATAGGCGCCGCGGATGGCATCTGCGGTGTCGATGGTTTTGAGGCAATCGTCAATCTGCTTGCGCTGGGAAGAGGCCGCCACAATCGCTTCGGGCGTTGGGCCCGTATCGGCAAGGTTCAAGGTGTCATCCAGCTCAACCGAGCCTTTTGGCGCACGGCGCAGTCGGTCAATGGCATGGTTGCGGGCAATCGCCACCAACCACGCCATGGGGCTGTGCTGGGTATCGCGGTATTGGCCTGCATGCTGCCAGATCTTCACAAAAGTCTCCTGCAGGGCATCTTCGGCTTCGGCCCTGTTTCTGGTCAAACGCAGGGTAACGGCAAAAAGTTTCGCGGAGGTTCTTCCGTAGAGCGCTGAAAAGGCCGCGCGGTCATGCAGTGCAACGCGCGAGAGCAACAGGGATATGTCAGTTGGGTCAGCCACTTGCGAGAACATTCACCAATAACGCACCATCACGGGAAAAGGTTTCAAAACGGTCAAGTGCGGTCATAGATATCATCATAGCGGATGATGTCGTCTTCGCCCAGATAATCCCCAAATTGCACTTCAATGACAGTCACCTCTGCTGTTCCCAGGTTCTCCAGCCGATGCTTGGCGCCCAAGGGAATGTCAAGCGATTGACCGCGTTGCAAGTTCAAAACTTTGGCATCAACCGTGACAGTCGCCACCCCTTCAACCACGGTCCAATGTTCGGAGCGGTGTTTGTGGGATTGCAGCGACAATCTTCCGCCTGGCTTGACCATAATCCGTTTCACCTTGGAGCCGGGCTTCTCATCGAGGACAAAAAAGGCCCCCCAGGGCCGGGTTTCGCTGTAGATGCTCATCTTGCTTCTATAGGGACAATAAAGGGTCGGGCAAAGCTGGAATTGACCTTTGTGGCGCGTCATGCTTATACCCGGCTCAAAGGCCCGGGCTGAACCCCCGGGTACGACCGTTTCCGGTAGACCCGGGTCGGGTCAAGCCCAGCAAATTCAAGGATTATCATGGCCAACACATCATCCGCCAAAAAGGCGAACCGCAGTGCCGCACGCCGCGCCACCGTCAACAAGAACCGCATCAGCCGCGTCCGCTCCACCGTGCGGACCGTCGAAGAAGCCATCAAGTCCGGCAAAAAGGCCGACGCTTTGACGGCCCTCGGCAAGGCCACGCCGGAACTTGCACGCGGTGCCCAGAAGGGTGTGATGCACAAGAACGCGGCGTCACGCAAAGTTTCGCGGCTCACACGCCGTGTCAAAGCCATGCAGGATTGATTGCAAAACGGGTTCACCTTAACGGTGGCCTCAACAAACGTCTTCCCGCAAGATATTGGAACGCCCGGAGAATCTCCGGGCGTTTTTGCTTTTTCGCCACAATTGAATCGCGAAGAAGATCGTCCAAAGCGCTGTGGGTTTACTTTGGATGTTCAGAGTTCGGATGAAGTTGTTAGATTTTTTCTATATATTTCAGTGTGTTAATATTTAGAGTTAAGGATTCATTAAGCCACTGACACAATTGCCGTGGTCTTCGGAAGTTTATTTGGCCGGGCCCCAGGTTTTTACAACGGGTCGCGCAATTCTGATTCGTCTGTGAGATTCATGGGTTTAGGTCTCGCCACAAGGGCGGCGACCGGGATTTGCCCTTGAATTCCAATGCTGTTCCGTACACTGACGAAAATAAAGGCTTTGCACCCCGCACCCGCCTTTGCCTAGCTTCACCAATGGGAGCTGCGGCGGGCGCGTCAAGCGCGAGCAGGTTCCAGGGGGCGGCAAAATCAATCAGCAGTCTATGCTGATTGCTCTTCAGTGTGATGAGTTCTGACTGCGTATCAGGTCAAGCTGGTGCGTGGGGATTCTTGCGCGCCAAACCCAGAGGCAACGAAATAATCAGGGTGGGAACGACAACGTGCAGGCAGCAATCAAGAAAAGCGAAGTGGCCGATACAGCCATGCCAGATCACCGTGAAAAATGGCTGCACATCCAGCAACGTTTGCGGGCCGAACTGGGCGATGATCTTTTCAACAGCTGGTTTGCCCGCATGGACCTCGAAGCTGTCACCGCACAGCAGCTTCATCTTTCCGTGCCCACGCGCTTCTTGAAAAGCTGGATTGAAAGCCATTACGTGGCAAAACTGTCAATGATTGCAGGCCAGGAGTTTGAAGGCCTGCAAGGTGTGGCGATCAAGGTCAGAAACCAGGGACTGGCTGTCCCGCAAGTGTCAGCCTCTGTGGTGCGCAGGCCCGTGATGGAAGCCCATATGCGTATGCCTCAGCTGCAAGGCATGGCCGAACCCATGACACCGTCTCCAGACATTGCCGAACAGCAGACCTTTGACAGCTTTGTCGTCGGACAATCCAACCAGCTTGCCCATGCTGCCGCCCAACGCGTGGCGCAGGCTGCCCAGGGCCAAAGTCTCAGCTTCAACCCGCTTTATGTTTATTCCCCCGCAGGCTACGGCAAAACCCATCTGTTGCAGGCACTGGCCCACAAGATCAGGTCGCAAGGCCCGCAGCGGCGTATCACCATGATGACAGCCGAGCGCTTCATGTATGGCTTCATCCAGGCTGTGCGCAGCCGTGATACATTATCGTTCAAAGACCAGTTCCAGTCTGTCGATGTGTTGTTGATTGACGATTTCCAGTTCCTGCAGGGCAAAGCCATCCAGCAGGAGTTCTGCCATTCCTTCAATGCGCTGGTGGACTCGCGCCGCCAGGTGGTGATTGCCGCCGATGTGCCGCCGGCCCAATTGGACGGTATTGACCAGCGCATGCGCTCGCGCATTCTGGGCGGCCTGGTGGTTGATATTGAAGCGCCGGATCCGGAGCTGCGCCGCCGTATCGTAGGCGCACGACACGGGGCCATGCTGGCGAAAGACGCGGCACACGTGCTGCCGATGCAAGTGCTCGACATGATTGCCGAAAAAGTGAATGGCGGGGGCCGAGAACTTGAAGGGGCACTGACCCGCATCCTCGCCTACCAGCAGTTCAACAACCGCCCGATTACCGCTGACCTTGCGGCCATGGTGCTGCGTGAGGCCATGACGGCCGTCAACGCCGACCAGGGCCGGATCAAGATTGACGACATTCTGAAAGTGGTGGGACGGCACTACAATGTCGGCAAGGCTGAGCTGCTCTCGCCACGCCGCGCCCGCACCGTGGTGGTGCCCCGGCAGATTGGCATGTATCTGGCCAAGAAGCTGACTGCACGCTCGCTTCCCGAAATTGGCAGGCGTTTTGGCGGCCGCGACCATTCCACCGTGCTGCACGCCGTGCGCAAGATCGACGAACAGGTGAGGACCGACGAAAAGCTAGCCAAGGACATCGCGATTTTGATCCGGCTGGTGGAGCAGCAATAGTCCAAGTTATCCTCCATGGGCGGGTTCAACCCGCCCACCCAGGACTGCGAGTAAGTCTGGTTGGGCTGGCCAAGCCAGCCGACGGAGTAAAGTTGGGGAAACGCGCAGCAAACGCTTGAAAACATCACGCCATCGGGGTTAACTCCCGGTCCCGCCGGGCTACCCCGGCTTTCTTTGTCCGGACACCCACATCCCCATGCGCGTCACCATTGAACGCTCCGCATTTCTCAAAGCCCTCAACCACGTGCAAAGTGTGGTGGAGCGGCGCAATACCATTCCCATTCTGTCCAACGTGCTGGTGCAAGCGGCCTCGGGCGAAGTGAAGCTCACGGCGACGGACCTCGATATCGAAATCGTGGAATCGGTTGCCGCAGAAACCACCCGCGAAGGTGCTGTGACTGTTTCAGCCCACCTGCTCTATGACATCGTGCGCAAGCTGCCGGATGGATCGCAGCTGGCGCTGGACCAGGGTGCGGATTCCCGCGTGACCGTCAGTTCCGGCCGCTCGCGCTTTCAACTTCAGGCACTGCCTGCCGATGATTTCCCAAGCCTTTCCAGCGGCCCCTTCGGCAACACGTTTTCGCTGAAGGCCTCCGACCTCAAGTTCCTGATCGAGAAGACGCGGTTTGCAATCTCCACCGAAGAGACGCGTTACTACCTCAACGGCATCTATCTGCACCAGGCGTCGCAAGCCGAGATGCTGCGCGCGGTTGCAACAGATGGTCACCGTTTGGCCCAGGCACAAATTGATTTGCCCGCAGGTGCCACCGGCATGCCGGGCGTAATCGTGCCGCGCAAAACCGTGTCGGAACTGGTGAAGCTCACAGAAGGCATGGACGGCGATGTTGAGGTGGGTCTGTCCACCCAAAAAATCCGCTTTGCGATTTCCGGCCTTGTCATCACGTCCAAACTCATTGACGGCACCTTCCCGGATTATGAACGCGTCATACCCCGCAACAACACCCGCATGCTGAGTGTTGAAACCAAGGACTTCGCTTCCGCCGTGGACCGCGTCTCTACCATCTCCTTCGAAAAAAGCCGCGCCGTGAAACTGTCCATCGCCAAGGGCAAACTCGGCCTTGCTGTCAACAATCCAGATTCAGGCTCGGCTGAAGAAGAGATCGTTGCTGATTACAACGACGAGGAAATCGAGATCGGCTTCAACAGCCGCTACCTGATGGATGTGGCGGGGCAAATTGGTGCCAGCACCATGCGGTTTGAATTCCAGGACTCCGGCTCGCCGACACTGGTGAAGGACCCCGATGATCCGAAGTCGCTTTACGTGCTGATGCCGATGCGGGTGTGATGAACGCAACCGCGTTTCGCATTTCCCGACTTACCCTTTCAGACTTCCGCAATTACGATGCGTTGCGGCTTGAGCCGCCAGCGGGACTGACGGCGTTTGTGGGCCCCAATGGGGCGGGCAAGACCAATCTCTTGGAAGCCATCTCCCTGTTGATGCCGGGGCGGGGGCTTCGCAGCGCTGAATATGCGGAACTGGGCCGTCAGAGCGGCGATGGGGCTTGGGCGGTGTCGGCCAGGCTTCAGGGGCCAACGGGTGAAGTGCAACTTGGCACGGCGTGGTCGCGCTCAGAAACCGAAGGCGAGGCGGCACCGCGCGCGGTGCTGGTTGACGGACATTTGCAGAAATCATCAGGCGCGCTGGCTGAGCATTTGCGGCTGGTCTGGCTCACTCCTGCGCAAGACCGGTTGTTTGCAGGTGGCACCTCTGAACGGCGACGCTATCTCGATCGCATGGTCGCATTGTTTGATCTCTCGCATTCCACCCGCGTCAACCGGTTTGAAAAACTCATGCGTGAGCGCAATGCCTTGTTGGAAAAAGGCTCAAGCGACAATACTTGGCTTTCAACACTGGAGGCACAAATGGCGGAAGCGGCCGTGGCGATTGCGGCGGCGCGGCTCCATGCTGTTGAATGTATCAATCCTGTCCTAAGCGAAGCCCACCGCCTCGATCCCTTCCCGTGGAGCCACATGGCCTTGCTGGGAGAAATTGAGGACCATGTGGCGCGTGAGCCAGCTTTGAAAGCCGAAGCGCAGTATCGGGACCAACTCAAATCCAACAGAAGTGCGGATCGCGGCGCCGGGCGCACATTGAAGGGCCCGCATCGGTCTGACTTCACTTTGACCCACGGACCCAAACAAATTCCTGCCTCTCAAGGATCGACAGGAGAACAAAAAGCCCTGCTCATCGGCCTCATCCTCGCCCAGGCCGCAGCCATTGCACAAACAGCTGGAGCGCATCCCGTGCTGCTTTTGGACGAGATCACGGCGCATCTCGACAAGGCCCGCCGGGAGGCCTTGTTTGGCATCCTGAATGGCCTTCAGATTCAAGCCTTTATGACGGGCACGGAACGTGACGTTTTCACTGGATTGGGGCCTTCAGCGGTGGTTTATCAGGTGCTGGACGGACATCTCTCCGAATCACTATCCTGAACAGGCCCCGCTGATGGCGAACGACGATCAAACCCCGTATTATGGTGCAGAGTCCATCAAGGTGCTGAAGGGCCTTGACGCGGTGCGCAAGCGGCCTGGCATGTATATCGGCGACACCGACGATGGCTCGGGCCTGCATCACATGGTCTACGAAGTCGTTGACAACGCCATCGATGAATCGCTCGCTGGCCACGCCACGTTGGTGACAGTGACACTCAACGCCGAAGGATCGGTGACGGTGACCGACAATGGCCGCGGCATTCCCACAGGCATCAAGCATGATGACGACCACGACCCCAAACGCTCCGCCGCTGAAATTGTCATGACAGAACTGCATGCGGGCGGCAAATTTGACCAGAACTCCTACAAGGTCTCGGGCGGCCTGCATGGTGTTGGTGTGTCTGTGGTCAACGCGCTGTCTGTGAAACTTGAACTCACCATCCACCGCGACAACAAAACCCATTCCATGACCTTCACGCACGGCGTGCCGAATGCACCCCTGGCGGTGACAGGTGACAGCGGGGGCAAACGCGGCACGGAAGTGACCTTTCTGCCATCGGGTGAAACCTTCACGAAAACCGAGTTTGATTTTGCAACGCTTGAACACCGCTTGCGCGAACTCGCATTCCTCAATTCCGGTGTGCGGGTGACGATCACAGACAAGCGCGGCGTTGAGCCTCACATGGTTGAACTCTACTACGATGGCGGCATTGCGGAGTTCGTGCGCTACCTCGACCGTTCAAAAACGCCGCTGCTCAAAGCGCCGATCCTGATCAAGGGGGAGCGCGAGGGCATCACGGTGGAATGTGGCTTGTGGTGGAACGACAGCTACAACGAAGGCATGTTCTGCTTCACCAACAATATTCCCCAGCGCGATGGCGGCACACACCTTGCGGGCTTCCGGGGCGCGCTGACACGTGTCATCAACAACTACGCCACCACAAGCGGCATTGCCAAAAAAGAGAAAATTGCAATTTCCGGCGATGACGCCCGTGAAGGCATGACTTGCGTGTTGTCGGTGAAAGTGCCTGATCCAAAATTCTCGTCGCAGACAAAGGACAAATTGGTATCGTCGGAAGTGCGGCCCGTCGTTGAAAACTATGTGAACGAGGCGCTGAGCGCCTGGTTTGAAGAACATCCAGCCGACGCCAAGCAAATCATGGTCAAGATCGTTGAGGCGGCGGCGGCACGCGAGGCGGCGCGGAAAGCGCGCGAACTGACGCGGCGCAAGGGTGTCCTCGATATTTCGTCGCTGCCCGGAAAACTGGCGGATTGCCAGGAGCGCGATCCGGCCTTGTCTGAACTCTATATCGTCGAGGGCGACTCGGCTGGTGGTTCAGCCAAGCAGGCGCGCAACCGTGACAACCAGGCGGTGCTTCCCCTCAAGGGCAAAATCCTGAATGTGGAGCGTGCGCGTTTCGACAAGATGCTGGGTTCCGCCGAAGTGGGCACACTGATCACGGCACTCGGCACCGGCATTGGGCGTGAAGAGTTCAACATTGAGAAACTCCGCTACCACAAGATTATCATCATGACGGACGCCGACGTGGATGGCGCCCATATCCGCACTTTACTTTTGACGTTCTTCTACAGCCAGATGCCTTTGGTGATTGAACGCGGGCATCTCTACATCGCGCAGCCACCGCTTTACAAAATCAAGCGGGGGTCTTCCGAGATCTACCTGAAAGACAACAAGGCGCTGGAAGACAACCTAATTGAGTCCGGCCTTGAAGGGGTGAAGCTCGTATTGGCTGATGGGTCAGAACGCGCAGGCGCTGATCTCCGCGCCATTGTCTCGGAAGCCCTTGCAATTCGCGGCATCATTGAAGGTTTACATTCGCGCTATCCCACACTGGTGATCGAACAGGCGGCGATTGCGGGCGCACTCAATCCTGAAATCATTTCCAACACGGACAATGCTGTTGCTGCCGCAACCTACATCGGCAAGCGGCTTGATGTGTTGTCCGACGAAACCGAACGTGGCTGGAAGGGCGAGGCGACAGCGGATGGGGGATTGCGCTTCAGCCGCGAACAGCGTGGCGTGAAAGAAAGCTGGCTGATTGATGCAAAGCTCATCGGCTCCCAGGATGCCATGCGGCTCGACCGCAAAACCACGCATCTCCAGGAAATCTATGCGCGTCCCGCCAAGCTCAAGCGCAAGGATGTGGACATGGCGATCAACGGGCCGCTGGGTCTTTTGGATTCCGTGTTCCTTGCAGGCCGCAAAGGTGTGTCCCTGCAACGCTATAAGGGCCTTGGTGAAATGAACCCGGACCAGCTGTGGGAAACCACACTTGACCCCAATGTGCGCACCCTTCTCAAGGTGCGCGTCGCCGAAATTGACCAGGCCGACGACCTCTTCACCAAGCTGATGGGCGACGTGGTGGAGCCGCGCCGGGATTTCATCCGGGAGAATGCGCTCTCCGTCTCAAATCTCGATGTTTGAGGCTGAAAGATCCTTGCTTGATGCGTGATGCGTGATGCGCTAGCATCGTTGTCATGAGAACAACGCTGACCATCGATGACGATGTTTTGGCCGCAGCCAAGACCATAGCCGCGCAAGCAGACAGGTCTGTCGGTGCGGTTGTGTCCGAGCTTGCGCGTCAATCGCTCAAGCCCAAATCCTCTGGTGTCGAACGGAACGGCATAAAGCTTCTGCGCAATTCCAAAGCCATTGTCACACTCGACATCGTCAACGCCCTGCGTGACGAGCTGCCGTGACCTACCTGCTTGACGTGAATGTCTTGATTGCATTGGTTGATCCTGCCCATATCGGGCACGACATGGTGCACAACTGGTTTGACCGGCAAGGAAGCCGGTCCTGGGCCTCTTGCCCCGTGACTGAAAACGGCCTGATACGCATTATCTCCAATCCGAAATATCCGAACGCGTGTTTGTCTCCAGCCGAAGCTGTGCAGCTGATGATGAGCCTGCGCGCCCTGCACGGTCATGAATTCTGGCATGACAACCTGAGTTTCTGCGCAACTCCCGACGTCGACACGGAACGCATGACGTCGCACGCGCAAGTCACTGATACATATCTGCTCGCATTGACGGTGGGACGAAAAGCCATGCTGGCGACCCTCGACCGCAAACTCTCCACCGCAGCCGTGAAAAATGGCGGGCGGGCGTTGCATGTGATTTCAAACTAGGATCAGGGAGCGTCACGCTTCAAACGGGATGGCCGCGACAGGCGCTCTCCGTCGCCAATCTCAATGTTTGAAAATAATCCTTGACATCTTAGTCCTTCAATCCTATCTTGGGTTCAATAGGTTTGGCAGGCTCGCGCCTGCCCGGCTGATTGACATCGTGAATATGTGCCCAACTTGCGGGGGCCGAAATCCGCAAGAAGGCCCCCGGAGGCAAATGTCCGCAAACGGAGGGCGGCGTGGCCTAAACCGAGAGGTGCTTCAACAGGCCCGCTGTTGACGCATCCTGCCCGTCGGCGGACTGGCGACCCTCAACAACCGGCTGCAAGCCCGTTGCCAATTCCTTGCCCAGTTCAACGCCCCATTGGTCAAAGGCGTTGATGCCCCAGATGGCGGCTTCGACGAAGACGCGGTGTTCGTAGAGGGCGATGAGGCGGCCAAAGGTGAAGGGATCAAGCTTTTTGTAGGCGATGGTGAGGGAAGGGCGATTGCCAGTGAAAACACGGTGAGGGGCGAGGCGCTTTGCTTCGTCTTTGGATTTCCCTTGTGAGAGAAGTTGCGCAGTCGCTTCTTTCAATGTGCGGCCTTTCATCAGGGCTTGGGACTGGGCGAGGCAGTTGGCGATGAGGAGGTTGTGATGGACGCGCATGTGGGCTTCGCGCTCGTGCGGTTCGGCAGCGATCAGGAACTCAACAGGGATGATTGTGGTGCCCTGATGCAGCAGTTGGAAAAACGCGTGTTGGCCATTGGTGCCGGGTTCACCCCAAACGACGGGGCCGGTGTCGTGCTTTGTGGCGTCGCCCTTGGCCGTAACGCGTTTACCATTGGATTCCATGTCGAGTTGCTGGAGGTAAGCGGGGAGGCGCGACAGGCGCTGGTCGTAGGGGATGACGGCGCGTGAGGGCAGCGCGCAGGCGTTGCGGTGCCAGACACCCAGCAGCCCCAGGAGCATGGGCAGGTTTTGCATGGGCTTGGCCGTGGCAAAATGCTGGTCCATGGCGTGGGCGCCTTTCAGCATGTCCATGAAATGCTTGGGGCCAATGGCGATCATGAGCGAGAGGCCGATGGCAGACCAAAGCGAATAGCGCCCGCCCACCCAATCCCAAAAACCAAAGATGCGGTTTTCAGCGATGCCAAAGGCTTTCACCTTGTCGATTGCAGTGGAGATGGCGGCAAAGTGTTTGCCCACCTTGGCTTCACCCAAGGCTTCCGCCACCCATTTCCGCGCTGTCCCCGCGTTGGTCATGGTTTCAATTGTAGTGAAGGTTTTGGAGGCCACGAGGAAGAGGGTTGTCTCCGGCTTCAATGTCTTCAGCGTATCAGCCATATGCGCGCCA
Organism: Hyphomicrobiales bacterium; assembly: GCA_031430795.1. Lineage (GTDB taxonomy): Bacteria > Pseudomonadota > Alphaproteobacteria > Rhizobiales > Aestuariivirgaceae > Aestuariivirga. The sequence continues at coordinate 13,669 of JANPCE010000023.1, forward strand.
TCGACGTTGGAAACAAAATGCAGGCGCGGGCCATCGTGATAGGGAGCAAGTGCGAGGGTTGCCATCGCCGGGCCAAGGTCTGATCCGCCGATGCCGATGTTCACCACATCGGCAATCGCGGATTTGCGCACGTCATGGGCAAAGCGCGCCATGGCTTCGAGCACATCATGAACGTCGTGCACCACATTGTGGCCGGCGACCATGACGATCTCGGATTTGGGACGGCGCAAGGCCGTGTGGAGGACAGCGCGGCCTTCGGTCGTGTTGATGACGTCACCCCGCATCATGGCGTGGACCTTGCCTTCGATATCAGCGGCCTTGGCGAGGGTATTGAGCAGGCGCATGGTTTTGGTTGTGACCTGGCACTTGGAATAATCCAGCAGCAGGTCATCAAGGCGCGCCGAGAACTCGGTGAAGCGGTCGCCTTTTGCAAAGGCTTTCCGCATGTCGGGAAGGCCCGCCTTGGCGTGGGATTTGAGTTCTTTCAAAACAGTATGTGCTGTCGGCGTCATCGTTCACTCCCCAATCCCGTCGTTCCCGCGAACGCGGGAACCCAGACTTTCCGCATGTTAGAGTGGTTCCGGGTTAGTTTGAACACTCATTTATCGAAAAAAATTCGTCATGGCCCGCTTCAGGCGGGCCACCCATGGGTCCTCCGCATGAAGTGGAGGATGACGGATTAAGTGCGCAGCGTCGCCCCCGTCGCCTTCGCCACTGACGCGATGATCTTCTTTGAGGTGAAGTCGATTTCTTCTTCGGTCATGGTTTTGTCTCGGGGTTGGAGTGTCACGGATACGGCGAGGGAGATTTTTCCGTCGGGGAGTTTGAAGACGTCGAAGACTTGGGCGTCGGCGATCAGGGCTTTGTCGGCTGCCTTGGCGGCTTTCAAAACCTCTGAGGATTGAACGCTGGGTTCGACGACGAAGGCAAAGTCTCTGGCCAGCGGCATGAGATCAGACAGAACAAGTGCGGCCTTGGCCGTGCCTTTCTGGCGGGGTGCAGGCAGTGCGTTGAGCACCAATTCAAACGCGACGATCGGACCCTTCACATCCATTTCGCTGAGAATCATCGGATGGACTTCGCCGAACCAGGCGATCTGGTTTTTGGGCCCCATCTGCACCGTGCCGGAACGACCGGGGTGGAACCATGGGGGGGCACCTTGCACGACTTGCATCGTGGATGATGTAAGACCGCAAGCCTCGATGACGGCCAATACGTCGGCTTTCACATCGAAAGCGTCAACGACTCGTGTCCCGCCCAGCCATTGCTTGGGTTGCGACGCACCTTGGCGGATGCCGGCGGCGCGCAAGGTTTCGTTCTCCAGCTTGTCTCCGGCATAGGCATGACCGACTTCTGCGATGGCGAAATCGGCGAATCCGCGCGCGATGTTGCGGCCTGCCGCCGCAACCAAATTTGGCAGCAGTGAGGGGCGCATGTCCGTAAGTTCGGATGAAATGGCGTTGGCAAGTTGCAGTTCGCGGGTGCCACCGCCAAAGAGCTTGGCGTGGGCGGATGGCAGGAACGCATAGGTCACAGCTTCATTGAAGCCACGTGTGGCCAATATCCGGCGTGAGGCCAACATGCGTTTCTGCAATGGCGTCAACACGGGCCGCGCCACGGGCGAAGGGCGCTCCATTTCAGTATAAGGAATGTTCTCCAACCCGACGATGCGGCAAATCTCTTCAACGAGATCAGCCTCGCCATTCACGTCAGGCCGCCATGTGGGCGGCAAGCAGGAGGCACCGGCGGCGGCATCCGTCACGGTGAAGCCAAGGGCGCGCAAGATGCGCAATTGCTCCGCCCACGGACAATCAAGGCCACCGAGTTTCTTCACCCGGTCACGGCGCAGGGTGATGGCGCGTTTGGTTTCAGGCGCTTTGCCTGCGATGACAAGATGCGAGGCTTCACCGCCGCAGAGATCGAGGATCATCTGTGTTGCGATTTCAGCGCCCGTTGCCACAAAGCCCGGATCAACACCGCGCTCGAAACGGTAGCGCGCATCAGAATGGATGCCGAGTTTGCGGCCGGTGGTGGCAGTGCGCACGGGATCAAACCATGCGGCTTCGAGGAAAATGTCGGTTGTTTCAGCGGTGCAAGATGAAGGAACACCACCGATGATGCCTCCGACAGCTTCCGCATGGGCGTCATCGGCAATCACCGTCATGCCGGGGGAGAGCGTGTAGGTCTTGTTGTCGAGGGCGGCGAGGGTTTCACCGTCCTTTGCAAAACGCGCGGTGATATTGCCTGTCACCTTCCTGGCGTCGAACACGTGCAGGGGGCGGCCATAGGCAAAGGTCACGTAGTTGGTGATGTCGACAAGCGTGGAGATTGGACGAAGGCCGATGGCTTTCAACCGCTGTTGCATCCAGGCAGGCGATGGACCGTTTTTCACGCCTCTGAAGTGCCGCCCAACAAACAGCGCACAGGCTTTCTCGTCGCCCTTGGGGAAATCGAGTGAGACTTTGATGGTGGAATCAAATATGCCTTTGACAGGTGCAGCATTGAGCGGCTTCAATGTGCCCAAGCCCTTGGCCGCGAGATCGCGCGCAATGCCATAGATGCCGAGCGCATCAGGCCGGTTCGCTGTCACCTTCACATAGAACATGGGATCATCAAGCCCGAGGGCTTGCGCGGCAAGTGTGCCCACAGGCCAATCGCCAGCAACATCAATGATGCCGTCATGTTCATCCGAGAGCAGTAACTCCCGCTCCGAACACAACATGGCTTGCGACTCGGAACCGCGAATGGTCGCTGGCGCAAACACCTGCCCCGTCACCGGGATCACAACACCGGGGAGTGCAACAATGGCTGTCATGCCGCCGCGCGCATTGGGCGCACCGCACACAACTTGCTTCACGCCGTCCTTGGTCTCGACAACACACAAGCGAAGTTTGTCCGCATTCGGATGCTTCTCCGCCGTTTTGACATGGGCCACAGTGAACGCGCTGAGCGCCTTGGTCTTGTCGGAGATGTCTTCAACTTCCAAACCAATACCAAGCAGGCCAGCTGCGATCTCATCAACGGTGGCGGAAGTCTCGAGATAGTCTTTGAGCCAGGAGAGGGTGAATTTCATGACAAGCCCCCCGCCAGCGTCGGCACTTGTAGTGCCTTGAACCCATAGTGCCGCAACCAGCGCAAATCAGAATCAAAGAACGCCCGCAAATCCGGGATGCCGTATTTCAACATCGCGATCCGGTCGATCCCCATGCCGAAGGCGAAGCCTTGGTATTTCTGGGGATCAAGGCCGCAAGACTTTATGACATTGGGGTGCACCATGCCGGATCCCAGAATCTCAAGCCAGGACTCGCCCTCGCCGATTTTCACTTGGCCATCCTTCCACGAACATTGAATGTCCACTTCCATGGAGGGTTCGGTGAACGGGAAATGCGAGGCGCGGAAACGCATTTTCACGTCATCGACTTCGAAGAAGGCTTTGCAGAATTCATGCAAGCACCATTTGAGATGGCCCATGTGTGTTGTTTCATCGATCACCAGCGCCTCCACCTGATTGAACATCGGCGTGTGCGTCATGTCTGAGTCAGATCGAAACGTGCGGCCCGGTGCGATGACGCGGATGGGTGGCTTTTGTGAGAGCATGGTGCGGATTTGCACAGGTGATGTGTGCGTGCGCAAAACCATGCGGCTGCCGTCTTCGCGCGCGTTGAAATAGAAGGTGTCATGCTCCTGCCGGGCCGGGTGTTCCGGCGGCATGTTGAGGGCGTCGAAATTGTGGAAGTCGTCCTCGATGTGCGGGCCTTCGGCAACGGCAAATCCGAGGTCACCGAAAATCTGCACTACTTCTTCCCAAACTTGGGATACCGGATGCACCGTGCCTGTGAGTTCGTGACGCGAAGGCAAGGTGATGTCCACGCGCTCGGAAGCCAGGCGCTGATCCATGGCGGCGCGGGCCAGCACGGATTTGCGGGCGGCGATGGCTTCGGTGACTTTGTCTTTCAGCAGATTGAGGGCCGCACCAAATGTTTTGCGCTCATCCGGTGACAGGGCCCCGAGGCCCTTCATCTGCTCGGAGATGACGCCCTTCTTGCCCAGTGCGTTTACGCGCACCGACTCAAGGGCTACTTCATCGGCGGCCTTGGCGATTTGGGCGAGGGTTTCGGATTCGAGTGTTGCGAGTGACATTGTGCGGCCTTGGAGTTGTACGCGCTGACACACCCCCTCCCCCCTTCGGGGTACTCCCCCGGCTTCGCCGAAGGAGTTAAGTAACTCCCTTGCGCCGAAGGCGTGGGGGAGTACCGCCGAAGGCGGGGAGGGGGTGTCAGCAAAAATAAAGGCCCTGAGTAGAGGAGTCGAAACTCTCACTCAAGGCCCGGATCGGTGATGGTGGATTCAGAGCGCTGGATTAAACCAGAGCAGCCTTTGCCTTGTCGACAAGGGTCTTGAACGCCATCGGATCGTGGATCGCGAGATCGGAGAGGACTTTACGGTCCACTTCGATGCCGGCCTTGCTGAGGCCGTTGATAAATCGGCCATAGGTCAGGCCGAGTTCGCGGCTGCCTGCGTTGATGCGCTGGATCCAGAGGGCGCGGAAGTTGCGCTTCTTGGTCCGGCGGTCACGGTATTGATATTGCTCCGCCTTTTCCACGGCCTGGACGGCAACGCGGAAGACGTTTTTGCGGCGCGAGAAATAGCCCTTGGCGCGGGCCATGATCTTTTTGTGGGAACGGCGGGCAACAACGCCGCCTTTTGAACGTGGCATGTGTCAGCCCTCCTATTTCTTCTTGGCAGCGTATGGCATGTGGATCTTGACCAGGCCTTCATCGCCCGGAGCCAGAATCATCGTGCCGCGCGCATTGCGGAGTTGCTTGTTGGTGCGCTTGATCATGCCGTGGCGTTTGCCAGCGGCACCGGCTTTCACCAGGCCAGAGGCCGTGAAGCGGAAGCGTTTCTTCGCTGCCGACTTGGTCTTCATCTTGGGCATTTTGTCAATCCTTTCAGGACATTAAGTTAAACCGCCTTGGCAGCCCTTATTCAGCCAGGCGGTTCTGTACACTCGACTTTTCAGTGAGATCGGTTGGATAAAGCAGAATTGCCTGGGAAAGGCAAGTTCTGACCCGACGGCCATTTTATGTGGCATGCCAAACGGTGACTGACCTTGAAACCGCCCCAACTTTGGTGAAAGCAAGGCACTCATCGATTGCAGGAGCACTTCAATGGCAAAATCCACTGTGGCACTGGCCCTCATGGCCGTATTGCTGATACCACCCTCTGCAAACGCGGCAGACAAGATCGGGACAAGCCTTACCACCAATGAGGTGGAGGAAGTCGTGACAACCAATGTCAGCTTCGACTATCTGGATTGCGAAGAGGAATGCCACGTGGCGAGCCTTTCGTGCGACAGACATGGCACCGTCGAACTTGATCTTGCCGATGTGGTGACTGATGCTGTGGTGAAAGTCATGCCACTCAACAGCCGTCAGATCATTTTGAAAGCCGCAGACGTTGAATTTGATTTCCACATCCAGAAACTCGAATTCGCCGAACTGACCGGAGCCTGGTGGATCACGGCACCACTGTTTGGCGAAATTGGAAAATCGCTGACCGAATCCCTGCTGAAAGCCCAAACATTCACTGTGTCGGTGGCGACGGAAACCAGAACCTTGACGGTTGACAAGAATGTCATCGATTGGGCCAAAGGCTGTTTGTAAACCGGGAATCGGGTGGCGGTGTCCTTCTCCGTCCCATGCCCACAAAGCAAAGCAGGGCTGCTTCGGCGCACGGATTGACCGCGCCTGATTCCGCTGTCACACCCCGTCTATGTCATCTCAAAAAATAGTCGGGTCTTTGGGCCGCTTTGAATTCATCGCCCTCGTCGCAGGCCTCATTGCCATCAATGCTTTTGCCATCGACATCATGTTGCCGGGCTTGCAGCAGATCGGGGCCAGTCTGGGCGAGGCGGATGAGAACCGCAGGCAATTGGTGATTCCCGCCTACATGCTGGGCTTTGGCGTGTTGCAACTAGTGTTTGGGCCACTGGCGGATCGCTATGGCCGCCGCATTCCCTTGCTGTGTGGTGTGGGCATTTATTGTATCGCTGCCCTTTCCGCCTTCTTCGTAACTGATTTCAACAGTCTCATCGCATTGCGTTTCCTGCAAGGTGCCGGTGCCGCCGCCTCCGCCGTCATTGCCATGGCGCTGGTGCGGGATCTTTTTGTCGGCGATCAGATGGCGAAAACACTGTCGCTGGTTTTTATGGTGATGATGGTGTCTCCTATCGTCGCCCCCGGCCTTGGCCAGTTCCTGATGACGGTAATGGATTGGCGTGGGCTTTTCGCTTTCATGGCGGGTGTGGGCGGATTGATTTTCCTCTGGGTGTTTTTCCGCCTGCCTGAAACTCTGAAGCCCGGGCACCAACGTGCTTTCACGCCACGCTCGATCTTTGCGGGCTTTGGCATTGTCTTCGGCAATCATGTTTCATTGTCTTACATCATTGCAACAGCCTGCCTGTTCGGTGCACTGATGGGTTTTCTCACCTCTGCCCAACAAATTTATGTGTCGCTTTACAACATGGGTCAATGGTTCCCGGCGTTCTTTGCGGCGGGCGGTGTGGCCGCCGCCATCTCCGGTTTTGCCAATTCCCAGCTTGTGACCAAGTACGGCATGGAAAAACTTTCGTCGAGCGCTTTGATCGTCTTTGGCTTGAACTCGCTGGTGATGCTGGTGCTGGGTCTTTCCGGTTGGGTTCCCGTGTGGATGTTCTTCCTCTTCACCTGCATCTGGTTCGTCAGCTTTAACTTCATCATGTCAAATTTTGGAGCGCTTGCCATGATGCCCCTGGGTGAAGTGGCGGGGACCGCCGCCTCCACGCAAGGCTTTCTGCAAATGGTGATCGGCGCCGGCCTCGGGACTTTCATCGGCCAGATGTTCAATGGCACTGTGGTGCCGCTGGCCATGGGCTTTACAGTGCTGACGGCACTGGCGGGACTCATTGTTTATTTTGGAACACGGCCTCAGCGCGCCTGATGTTCGACGCAGAGCTGCTCCTGTTCTCCGGCATCAAGTGACACTTCAAACTTCATGCAGTGTGGTGCTTCGCGGAAATAGCGGCACGACCCACACGTGCCAAATGACGGGGCGTGCTGGCGCTTTGCTTCTTCTGACAGAAGGGCTTCGAGCACTTGCGCAAAGCGGCGTTGCACTTTTGGCTTTTGGCTTTGCAAGACGTTGAGGGACGGACTGCGCTGGTCCCGCGACAAAAGCGTTTTGCCCTGGTCCGTGAGGGACAATCCAACGGAGCGTTGGTCACTGTCCCTTGCGGATTTCGCGATCAACCCCTTCTTTTCCAGCGTCGTTAGGGTTTGTGAAATCGTGCCCTTGGTCGCGCCCAGATATTTTGACAATGCCCCGGGTGAATTTGAAAAGCGGTTGGCCTGCGCCAGAAAGCGCAAGGCGTCCCACTGCACCGGGTTCAATTCCGAAACATGGTCATTGGCCCGCCAAAGGCTTGCCAGCCGCGACAGCTGCCGCAGGCTTGAAGCCGCATCCGGCACGTCGTCGTCGTCATGCTTTTTCGCCATCGCTCAGGCAGCAACCGCAAGTCCGATGCTGCACGTCACACCTGTGCCGCCAAGCCCGCAATAGCCGTTTGGATTTTTGGCGAGATATTGCTGGTGATGGGTTTCGGCGAAGTAGAACGGTCCGGCGGGTGCGAGCTCAGTTGTGATCGCACCCAGACCCGCAGCCTTGAGGGCGGACTGGAAGGATTGTTGCGAGGCGCGGATGACAGCCTCTTGCCCGGGCTTGGTCCAGTAAATGGCTGAACGGTATTGCGAGCCCACATCATTGCCCTGGCGCATGCCTTGGGTCGGGTCATGGGACTCCCAAAATATTTTCAAGAGCTGTTCCAGCGAAACCTGGGCCGGATCAAACACCACCAGCACTGATTCTGTGTGGCCAGTTGCGCCCGAGCAGACTTCTTCATAGGTGGGGTTGGGTGTGAAGCCGCCGCAGTTGCCGACGGCCGTCACCCAGACACCCGGCACATTCCAGAACTTGCGCTCCGCCCCCCAGTAACAGCCAAAGCCAAGCACGATGGTTTCGGTTCCTTTGGGATAAGGAGCTTTCAGACTGCGGCCTGACACAAAATGTTTTTCGGCTGTCGGGATCGGCGTGGACCGCCCCTGCAAGGCATTGAGGGCTGAAATCATGGGTTGGGCTTTGCGGGAAAAAAACATGGGGAACTCCTGTCCTTCTCATATAGGCGTGAATGCGCTCAAAATAAACCGCGCTTGCAGTTGGGCAAAGGCTGGCTATAAGGACGCCCGCATCACCTGCATGCGCGGCTCACGCCGCAACAGCTGTGGCGATGGAAAGGTGGCCGAGTGGTTGAAGGCGCACGCCTGGAACGCGTGTTTACGTGAAAGCGTAACGAGGGTTCGAATCCCTCTCTTTCCGCCAGCGGCACGTGGCCGTGGCTGGCCTTGCGTTCAAGATTGCGATCCAGCGCGCTTTCCGCAATCTGCAAGCCACTTGCATGCAGGGCTTCCTGCTTTATGATGCGGGCGAAGAGATATTTGGAAAAATCCTGCTTGGCCAAGACCCTGGATCCCCGGTTTCGTAACGCATGACAGCACTACAGCCCCCTGTTGGCACACAGGATTTTGTGCGAGCCATGGGGCAGCACGTTGCCTCGGTTTGCGTGATCACCACCCGGCATGAGAACGAACGCTTTGGCCTGACGGCCACGGCTGTCACATCCGTGTGCGCCGATCCCCCGCGCTTGCTGGTGTGTGTGAACAAGTCCGGGCTGACCTATCAAAAGATGGCGGCGTCCGGCCATTTCGGTGTCATCGTCCTGGACGAGGCCCAGGAAAAAATCGGCAAGGCCTTTGCCGGCATGCTGGGCCGTGATTTTGACCGCTTCTCGCTGGGCGAGTGGCATGCACTCATAACCGGAAGCCCGATCCTGAAACATGCGGCTTCGGCGTTTGATTGCAGAATCGTTGAAACCATTGACCAGTTCACCCACAGCATTTTCATCGGCGAGGTGGTCGGGGTTGAAACGGGCGTGGGCCGTGACGCGGTTGTTTACGGTGCCCGCAAATTCCGCAACCTGCGCAAGATTGTGACTGCCGCGACCGAGGAAAACGTGGAGTCTTTGCATTTTTGACCGGGCCAAGGGGTAGGGCCTGCCTCTCTTGACGAGGGATGGAATACCGGAAAAGTGAACTCCGGGATCCACTGCCTCGCCCGCCACTTCACCTTCTACAACACCAGGAGACCCCACCCGGGCCTTGACGGACGAACCCCCGATCAGGCTTGCTTCACCGCGCAGCAGCTCCCGGCTGCGGCTTCACCAACCGCAGAAACCGCACTTATCAAACCGGGACATCTGTTCAGATCAACGGGACCAGCTCTGTCGACGGACCGACTTCGCCTGGTTCCGCCAGTTCTTCAGTTCCCCATTGTCAGGCAACGACAGCGAAGGTGCAGATGAGGGCTGCGATGGCGGCGGGGAGGCCGTAGGGAATGGCGCGTTCAGCTGACTTTGTGAGCAGCTGCTTGACGAAGCCGGGAAGGGCGCTGCCCTGGAACCAGGGATTCCAGCGGTAGAGGAATTTCAGAATGGCGATGAACACAACGGCTGCGACTGTGAGCAAGATGACAAAGGCGAGGATTTTGGCGGGGCCCATCCACAGCGCGATGGAGCCGACGAATTTCACGTCACCGCCACCCAGCCAGCGCAACTGCCAGAACACAATGCACATCACGAAGACCAGAAGGCCAATGCCGAGATGCATCAGGATGGGGGCACTTGCCCAATGGACGACTGCATAGGGCACAAACAGCAGGACCAGGCCATAGGACACCCAGTTCGGGATCTTGTAGGTGGTCACGTCACAGATGGCGCCATAGACGACAGTGAAACAGAAAAGCGCCAGAATGATATTGGGGATCATGTGTCTCTCAATGTGCCGCAAACAGATGCTTGCTCACATCCGGATTGTCTTTCCGCCACATCACATTGTCGAGAAAATAGTGGTGGATGTTGATGAAGACGTAGAACATGAAGGTGAAATACTGCGCGCCGTAAATGCTCTTGTCATAGGCCAGCTGCGCGTCGAGCGTGAAAGGGATGACGACAAAGGCGAGACTGCCCAGCACGACGCCGAGGATGACAAAGCGCAGGAACTTGCGCCAGGCCATGTCTGCGGCCACCGGAGTCTTGGCTTCAGCCACCAGGGCTTGGTTGCGGTTTCTTTCATAGCGCCAGACCACGGTGAGATATTGCAACGAATGCAGAGCCGGGATGACCGACAATGCGGCGGCCGTCGACATGAAATAGACGGACAGCCAGACATAGAGTGAAATCACATAGGCGGTGGCACCATTGACCGGGAAGGGCCGTCCCTTGTTGCGCAGCGTGGCATTGTAGAAGGATTTAGCCGCCAACAGCGTTGTGGTGAGCATGCATGCGGCGGCGAGATAGACCAAAGCCTGCGGCACTTCGTAGAGATCGTAGGTGATGCCGGAATAATCCCGCTCGCGCAGTGTGTTGTTCATCAGCAGGAAAAAGAAGATCCAGCAGGCATAAGCATTGGCGCGGAATATTTTTTTCTCATGCTCATTGAAGAAGGCGCGGTTCAGCACCGTGTCGACAATCAGAATGCCATAGCCCTGCTTGACGTAATGCCAGCCGACAAAGAAGGCCACGGAATAGGCGGCAACACCCAGCATGGTGGAACTGGCGGCGAGATAGGCCACGGCAAAGCCCGCAATCATGATGAGTGGCACCACAATGCCCGCCAGCGCGTAGCGCATGCGCAAATGTTGCGGATAGCTGTTGCCGGCAAGCTTGTTGCGGAAGTCGCGGTAGAAAATCTGGTAGGAGTGCACGAAGTGCGGATAGTTGATGAGGAAACTGAGCCAGAACAGGAAATAGACAACCTGCGGCCCGTAGGTTTCCGGTATCAGCGCGGCGAGCGGCAAGATGAAAAGTGTTGCACCGCCAAGCAGCAGAAAATCAACGAGGGGCGTGTGCAGGGCGCGACGGTTGGAAACTGAACTTTGGCCGATTTGAACGTCTGTCACGGAGCTCACCTTTCAGCGGTTGGTGGAGCGATTACGCCTACTTACCACGCAACATCAACTGACGGAAATAGAAGACATGGTTCAGCCCGCACAGCCCCAGCATGGCAAGTGTCGCCAGTGACAGGGTCATGAAGCTCATGGACATGGCGGTGGGGTCGAACACACGGGAAAGATCAGCCACATCGCGCGGATTGATGTTGCGCTGAACAGTCGACGCCAACATGAAGACGCAGGCCGCGAGCGAGAGGTGGCCGAGTGCCGCCGTGGTGATCAGGTTGCGTTTGGCATAGGCCCAAAGCGGCAGGGCCAGACTGACCAGAAGCAGCAAGAAGGGCACGGCGGGCGCATTGCCTGTTGCATAGCCCAGCATTTCGCTGAAGGCGCGCGTGAGTTTGAACAGTGGCACAGTGACGCGCCACAGGATTTCAGATGCTGGAAACAGGTTGAGCAGCCAGGCCAGGCAATCGCCAGCCACCAAAGTGGTGAACACAAGGCCTGCCAGAATATTCTGCCAGGCGAAGACTCTGCTTGCCGCTGGAGTGTCGAATCGCATGGTTGAAGATTGGTATTAACCGCTTAACATCAAGTTAAACGCGAAGTCGCCGTTGCCGCCGTGCTTAAGGCACCATCAATCTAAAGCGCTTTGGGGGGAAAATGAGTGACAGTAAAATCACAGATTGCAGGCAAATTTCTTGGCGTAGTTAATAAAATTTGTCTCAAATCTGCTGCGACAGTTGCCCTCTACGCGCCGCAACCAAGCGGCAAGTAGCTGAAATCATGAGATTATCGGGGTGGAGGTTTGCCACCAAATGAATCAAAATCACGATTCGGCGAGGCTTGACCGCGATTCGACACAGAAAAAAGTAAATGATACGTTAAAGCTGTCCGGGAAGCGCATTCCTTGGGGACAAGGACCGTGCACTGCATTGGATGGGAAACGGACGGCAAAATCCGCTTCTTCAACGTAACGTGTAACCTCAAGGAGTTGTACACATGAACAAACTTTTGATTCTTGCCCGCAGCCTTCACAAAGACGAAAGCGGCGCAGCGTTTGTCGAATACTCAGTCCTCATCGGCCTCATTCTCGCCGTGTCCGTCGCAACCGTGGGACTCGTGGGCACATGGTCCGGTGCTCGGTGGGTGCAACTTGAAGCCGCCCTCCCATGATCTGAGCTTTGACACCATCATACCTGCTGAACTTGGGTTCAGCAGGTATTTGTCAATTGGCGTGAATTCGGACGGGAAACATGCGGTTAAACAGCTTGGTAATGTTGGTGTTGGCAATCGTTTTTGGCGGTGCTGCGGTGTTTGTCGCCAACGTTTGGCTGACACAACAAAACCGGCCACAAGTGACGATGTCACCCACAGTCGTCGAAGAACACTACACCATCGTCGTCGCCGCCAAGGACTTCAGCTTTGGTGAGCCGCTGCAGGTGGAGACCATGCGCGAGATTTCATGGCCCAAGGCCTCGGTGCCTGACGGTGCCTTTGCGAAAATTTCTGACCTGATGTCCGAGGGCCGCCGCGTCGCGCTGACCTCCATCAGCACGAATGAACCCATCCTCAAATGGAAAATTTCCGGTGCCGGAGGCAAGGCTTCGCTGGCCGCAGTGGTCACCCCCGGCATGCGGGCCGTGGCTGTGCGCGTCAACGATGTTGTGGGCGTTGCAGGTTTTGTGCTGCCGGGAGACCGGGTGGACGTGTTCTATATCCGCACGCAATTGAAAGAAGAATCCGAAAGCATGTCCACGGATGTGCTGATCCAGAATGTGCGGGTGTTGGCGGTGGACCAATCGCCAGATGAAAAAAGCGACAAGCCGGTGCTGGCCAAGGTCGTGACACTGGAAGTGGCGACACTTGATGCCCAGAAACTGGCGCTGGCGCAGACGACAGGGCAAATTTCGCTTTCTCTCAGGGCCGCAGGCTCTCTCGACCAGGCCCCGCCGCGGCGGGTGGTGGAAGAGGAACTGGTGTCATCGCCATCTGTTTATCTTGCCAAACTGAGTGCCAGTGAACAGGCGCAGCAGCGCCTCGAGGCGTCACTCAACGCCAAGATCGCCTCGGTTGAGGAAAAACTTTCGGAAAGCGACAGCAGCAAGGAAGCACTGGCAGCCAAGCTGTTGGAGATTGAAAAGCGCCTCAAGGGCGAGATCGACAACGCCGGGGCTGACGCCGATGAGCTGCGAAAGCAATATGGCGAGTTGCAGGCGGCCATTGCCGCTGCCAATGGTAAAACCAATGAGGAATTGCGCAAGCGGTTGGCGGCCTTCGAGGCGGCGTTGCGGGACAAGACCAAGGCCCCGCCGCCTGTGCCTGCCGAAGTGCCCGTTTTGGACGAAGAGGTGGTGGAAGTCGAAGCTGTGAAGACCACTGTCACCATTGGCGTGACGCGCGGCAACAAACGCGAATCCGTTGAAGTTCCGCCCTATGGCGGGTGAGGCAGTTGAGCAGATGAGAACACGTGTACACATTCTGCGGTTGCTGTCAGCCTTGGCGCTGGTGCTGGCGCTTGTTCTGGGGGTCCCCGGCGTTGCGCCGGACGAGGCGATGGCGGGGGCAAAGGTCGTGAAGCTGTCGGGCTCGGGCCGGGTGGCGCGCATGCAGGTGACGGCGGGGCTTTCCGAGACCTTCAAGGTGTCGCTGCCTTTCGCCGAAATCGTGGTGGGAGACCCGGAAATCGCCGACGTCAACCCGCTGACCGACAAGACACTCTATGTGTTGGGCCGCAAGCTCGGCCTTACCAATATCGCGCTGTTCAACGAAGAGCGCCAGCTGGTGGGCATCATTGACATTGAAGTGACACACGACCTCGCAGGGCTGCGGCTCGCCCTGAAACAGGCGCTGCCCAACACCGCGATCAAGGTGCGCTCCATCAATGGCCGCATTTTGCTTGAAGGCACGGTGCCAAGTGCGCCTGCCGCCGAAAAGGCCATGACCCTGGCGCGCGAATTTTCCCCCGAAGACGGCAAAGTCTCCAACTCGCTCTCCATCGCCGCCAACCAGCAGGTGAATCTTGAGGTACGCTTTGTTGAAGTGAACCGCACGGCGGGCAAGGAATTGGGCCTGAATTTTGTGGCGTCGGGGAATGGTCTAAAGGTCGGTACCGGCACTCCTGGCATTTTCGGTTTGGCCCCTGTTGCGGGTTTGGGCGCGTTATCGAATTCCCTGCCGTTTGGAACACTCATCGCCAATGTTTTGGGCGGTGGCGCAAGTCCGGATCTCTTGATCTCGGCCCTTGAGCAGAAAAAACTGGCGCGGCGGCTTGCCGAGCCAAACCTGACGGCCCTGTCCGGCGAAACCGCGAGTTTCCATGCCGGCGGTGAGTTTCCAATCCCCGTGTCCGACGAAGGCAACAGGATCAGAATCGAATTCAAGGAATTCGGCGTCAAACTGGCCTTCACACCAGTCGTACTTGATGACGGTTTGATCAACTTGAAAATTATGCCTGAGGTCAGTGAGATTGACATCGCCAACAGTATTCGCCTGACTGAAGGCGGCGTCTTGATTCCAGCACTGTCTACCCGCAAGGCCAGCACCAGCGTCGAACTTCGTGACGGACAGAGCTTTGCCATTGCGGGCCTTTTGCAAACGGTGAACCAGAAGACCGTGAATCAAGTGCCCTGGTTGGGTGACGTGCCAGTGCTTGGCGCATTGTTCCGCTCTTCAGCCTTCCAGAAACGTGAAACTGACCTCGTTATTATCGTCACACCGCGCCTGGTGAAGCCCGTCGGCATCCGCCAGCAGCTGAAAACGCCGTTGGATGACGTGGCGTCGTCGAACGAGCCGGAACTGTTCCTGCTCGGCAAGACGGAAGTGTCGAAGAAACAGCTCGACCAGCAATATGACGGCCAATACGGACACATCATTGACATTCCACAGGTGGATCATGGCACGCCCAACAAATAAATCACTCCTCATTCTCGCGGGTTTTTGTGTTTGCGCCACGCCTGCCTTGGCCGAATCCGAAGACGTGCTGAAGCACTATAAAAACAATCCCTACTACGACGAGATGAGCCGCAGCGACTTCATCGCCCTCAACGCAGGCGACGCGCCGCAAAGCAACATCACCATCCATGCCGAAGAGGTCTGGCCGTCCTATGTCAACGACACACACTTCCACACGGATGGTGTTGATGCAGAAAAAATCATGGTTGAGTTCCACAAGCGTCGCGCCACTCCACCCAAGGAACCCAGTTCTGCTCCTCTCATCAACCTCAACAATTTCCCTCCACCAACTCCTTGACCGGGAGATGGAAGCATGTTGCGTGTGTTCAAACTTCTGTGTGACAGCCTCAGCCGGTTCCGGCAGGATGAATCCGGCATATCGCTGCTCTATGTGACGATCTCGCTGCCTGCGATCATTGGATTGGGTGTGCTGGCCATCGACGTGGGGCGGCTTAGTTCACTGCAATCATCCTTGCAACATGGTGCTGACTCGTTGGCGCTGGCAGGTGCGGCGGAACTGGACCTTGGGCCTGACTCCCTCACCCGCGCCGAACGCGCCATCACCAACCTTGCAAGCAACACAAGCCTTTTTGCAACCAGCGTGGTGACCATCAACCGCGGGGCCGTTTCGACCTGCTATCTCGCGGCACTCCCCGCCAGCGATGTCACACCCATCAATTCCGCCAACTGTCTGGCCACCGGTGTTGCCGCCAATAATGCGCTGGCCCGTTTCGTGCAGGTGGTCGTCACACCTGTCAACTTCAACACAATATTTCCGGCAACATTTGTCGGGGCATCGACCAATACAGCAACATCAGGTGCCGAAGCCGTCGCGGGATTCCAGGCTGCCGTGTGCGACGTCACACCCATGTTCGTGTGCAACCCGTACGAATCTGCTTCCAACACCAACTTCACCGACCCTGCGGACTTGCTGGACCACATCAATGACCCGGTGAAGCGCAAGCGCCAGTTCAACATGAAGCAAACCGGCGGCAACACCGCTCAATACTTCCCCGGCAACTTCGGCTGGCTGGTACCGGAGGGCGGCGATGGCAATTCGGGAGCGTCAAACCTGCAGGAGGCTGTTGGCCGCGTGTTCCAAAAGGGCTGTTATGTTTCGAGCGGCGTTGAGCTGCGCACGGGTGCAATCCAATCCATCCGCTTTGGTTTCAATGTGCGCTTCGACATGTACGGCGGCAACTTCAACACCAAGCGCAACAATCCGGACTTCCGCCCCGGCTTCAACAACCGCAAAGGTTATGTGAATGACAATAACGGAAATGGCAAAGGCAGCGCCTGCAACCCGGATGACGCAAACCGCGACACAAGCACGGTACGCGGTTATCTCTACAAGGACTCCTGCTTCCTGACAAACTCCTGCACGCTTGGTGCCGGACGCATCGGTAATGGCAATTGGGACAAGGCGAGCTACTGGAACAGGTCGCATAACCTGGCACCCGGTACTTCACTGCCAGGCCCGATTTCCGGCGCAAATGTTTCGCGCTACGACGTTTACAAGTACGAGCTTCTGGACCTGAACAACCGGGTAAACAATGACTCCAACGGCACCGGCAACAGCAATCAAGGTGGCGAAGTGGGCGGGCCTGTCTGTTATAACGGACCTTCCAACAGTGTAACGTCAACTCCAGACCGACGCATTTTTCATGCGGCGATCCTGAATTGCCAAGCCTTGGACGCCAGCACCGAATACGGCCCCATCCAAGGTGGCAGCGGCAACAAATTGCCCGTGGCGGCCTTTGGCAAATTTTTCCTGACCGAACCTGTCGGTGGCGGTGGCAATTCCTCGAGCGCCGACGGCGATGTCTGGGCTGAACTTGTTGACATCAGTGTCATCGGCCAAGCTGACGGCGTGGCCCGCGATATTGTGCAGCTTTACCGGTGACACGCCCATGAAAGCGAAACGCAACAGACTCAACCGCTTCAAGACCGATGACAAGGGCACGTCGCTGATCGAGCTTGCGGTCGTGCTGCCGGTGCTTTTGACCATAGGTCTGGGCATCATGGAATTCGGCAACATGATCTATCGGCAGCACCTGATCGTGAATGGCGTGCGTGACGCCGCCCGCTATGCCTCGGGCCGCCCTTACGACGCGGCAAACACTGCCCAAACCACAAATATCTCAACGGCTGCAGCCAACATCGCCGCCACCGGCACCATCTCCGGCGGCACCAACCGCATTTCATGGTGGGCACCCGGCGCTGTCTCAGTGACCTATACCACTGTTGCAAACGGTCCCACGAGTTGCGGTTCCTCCCGCTGCTACCGCCCCATCAGAGATGTGGCCATCGTCACTGTCAGCACCAGCGTGGCCTACCAGCCCTTGGGTTTTCTCGGCTATCTGGAACAGAACGCCATCACCCTCACCGCCTCCCATCAGGAAAGGGTCATCGGTGTACGCTAGGCTGAAACAATTCCACGCCGATGACACTGCCTCGACCATCATCGAGCACGCAGCCACCATGCTGACGTTTTTCCTCATCCTTTTCGGCATCATTGAATTCAGCTTTCTGTATTACCAGTGGAACGCCGCCACCAAGGCCGTTCAGTTTGGAGCGCGCCAGGCGGCCGTCACAGACGCGATCCCCGCAGGTTTCACAGCTTGGTCGGGGGTAGGCGGGGCCGTTTTTGCCGGAGACGCAATGCCTGCTTTTAACGTCGTCTGCATCGGAGCAAATGCCACCGGATCTTCCGTGAGTTGTACGGGCACATTCAACTCCGGCACCGCCAGCGCCTTGCAAGGCATTGTCTTTGGCCGCACGACTGCTGGCATATCACGGACGTCGTGCGACTACACCCTGCGTGTCACTGCCGCAGACCGACGCACAGTTGGCATGTGCAATTTCCTGTTTGGCAACCGCCTGCAGGCCAACAACGTGGAAGTGCGTTACAGCAACACGGGGCTTGGCTATGCTGGACGTCCCGGAGGGCCAGTTCCCACCATCCAAGTGAGTTTGCGTAACATGACCTACCAATTCATTTTCCTCAACGGCCTGATGGGCCTCAACCCACTGACCATGCCCACCTTCGCCACCACGGTGTCCGGCGAAGACCTGAATGTAAGCGGGGGATGAGCATGTTCCAGTATTTCAAGAAGTCATCCAGGCGCGGCGAACGCAAGCTCGTCATCGGCCTGATTTCGGCGAAGTCCGACACCCGGTCGCAGTTGCAGTCTCTCGCCGCCAAGGGCGATGACATCGCCATCGAACTCCTGACCAGCAGCGCCATGACGGCGGACGCGCCAAAAAGCGATATCAATGTCATTGTCTATGACCTCGACATCACGTCAGAAACGGCGATCGAAGAGTTTGAGCGCTTCATACATGCCAAGCCCGCGACATTGCCGGTGATCGTGCTGGCCGACTCGGTCGACGAGGAATTCGTGCGCTGGCTGTTGCAGCTGCGCGTGGCCGATTGGGTGAAGCCGCCGATCTCCTCGGGCGAGTTGATTGCCGCCTGCGGACGGGCCCTGAGCCACAGCACCGGAAAACGTGCCGACACAAAATGCCTTGCTTTCATCGGAGCAAAGGGCGGGGTGGGCACCACCACCATGGCGCTGCACGCGGCATTGGCGCTGTCCAAGCAAAAGAAAAACCCGAAACAAACCTGCGTGGTCGACCTCGATTTCGCCTCCAGCTCCTGCGCCGATTATCTTGACCTCGAGCCTGGCTGGCAGATCGACGAACTGATTTCCGATCCGAAGCGCCTTGACAACCACATGTTCAAGTCCATGGTCGTCACCCACCGCAGCGGCCTTGCGGTGCTGTCGGCCCGGCGCAAGTTTGGCGACACCACGGTCATTCCCGAAGACCTGGTGGTACGGCCCATGGAACTGGCGGCGAAGCAATATGGTGCCGTGGTCATCGACATTCCGCGCTCGGCGGAGCGGTGGCTGGAAAATGTCCTGCTGGGCGCTTCCGACGTGTTCATCGTGACGGAATTCACAGTGCCGGGTCTCAAGCTCGCCCGCATTCTCGCCAACCAGATTGTCGAGGCCTATGGCGCAGAGCCAAAGCCCCGGGTGATCGTCAACAAGTACCAACGCTCCTTTTTCGGCTCCAACCTGTCATCAACTGAAGCAAAGGAACTGCTCGGGCCCTATCTGGCGGGCTTCATCAACAATGATGAGAAACTGGTTGGCGAAGCGGTCAACCGCGGCGTCTTTACCACGGAGATTAAGCCCAACAACAAATTCCATAGCGCCGTCAGCAAGCTGGTGGGAGGGTTAGCATGAAAATTGCTTGCCACCCTGCAAGGAGATGACAATGCTCGGACGGTTTTCGACACGCAAAATTGCGGCCCCCGTGCCGATTGCCCGTCCCGTGGGCACAGCGCCGGCCCTTGAACTGGCCCGCCCCGCCAATGGCGCACCCGTGCTGGCAGATGCCGGTGTCCGGTCGGCGCAAGAAAGACTTTTGGATGCGAAGCTGCGCATCCACCGCAAGCTGATTGACGATATCAACCTGTCGGTCATCGACAAGATCCCCGAAAAGGAGCTCTATTCGCAGGTCCATGGCCTTGTGGCGCAGTATGTTGTCACCGAAAAAATCATGCTGAACGCGACGGAGCTTGACGTCTTTGTCTACGACATCCTGCATGAAATGACCGGCCTTGGCCCCATCGAACCGCTGCTCAAGGACGAGTCCGTCAACGACATCCTGATCAACGGCCACAAGCAGATCTACATCGAGCGGCGAGGCCAATTGGTGCTTTCGGACGCCCGTTTCAAGGATGAGGCGCATCTTCTTCGCATCATCAACAAGATCGTGTCCGCCGTTGGCCGGCGGGTCGATGAAAGCCAGCCGATGTGCGACGCGCGCCTGCCCGATGGTTCACGCGTCAACGTCGCGATCCGGCCGGTTACGGTGGATGGTCCGATGGTCTCCATCCGCAAATTCTCAAAGCGGCCCTTTTCGATGGAAAGGCTGATCACCTCCAACAGCATTTCCAAAGAAATGGCCGCCGTGCTGACAGCAGCCGTTTCGGGACGCATCACGGTCCTTGTTTCAGGCGGCACCGGTTCCGGCAAGACCACCATGCTGAACGCGCTCTCTTCGTTTATCTCCCATGACGAACGGCTGATCACCATCGAAGACGCCGCCGAATTGCAGCTCCAGCAGCCTCATGTGGGACGCATGGAAACGCGGCCCCCCAATCTTGAGGGCAAAGGCGAGATCAGGCAGCGCGAGCTTGTCAAGAACGCGTTGCGCATGCGGCCCGACCGCATCATCGTCGGCGAGTGCCGCGGCGAAGAAGCCTTCGACATGCTGCAGGCCATGAACACGGGTCATGAAGGCTCGATGACCACGATCCACGCCAACACTCCGCGCGACTCGATCAGCCGCATGGAGCAAATGGTTGGCATGGCCGGTTTCCCGATGACGATCCTGTCGGTGCGCTTGCAGATTTCATCGGCCATCAGGCTGGTTGTGCAACTGCAGCGCATGAGCGACGGCAAGCGCCGTGTCACCAACATCGCGGAAATTACGGGCATCGAAGGTGACGTGATCCAGATGCAGGACTTGTTCAAGTATGTGCGGGTGAACACTTCCGAGGACGGCACCATCAATGGCCATTACCAGGCCACCGGTGTTCGTCCGAAGTTCCTCGGAGAACTTGCGGCGCAGGGCATTACCATTCCTCCCAGCTACTTTGATCCTACTCGGCAGCTCGGCAATGGATAGCGTTGCCTACACAAAAATCGTGTTTTATGTGCTTTCTGCGGCGTGCGTGATTTTTCTCGTTGAAGCCGCTTATCTGGCCCTGGCAATTCCCATCCAACGCAAGCGCGCCGTGAACCGGCGGCTTCAGGCACTCGACCAGATCGGGTCCGGTGAGGAGTCACTCACCCAGCTCAGGCTTGAGCGCGGCATCACAGGCTCAAATTTTGAATTCTCTGGCTATTTGACGAGGCTTCTCGTCCAGTCTGGCCTTCGCATCACAACGGGTCGCTTTGTCTTGGTGATTGTGCTGCTTTTCGTCGCGGTCATGCTGGCACTGAAGTTTCTGACGACAATACCTGCGCTCAACATCGTGCTTATTTCGTGCGTACTCTGCTTATTGCTGCCCATTCAGATCGTGAAGTTCGTCCGCTCGCATCGGATCGCCAAGTTCACCCTGCAACTGCCGGACGCACTTGATGTCATCGTGCGGAGCCTGCGCAGTGGACATCCGGTTTCAGTCGCGCTTTCACTGGTCGGCAAGGAAATGGCGGACCCGGTGGGAACCGAGTTCGGCATGACTATCGATGAGATGACCTATGGCCTTGACATGACACGAGCCTTGCGCAACCTCAGCGACCGCGTTGGCCTGGCCGACTTGTCGCTTCTCGTCACAGCCGTCTCGCTGCAATCAACGTCAGGCGGCAACCTCGCAGAGGTGCTCGGCAACCTGTCGCGCTTGTTGCGTGAGCGTTTCCAGCTTCGGCGCAAGGTCCGCTCGCTGTCAGCAGAGGGACGATTCTCGGCCTATGGCCTGACAATCCTGCCGTTCATCATCGTGGCGGCTATCTATGTCCAGAATAAGGGCTTCTACCTCGATGTCTGGGATGAACCCTTGTTTCTGCCCGGCATGGCGGCACTTGGCGTGTGGTCCCTCTTGGGTGACTTGATCATGTTCAAAATGATCAATTTCAAATACTGAGGCTGGGAATGCAGTTCATTCAAACACTGCTACAGCAATATGGAAACCAAATCGTGCTGACGATGGTGTTTGTCAGCGTGATGTTGTTTTCATTTGCGCTTTTTGTCATGACGAATTCTTGGATCAGCGTCCGCCGCCGCGCCATATCGGGTGCCCAAGGTGCTTTTGAAACGGCAGATGCCTTCGACCTCATGGGCGACGCCGACCGTAAAGGCACGCTGGATTTCGTACTGCCGAAGAACGAGAAAGAAAAATCCGCACTCCGGCAGTTCATGAACCTTGCAGGCTTCCATGGCTACGGCGCGACCGCAATCTACCAAGTCAGCCGCCTAAGCTGCGCGGTTGCCCTTGGGCTTGCAACACCGTTCACTTATTCTGCGCTCTATCCGACACACCCCTTCTACATGGTTACGATTGCAAGTCTGGTCATGACCTACTTCGGCTATATGTTGCCGCGTACGATGGTCAGTTTCAGGCGTGACAAGCTGATAGCCGAACATCGCATCGGTTTTCCGGATTTTCTTGATTTGCTGGTGATTTGCGTTGAGGCAGGCATCAGCATGGATGCCGCCATTGACCGGGTCGGTTCGGAGTTAGACCGGTCATATCCTTCACTCGCACGCAACCTCAAATTCATGTCCATGGAGATGCGGGCAGGTGGGGGCACCCGCGAGGCTTTGGAGAACCTTGCGGTGCGTCTGGGTCTCGAAGAAGCGAAATCCTTTGCAACGTTAATTATGCAATCAGAGGAGCTTGGATCGAGCCTCGTACAGTCGCTTAGGGTTTACAGCGATGAGATGCGCCAGAAGCGGATGTCGAGAGCAGAGGAAAAGGCCCAGTCGCTGCCCGTAAAGCTGGTGCTTCCGCTCGGTTTATTCATTTTCCCGGTGATCCTGGGTGTCACGATGTTTCCAATCGTGTTGAAAATCTACAAATCACTTGGAATTTGAGGCGAGGGAAATGAGGATGACTCTTTATCGAACTGGACATCTTGTGGTGAAAATCTCGGCAGTGGGACTGGCGGCACTTGTCCTGGCCGCGTGCCAGCCGTCGACCGAAAATCGGCTGTTGGCCCCGTCCGCCATGACAATGGAAGACCCAAACTTCCATCCGTCCGACTCCTATGTGCGGCTTGGCAAGGTGCATTACCGCAGCGGCGACTATGGCCTCGCTGAAGAGCAGTACCGCAAGGCCGTCGAGGTGTCGCCACGCGATGCCGAGGCGTGGCTGGGACTGGCCGCGTCCTATGACCAGCTCAGGCGTTTTGACCTCGCCGATCAGGCCTATGAGCAGGTGTTCAAATTCTCGTCCAACGATCCCATCATGCTTAACAACGCCGGCTATTCGCAGCTGCTGCGTGGCAACATCGAAAACGCACGCAAGCTGCTCTTGCGCGCTTATGAGCTGGCACCGGACAATGTCTACATTTCCAACAACCTGGAACTGTTGGGCGAAAGCAAGTCATCCGTGAAACGCATCACCTTATGAGGTTGGCCATGGCCAAGACAGGCAAGCAGATTGACCATTACAAGGGATCCGCTTCGATTTTCGCGGTGGCATTCCTGTCGTCTTCACTCACCTTGACATTGGCGGGGGCCATATTGCTGGCCCTGAACTTCGGTTACGCCGGGGGATTGCAACCTATCATGAAATATCTGGACAAGTTAGAATTGTCAGTTGGTTTCGCCGCGCCGCAACCCGCAAAACCGGGGCAAACGGTGATCACGGCTTCAGATGTGAAGGATATTTTTGCAGAGAAGACCAACTTGAACAGCAGCGTGGTGTTCAAGTCGCAAGTGCTCGCGCAGCCGGAGGAGGTGGTAGAAGTCGCTGCCGTGCCCGAAGAACCGGAACCCGCACCTGCCGCCATGGAAGCATCGCTGGAAGAACCGGAGGAAAACTATCAGCAGCCTTCGCAGATGCCGGAGGGAATCCCTGTTATTCTCAGACGCAAATCCAATGGCAGCGGTGTCGAAATCGGCAATTTCCGCTCCGTGACGATGGATGGTGCGGCCGAGGAATGCCTCAACATGGGCTACAGCATGCTGTCCGCGGCGCGGGCCAGGGAAGACATGCTCGACATCATGGTGGCCAACAAGCAAATCACCATTGCCAGCATCTGCGCCTCGAATGGCAAGGTTGTGTTCTCGTGCCGCAACGGTCGCATCTCCATCAGCCCGCGCCGGTCACGTCCCGACGACTATTGTTCACGCGTGTAGGCACAGAGCTGGTCCCGTTGATCGGAACAGATTTCCCGGTTTGATAAGTGAGGTTTCTGCGGTTGGTGAAGCCGCAGCCGGGAGCTGCTGCGCTCCCCAAGGGCGCGCTTCGCGAGCGGCTTGCTACACCGAGTTACACCACGATTTGGGACACGACCGCATCAATAGTCAAAGTGAGTTAAGCGCGTGTCGAATTATTGCCTTTAGTCGACAAATCTAGGTGCCATTCCATCTCAGTGGGCTGGATAGAATGTCCTGTGCAGAGTGAAGCACAGCTTGAAATGGCGTCAGCCATATTACTACTTCAAGCTTTGGATTGAACTATCAAAATCGACGATTATTCAACCATCGATTTCGCCATGTCGTAGAGATTGGTCGCAGTCGGCACCAAGCCTTTTTGCAATTCCGCACTGGCCGGCATGCGCACATCAGGAGTGGCAACGCGCCGGATGTCAAGCGCTGTACCCGCCTCCATGAGTTCGCGTATTTGCATCGCGATTTCTCCTGCAAAGCCCCCGGTCTTAACCGCCTCATGAGCAATGATGACCTTGCCGCCCGCCACATTTACTGCTGTTATGAGCGCATCAGTGTCCAATGGATTAAGCCAACGCAAATCCAGAACAGTTGCCTCGATTCCACTCTGCGCGAGTTCTTCCGCTGCAACGAGCGCCTTCGGCACCATATTTCCCCAAGTTACGATTGCAATATCCTTGCCCTCACGGCGTAAACGCGCTTTTCCGATTGGCTCTGCAATATCAGTGAGTATCACTTCAGATTTTTCCCCGTACAATCCACGTGCTTCAATCACCACGCAAGGATCTGGATCTGCGACGGCTGCGCGCAACAACGCATACGCATCGGTGGCCGATGCCGCCAGGGCAACCTTGAGACCAGGAATATGCGCAAGGATTGCTTCGATTGATTGCGAGTGCTGAGCACATGACCCTGGAGTGACACCTTGCTGCATGCGCACAACCATCGGACAACTGACTTTTCCACGCGTTAGATAGCGGATATTTGCGGCCTGATTGATCAGTTGATCAAGAGCAACAAAGGTAAAGTCAGCCCACATGATCTCAACGATGGGTTTCAGGCCCGAAATTGCCGCACCAACCGCCGAACCCAAAATAGCGTTTTCAGCAATAGGAGTGTCGAAGACGCGCTTCTCGCCAAAATCGCGTTGTAAATAGCGGCTGCCACCGAAAATCCCGCCTGCATGACCGACATCTTCCCCGTACACTAAAACGGCTTCATCATTCTCCAGTTCAGTCCGCATAGCCAAGTTGACCGCGTCAATGTAGGTCATCAACTTGGTTTCAATCACCCTCGGCTTGGCATCGGACGGCGGAGCAATCACATGCTCAAGGCGCGTGGCAAGGTCAGGTCCAGCACCTGCCATGACAGATTCTGTCAACTCACCAGCGCGATTGCTTTCGGCTGCAATGACAGCCTCGACTTCTGCGTCGCTCATAAATCCAGACGCGACGAGACGCTTGCCCAAGATTGCCAGAGGATCAGCGTCTTGCGCAGCCAGTTTGTCCGCTTTGGTCCGGTAGTGCTCAACATCGCGGCTATAGTGCCCCCAAAGACGTGGCACGCGGAACTCTAATAATATAGGACCCTTTCCTGCACGGCATTGCTCAGCTGCCTTAACGAAGGTATCTCGCACCGCGATTGGATCGTTTCCGCCAACGGTCGCAGATGAGATTCCATAACCATTTGCGCGTTGTGCAATCCGCTCTATTTTTATGGTGTGGGAAGTAGGTGTGAGCTCAGCCCAGCCGTTATTCTCAACTACAAAAATCACTGGCAGCCGACGCGCAGCTGCAAAAACCATAGCCTCATGCACAGAGCCTTGATTGGTTGCGCCATCGCCAATCGAGACTGTCACCACATTGCCATTGCCTGTCGCGAGATTTGCCATAGCTACACCACAAGCAATCGTCGTGCCTGCGCCAACAATGGAGTTTTCGCCGATAAAGCGTGTCTCTGGTGCCATCATATATGCCGATCCACCGCGTCCGCCGTTGATACCTTCTGCTTTTTGGCAAATTTCAGCCATGACCGCGCGTTCGTCCTGCCCCGAAGCAAGCGCCCAACCATGCCCCCGATAGGTCGCCAATATTTGATCGGCATCACGCAACCCGGCGGCTGCTCCGAGCGGAACCGCCTCTTGCCCCGCACAAAAATGCATCGAACCAGGAACGCGAGGCGGAATCGCCTGTGTGAGCCCCAGCGCACATTCCTCGAAGGCGCGGATAAAGGCGATCCTTGACAACATGTCGCGAGCAAAACCTTCGTCCTGTCCGTGGATAGTTGCAACCGTTTCAGCGCTAGTCATTATAGTTGTCTCCAATTTGCGTTGCTCAGCAGTGCCATGGAACAGCGGTCGTCATTTGAGTGGCGTGCCTCGTTCAATATCTCGGCGTTCCGCGGGTTAATTTCCGGAAGGTCTTCGTATGATTTAATTTTTGGAGACTTGTTTCTGGGGAGGCTGATCATCCCATCTGGCGCGGGCACCATTCGTTTGATCAGGTTCTCCAATATTGCTGTTTTCTTTTTCAAGTATTTGGGCAAATGCAGAAACGTGCTTTCTCATTTCCTCACCCGCTGCTTTTGAATCTCCGGTACGCAGCGCTGCAATCAGGGGGCGGTGCATCTCCACGACAGCCATCAAGGCCGTGTTTGCCAGTATCACTTTGACGGCGGTTACATAGGTCCGAGACTCAATCATCAGCGAATCCCAAGTTTCGGCCAGAATTCTGTTTTGTGATGCCGCTACAATTGTTCGGTGAAATTTCGCGTCCAATTTGACAACCGATTGCATATCGCCGTGCTTTGCTGCGTCAACCATGCTGCAATAAATGGTCTCCAAGTCCTCAACATTGCCCTTCAGTAATGGTGCAGCCAATTGACCTGCCAGCTCTTCAAGCGCAGCCCGCACAGGATATACCTCTGCAATTTCATTCGGCTCAATTCGTCGAACACGCGCTCCTTTGAAAGCCTCCAACTCAACAAAACGCATCGCGGAAAGATCGCGCAATGCTTCGCGTACAGGCGACTGGCTGACCCCGAATTCTCTTGCTAACTGTGATTCAACAAGGCGATCACCCTGCTGATAATCTTCCCGTAAAATACGCTCGAGCAGAGTATCGCGAATTTGGTCACTTAAAACTGTACGGCTAATCATGTGGCAACTTTCAGTTTGTCTGGAACTTCAACTACTTTAGCAACCCAATTAACGCGTCCGCTGCCGTGCCGTGACGAAGATCTTGCAGACAACAGAAAATCGTCCAAATTAGCGGGCCTCCTCGCTATTCTCACTCTGTTAAATCCATCAACGCCAGAAATCAAATATAATCGATTATTGACTATCGATTATAGTTTACGTAAGAGTTGGCGGGAATTGCAGCCTTTTCTATGAGGTTCCATCGCAAAGAAAATCTTTCATAGGAGGTTGAAAATGGCGTCTGGAATCGACGAAACAATTGAATTTACTATCCGCCCAATCAAGCCGGGACCAATGTGTCGGTCTGCCAAAACCGGAAAAATGGTGTCTGAGACGATACCTCTCAACGTGGTCACGTTGGTGTTCAATGATCTCACGAGTCTTTTTCTCAACGCCAAACTGTTGATGTCCGGCCAACCCGCCCGTCGACGTTGGCGTCATAGGCGTTTGATTTCTTTTACAGAAAACAGGGGGAACCAAGATCGCTTTGATTCTGCGGTAAATGATGAGAATTAAATGCATCCATGCGGCGGAATGCAAATTACCATTGCCCAAGCCGATCCGACTTGGGCCCGTAGAAATCACGACGCGGGATTTCGTTGTCTTGCGGCTCGAAACTGAATGCGGGCGTTTCGGTGATGCAATTGGTTATCCACGCGGTTCAACTCTCCTCGAAGCGGCAAAACGCATGGCCCCGTATGTTTTAGAAACATCTGTTTCACAACGCCGCGCGACGGTGGATGGATTCCTTCAAAATTTTGTCAATGGTCGACCCACATATGTCAAGGCCGCAAGCCTTTTTGACATCGCTCTTTGGGACCTTGCCGCCAAAGCTGCCAATTTGCCTTTGCACCAATACTTGGGTGGCTTTCGCTCAACTGTGCCCGTCATGGTTGTCGCGGGCTATTACCTCGATCACCGCACTATCGAAGACGTGTGCGAGGAGATCCGCCTCAGGGTTGGTGAGGGTTATGCACGCATCAAAATCATGATCCTTGGCAATAACCCTGACTTTGATGAGCGCTTTGTGTCCGCAGCCAAAGTTATCGCCGGGAACCGACTTTGCATCGATGCACATTGGGCATGGACGAACGTCGCCCAAGCCTTTGAGACCTGCCGTCGACTTGACCAATACGACCTGCAATTCATCGAAGACCCATTTGGCCCGCATCAAGGCGCACTTACTGGGCGCTTGCAGGAAATGGTACGTACGCCACTGGCTTACGGTGAGGATCTTCCAGATTTGCAAACCATCAGCACTGCAATCAAACAAGCGGTTTATTATCGGATGGACGCTACGACCTGCGGGGGTATCTCTACTGCAATAGCGGCAACCGAGTACGCGGGCATTTGCGGAACGTCCGTATTACCGCATGTCTTCTTGCCGGTTCACGCGCAGTTGGCAGGAGCCTTGCGCGCAATTGACGCCGTGGAACTAATCCCTGAAAGCAGTGGTGCCTGCCCAATGTATGATTTGCTCCATGGAAAGCCCCACATTGACAATGGAATTCTAACCATTGATGTCAAGCTTGGCGCCGGGTTCGATTTGAACTGGGAGAGAGTTGAAAAAACGGCGACAACGTCTTGGACTTTAGACGCCCAAGTCAGCACCAACAGATCATGAGTGAAACCAACAGCCTCATCTGGGGTCAAATTCTTAGTAGGCTGGCGGCGTTACCACCAATAGCATTGAGAATTTTTCGGTGCTCACATTTTTCCAGCGATGTGGCAGTGTGCTGGAAAAATAAAGGCTGTCTCCGGCTTCGAGTTGGAAATGGTCCGGTCCAATATCCATTTCAACCTTGCCACTGAGAATGAGACAGCATTCTTCACCACTATGTACAAATGCTTCTTCACCTGAAACTGCGCCCGCCTCTGCCTCAACCAGAATCACTTGCAGCTTAGAACTGAGATCAGGCGTGATCATCTGGTATCGCACATTGGAATGTGGAAGTATGATGGTCCTTCGCATGTTGGTTTTTACCAGTTTGGTCTTGCGTAAATGGTTTGGCCCCATGTCTGCCAGGCTTTCGTTCGCAACTGCAATCAAACGGGCAGCTCCGTAGCCATTGGTTTCTGTGTCTTTAAGCAGTTCTGATTCGTCAGTGTTTTTCAGCAGTTCCCAGACCGACACGTCTAGCGCTATGGCGAGCCGACGAAGCGATGCAAGTGAAGGGGCGGCTTCGCCGCGCTCAATCTGACTGATGTAGCTGTAAGACAAGCCAGCTATTTTCGCCAATTCCTTTAGCGTTATCTTCTTTAGAATCCGAGCCTGTCTCATTTTTTCATAGGCGTTTAACATCATGCCGGAACCGTTCCCATTTTATACGATTTTTGAAAACCTACGCCGATTTGTTAATGGATAATTTGAGTAGGCACTTGGCGTAGACCGACTAGCGGATTTTGCCAGTCTGTAGCCGACTATATGTGTGACTTTCAATAGGGCGGGCGAAACCTTCGAGTGTTCTGAGGCCTTGCCAAAGTTGCGATGCAGGCTCAAGACGGCTGCACTTTCAATTTTCTCCAAAGTCGCTCTGCAGTGCCGACAAGTCCGTCCGGAAGGACAACGATGAATAAAATGATGAGCGCACCAAGGCCCATGTTTCGGTATTCGGTGAAGTCTCTCAACTGTTCATCTGCCATCATCAACAGCGCGGCACCAATGATCGGCCCCCATAATTTTCCGAGCCCGCCGACGACCATCATGGAAACCAGAAATGACGACAGCGGGAAGCCCAATACTGACGGTCCAATAACTTTGAAATTCGCAGCGTAAACCCCGCCAGCGATGCCAGTCACAAATGCCGAAACAGCGAAAACAAGCAGCTGATATTTAAACCGGTTGATCCCTGCACAAATGGCTACAGTTTCGTTGTCACGCAATGCCCTGAACGCAAAACCCAAAGGGCCGCGGACAATAGCTGTTGACACGAGCGTCGCCAGAACCAGCGCAGCCAGAGCGACATAATAATTCCCAATGAAGTAGTTGCGACCGAGAATTTCACGGAAGCCGAAGTCTCCGAATTCGCTCAGGCCCCGGGGGCCTCCCGTAAAGGATTGACAGGTTTCTCCCGCCCCACTGAAACAGGAAATGTCAGTCGAGACCAGCAGGAAAGCAGCCTGCCCGATGGCAAAGGTCAGCAGGGCCACGTAGATTCCACGCAACCGCAGACAGGCTAGACCAATGAGCACACCGGCACCCACCGAAATCAACCCACCCAGAAAAATACCTATAAAAGGGTGGACCCCGTAGTGGTGACCCGCAATCGCAACGGTATAACCGCCGATGGCAAAAAGAACGAGCTGCGCCAGCGAGAATATGCCGGCAAATCCCATTACGATGTTCCACTGGCTGACTACTGTTGCCCAGATCATGAACAGGGTCAGTTGGGAAATCGTGTATCTGCTTCCAACGAAATACGGCAATACAATGCCAATAATTGCCCATGCGAGAATGAGGAAGTAATCTCTCTGGATTGGCATGCGATCGGTGAGTTTCGTCATTATTATTTTCATCTGTTTTCCTGCTAGTTCCTTGTTACGGTTTCCCGTCCAAATATGCCGTAAGGGCGCAGTATCAACGTGAACACGACGAGAAGCATCATCGCCGGGAAAGCAAACCGGACACCCAGAGAAAATTGCATGGTCGCTTCAAACATTCCCAATATGAAGGCCGCATAAAAGGCGCCATAGACATTCCTCAGCCCAGCCACTGCAACAATGACGAAGGCTTTGGTCATGGGTGCGTCGCCCATGGTTGGTGATAGCGTTGTTATTGAACTCAACATAACGCCTGAAACTGCGGCGAGAGCGCCCGACGCAACCATCAGCTGAGCAAAGACTTTCCTGATCGGGACTCCCATCAAAAGTGCGGCGTCCTGATTGAGCGCCGTAGCCCGGATTGCGCGTCCAGTCCGGGAGCGATTCAGGAAAGTGGCAACGCCAACAGCCATCATGACCGAAACTGCAATTATGATCAGGTTCTGATAGGGGACAAAGATTTCGCCGATACGAAATCCCCCCCCAACAGTAAGCGGTTGCTTAAAAGGGTAGGCTCCGAAAAGTTTGAGAATGACATTCTCAGATAGAATTGCCAGTCCAATTGTTGCGATGATAATGTTGGTTTCAAACGCCGGATGGTGAAACATGTATTTCACGATGACGACGTAGAAAAGAAAACCCACAATACCGCCGGCAACAATTGCGAATGGTATTGCCAGAAGTGCAGGAAGCCCAAAATAGATCATGATTGCGTAGCAGGAATATCCGCCAATCGCGAGAAACGAGCCGTGCGCCATATTGAGCATGCCCAGCGCGCCCCAGATGAGTGAAAGTCCAATTGCACTCAGCGCGTACATCGCACCAAGAGTTAGTCCGCTCAGAATAACAAGTGTAACAGTTTCCATACCGTGCAAAACCTTCCATATCACTCAGGCTGGGAAGCCTTTGTCTTGATCCGCCGCCATCAATCTTTTCACACCGTTCATCCACCCAAATAGGTGCTCATCAGCACTTCGTCATTCAACAGATCGTCGCCTTGCCCGTCCCAAATAATATGGCCATCATCAAGTAAATAAATTTTTTCAGCAATATCCACGAGACGCGAAGCATTTTCCTCCACGACCAGGAGGGTCCGTCCTTCAGTTTTGAGCGCTTTGATGACTTCGTAAATATGGTCAATTATGATCGGCGCAAGTCCCAGCGACGGCTCATCAATCAAAAGCAGTTCACTGCTGCTCATCAGTGCCCTTCCCACGCCCAGCATGCGGCGTTCGCCCCCGGACAGGCCACTGGCAATCTGCGTGGCACGTTCCTTAAGTTTTGGAAAAAGTCCCTGGACATAGTTTAGACGTTCTTGTCTTCTCGCATGTGCGGCGGGTAAGTAAGCACCCATAAGCAGGTTTTCTTCGACGGTCATTTCACTGAACACCAAATCTCCCTGCGGAATATGGACGATACCTTTACTTACAATTTGGTTCGCGTCCATGCGATGAACAGGCTCTCCCTTGAACCGGATCGAACCGCTGCTGAGTTTAATCAGTCCTGATATCGCGCGAAGCAAAGTGGTCTTGCCGTGGCCGTTTGGCCCAACCAGACCGACAACTGATCCCCGCTGCAGTGACATAGAAATATCCTTGATGACGGCTTGTCCGTCATAACCGCAGATCAGATTGTCGATTTCGAGAATCGGAGTTGTCATCGGACTATCCAATCTTCTGCATGAGCTGTTTTGCCGCCTTTTCACCAAGGTACACTTTGATGACCTGTTCATTTGTCAAAATTTCTTTTGGTTGCCCCTTGAACAACAGCTCACCGCGATGAAGGATCATTGCTGAATCGCACAGCTGCATCAAAAATCGCATGACATGTTCAATCACGACAATTGTTACATTCAGTCGCGCAATCCGCTCCACCAACTCTCTGATTGCGTCAATCTCGGTGTGAATGAGGCCGCCAACCGGCTCATCCAGCAACAGAAGTTTCGGCTCGGTGGCCAAGGCGGCACCAATCATGAGCAATTTCTTCTGAAACACCGGAAGATTGCGCACTATGACTTTTGCATGATCTTTTAAGCCGACCAAATCGATGATTCTGTCGACAGCCTCGTTTGTTGATCGATCAAATTGAACGCTGGGAAGCACACGATTCGTGCGGCCAAAGTACCGATTGACTCTGATATTCTCCGCAACGGTCAGAGTGTTGAAGCCGGAGTTCAGTTGAAAGGTTCTGGATAGTCCCAAGTGACAAATCTTGTCCGCACTCAACCGGTCAATTCGTATTCCGTCAAAAATGATCTCGCCTGAAGTACAAGGATTGATGCCCGAAATAGTGTCAAACAGCGCGGTTTTGCCCGCGCCGTTTGGTCCACCGATCCCCAGTATTTGGCCGGCTTCAACAGAAAAACTGAGATTGTTGACGGCTGCAAGTGCACCAAACTTTTTGGTGACATTCCGGCATTGCAGCAGAGGATTTGCGTCAATCATTCATTTTTTCTTCTTATTCCGGCTCACCCTGTCAAATTCAGGATTTCATCCAAGGCGGTACGGAAAATTTGGAAGTTTCGTAAGGTGGCGGTGCAATGACGGCCGCATCCTGACCCCAGTCTTGGATCTGGGAGTA
Source organism: Hyphomicrobiales bacterium (assembly GCA_031430795.1). Classification (GTDB taxonomy): domain Bacteria; phylum Pseudomonadota; class Alphaproteobacteria; order Rhizobiales; family Aestuariivirgaceae; genus Aestuariivirga. The sequence goes on from JANPCE010000023.1 coordinate 46,892, forward strand.
TTGGTGTGGCATGCCGAGCGAAGGGTCACTCGTGGCGTCGGGATAGGGTATTGCCGCTTGCCACTTCGGGAAGAACCGCGTTGTCCCCAACACGCCGCGATAGATCATGCGTTTGATGTTAGCAGCAATTTTTTTGTTTTGCTCGAATTCTCCTGGCTTGCCCGTTCCGCCAGCCATAGCTGCAGCTGCCGCATAAATAAAGACAGCGTCATAGGGGATCGCTCCATTCAGCGGGCTTGTGCCGGTCTCGCCGAATTTTGCACGGTACCGCGCAATAAAGTCGCGACCCATTTCATCTTGCAATGATTGGGCAAGAGACGAATAGATCACACCCTCGGAAGCTTCTTTCGCAATTTCCCTGAAAGCTGCAATGGATGGCCCATATTGCATATAGATCAGGCTGTTGGTCGGATTTGGAACGAACTGAAGCATGAACTGTGCCAAATCTTGCGGAACCCAGTGTGTGAACGCAATCAAGCCGGGTGGGTCGTTCCGGATCTTCGAGATGATCGGACCCCATTCCGAAGTGCCGTAGGAGACGGTTTCCGTCAACGTGATTTTCCAGCCGTACTCTTCTGCTGTTTCCTTAATCCCCGCGCCGATTACGATTCCGTAAGAGTCGGAACCAAGCACTAAAGCGAGATTCCTGTTGGCCGGTATAAAATTGCTGGAATCTTCAACACCTTTGATGAATTTCAACAGGCCTTTACCATACCAGGCATCGGCTGGGTCGCTCATAAAGATGGTTTCGTACTTGCCCGGATTTCCTTCGATCTTATGGTGATGCTGGATGTCTGTATTGGCATGAATGTAGATGATGCCTTCGTCCGCAACCGTATCATATTCCGAAGTCGCCGTACTGCCATTATAGCCATTGATAATGGCGTGCACCTTGTCGCGATCAATGAGACGCTGAATAGCCGGGACGACATTGTCGGGGCCCATCACTTTGGTATCTTCAAAATGAAATTCGATCGGTCGACCGAGTATGCCGCCCATGGCATTGATATCCTCGGCAGCAAGCTCAAGGCCGCGCTTATACTCAATTCCGTCGGCCGCTGCCCAACCCGTCAGCGGCACCGCTGCTCCGAGCGGTATTGGTTCGCCGGTCGCCGGGCCTGCATTCGCTTGCAAAATGGTGCTGGCGGATGCCAAAAAACCTGCCCCGGTAGCTGCTGATCCTTTCAAGAAACGTCTTCTCGTCGACTGATTTTTCAATTGTTGGGATTTAAATAACATAACTTTCCTCCATTGTGCTGATGCTCAGTATTTCACTTTTTAAGCTTCGATCGGGATAATTTGCCCAAATTTTAATAGCAAAGTCTGTCATAAACATTTTAATTGTTGCTATAGTACAATTTATGTGGTGTCAAGCAACATTAGTTTTGATATGACCAACATCTGTCTGCGTATTTATCGCCCCTTGATAATTCTGAAGGCTGCCCAGACTCCGTGATGGTGCAGGGTGACCACACAACGAAGATTGTCGACAAACGCATCGAGGTGGAATTTGATGAAAAGCGGGGGCAGCATTTCTTTATGATCTGATCGACAAACACAAAAATGCGACGCGATACAAAATCAAACAAGGAGCCAGAATATGAACAGGAAGCTAATTAGAAATGCGACGATCATCTCTATGGATCCAAATGTCGGCGACATACAAGACGGGAGCATCTTGATCGAAGGATCGAAAATATTGGAGATAGGCAAGTCAATTTCTGTCGAAGATGCAGAAGTCATCGATGCGACGAACTGCATCGCAATTCCTGGATTTGTGGACACACATCGTCACACTTGGGAATCGCTGCTACGCAATGCTGGCCCTGATTGGTCGCTCGCACAATATTTTACGGGTGTCCGCTTCGTTATGGGCGACCTTTACACTCCTGAGAATATGCATGTGGCCAACCTGTTGGGCGCACTTGATTCATTGGACTGCGGGATCACGACTGTGTTCGACTGGTCGCACTTGAACAATACGCCTGAACACGCAGATGCGGCCATTCAAGGGTTACGGGATTCTGGAGTGCGTGCAGTCTTTGGTTACGGAAACTCAAATCAGGAGTGGAAAGTGCCAAGTGAGTTACCCTCGAATTACGCAGATATCAGGAGAGTCCGGCGTGATGTTTTGTCATCCGATGATGCGATGGTCACAATGGCCATGGCCCCCAGAGGGCCGCAATTCACGACGATGGACATCACAACAAAAGACTTCAATACCGCCCGCGAATTGGGTCTGCGCATCTCGGTTCATGTTGGCGACGGCCTTTGGGGATTTAGCAAACCGATCTTTCAGCTTCAGGAAGCCAAATTACTTGGTGACGATGTGACTTATGTTCACTGCAACACCCTGAATGATGAAGAGCTGAAGATCATCGGTAATTCTGGTGGCTACGGATCGATTTCACCGGAGATTGAAATGCAGATGGGCCACGGCATGCCGCCAGCGCTCAGGATGCTTGCAGCTGGAGTGCGCCCCTGCATTTCGAGTGACGTAGTCACCACAACACCTTGTGATTTCTTCAATGCGATGCGACATCTACTGTCGGGAACCCGGCTGATGGTCAACCAGATCGCCTTGGAGAACAGAAAGCTGGTCGATCCTTTACCGCTCTCTTGTCGCCAGGCACTTGAATTCTCGACCATTGCCGGCGCTGAAGCCTGCGGCCTCGACCACAAAGTTGGCTCGCTCAAGGCTGGCAAAGAAGCTGATATTGTGTTGATCAACACCAATGCTCTGAATTTGATGCCGGTCAACAACCCGGTTGCAGCAGTGGCGGAATTCGCCAATGTGGGCAACATCGATACCATTCTGGTGGCCGGAGAGATCAAGAAGCGACACGGCAAACTGGTGGGCATCGACCTCAATTCATTCCGCAAGAAGGTAGACGCGGCGCGTGACGATCTATTCGGACGCGCGGGAGTTCCAACTGATGGGTCTTGGATTGTCAGACCCTACACCGAGGGACTTGATGGAGAATTTTAGTTGGCACGCGGCAACCCTACGAAGGCCTGTTGTGTACAGCCAAAGACCATGAGCATCAGATTTTTGTGTGTTTTTGATAAATCAATTTGCATGTGGTTTAATCATATCTTCTTGTCGCAGACGCAACTGTCCAAAGAGTCATCATGCTAGAGCGCGACGCCGCCATGCGCATTCCGGTTTCCTTTGTGACCGGTTTTTTGGGCAGCGGAAAAACCACGCTGATTTCTGCGTTGCTTAGTCAGCCGGAGATGGCGGGAACAGCAGTCATCGTGAATGAGTTTGGTGCGGTTGGAATAGACGACGTAGTCCTGGCTGAAACGGTCGGAATCGGTTCTGTCAAGCTGCTGGCAAACGGCTGTATGTGTTGCGTTGCGGATGATGACTTGTCGATCACACTGCTCAACCTTACGCAACGCACCATTCCCCGTCCAACCCGCATCGTCATCGAGACCACCGGACTGGCCGAGCCTACCAAACTCTTGCACAAAATTATGGCCGATCCCCGCATGCGCAGTCTTGTTCGACTGGATGGTGTCATCACGACGGTTGATGCCGTCAATGGATTGCAAACACTTCATGACCACCCGGTTGCGTGCCGGCAAGCTGCAATGGGTGATTGCAGAATTATTACCAAAACCGACATGGCCGATACAAAGACAGTGGAAGCGCTTTATATCTCTTTGCGCAAGCTGAATCCCTACGCCGATGTTATTCACGTGACGAACGGAGCGATTTCCGCCGGTCAGCTTTTCGGTATGTCGCTGATTGATCCCGCAACTGGCAAAGCCGATCTTGATCGGTGGCTAAACACCGCCACGCAACAGCGTGATGATACAAACTTACATCAGCATTTCCCAGCCCACGACCAGCATCTTCACTTTAGTGGAGGCCACGGCGATGGAATGGGCACATGGCTGATTAAGGGAGTGCACCCTATCGATTGGGATCGGTTCTCACCGTGTGTTGGAGAAATCATTCAACAATACGGCGATCTATTATTGCGCCTCAAAGGCGTTGTCTGGACCAGCGATGACACCAGGCCGCTGGTCATTCACGGGGTTCAACGGGTGTTTCACGCCCCGATCCGCCTGAACAAATGGCCAGGTTCTTCCGGCACAACCCTCGTGGCCATTGGCAGTGCGGGTGCTGAACGCGCTGCGGATCTGTTGAAGCATGCACTTGAAGACACGGCTGTCTGCCAAACGGCGCACATGGGATCTTGACTCAATGCCGGAAAAACAAGTTCTGAACCGCGTCTATCCGCGCGTCTGCTGCTTCTTGAGTTCAGCCAGAATTTTTTCAGGCGTAATCGGCAACTCTTTGATGCGGACACCGACTGCGTCAAAAAGGGCATTTGCCAAAGCTGCGCCTACTGTTGACGTTACGATCTGCGTAATTCCTTTGATGCCGTAAACGCCTGCCGGATCGGCGGTCTCTACCAAAATTGAGTCCATCTCCGGCATGTCGACTGTCGTCAGAAGCTTGTAATCGACAAGGTTTTGATAATACGGCTGACCCGCAGCATTGTATAGCAATCCCGGTTCTACCGTGGCCAACCCGAGACCATGAAATACATCACCTTCAATTTGTCCTTCGGCGATTGTCGGGTTGATGGCCCGCCCACAATCAACCGCTGACGCTATTTTGCCAATTTTGAACTGCCCGGTCTCTCTATTGACTGAAATATCCAGCGCGACGGCGCAGAATGGATAGGCAATTGCGCCACCCGGAGATGGGTGGTAACCCTTTTCATCAGCCAAATGGGTCAATGGGTCATAAATACCAGTGCCTAATATGGCGAGACCCAGACCATCGTAAATATGCTCAGCGACCTCCGACAATGACAAAAATATGTTCCGGTTGGTCTTGGAGACAATGTGCTGGTCCTCAATGAATAGAGCGTCGGCCTGAACATCCATCATTTTGGCGGCAACTTGGCAGAGTTGCTTGGAAACTTCGGTCGCGGCCAGACTGATCGCTTTGGCCGACGTAATAGCGCCACGGCTTGCGTACATTCCCGTGTCATAAGCGGCTTCATCGGTGGATCCCGATTGTATTTTCACTTTCTCCATTGGAAGGCCCAATGCTTCGGCGGCAACCTGGCCCATGGTTGTGTCGTAGCCTGCCCCAATCTCCGAACCGCCCACACTCACATGAATGCTGGCATCCTGGTTCATCTTGATTGTCGCAACGGATACGTCAGAGTTGTTGTAATATGCACCACGCCAACCGCTTTCGCCGAATCCGATTGCAAGCCCCCGACCAGTTCCGCTTGGCTTGGGTTCTTTCCATGCCAGGGACTCAGTCGCTTTCTCAATGCATTCGGTGAGGCCACAGGCAGAGAGCAGGCTGCCGGCAATGGTCAAGTCGCCAGTTTGGTTTGCATTTTTGAGCCTGAATTCAACCGGATCAAGACCAAGGCGGTCAGCAATCATGTCAATTTGAGATTCAAGCGCAAACCCCACTTGCGGACCACCATACCCACGATAGGCGCCAGCGACAGCGGTGTTTGTCAGGACCCCGAAACCGTCAAACTTGTAATTCTCGATCTGATAGTAGTTGGCCCCTTTCCACCCCAGCGATCCCAGGACCGCACCGGTCTGGGTTGTATAGGCACCGCCATTGAGAATTGCCGAAACGTGGCGGGTTGATATCTTGCCGTCTTTTACACCAGTTTTTATTGTAACGACTGAGGGATGGCGGGTCACAGACGCATAAAATTCCTCCTGACGCGACAACAGCAGTTTGACCGGCTTGCCTGATTTTTTGGAAAGGTAAGAGGCAATAACATCAATCGGCGACAAGTCAGTACGAGAGCCAAAAGCACCGCCAACGCCGACCCGGTTCACCCGCACCTGGCTAAGCGGCAACCCGACCGCGTCGGCAAGATAACGTTTTACGGTGTGGGGTGATTGGGTCGACGTCCAAACCGAAAGAGTTCCATCGCTTTTCCAGTCAGCAACACATCCGTGAACTTCCATGCAAACATGGCATTGGCGTTGTGTTTCAAACGTATCTTCGAATATATGGTCTGCATCTGCAAAGCCCTTGTCGGTGTTGCCATATTCGAGGTGTTTCTCAACAGCGATATTTGATCCCAGTTCTTCATGTAGCGGAATTGCGCTGTCTTTCATGGCGTCGAGCGGATCAAGGTAGAATGGTAATATCTCGTACTCAACCTTGATCAGTTTCAGGGCCTTTTCGGCCAACCCTTCGTCCCGAGCGGCGACAGCTGCAACCTCGTCGCCACTGTAGCGCGCCCGATCATCACAAAGGGCAAATTGATCCTGCAATGTTGGCATTCCAATTTTGTAAGGTAGTATATCCCTGAAAGTAATGACCGCTTTGACCCCCGTCAGGCGCTCAGCCTCTGTGGTGTCGATGCTGATAATCCGGGCATGAGCATGTGGGCTTCTCAGGATTTTTCCCCACAAAGCACCGGGAGGATTTATGTCCTCCATGTACAATTCCAACCCTGTCACTTTTCGATCCGCATCCAAACGCTTCGTACGTTTGCCGATGACACGCAGCGGGGTGGCAGATACCCGGCTCTCAGCCCTTGGCTTAATTTTTTTTGTTTGAATGTTGTTCATTGACTACGCGCCTCGACCAGTTTTTTCGCGGCACTGAGTGCAGCGTCAACAATTTTGCGGTACCCCGTGCATCGGCAGAGGTTGCCCCGCAGGTAATGTCTGATTTCAGTTTCTGAAGGGTCGGGATTCTCTTCAAGCAATGATTTGATGGACATGATCATTCCGGGTGTACAAAATCCGCATTGTACAGCACCATGCTCAACAAAACTTTCTTGTATCGGATGGAGATCGCGGCCATTCATGAGTCCCTCAACAGTAATCACGGAGGCACCGTCCATATCGGATGCGAGGCTCAGACACGACAACATGGATTGGCCATCAACTTGAACGGTACATGCGCAGCAATCGCCCGTCCCGCAGCCATATTTGGTGCCGGTCAGTTGAAGATCATTGCGAAGGACATTCAGCAACGTATCGTTTGAGAAGACCAGCAACTCATAACTGTCGCCGTTTACAGTCAGGTGAATGGCTTGTTTTACACCCGCTTCATGAATTTTTGTTTCAATAGTCACTGAATAGTCCTTCTTGCCAGTGCAATGGCAACTGCCTGCTTAAAAGCCACGCCAGTGATGTCCGTTCTGTATTCTGCTGTCGACCGAAAATCAGAGATCGGCTTTATTGCAGCCTGTATGATTTTTGCTGCTTTGCTGATGACGGCGTCAGTAACTTCCTGATTCTTGAGAAAATCCTCTGCCTCCAACACTCTGATCGGGGTTGGCGCGACGGACCCGAGCGCAATCCGGATGTCGCTGAACTTTCCGTCATCAATGCTCAGCACAACTGCCGCAGATACTTTCGCAAGATCTTCAGCTGTCCGTGTGAAGCGGACGAATGCCGAGGAATGCAAAGTCGAAAGTTCGGGAGCTGTGATCGCCACGACAATCTCGCCCGGTCTAATCTGGCTCTTGCGCGGACCGATGAAGAATTCCGAAAGCTTGACGATTCTCGGTTCAGCAGAGGATCGCAAGACGACTTCGGCGTTCATGGCCAGCAAGCAAGGCAGGAAATCTCCAGCTGGCGAGGCGTTGCAGACGTTGCCGCCTATTGTACCCATGTTCATGATCTGAATATTGGCAAAATCACGGGCAGCGTCCAGCATCAGTGAATAGCTCTGCTTCATGGCCGGCGAGTCTGCTATGGCACGGATTGTAGTCAATGCGCCCATCGTCAAACCTCTTGCGGGGTTGTAAGTGATGAAATTCAACTCAGACAGTCGGCCGATCTTCACAAGAGTTTTGGCACCCCGATCACTGCATTTCATTTCAACCAGCATGTCCGTGCCACCGGCCAAAATTCTGGCCTGTTCCGGACGCTCGCCAAGAATAGCAATCGCTGCGTCCAAAGTCGGTGGAACAATGAGTGTGAATTCCGGCAGTACTCTCGTTGACATTTAATGATTCCAAAAGTGGCATGAATGCTCATTTGCGGTCAGAGAGATGGGCGCAGCCAGACAGTGGCAGTCTGGCCGGCTGCCGCAACTGCGCCTGCATGTTGAAAGTGGCATTGAACAGGTCGGTTGAATGGCCAAATCACTTGGTCGAGAATTTACTGGCATGCAGTTACCCCGCCATCAACATAGACGATTTGACCGGTGGTGAAGTCGGAGGCCGAAGCTGCAAGGTAAATGGCAAGTCCGGCCAGATCCAGTGTTTCTGCTATACGGCCCATTGGTATCCTGGCGATCAAAGGGTTGTAGAATTGAGGGTCGTCAAGGTAAGGCCGGACCAACTCAGTTCGCGTAAATGTTGGCGCAATCCCATTTACGCAGATGTTGTATTTGGCCCACTCGCTCGCGAGCTGCTTGACCATCATGTTCATGCCACCTTTGCTGGCGCAATAACCAATGAACCCGCGGCGAATGCCCAGCGCGCTGCGCACTGATGTCACGTGAATATGCTTCCCCCCACCACCGGATATTTGGTGTTTTGCGACTGATTGAGACAGGAAGAACGCCGATTTCAGGTTGACCGCAAAAATTCGGTCCCAGTCTTCCTCTTTGTATTCTTCTGCTGGAGCTTCGATCTGGGTGCCGACGCAGTTTACCAGAATATCGACATGACCGTGCTGCGCAACAATGTCATCGACACAACAACCTACACCTTTGACGTCAAGAACATCCAGTTTGGCGCTCGAAGCTTTGCCGCCAGCAACAACGATGCCATCCGCAACAGCTTGGGCCTTGCCTAAAGTCCGGCCACACACGACAACTGTCGCACCAAAACTGGCCAGGCCTTCGCTGATTGCTTTGCCAATGTCACCACTGCCGCCCGCAACCAACGCAACCTTGCCATCCAGATTGAATAGAGATCGATATTTGTCCATTTGCTTCACTATTCAGACTTGAATTCAGACTTTTATGTTTAATTTGTCATAGAGCGCCGACACATTGTGCTCGATGACATGATCCAGCATGTATTCCTGGCCAATATCCACCGGAAACCGGTCCCGAAAGTCAATACTTCGAACGCATTCCTCTTTAGACTTGCCTTCGACCATGCATTTCGAAACTGCCGCAAGCCACTCATATAGAAACGAGATCTGCGTATCTATTTCCCGCATTGCGCAAACCGGGCCATGGCCAGGAACGACAATTTTTGCATCCAGTTTCTTTAAATTGCGCAATGAGGAAATCCATTGCTCAATATTCGACGCATAGTGCCAAGTCTGGACACCGTTAAAAATTGTATCCCCTGTAAAAAGTACTTTTCGTTCCGGGATGTAAACGGCAATCTGCCCATCGGTGTGACCCGGGGTAGAGATCAGTTCAAAAGTTGTATCGCCCTGCCTCAGGGTAACGTTGCCCTCGAAGGTCAGCGTCGGCTTGTTCATGTTTTCAAAGTAGGTTTTCTGATCTGGAAAAAACGCCTCATCATCAGGGTCATTCGTCGGAACCGCCTCTCGGGCGTATTCAAATGGGTTGATCTCCGGGTAGACGACCATAAACTGTTCCAGGACGCGTCGATGAGCGACAACAATTCCAGTACCGTTAAAAAAGAAGTTTCCAAAGATATGGTCCACGTGATGTTCTGTGTTGATCAAATACTTGATCGGACCGTGTTTTTCAGCCTGCTTACGCATTCTGACGGCAGACGCCGGCAACTGGGGCGTATCAATTACGACAACGCCGTCTGACGTTACAACAAAACCAGGATTGCACCCTCGTGTGTCAGTCTCGGCAAATACGCCTTGGGCGATCTCCTTAATCATACTTTTCCATCCTGTCCGACTCCCGTCGGGAGCAACTGGGTTTCATCAAAAACACCCAAAATTTAGACTGTAAGTACCATAATTGCGTTATATGTACAATTATTATACTTTTGGCATTTCTCATTGTCAAGCAGTCTCATCCGGGCCCGCCCACACGAAATTTTTCAAGCTACCAATGATATTTCTGCCAAGGAAACGTCCTAGGCGCTTGATGACACTACTAATTCCGTGAAAGCGCTTGGGACACGACCATCCGAGACGATGGGGCCTGATAGTTGGAGCTCAATGTGCGGGATATTTGACGGCGACAGCAAGCAGCACGGCAAACATGGCTGAGCTTGTGCAGGGTGTGAGCGGCTTTGGTGTTCCTGGAAAGAATGGTGCTTGGAGGCCAATTTTCCACGTCCAGCCCGGTGCGGCTTCTGGCAAAGGAAAAAATAAAACTTTCCGTCACTCTGGCGACGAAGTCGATTGCAGCGTTTGGTTTTCAAGATGGCAATTCGCAAATTATACAGGTCGCAAAATTGCCAGGCCGGCCAATCGCCGGACAACCACAAAACCAGATAACGTCAAGTCAAAACGCGAGATCAACGGATGAACTTGCGGCGTTCATTCATGAATTGCAGTGGAATACTTCTGTCATGCTGGCCCACCATTCTCCAGTGGCGCGTGTGGCTAAGGGTTGCTGGCAAGGCCCGCACAGGGTCCACCATGCTTGCGTCCCGGGATCTGCCGCCATGCGCGCCATGTCCTTGGCAAAATCGCTGCCATGATATTCGAAATAGGAGAACATCAGGTTCTCGGGTTCACGCAGGAAGATTGAATAGTTGCTGATGTTGCAGGTCTTGATGATCTCCAACACCTCTGGCCAAACCGCCAGGTGCAATTGCTTGTACTCCGCAATCTTTTCCGGATGGATGCCGATCACGCTGCCATAACGTTGCATTAAGTGTTTCCTATGTGATGGTGAAAGTGCTGCCAGACACGGTTTGAGCCTTGATTGCTTCAAAGTCCCAGGCAATGCCCAGACCTGGAGCAGAGGACGGAATCGCGTGACCACTTTCGATCCTCATGGGTTCGGAGGTCAAGCTATCAAGTTGCGGAATGTATTCGATCCAGCGCGCATTGGGAACCGCCGCACACAATGAGACATGCAATTCCATGAGGAAATGCGGGCATACCGGCACATTGAAACATTCAGCCAGATGCGCCACCTTCAGCCACGGTGTGATTCCACCAATGCGCGCTACATCCACCTGAACGATGGAGCAGGCACCCCGTTGCAGGTATTCACGAAAATGCAAGGGACTATAGATGCTTTCACCAACCGCCACCGGCAATGTTGCGCTTTGGGACAGCCGCACATGCCCCATAAGGTCAGCGGCGGTCAGCGGCTCTTCGATCCATGCAATATCAAGCGGTGTGAGGCACCGCGCGCGGCGGATGGCCTCGTCCACGGTGAAGCGTTGGTTGGCATCGGTCATGATTTCAAAGGCCGGACCCACAGCTTTTCGGACCGCTTCAATCCGGGCCACGTCTTCCGACACATGGGGCCGCCCGATCTTTATTTTTGATCCCCCAAAGCCAAGTGCCTTGGCCTTCACTGCATCATCAACAAGGGCCGCACTCTCAATATGCAACCAGCCACCCTCTGTTGTGTAAAGTGGAATGCGCTCCTGTGCGCCACCTGCCATGCGGTACAAGGGTTCGTTGGCTTTAAGGCATTTGAGATCCCAGAGTGCGGTGTCAATCGCCGCGAGTGCCAACGATGTGATCGCCCCAACGGATGTGGCGTGGGTGAGGAACAAGAGGTCACGCCAAATCCGTTCGATCTCGGCGGCTTCGCGACCAATCAGGGCGGGAGCCAAGGTGATCTCAATCAGTTTCATGATAGATGGACCAGCGGTTCCAATGGTGTAGGAATAGCCCGTGCCAACCGCACCATCCGCATCGTAAATGCGGATGATCGGCGTTTCCTGACTGACGAAGGATTGAATGGCGTCGGTGCGTTTGACCTTTGGCACCAGATTCACCATCAAGGCTTCAACGCGCGTAATTTTTGCCATGTTTCCTGCCTCTTGTATCAAGCCGCTTTGCGATCATGGATGTAACCCATGATGGAACGCGAAACGCGTTGGTAATTGCGGTCGTTTTCAACTTCACCTCTGACTTCAAAACCCGCCATGACCACAATCCTGTCCGCCACATCTACCATCTCCGGCATATCCGAAGTGATGAGCAGCACCGCTGTGCCGTTGGCCGCAAGTTCATGGACAAGATCGTGCAAATAGGCTTTGGTTTTGATGTCAATCCCGACTGACGGTTCGTCGATGATAAGCAACTTCACACCTGCCGCAATCCATTTTGCCACCGAGACTTTCTGTTGGTTGCCACCTGAGAGGTTGCCGATGGTTTGATAGATTGAAGGGGTTTTCACTTCCAGTTTGCGTAAGACCGGGGATGTATGATCAACCACTGTTTGGTCGCGCAGAAATCCAAAGCTTGCAGCGATCTTGCGCCAAACTGTAATGCCAACATTGCCAAGGACCGAATGTAGCAGGATCAATCCTTCCTGCTTTCGATCCTCACTCACATAGCCAATACCATGCTGGTGTAAAGCATCAGCGGCTGAGCCAATGTCCGTGGGTCGTCCCGCGACCAGAACTTCACCCGCAGTGCGCCTCGTCATTCCCAATATGCCTTTGGCAAGTTCGCTGCGGCCCGCACCGACCAAGCCATAAAGACCGAGAATTTCGCCCGGTCGCACAGCCAATGAAATATTGCTGTGACCTGCCGCTGAAGCGTAGCCCTTCAACTCCAGATAAGGTGCTGCATCAGGCTTGGGACGGGGCGCACGCCGGGAAATACGTTCCGCCCGGCCAATCATCATTTTCACCACGTCGGCGCGGACGAGTCCATTCATTGACTGACTTTCGCTGGCATTGCGGCCATCGCGCAGTACGGTCACCGTGTCACATATCTCAAAAACCTCTTCAAGTTTGTGACTGACAAAACACAATGCCACGCCGTCATCAGCCAGCTTACGCAGCACCCGGAACAGCACCTTTGACTCGTTCTCAGTCAGTGAGGCCGTCGGTTCATCAAGCAACAGCACCCGCGATTGCAGCGACAGCGCTTTACCAATTTCGACCAACTGCATCTGCGCCACACTGAGACGCGACACGGGCATGCGGCAATCAACTTCAAGGTCTAACAGCTTGAGCCATTTGGTGGCCTCGGCATGGATATGATCATAGTTGATCACAGACAGGTCATGCTGACCCAACCGCTCCAGCATGATATTTTCAGCAATTGAAAACCGGTTTATAAGATTACGCTCCTGGTGCACAACACCAATACCAGCAGCTCCGGCCTGACGCGGATTTGCCAGATGCACGACTTCACCATTCACGCGGACTTCGCCCATGTCGGGCTTGTGTATTCCCGTGATGATTTTGATCAGCGTGGATTTGCCAGCCCCGTTCTCGCCCAGCAGGGCATGAATTGATCCCGCCGAAAGCGTCAGTGATACATCATCGAGGGCGCGAACTCCCGGAAAGGATTTTGAAACGTGCGAGACGAGCAAGGCAGCTGTCATGTTCAGGCCTTTTGCCCGAGCAATTTAGACACGCGCACCTCGCGCAAGCGGTTGATTCCCACAGCCCACAAGATGAGGCCACCGAGAACGATTTGCACAACGAAAGGATCGATGGCGAAGACCACCAAGGCTTGCGTGATAATGGCGATGATGACGACACCAAAGAATGTGCCAGGCACGCTGACATGGCCCCCCGCCAAAATGGCTCCACCAATGACTGGAGCTGCGAAAGATGAGATCAGCCAGTCGTCGCCAATTGTGGGATGGCCCAATTGTAGACGCGCCACCAGCATCATCCCGGCCGCCGCCGCCAGCACGCCCGAAATGGCGTGCGCCCAGATGATAGTGGCGTTGACGTTGATGCCGGAAAGCTCTGCCGCGTTGCGATTGCCGCCAATGGCCAAAATATAGCGTCCAATGCGCAGGCGGGCGAACAGGTACCAGACGGCAATCGAAGCAATGATTGTCGGTACAACCAACCATGGGATGGGACCGATGAGTGAGAGGTTGCCAAAATCCTTGACACCCTGTGGAATGCCATAGAACGGTTGTGCTTCGGTAATGCCGAGGTTGATGCCTTTGAAGATTTGTAATCCCGCCAATGTGATGATGAAAGCTGATATGCCGGTGCGTGCAATAACGAAGCCGCTCGCCATTCCGGCAGCGGCTCCTATCAAAAGACCACAGATGATTGCGGCAGCTGGAGGAAAGCCCCACAGTTCCATCATCGCGCCAAAGCTGATGGCGACCAACCCGCCGATGGAACCGAGTGCGAGGTTCATCTGCCCCACGCCGACAATGACCAGTTGACCAAGTGCCACCAGCATGTTGACAGCGATTGCCGAAAGCAGAACGAAAATATTGAACGGTGTCAGAAAGCTTGGTTGAAAAAATGAGATGACAGCAATTGCAAATACGCTGACCAGCGCTGGTCCAATCCAGTCGTTGTCGAAGGCGCGGGTCAGCACGATGTTCGCCATCAGATCATGCCCCGCCGCTGCAGCAATTTGTGTCGTGCCCGGTCGGTCAAGACAGCCGCCAGCAACATGAGACCGAGAAAGGCCTGAACCCAGAATTCTCCGACGCGCATGAGCAACAGTCCGCTGGTGATAATGTTGACGAGGGCTGCACCCAAAAATGTGCCAAATACCGCCACGCGTCCACCAGACAGCAATGTGCCACCCAGCACGGGTGCGAGGAACGCGGGCAGCAACCAGTCTTGCCCAAGGTGCCCTGCCATGGAAGGGACAGCTGCACCGGTGCGCGCTGTAATCATCAAGCCTGCAATAGCGGCCAATGCACCCGTCAGCATGTGACAGGCAATGAATATGCGCCCTGTCCGCACCCCGGAGATTTCGGCTGCGCGCGGGTTGGCCCCTGCAGCCAACATCTGACGGCCAAGGCTTGTAAATCGATAGAGCGCCGACAACGCTGCACAAACGACAAGCGAAAAAACCAGCAACGCCGAAAGCAGACCACCAAAGCGCAACTTGCCGAAGCCCAGAACCTCAGGGGGCATCGTTCGGAAAGCCTGTGCCTGACTGAGAAAAATCATGACACCAAAAAAAATGCTCATGCTTGCAAGCGTGATGATGAAGCTATGCACGCCTGAGCGTACAACGATGGCTCCGTTGAGGAAGCCAAGTCCAGCACCAAACAGCACGGCCAAGGGCACGCCGAGTGCGAGTGGAACTCCCGCACTTTCCATCATCCAACCAAAAGCCATGGCTGAACAAACCCCGATGGCTCCCACTGATAAATCAAGTCCACCCGTCACAATAACTGCCATCATGGCAAGACCAATCATGGTGTCGATGCCGATTTGGCGACCAATGGTGAACAGGCTGAAGGGCGATGTAAAACCGGGCAGTGTGCTGGCAAAAATCACAACAGCAAGTGCTATCAGCAACACCAAGCCGAACTCGCTGCTGAAGGCCAGACGTTGCACAAGCGACTGGCGACCTGCAGCAACCGGCATCGCGTCGCTGGTGTGGGTTATATCGGATGGGGTCATGACAGGGGTCCGCAACGATGGGCCAACAGCAATCCGGTTGCCACGGGAGGGTAACAACCGGATTGGTGACAGATCATTGCCAGAGTGATCCTATTTGCAGGCCAGGAAATCCTTGTCCATGCTGGCAAGGAGTGTTTTTGAAATGCCACGCATGGCGTCCACGTAAGTATCTGCCTGTGTCGCGTCCACATACACCGTGCCTGAGTCAACGAACTTGACGGTGAGCGCATTTGATTTCCAAGGCGCATCGGCCTTGATCGTGCAGCCCGACCGCAGCTTGTCCAACACATAGGAACCGATATAGCCTTGACCATAGGGGTTTTGCAGCATCGTGCCGCTGACAAAGCCGTCCTTGATCGCTTTGATGACAACTTCGTCGTGGTCAATGCCAACCATCTTGATGCGTTTGTCACCAATCTTGCGCAGTGAGTTGGCTGCCGTCACAGCAGGCACCCAAGCCGTGGTGACGATCCCATCTACGCCTGCCGCATTGGCGGCAAGAAAGGCATTTATTTTTTCTTCCGCTGGCTGCGGCGCGTCGATGTCGGCAATCACTTGCATAACAGTCACAGCACCATTGGTTTCATCAGCAGCCTTTTGTACCGCATCAATGCGAAGCTGGGTGTTGGGGTCAACCAGGAAACCCGTAAAGTGGGCAATCTTGCCCTTGCCACCCATGGCCTTGATCAATTCCTTGGTGCCAAGATAGGCGGAGTTTCCGGTGTCAGTGCCCATGCAGAACAGTGCCGGGGTCGGGTCCTTCAAACAACCCGCCAAAGCCAGTGCTTGCCCGCCGTTGTCGACTAGTTCTTGTACGACAGGGCTGGTCCCTACAGCATCACCTGGGAAAATCAGGAACGAGTTATAGCCTTGCGTCAACAGGCTTTCGAGCAATTGGCTTTGCTGCGACAATTCCCATTTTTGTGGCACGCGATAGTCGCCCGCACCAATGCCAAAATCCTTTACGGCGTCGAGACCAGCTTGCTCCCAAGCGGCGAAGTATGGATGTGGGCCACCGGGCACGAGTGCGACCTTGGTGTCAGAGCCTGCGAATGCCAGCCCAGCCGTCAACGCCAGCGTCGCGGCGGTTAGCGCGAAATGAATTGTAGTTTTCTTCATTTGTTTCTCCCAGTTGAACGGCTCCAACATTGCAACGTTGTGCCAGAGTCAGTATTCTAGTATACAAGTTGAAGGATGACAAGAGTTGAAGCAAGAAAAATGATTGGGTACAGGACATCATGAATTTGACGAACATTGATGCCAGAATTATTCCTGCAGCCACTGCTCACGGAGTTTTTGCACTCGACCGCCACTTGCCAGCCGCCGAACAGGTTTACCGTCAGCTGCGCAATGAGATCATCACCTGCCGGATCGCCCCAAACGAAGCAATCAGCGAAAACCGCATTTGCGGAATGTTTGGGGTGTCACGCTCTCCCGTGAGGGTTGCCGTTACCCGCCTTGCAGAAGACGGGCTGATCGAGATTTTCCCTCAGCGCGGAACGTTCGTTGCTGCCATTAAATTGAAACAGTTGCGGGAAGCGCAGTTCGCCCGTTCAGCTCTGGAAGTTGCGCTCGCTGAAGAAGCCGCACGCCATTGGACGGAACAGCATTCAGATGAGGTCCGGATTAATCTTGACCAGCAAGTGCAGCATGCAAGAGCGGGGGACAGTCGGAGTTTCTTTCTCGACAACGAAGCTTTTCACCAATTAATTGCACGGGCAGCAAAGCTCGAAGGCGTATGGACAACTGTACAAAGCGTGAAAACCATATGGGATCGCATTGGGCATCTGGCCAATCGCGTTCCCGCGCACACACTGGAAATTATTGCCGAACATAAAGTTATTGTCCAAGCCCTTGCCAGTCAAAATCCGAAAGGTGCAGCAGCCGCGATGAAAACGCATTTGCGTTCTGTTGATCATGCGATTGCCAGACTGCAACCGCTTCACGCAGATTATTTCGTCGAAGAATAGTCTCGTTTGACACTTTCAGCAAAGTCCAGCAGTTCCGCTGGTGGCATTCGAACCACGTGGCCCTCCTCCGGGTAAGCGCCTGACTTCACGTCGGCAATATATTCTGAGAAAGCGTTGACCCGTTCTTTTTGCAGTCTGTCAAATTCGGCAGCGAAGTTGCGATAGACCTTTGCGTGTCTGGGCATGTGACCGCGATTGGTGCCGAGAATGTCTTTTGCAAACAGATATTGTGCATCACAGCCTGGCCCCGCACCCATTGACCATAACAACAACTTCAAGCGCTTGCTGATTTCGGTTGCGACTTCGACGGGCACAACTTCGATCTCCACTGCAAATGCGCCGGCCGCCTCATAGGCTTTGCACTCTTCAAAAAGTGCGAGCGCTGATTGAGCTGTTTTTCCCACCGCTTTGAAGCCGCCCGTCCATGTGGCACGTGAAGGCACAAGCCCAACATGCCCCACAACGGGAATGCGGTCTTCGGCCAAAAAACGCACAGTCTCGAGGCCGCCGCTGCAATAGACGGCATCGCCGCCTGCTTCCAGCATACGGACGGCAAAGCGCCGATAGTCATCGCGCGTGCCATATTCGAGATGCGTCATGCCTGTCATGGAGAACAGTGAGGGTGCCACTTCACGGTAGCGCGGATGCGTCAGCAACTCTGGTGGCAATGACACAATGTCGATGCCAGCCTGCTCTGCTGCTTCTGCTTCCTCAAGCGTGAAGATGCGCAGCATGGTGCGTTGGCCTTTGCCTTTCAGGTTGCGGAGATCAGCGATGGTTGGTTTTTTGCGGGCCATGTTTGCTTCCCCTTTCAGTCTACGCGTTGAGTGATATTGATATTGTGAAATTCATCGCGGTAGGGCCTGGCGGTTGAGGGCAGCACTTTGCGGAAGGCATATTCCGGATTGATTTTCTGTTGGCGGAGCGACGCGAAGACCTCGCGGTAGGCATCGATGATTGATGTGTTGGCGGGTGGCAGGTCGTTCTTGATCAGCGCGTGCAGGCGCGGCAACGCATGATAGGGCACCATCGGAAACATGTGGTGTTCAACATGGTAGTTCATGTTCCAATAGATGAAGCAACTGATTGGGTTCATGTAAAACGTGCGGCTGTTCAAGCGGTGATCCAGCACATTGTCGGCAAGGCCGGCATGTTGCAAATGTCCACACATCACCATGTGCCAGCAGCCGTAAATACGGGGCAGGCCGATCAGCATCAAAGGCAACCAGGACCACATTGCCAAAGCCGCAATGACTGTCGCGGCATAAATTGCCATATGTACCCTGGCTGCCAGAACAGTTTCTGACCATTTGCTTTCGGGGATAAAGTTCTTCTCATCGGGCGTCAGGGTTCCGGCAGCATTCTTCGCCAAAATCACGAGTGATTGAATTGTGCCGATCACATCGAAAAATGCAAGTATCGCCATCAACGTTTTCGGCGGACGCATCCAGGCGATTTCCGCATCACGCCCGACAATGTAAGTGTCTGTGTGGTGGCGTGCATGGCTCCAGCGCCAAGTCACCGGATTGCGCATGACCATGAAACTGGCGATCTGGTAGATCACGTCATTCATCCACGCTGTTCGAAAGGCCGTCCCATGACCGCATTCATGCCAACGGCTGTCACAAGACGATCCGTAAATGACGCCGTAGACGAAAAAAAATGGCACAGCACTCCATGATCCCCAAAAATAAATACCGCCAGCAGCAGACCCGAACAGTAAAATAAACCACAAAACCGTGTCGCGCAGGGCAGGCCCATCGCTGCGTTGCATCAGGCCTTTCATCACGCTGCGTGATACCTCTGAATGATACCATTCAGCCGAGGCCAAGCCGATTTCGACAGCCCGGAGGCCGTCGGCACCGACCAGACTGTAATCGCGCTGTCCTACCGGGATAGCTGTCGTTTTCACTGAGCTTTTATGCAGCACGATTCTTCACCACCCACCATCAATGTGTATATTCTGGGCCGTAATCATCCGGGCCGCGTCAGAGGCGAGGAAGATTGCGAGATTGGCCACGTCTTGCGGTTGAATGCGCGATTTGAGGCATTGCCGCTCCAGTGTCGTTTTGTTGTATTGCTCCAGCCGGCCTGCAAAAATCCGGTTTTCGGCCTCTGACATCACGGCCCCGGGGGCGATGGCATTGACGGTGATGCCAAATGATCCGAGCTCACGGGCAAGCCCTTTGGTCAACCCCAGCAAGGCGCTTTTCGAAGCGACATAGGGCACAAAACCTTCAAACTGCCCATTCATCGTCAAAGACGTGATGTTGACAATCCGCCCCCAGCCTTTGGATTTCATGGCGGGTGCGCAAGCACGGGCCAGGGCAAAGACAGAGGATGAGTTCACCCGAAGTTGGTCTTCGTATTCTTCCAGCGTAAAGTCCTCGAACGGCTTGTTGACGATCAATGCCGCATTGTTGACAAGGATGTCGAATGGGCCAGCCGCAACGACGTGGGTGTGCGTTGCTGTCAAATCGTTCAGATCAACACCAATCCAGCCGCATCCTGTTGGCGCTGCACCTTCGGGGCGATCAAGCACTGTGACCCTCGCACCAGCAGCCATAAAGGACTGCACCAGCGATTGTCCGATGGACCCAAGCCCGCCCGTAATCAGCGCATGCCTGTCGTTAAGATCAATCGGGGTCATGAACTCAAAGTTTCTCCGATACTTCTTCGATTGAAGTCTCGGTGGAGGGTTTGTCCAAAACGATTTGGCCCAAGGCCATGGCCACGATGCGGTCACAACATGCAAAGACGTGGTGCATGTTATGGCTGATGAAAATACTGGTGATGCCTTGCTTCTTCAAACCTTGCACGAAGCCGATCACTTTGGCGGTTTCCTTGACCGACAAGTGGTTGGTTGGTTCATCAAGGATCATCACTTTGGATTTGAAATGCATGGCGCGGGCAATCGCAACACCTTGTCGCTGGCCGCCGGACAGTTCACCGACAAGGGCATCGGGAGAGCGCAGATGCAAGTCTACATCAGCAATTGCGGCAACCGAGTCTTCGCGCATTTTGCGCTCATCCAGAATGCCAAAGCCACCCATTGACCATTTCAATGGTTCGCGGCCAATGAACATGTTACGCGCGATCGTCATGATCGGAACCATGGAGTTGTATTGATAGATCGTCTCGAGCCCCAGCCGCATCGCGTCTTTGGGATTGCGAATGTCCGCCAGCTTGCCTTCTATCAATATCTCGCCGTCGTCTTGCCGGTGCAGGCCCGACAGGATGTTGATCAGGGTCGACTTTCCGGCACCATTGTCGCCGACAAGTCCCAGTGCCTGCCCCGGCTGAACATCCAGCGAAACACCTTTCAGGGCATGCACACCGGAATACCACTTGTGCAAATTCCTGACTGAAATGATGGGGTTCATTGCTTGGTCTCCACTTTCATCGCGCGACCGCGTTTGCGAAGCCAGGAATTGCCAACGACTGCGAAGATCGTGAGGGCGCCTACAGCAAATTTGAACCAGTTGCTGTTCACCTGTGCCATCACCATGCCGTTGTCGATGACACGGATGAGCATCGCGCCGATGATGCCTCCCAAAACTGATCCTATGCCGCCGTAAAGCGAGGTGCCGCCAATCACTGCGGCTGCCACGGCTTGCAACTCCATGCCTTCGCCAATTGACGGTAAGGGGGACCCAAGCCGCAAGACTTGAATGAGGCCGGCAAATCCCGCCAGCACCGAGCAGATCATGAAACAGATGATCTTGACCTTGTTGGTTGGAATACCCATCGCTTCCGCAGCGGGCAAGAACCCGCCGGTGGCGCGGACCCAGTTGCCGAAATTGGTCTTGGCGAGCAGAAAACCGACCACCAAGGCAACACCGACGAACCACAGAAACGATGCCCGGAACATATCGTAAGGGCCAACATAACTGATGAACAGATGTTCAGGGATATTGTCCATGTTCAACCGGGGCGGAAAACCACCGGACACGACAACTGTCAGCGAGCGCGCCATGAACAGCATGCCCAAGGTCGTGATGAAAGACGGGATTTCGAATTTGATTGTAATCCAGCCATTGAGAAAGCCGATAAATGCACTGAGCAGAAGACCCACGCCAGTGGCTGGCCAAAAGCCCCAATCTGCGACCATCAATACCGCCATGGTCATGGGCATGAGGGCAAACACTGATCCGACTGAAAGGTCGAACTCACCGCAGATCATCAAAAGTGTCACCCCGACGGCCACCAATCCCACTTCTGGCAGAAAGCCAAGCATGCCCCGCAAGTTGTCATAGGTCAGAAAGATCATGTTGGATTTGATCTGGAAGAACAGCACCAACAGCAACAGCAGCAAGGTCGCCGCCAGTTCAGGTTTCAGAAGGGCGAGTTTCAACAATCTGCGCATGATGCATCAGTTCCTCTGTGAAAAACCCCGGCGCGCAACCGTACGCGCCGGGGCAACCTCTTGTGCTCGATCAGCGAATACCCATCGCTGATTTTTCCATGATCCCATCAACCATGTCAGGCGTTACAATGCCTTGTCCGGTGTCGATGTCAGACGGTGCCAGTCCGGCGGTTTTGGCGAGATAGATCTCCATTACCGGCATGAAGCCTTGCATGTAGGGTTGTTGATCGACCTGGACCTGAACATAGCCCGCTTTCATTTGCTCCAACACTTCAGGCACAAGGTCAAAACCGCCCAGCAACACTTTGCCCGGCGCAATTTTGCGATCAGCCAGCACGCGTGCAACGCCTGCATGCCAGAATCCTGTGTCAAAGTAGGCGTTGGTATCAGGATGAGCCAACAAATAAGCACCGACGCGATCGCTGACAACAGCAAGATCAGTGCCTGAATCGATGCGCTCATACTTGATGTCGCGGTCGGGATTGGCCTTGATGTAATCATCCATGAAGTTCAGCACACCTTTGGCGCGGGCCTCGGACCAGTTCTGACCGGGCGCAGACACGCCCATCAACACCCTGATTGGGCCTTCTTTCGGGAAGTTTGCAGATTGTGCCTTGCCAAGCGAATAGCCTGCGGGAACGAATCCCTGGCCGATAAAGGCTTGGCGGGCATTTCCTGCAGCCCCTTCGAGATCATCCACGTTTGACGCGATCACAATAATTCCGGCATCGCGCGCCCGCTTGATCACATCGTCAAAGGCTGTGTTATCAACAATCGAGGTGATCAACGCGGTTGGTTTGCGGGCAATCGCCGCTTCCATGTTGGCGACCTGTTCTTGCGCAGATCCATCGGTCTGCACATAGACCATCTGACATGTGGCAGCGACCTTGGCACAGGCGTCTTCATAGCCCTTTTGCACGGCTTGCCAGAATGTATTTGATGCCCCGGAATGCACCGTAAATGCGATATCCAGCGGGTCTGCCGCCAAGGCTGCGGTCGAGACGGTTGAAAGTATTGCCGCAAACATCAGGCTTTTTAGTTTAGTCATTATTTTTTCCTCCAAGTGCTTTTTAAAGTGTTGTTCGGCGTCTTGTTGTGTTGAACCTCTTGTCAATCTCGGGATGGAGATCAAGGCCAAGGCCTGCTCCCGCTGGAACGGTGATCATACCGTTCTTGACCGGCGGAACTTCTGTGACCACATCGCGATACCAGGTCTTGTAATAGGCCCGGACAGATTCCTGGATCAGCGCGTTGGGTGCATTCAGTGAAAGGTGGGTGGACGCCGCGAGAACAACGGGTCCTGTGCAGTCATGCGGGGCAACAGGCAGCTTCCAGGCCTCCGCCATTGCAGCGATCTTGCGGGCTTCAGACAAGCCACCACACCATGAAAGATCAAGCATGACGACACCGGCGGCTTGCGTCTCCAGCAGATCACGAAATCTGAAACGTGTTGCCAGGGTTTCTGATGCGCATACGGGTGCGCGGGAATGTTCGGCGTAACGTTTCAAGTCGCCCAGCGTATCCATCTTGATCGGGTCTTCGTGCCAGTAGGTGTCAAATGGTTCCAGTGCCCGCGCGATGCGGATTGCAGGCATGAGTTGCCACAGCGAATGAAACTCGACCATGATATCCATCCGGTCGCCCACGGCTTTGCGGATTTTTTCAAAGGGCTGGAGAGCCGCTTTCAGTTCTTCATTGGTAATCGACCAGCCGTTTGCAGTCTCAGCTGCGATATCAAACGGCCAGATCTTCATGGCCGTAATGCCTTCCTCGAGAAGCGATTGCGCAAGCTCGTCTGCACGGTTCAGAAATGCATCGAGATCATTCAATCCAAGGGCCGGATCAGACGTTTCAAGCCCCCAGTTTTTTGTCGATTGAGATTCGCCTTTGCGCATATAGTGTGTGCCAGCGCAGGTGTTGTAGGTTTTGATTTCTTTCCGCGTCCAGCCGCCCAGCAGTTGAACAATCGGCTGGTTGGTAAACTTGCCGAAAATATCCCAAAGAGCAATATCAACCGCTGAAGCCGCCCGCGTTTCAACGCCGGTGGCAGCAAAGCCGAGATGGTCAACCAGATCACGCGAGATGGCATCAATGCTCAAAGGGTCGCGCCCAATCAGTCGGGGTGCCACGGCCTCGTGAAGATAGGCTTCAACTGCTCCCGGATGCATGAACGTTTCACCCAGACCTGTAACGCCTTCGTCCGTGTGAATGCGCAACCATAAGAGATTGCCGAACTCAGCGATACGGATGGTTTCCAGGCTGGTGATCTTCATGAGAAACTATGTCACTCCAGCAGCGAGCAACGCTTTGACCGAATTGTCGAAATGCTCAGCCATATATGCTGCGGCATCCTTGGTATCTTGACGCGCAATGGCGTCAGCAATTTTCATATGGCAGGCCATTGAGTCACGCCGTTCCACATCCGACGGGCGACTGTGCCATGCGATATGCCACGTCTGCTGCGTCACCACCCGGAAGGAACTGACGAGCAAGGAGAACAGTGGGTTCTTCGATGCCCGTGAAATCGCTTCATGGAATGCGATGTCATGCTCCTTGACAACAGCAGGCGTGTCAAAATCCCGGTCCATCGCTGCGGCCAGACCCGAAATTTCCACAGACTCGTCGTTTGTCCGGCGCAACGCAGCGAGCGTTACGGTCCGCATTTCGACAGTGCGGCGGACGTCATAAATTTGTTGAATGGAGACCTGATCCGTTAGAACGGCATGGTTGAGAATGATGGGTAAAACTGTTTCGTCGACGCCTCCGACGCGGGCGCGACGACCATTGCCAATCTCAATCACACCAACAGCCGCCAACGATCGAAACGCCTCGCGGACAACCGCGCGCGACACACCAACCTTGAGTGCAAATGCAGCCTCACTGGGTATTGGAAAACCCAATTTAAGCTGTTCATCACGAATATGATCACTGACCGCTTTCATGGCCCGCGAAACGAGGCTTCCGTCAGTGTCCGACAGCGCACTTCTATTATCTGCAGCGTTCATTGCTTACCTATCAGACAGGTTGGCATTTTTTGTAAGACACTACAATTGTGGGCACTTGTCAACGGAGATCGAAAGCTGGACAGCTGTTCAAGGACGCGAACACAAAATGTTGGGGAAAAGCCTTGTATTAGGGCGCAAATGCCACAAGGTTTTTCTTGCACATGAGCTTCAACATTTTAGACCGAGGGGATGAACACATTCGCAATCCCCGCACTAAAAGAAAAACGCGCTCAAGAGCTGGCCCCGTTTATCTGAACAGAATTCCCGGTTTCTTAAGTGAAGCCTCTGCGTTTGGTTAAGCCGCAGCCGGGAGCTGCAGCGGGGTGAAGTAAGCCTGATCCGGGGTTCGTCCGTCAAGGCCCTGGTGGGGTCTC
>JANPCE010000024.1:0-4817 GCA_031430795.1 Hyphomicrobiales bacterium
AAATGGAACACACTCTTGGCGGTATCCAGGCCGATTGTGCTAAGCTTGTTCATGGACGGTCTCCTCTGGTGAGTTGTTACGACACACACCATGGCACAAAGATGCCGATCGGAGGCCGTCCACACATCATGGCCCGCTTCAGGCGGGCCACCCATGGCTGGTCCGCCTGAAGCGGACCTTGACGGGATTTGGTTGCAAGGTTTGCGCCGTCACCCTTAGAACCCAAGACCGCTTTGACCGAAGAAACACCTCTTCTCCGCTTGACCTTGCCGCAGCTTGCTGTCATTAACCGCCGCTGAAAACCGCATAAAGATATCTTTATATAGAAGTGGGAATGGGTCATGGCGCGCAAGAATTTTGTATTCACCAGTGAATCAGTGTCCGAGGGGCACCCGGACAAGGTCAGCGACCGGATTTCCGACGAAGTTGTCGATCTGTTTTTCCGTGAAGCCTTGGCCGAAGGCATGGACCCTTGGGCGGTGCGTGTGGCCTGCGAAACGCTTGTCACCACCAACAAGGTGGTGATCGCCGGCGAAGTGCGGGGACCAAAATCTGTCACCAACGCCAAGATCGAAGCCGTGGCCCGCAAGGCCATCAAAGATATTGGCTATGAGCAGGCGGGCTTTCATTGGCGCGATGCCAAGGTGGAAATCGTGTTGCACGCCCAGTCAGCGGACATTGCAGTTGGTGTCGATACGGCCGCCAACAAGGATGAAGGTGCGGGCGACCAGGGCATCATGTTTGGTTATGCCTGCGATGAGACGCCTGATCTCATGCCGGCCCCTTTGTATTATTCACAGCGCATTTTGCAGCTGCTCGCCGAGGCGCGTCATGCGGGCGAAAAGCGGCTTGGTCCTGACTCCAAATCGCAAGTCACCGTAGAATACAAGAACGGCAAGCCTGTGAAGGCCACGCAGATTGTGGTGTCGCACCAGCATCTCGATGAATCAATGACGTCTGAAGATGTTCGTAAAATGGTTGAGCCTTACGTGAAGAAGGCACTTCCGAAGGGCTGGATCAAGAAGGACACGGTCTGGCACGTGAACCCCACCGGCAAGTTCTTCATCGGCGGCCCCGACGGCGATTGTGGCCTCACGGGCCGTAAGATCATCGTGGATACCTACGGCGGTGCGGCCCCCCATGGCGGTGGCGCATTCTCCGGCAAGGACCCGACGAAGGTGGACCGTTCAGCGGCTTACGCCTCACGCTATCTCGCCAAAAACATTGTGGCGGCCAAGATGGCGCGCAAGTGCACCATCCAGCTGTCTTACGCCATCGGCGTGTCGCAGCCACTTTCGGTTTATGTCGATACCCACGGCACGGGCAAAGTCTCCGAATTGAAACTGGAGAAGGCCATCCGCAAAGTGATGGACCTGTCCCCCCGCGGCATCCGCAGCCATCTTGATCTCAACAAACCCATTTACGCCCGCACCTCTGCCTACGGCCACTTCGGCCGCAAGCCAACGAAAGACGGCGGCTTCTCCTGGGAGAAAACGGACCTTGCGGCAAAACTGAAGAAGGCTGTCAAGGGCAAGTGACACCACTTCGGCCTGAATTCCAATTTTATGGGCGGCGCAAGGGGAAACCCTTGCGCCGTCGTCATTCCGATCTGATGCAAACGCTGCTGCCGCAGCTTGCGGTGGATTTGGCTGATCCACTCAAGAACACTGGCTTGCGGCGCTGGCTGGAAATCGGGTTTGGGGGAGGCGAACACCTGGCGCACCAGGCGGTGCTGCACCCGGACGTGACGGTGATCGGCGCGGAAGCCTTTCTGAATGGCATTGCCAAAGTGCTGGCCCACGTTGAGGAAAAACCCGTGGTCAACGTGCGCATCCATTATGGCGATGCGCGGGCTTTGCTGGCAGCCCTTCCCGATCAATCCATGGAACGGATTTACCTGCTTTACCCCGATCCCTGGCCCAAGGCGCGGCAGAAGCGCCGCCGTTTTGTCAGTGCTGAAAACCTGTCCCATTTCCACCGCTTGCTTTCCCCCAACGGGCAGTTCTATTTCGCCAGCGACATCTCAGATTATGTGGAGTGGACACGTGAACATGTCGCCGCCCATGGCGGCTTCGCTGTGGTTTACGATTCACACCAGCCATTTGAAAACTGGGTGACCACGCGCTTTGAGGCAAAAGCCCAGACGGCAGGGCGGGTGTCGCGCTATCTGACCTACGGCAAGATCGCTTGAACATTGTAAACTCTTGCGGCTCAGTCTGCCATGTGTTCATTTGCAACGATGGTGGAACACAAGGCTTTACGTGGCCGCAAACAAGTGGCGGCCCTGTGCTGGCGCATGAAGAAAGGAACACGCGAGGTCCTGCTTATCACGTCGCGCGAAACCAGGCGCTGGGTCATCCCCAAAGGCTGGCCCATGGAAGATCTCAAGGATTTCAACGCGGCAAAGACCGAGGCCTTTGAAGAAGCCGGCGTCAAAGGCCGTGTGTCGCGCACACCGCTTGGCCGCTTCTCTTATGACAAGATCAAAAGGCAAGGTGCCACACGCGTCGCCGTCACGGTGTACAGCCTTGAGATCGATGATCTCCTCAAGTCCTGGCCGGAACGCTTGGAACGCAGGCGCCAATGGTTCAGTTGTGCAGAGGCTGCGGACCGGGTTCATGAGACAGGGCTGAAAGCCATCATATTGAGTTTGCTCTAGTTGACCCGTGACGCATTCTGCGCCACCGCCTGCCCGAACAGCACCATCATTGCTTCCGGAAACACCATGAGAAATTTTCTGAACTTGGCATAGTCCAGTTCGAGTACAACCGTGTAGCCATGGGCGCGCAGCGTGGCCGAACGATGCGGCAGGAACATGCCGTATTCGCCAGCCACGTCGCCCGCATGCTTGCGGGCAATGGTAACGCCATCATGCAACACGTCGAGATGTCCTGACATGACAGCGAATACACTGTCGGCCTTCTCTCCAGCCTCACACAAGATGTCTCCAGCAGCGAGGTCACGGCGCGAAAAGATGGCGGCAAGCACGCGCAGATCACCCGCCGGAATGGTTTCGAACACCGGACTTCGCAGCATCATGTCCACACGCGCTTCAAGCTCTTCCGGTGTGATGGACTTGTGGGCGGCGTTGAACAGGCGCTCCGCCCGCTTCAACTGTTCGCGCCAACGCCTTGTTTCAGTGAAGCGGCGGTTGGGGAGAAAGCTCACGTCGCCCATGATTTCTGAAGCCGCGCGCAAACCAGAGTGATAGCCTGATTGCATGGTGGCCCAGTGGATGCGGTGGGTGTGTTCGCCCGCGAAGAACAGGCGGTTGTCGATGGGTGAGGCAAGAACATTGACGGCGTCACCGGAGACGCCGGGCGGCAGATACATGTAGGCCCCGCGTGACCAGGGGTCTTGTGTCCAGCCCGTGGTGCGGATCGACGTGGGTTCCGGTACGGCATCGCCAAACACATTGTGCAGCACTGACATCGCAAGTGCCCTCACTGAAACAGCATCCATGGTTTCAACACCGCTCCCCGCCGCACCGCCATAGAGCATCACCAGAATGGGCCTCTGATGCGTCTTCCACAGATTGAGGACCGTGGTGGGGCCGACGTCATCCGAAGTTGGAAAGCTCGCAAACACATACTGGCTCCTTGGCCAGAATGCCGTGTCGAATGTACAGATGATTTTGGTGAGCGAACCCACACCGACATCAGCGACCGCTTTTCGCTTTTCAGCGGGCAATGGCGGATCGAAATCAATGCTCCCGGATTTGAGCACGCCCAGCGGCACGGTGATGATGCAATGATCGGCGCGATGCATTACCCCCCTGGCAATGACTGTAACACCGTGTGGTCCATGCATGACGTGGGTGACGGGGGCATTGTAGGTGATGGGGAGGTCGGCGGCCAAACGGTCTGTCAATGCGCCGCATCCCCCTGCAATCAGGCTGTCACCCGGCCCATAGACCTCATAGCCGTCATCGCAGTGCAGCAGCGAGATGTTTGCCGCACCAGCGCCTGCATCATCACGCGCCACCAGTTCCTGGTGCCAGGGAATGTCGCGGCGGAGTTCTGCATCGTATTCTGCCATCACGTTTTTGGCGGCGTCTTGCAATGAAATGTCGGCTCCACCATCCAGCAGTATGCGACGACGAAGCGAGTCCATGGCGTCGTGCAGGTCGTCAATCAATTGGATGCTGGCATCCTTGCGTTCATCGGTGAGGGCCAGGCCATTGCGATAAAGTTTCAAGTCTTCCCAACCGCCGGTGTAACTTGAATCACCACCGACGAATGTGGTGGCAATGCCGAGTTCGCGGCAGATCGCGGTAATGGGATTGCCGTCCGTGCAATGGATCCAGTGGGCACCAAGGTCAACGCCACCTTGCGTCCACACCCTGCCGCCCGGCCGGTCCCGCGCTTCCAGTACAGTCACATCAACGCCAGCCAGCTTCAACGCCCGCGCCGCACCAAGCCCCGCAAGACCAGCCCCCACCACAATCACCGACTTCGCGCGCATGACACTCCCACATGCAACACCCCCGAGGTTGAGACACTAGAGCGGTTCCGGGTTAACTTGAACTATCATTTACCAAAAAAATTCGTCATGGCCCGGTACATCGTCCAAAGAGAGCCACATCGAAGGTGGACGCAGGCGCATCCGCACCGCACTCTTTGCCTGCACGCAAGCCGCCATCAAATGGAACCCCGAACTCAAGCTGTTCTATGCGCACCTGATCAGCAAAGGCAACCACCACCGAAAGGCCATCGTCGCCTGTGCGCGCAAGCTCACAATCTACGTCAACACCGTTCTCAAAAGGCAAACCCCATGGAAATCAAAACCTCAACTCCAAACAGAAACATGATGGTTGC
>JANPCE010000025.1:0-1741 GCA_031430795.1 Hyphomicrobiales bacterium
ATGGTCGTGAAGGGTGATGCGTTATTTGCAGATCAACTTGTTTGCCAAACAGGAGGTGGTTTGTGACCGTGGCTAAAATTTCGTCGCTCGAACTTGGCCATCAACACCTCTCGCATTTGGAGGGTTTCGGCTCATTGCAGGATATGGACCGGGCGTACCGTCGTGCGCAGCAAGACATGATCACTCAGGCTTATGGGTTCATCGTGCCGACGCGCACCTTAAAGATTGATCGTCGCCGTCGTGACTGGTTGCCGCAATTTCTGAAGAAGCCGACATGGCCCTGACACGCGAACAATACCGGTTGATCGGGCGCAAACTTCGAAACGCCCGATGGAGAGCGGGGTTGCAGCGGTCAGAAATTGCCAAGCGTCTTGGTCTGACGGAGAGCATCCTAAAAGCCTCCGAGCATGGCACGCAGAGTCTGACATCGGCAGAAATTCAGATCCTGTGTCGGATTTATCAGATCGATGTCCAAAACGTCTTAAAGGCGACCACGGCGCGCTAAGTCAAATAGCCCCTGGTGACACGGCTGTCGGGTCGAGGACGATAGGGCTGCGCGTCCCCCGAGGGGTACAACGGCGCGGCGGGCGTGGTTAGTAGTTCGCCTCGGTAATGGAGGCATCTTCGCCGAGGGCTTCGCGGGCGCGTGTGTAGATTCACTGAGGTTGATATCGAGGCGCTTGCCGGATGCGTGGATTGCCGTGGCGGTGCCGATCAGATAGCGAAGTTTTTCATGGCCGATCTCAAACAGCACGGCGATTTCGCCGTCGGCGAGGTGCCCGGCCAGACCATCGCAAAAGTCTTCGTCCATATGCTCCGGCCACCCGCCGGTATCGCTCATGTCATTGGGCGTGATCGCATGGCGCGTGGCATTTCCATCAGTACCCAGCCAAGTCTCGAGGTCACATTCTTTGCACCAAGCCTCGAAGGCCGTGGCGTCCTTGACGGCGAAATAGTTGGAGCGTGCGGTTGCTGTATAGTTCGCCATGATCGAATTCCTTCTGAGTGTTGCGGGCCGCCGGATGATGGCCCTCACTTCAGGCGGGGGTATCATCCGGCGGCCATGACACAGGGCGACTTGGCAAGTGCATTCCCTACAACAGCGGTTGGCTTTTTCGGACCGAAGTTCGATCCGTGGCTTTGGTCTACACAAACCTGATTTTCTCGATCTCATCGAGCGTCACGTCGTCGGACCGGCGGTCGTAGAGTTGCGTGGTGCGGGTTGAGCGGTGACCGGCGATGATGGCGGCGCGCTCGATGGTGCCACCGTGGATCAGATAGGCGGTGATGCCCGTGGCGCGGAACGTGTGATTGCAGATGGCGGTGTCGATGCCGGCCGCCTTGGCGCGACGTTGCAGCATCTCCCAGGTCATGGCCTGCGTCATCGGCTTGCCGGAGAGAATACGACGACGCGGGATCGGCGTGTCATCTTGTCGAGGTGTCGACAGGTCGACGTGTGGTTCCGACGGCTCGGGTTTCGGTTCCCATGTGAACGTCTGGAACAGCGGGGCCAGCGGCTTGTCTGCATGGCCAGCAACCTCCAGCCATTCGGCAAGATGACTTTCGAGATGATGGTGGCACGGCACGTCATGGCTCTTGCCACCCTTCTCGCTCAGCCGCAGCCAGAGCCGGCGCTGCTGCCGGAAGACGTGCCGCACCTGGAGCGCCGCGACGGCACCGATACGGGCGAAGCTGTAGGCCATTGTCGCGATCATGGCGCGGTCGCGCAGTCCGATCAGTG
>JANPCE010000026.1:0-18449 GCA_031430795.1 Hyphomicrobiales bacterium
TGAGTTGCGATAAAAGTGCAGAAAAATCACTTTTTTTGAGGATAGACGAAGAGCGAACATCCATTTTCCTGCGTTGTCTAAGATATTGAATAACAATCGTTTTTCAACCCCGAATCACTTGTGTGAATGCCGTAGCCCCGGAGGGGAGGGACTCGTGGTGAATGAACCCTTGGTGGTCAGGTGGGGAAATGTTTGATACAGGTCCCTCCCCTCCGGGGAGGGTCCGCGAAGCGGGGGAGAGGTCCCTTCGGCTACATGCGACAGTCTTACAAAATCACCACATCGCTGAACACCAACGTCGGCGCACCTGTGAGCGTGGCCAGCACGATGGCGGCTCCGGCACTGTTGCCATCGGCGTCATAGCGCAGGATGCCGGCGTCGGTTTCATAGAAGACCCGGATGTCGGGGGCGAGGGCGGTGGCGCTCGTGCCGGACTGGAAGTTGGCGGCGGTGAAGCTGGCGGCCGTCAATCCGAAAGCCGCACCTGTCAAAGCCACACGGTCGTTGTTGAGGGCGGCATTGGACGAGAAGTCAACGATCACATCGCTACCGTTGGCTTCGATCTGGCTGTTGAAGAAGAACGTGTCGTTGCCGGCCCCGCCCGTCATGGTGTCGCCACCCTCGCCGCCGCGCAGGCCATCATTGCCGTCCAGCCCGCGCAGGATATCGTTGCCCTTGCCGCCGAACAGCGAGTTGTTTTCGACATTGCCGATGATGGTGTCATCGAAGCGCGAACCGGAAACATTCTCGACGCCGATGAATGCATCATCCACGGCGTCACCCTGCGAACCAACACTGCCATCAAGAGCCACAACAATCCCAAGTTTGGCGTCATTGTAGTTGGCGACATCGGTGCCCGCACCGCCATTGAATTCATCCGCCCCGGCACCACCGACCATGTTGTCATTGCCAATGCCGCCATACATCGTGTCATCGCCGCGGCCACCAAAGATGAAGTCATTGCCGTCACCGCCATAAATGACATCGGACCCGGCGAGGCCGTAGATGGTGTCGATGCCGGCAAAGCCGCGGATTTGGTCGTTGGTGGAATCATTGCCCATGAGGGTCTCAGCAACCATAGCATTGTTGTGACCATCGACGATGCCGTCGCGGGGATCAATGATTTGCTGGTTGATGCCAGAGCCGCTGCCATCGCTGCTGGCAGTCGTGTCCATCCAGGTTACGATGAAGCGTCCATCAGCCAATTGGGCGATGGAGGGGCTTTGGGCGTTTTCAAGATCGTTGCTGCTGACTGT
Organism: Hyphomicrobiales bacterium; assembly: GCA_031430795.1. Classification (GTDB taxonomy): domain Bacteria; phylum Pseudomonadota; class Alphaproteobacteria; order Rhizobiales; family Aestuariivirgaceae; genus Aestuariivirga. The sequence goes on from JANPCE010000026.1 coordinate 1,257, forward strand.
CACGTCGAGGCCCAGCAGCGCACCTGCCTTGTCATAGTGCCGGATTTTGATGTCTCCGGCGGCACCAAATGCACTTTGGTACACGAGATAGAAAGATTGATCGGGCTGGACAAGAATTTCGCTGAGGGTGCCAGATATCTGGTCCAAGTTTGCCAGGATGGTGCCGTCGCTTCTGAGTATTTTTATGCCAATATTGCTGTAGCCATTGGCTGGATCAAAAGTGTTTAAAGCGACCACATACAAGCTGGTAAATCCGCCACCGTCCGGCCTTGCACCAAGATAGCCAATTTTGGCTTCGCGGATTGTTGTCGCCGAAAGTCCGCCAAAGTCGCTCAACACGATTGGCGCTGATGCGAATCCCGTGCCGTCCGCACCGGTCCGCATCATGATTTGTATGGCGCTGGTCCCCTCGTTTCTGGTGTAAACCGCCACCAAGCCGTCGAATTGCGTCGATATAACATCCGACCGACCTTCAACGGTCAAAGCAGAATCAATTGTGCTTGCGGTTTGAAAGACACCATTCACATCATAGCGAACAGTGAAAACATCAGAGTCCGTGGAACTGAGATATACGCTGGCCGACAGTCTGAACCCGGTTCCATCAGGGTGGATCGAGGGTTGAAAGGTATTTTCCCCTCCGTTGAATGTCTGTCCAAGGAATGTCCCATCCGCCGCGAAGCGTGTCAACGCAGTGCTGCTTGCCACAGGGCTTATCGTCGGATCTGCGTCTTGGTGGGCGATGACAAATGTACCGTTGGACAAGGTGCAGATCGAAACCTGACCCTGGTCGCCTTCACCGTCAGACGGCACAATCGTTTCCAGTCCCACCTTGTTGCCAAAGGCATCGAAGCGCTGGAATTTCACAGCGCTGGTTGCCGCACCCATGTCATCCACCCAAGCGATGACATAGCCGCCATTCTGGAGGGCCGTTACAACAGGTGCGGTTTGTCCGTTTGCTGCCGTCGTATTGACCAGTGTCTCTTGTCCCCAAAGGCGAATGCTCATGATGTCCTCCAAATGCGTGGTGTGGATGTTTGTGCGTTGTCGCGTCCTGCCAAGTCATTCAAAAGCATGGGGGCGGGAGAAACATATTGCGTGTTTTGACACGGGGCAGGGGCTCCGCAAATGCGGAGACAATAAAACTTGGCAAGTCCTGCGTGTGCCATGGCACTCCACCGTTCCTCCCCCAAGAGCAGAGTCGCATGGCTGGCGTGATAAGGCAATGGGCTGGAGACGCATGATCAAACCACCTCAGATTTCTGCCTGGCGCACCTCATTTCCTGCATAAACCCATTGCCGCAAAGCCATTGAGTTTGCGGCAGAATCTTGGCATACCCCAGCCATTGCCAAGCCCATTGGCAGGGAAGCGTGTCCTCCTTCGTGCAGTTTGGAGGACGCGGCCAACGGTCGGGCGGGGCGTTGAACTGCAACTCATTTTTTTGAAGGAACACCTTCCATGAACACAGCACTTTGGCTGATCGTCCTGGCAGGCCTGCTGTCCATCGTATATGCTTACATCACCTATATCGGGTTGATGAAGGCGGATGCTGGTTCGGCGCGCATGCAGGAAATTTCGGGCCTCGTCCGCGAGGGCGCCGCCGCCTATCTCAAACGTCAATATTACACCATCGCCGCTGTCGGCGCTGTGATTTTCCTCATCACCATTCCATTGCTCGGCATGTATGCCGCCATTGGCTTTGCCATCGGCGCTATCCTCTCTGGCCTTGCGGGCTTCATTGGCATGAACGTGTCGGTGCGCTCCAACGTGCGCGTGGCGCAAGCCGCGACACAGCCGGGTTCCAAGGGCCTGGCTGGCGGTTTGGACCTTGCCTTCAAGGCGGGTGCCATCACGGGTCTTCTCGTGGCAGGCCTCGGCCTTCTCGGTGTTGTGCTTTACTTTGGTTTTCTCACCGGCTCCATGGGCTTTGCGCCCACATCGCGCACGGTGATTGACGCGCTCATCGCTCTCTCATTCGGTGCATCGCTGATTTCAATCTTTGCCCGTCTCGGCGGCGGCATCTTCACCAAGGGTGCGGACGTCGGCGGCGACATGGTCGGCAAGGTCGAAGCCGGCATTCCGGAAGACGATCCAAGAAACCCCGCAACCATCGCAGACAACGTTGGCGACAACGTCGGCGACTGTGCTGGCATGGCGGCTGACTTGTTCGAAACCTATGTGGTGACGACCGTGGCCACCATGGTGCTCGCGGCGATTGCCTTGCCTGAAGCCTACAAGCTCGCAGGCATGGTTTTGCCGCTCGCCATTGGCGGAGCCTGTGTGATCACCTCGATCATCGGCACATACTTCGTCAAACTCGGCGCATCGGGCAACATCATGGGCGCTTTGTACAAAGGCGTGTTTGCAACGGCGGCGCTGTCGCTCGTCGTCCTCTATCCCGTGATGCACCTGGTGTTCGGCGGCATGTCCGTTGATCTCGGCGGCTTTACACCCATGTCGCTGTTCTGGTGTGGCGTGGCAGGCCTTGCCATCACCGCCGGCATCATCTGGATCACCGAATACTACACCGCCACCGGCAAGCGCCCGGTGAACTCCATCGCCGAAGCCTCAATCACGGGGCACGGCACCAACGTCATCCAAGGCCTCGCGGTCTCGATGGAAGCAACGGCTGTGCCAGCGTTGATCATCATCGCTGGCATTTTGGTGACGTTCAACCTCGCTGGCCTCTTCGGCATCGCTGTTGCGGTCACAACAATGCTCGCCCTCGCTGGCATGATCGTGGCCCTAGACGCCTTCGGCCCGGTGACGGATAACGCCGGCGGCATCGCTGAAATGGCGGGGCTTCCAAAAGAAGTGCGCCACAACACCGATGCGCTCGACGCTGTCGGCAACACCACCAAGGCCGTGACCAAGGGCTATGCCATTGCGTCAGCGGGACTCGGCGCTCTCGTGTTGTTTGCGGCCTACACGCAGGACTTGAAGACCTTCTTCCCGAACGTGCCGGTGAGCTTCGACCTCTCATCGCCTTACGTGGTGGTGGGCCTTCTGTTCGGTGGCTTGCTGCCATACCTGTTTGGCGGCATGTCGATGACGGCTGTGGGACGTGCGGCGCAAGCTGTTGTGGTTGAAGTCCGCCGCCAGTTCCGCGAAAACCCGGGCATCATGAAGGGCACCACCAAGCCTGACTATGCAAGGGCCGTGGACCTGCTCACCAAGGCCGCGATCAAGGAAATGATCTTGCCATCCTTGCTGCCGGTCCTCTCACCCATCGTCGTCTACTTCGTCATCAACGCCATCGCAGGCCAGGCCAACGCCTTCGCCGCTGTGGGTGCGATGCTGATGGGTGTGATCGTCACAGGCCTCTTCGTCGCCATCTCCATGACCGCCGGTGGCGGCGCCTGGGACAACGCGAAGAAGTCATTCGAAGACGGCTTCGTGGATTCGAAAGGCGTCAAGCACTTGAAGGGTTCAGAAGCCCACAAGGCCAGCGTCACCGGCGACACCGTAGGCGACCCCTACAAAGACACCGCTGGTCCGGCAGTGAACCCGATGATCAAGATCACGAACATCGTGGCACTGCTGCTGTTGGCGGTGCTGGCGGGGCATTAAGGCTTATTTATCGTTGAATTGAACAGGCCGGGGCAGTCAACTGCTCCGGCCTTCTTTTTGGATCTTGAACCAATTCACAATATCTATATATTGTAGATCATGCAGAAATTCTCCACCGTCGATCTCGACCAGCAACTCGGCAATGTGAAGGCAGCCGCATCGCGTGCTCCTGTTGTCATCACCGAGCATCGCAAGGACCGATTTGTGCTGATGCACATTGACGAGTTCAAGGAGTTGAAGGCCAAGGCCAATCCCCGCCGGGTTTACGGGCGGGGTGAAACACCGAAGCAGCTCGCGGAATTGTTGACAGGCGAGATTGATCGCACACTCAAGGCCTTGAAATAGGAATGGCGCTCAAGGCGGGCGCGGTCATCGACGACTATCCGTATTTATGGTTCCGGCAGGCGCGTGCCGGTGAAACCGAAGGACGAAAGCCCCGCCCTGTTTGCGTTGCCGTCGCTGTGGCAAACGAAGAGGGTTCAACCCACTTGGCGCTGCTCGCCATTTCCAGCCAGCCGCCAACTGCAAAACAGGTCGCATTGGCAATCCCTCAAGCCGAACGCCACCGGATTGGTCTGGATGCTGACAGGCCTGCATGGGTCTCTGTGGACGAGTACAACTATGACGTCCTCGAGGAGTCATACTATTTGCCTCGGAAACCACGCACGTCGAAATCCGTGTCTCCAACATTCCTGAAACTCATCCTGAATGCGTTCAAGGAGACTCTCAAAAAGAAAGCCGGACGCGTTGTGCGAATGTAAAGGCAGCGAAGCCCACAAGGCATCCGTCACCGGCGACACCGTCGGCGACCCCTACAAAGACACCGCCGGCCCCGCCGTAAACCCCATGATCAAAATCACCAACATCGTGGCATTGTTGCTGCTTGCGGTGCTGGCGGGGCATTGAAGAAAACTTCTCCCTCACGCGCAAGCGTGGGGGAGTACGCCGAAGGCGGGAGGGGGTGTTCGACATGGAGTTCCATGCCCACCACCCCCTTGTATGTCCTCCGGATGGTTGTGCTTGAGGGAGAAGAAACAAGCCATTGAAAACCGGGACATCCTGAGCTACATTGTAGCTCAAGGAGTACCTCATGCCAGCCAACGATGTCGTCCGCGCCCGTATTGACGCAAAAACCAAAGCCGAGGCAGCAGCCGTTTTGGCCACCATCGGCCTGACCGTGTCCGATGCGTTTCGCCTGCTCATGTTGCGCGTGGCGCAAGACAAGGCCCTGCCATTCGAGCCACTCATTCCGAATGCTGAGACCATTGCAGCGATGGAAGATGCCCGCGCGGGCAGAATGAAGTCCTTCAACACCATTGAAGAAATGATGGCTGACTTGAATGCGGAAGATTAACACCACAAGCCGTTTCAAGAAAGATTACAAACGAGAATTGAAAGGCCGCCATCGTCAAGCGGTTGAAACTGAGTTGCCGAGACTGATCTTCGCCTTGGCAAACGATGAGCGTCTACCTGAACGTTATCAGGATCACGCCCTGTCAGGCGATTGGGTCGATCATCGCGACAGCCACGTGAAGCCAGACTTGGTTTTGATCTATCGCAAGTTGGATGACAAAAATCTGGACTTGGTGCGATTGGGGTCACACAGCGAGTTGGGGCTTTGAACAGTGTTGGAGCTGTTGCAGGCGGCTGTTCCGGTCTTTTTGGTTGAATGTTGACGTTGTTTCTCTAATCTCGCGCTGAGATTGTAGGGAGATCAACTTTGGCAATTCCAGACTATCAGACTTTGATGTTGCCTGTTCTCAAACAAGCAGCTGCGGGTGAGGTTCGCATCGGAGATGTTGTCGATGCCTTGGCCAACGAATTCCAACTTTCTGACGAAGAGCTTGCTGAACTCATTCCTAGTGGCAAGCAAACAACTTTTTCAAACCGTGTCCATTGGGCGAAGTCATATCTCAAGCAAGCAGGGTTGGTTGAAGCTACCAGACGTGCGCACTTTGCAATCACAACTCGCGGCAAGCAAGTTCTCGCAAGCAACATTCCAAAAATTGACATCAAGTTTCTGAAGCAATTCGACGAATTCGTCGAGTTTCAGAACCGTACGAATGATGACGCAGAAGCAGAAGCACCAACGACCGTATCTGTGGATACACAATTCCCTGAAAGCCAAACCCCAGATGATCTGATGCATTTGACCAGTCGAACAATTCACGCTGCACTTGGCAATGATATCTTGGATCGCCTGCGCGTCTCAAAGCCAGCATTCTTTGAACGCGTCGTTGTGCAACTGCTGTTGGCAATGGGCTACGGTGGTAAGTTGGCTCAAGCGGGGCGGGCAATCGGCAAGTCGGGAGACAATGGTGTTGACGGTGTGATCGACCAGGACACGCTCGGGCTTGACCGTGTCTATGTGCAAGCCAAACGATATGCAGAAGACGTTACTGTTGGTCCTGCAGACATACGGGATTTTTTCGGCAGCCTCGATATGCACAAAGCCACCAAGGGACTTTTTGTAACGACCTCATCATTCACAAAAGCAGCCACAGAAACAGCAGAGAAGTTGGGAAAGCGCATCGTCTTGATTGATGGTCGTGATCTCGCCAAGTTGATGATCCGTTTCAATGTAGGCTGCCGAGTTGAAGAAGTATTCGAGATGAAAAAAATCGACGAAGAGTTCTTCGAATAGCGAACCTCACTTCCGCCCCACCTCCTTCTCCAACGTCGCCCTGATAAACCTCTGGTACGGCATGCCCGCCGCTTTGGCTTTGCCCTTTACGGCTGTCAAAAGGGCGGCGGGGAGGCGCATGTTGATGCGTTCGTCTTTTGCCGAGAATTCAAATTTCACCGGCTTGAAGCCTGACAGATCATACTCAGACAAGTCTGCGGTATCGACAAAATCCTCAGCTTCCTTGTCAGTTTTCAGTACGGGAAGTTTCTTTTTGAGCATAATTGTCGATCTCCTTTTTGCGCATGTAACGTGCAGTGAATACCCGAACGAAATCTTCGCCTTCAAACATCCGGATGGTGAAGCCAAGAAAAATGAATCGTCCGCCCGGGTTGCGACCAATCATGCGGAGACGATGTTCATCAACAGAATGGAAATCGTCTTCAAAAACAGTGAATTCGACTGACGAAAACAGCGCTTCTATTTCCTCAATCGAAACACCATGCTTCTGACATTTCTCAATGTTGCCGTCGTCCCGGTCAAAACCTGCAAACCGCATGTCCATGATGACCAATGACATATGTACATACAAATGTCAACAATTATTGCGTCCATCCTCGGCTCTTTTCGCCACTCCCCAACGCTTCGGCGTGCGGAAGTTAAAAGCAATTCCCTCGCGCCGAAGGCGTGGGGGAAAGCCCCCGGAGGGGGAAGGGGGTGGTTGCACTTGATTCTCTCTCACGCATTGCACACGCGTGAGACCGTGCCACGTGCAACCACCCCCTCCCTCACTTCGTGAGTACTCCCCCGCGCTGCGCGCAAGGAAGTTGCTTTTAACTTCTTGACACCCCTTGAATATCGTTCCATTAATGTTCTTATCACGCCCACTCGGGGTCCGGTTCATGACGGTGAACCTGGATGGGTGTGATGCAGGCTCGCTGTGGGTGGAAACGTGCCATTCACGCCGGGGTCTGAGGGAGAAGCCCTTCGCGTAACAGAGACGCGGATGCCTTCCCTGAGTCTTCGCTTGGAGCGGGCTAAACACCCGTAAGAAGTGACGGATCAAAGGCAGGGCAAAATCAAGGGACGGTGTCAAAACCGTGCCAGCCTACGCGCCCTCCCTCTGGGTCAAGTCCTGTCGTCGCGGGGGTTTCCTCGCGGGGGCCGCAAGGCCCTCTAGACAGCCCTTAGGAAAGGCTGTCAGGCGCTCCTTAGGAAAGAGCGTCCCGGTGCCCGTGGAAAGGCACCTCCGCGTGGAAACACCCCGCGATCCCTTTTGTTTCAAAGGCTGCGGCAGTACCGCACCACTCAATGCGGGGCCATGTCTTACTTTCATCCCGCAAAGTAAAAGCCGTCGGTTTTTCTCTCAAAATCGATCTTAAACTGCTATCTTTTAAATTCAGAAGTGGAAGGTGAAGGTCATGCGGTTCTTGTTGATACTCAGTTTACTATTCACAGCCGCACTTGCCGTGGGCCCCGCGTTGGCTCTTGATAATCCGCAATTCGATGGAACCTATACTGCGGTTGAAACCACTGACATCTCAATAACAGGTACAGTGGCACCCGGCTGGATTGACAATTCAAGTTGGGCGGATGTGACTGTGCATTACGCCAAACGCACGACGGACACGCACACACCCGGCTCGGCCTGCCAGTTGGTGACGCTGACGTCCATCAGATCCGGTGAATGGCAGTTCTTGCAGGAATTCCAGGCCACGGCCAACACCAAGTATGAGCCTGGCCTTTGGCTGAAGGGCACGAGGGGCGCGCGTGTTTGGTTGTCGTTGCGGCAAACGGCAGGGGAGTTCAAAACCTATCAAGACGTGCCGGCGGACCTTAATGGCGCGTGGCAATTCATTTCTGTGCCTGCCCACATCACGCGGAACGAAAAGCTGGCTTACATGCTCCATGCGGACAGGCCGGCAACATTCTGCATCGACGATGCGGCACTTGTCGCAACGCGTGAACCTGTAGTGCCGGCTATTCTGGCGCAGCCAGTGGCTACAACATTTGGCATGCACATTGAAAATTTTCTGGACAGCAAGGGCCCGGGCAACCTCAATCTTGAAGGTCCGTTCCGCCCGGTGAATTCTTCACGCGCGACAATTACGGGCATGCTCGGGTCCCGTTGGTTTGACAATTCCGATTGGGCTGATGTGGCGGCGAGGTACGCCGCAAATGCGGTGACGCCTCATGGCGGCCTGCAGGCGCAACGCATGAACGTGAGCCGCATCACCTCAGGTTATGTACAAGCGTCGCAGCTGGCTTACCTGCGCCTCGGACAATCTTACACTGCAAGCGTCTGGCTGCGCGGCACCAAGGGCATGCAATTGGGATTTGCATTGCGCAAGTGGACTGAACCTTACACCGAATACGCGACGCAGGATGTGACAGCGACGGGCGCGTGGCAAAAAGTGGGCATTTCCGGCACTGTGACAGGTGCGGGGGTGTCCGCACTTATGGTGCGCGCCTATTCAACAGGAACACTCGACTTCGACGATGTCACACTGCGTGACTCCGCGGGGGCCGTACCGAAACTCGATTTGCCGTGGCCCTCAGCGCCAGTTGGTTCCTGGCGATTGTGGGACCAGGATGGAACCATTTGGGCCAAGCTTGAATCTGAAAAAGGCAAATGGGATTTCGCCGCATTGGACAAAGCCGTGAGAGAAGCCGCAACACACAATGCGCAAATTGTGTTGACGCTTGGCCAGTCACCAAGCTGGGCCTCGGCCCGCATCCGCGACACAAACTACATGGGGGCGGGTGCACCCGCGGAACCACGCGACATGGCGGATTGGACCAATTATCTCCGCATGGTGGCAACCCGCTACAAGGGCCGGATTTTCCACTACGAAATCTGGAACGAACCCAATGACCCCACGTTCTACACGGGCAGTGTCGCAAAACTTGTCGAGATGACGAAACTCGCCCGCACCACATTGAAACAGATCGACAGCCGCAATCAAATCATCAGCGCTTCGCCTTATGTCGTGGGCTATCTCCAGGAATATCTGGCGGGCGTGAAAACCGATGTCGATGTTGTGGGTTATCACATCTATAACAGCCCGCCGGAAGATGATGCCCGCATTCTGGCAGACTTGCGCAGCGTCATGCAAAAACACGGCGTTGCCGCCAAGCCCTTGTGGATCACCGAAGGTGCGACCGGCAACGTGGCGACACCAACGTCAAAACTTGCTGGCCTCGCAGCGCGAAAGTATCTCGTAAATCTGACCTACGGCGCCAAAAGGTTTTATTGGTATACGTGGGGAACAGGCTTCGACATTGGCTTGCCCCTCACCAAGGCCGATGGAGTGACACCGAACGAAGCGGGAGTTGCAGTGGCGACCCTGCAGCAGTGGTTGGTGGGTGCGCAGATCCAAAACGTGACCGTCATCAGTGGCAACACCTGGGTCATCACGCTCCAGACGCCGGAGCTTAAACCAGCCTACATCATCTGGAATCCAAACGCGAAGCGCATATGGACCGCACCACCAGGCTTTGTCGCCCAATACATTTTTGACCTCGCGGGGAAATCAAAATTGACTGTCACGCCAATTCAGGCTGCGTTTGAACCGCTCATGGTGGTGGGCCGGCTATAGTATAGCCACTTCCCCACGCTTTGCGGCGCAGGGAAGAAAGATTCACGAAAGTCATTTCGATGTGATCAGCGGATTGCGCGTCTTCAACTTCGGATAGCGTGAAAAATCCCGGTCCGCCGTCCACAACTCGCTGACCCCATGTTGCAGGCAGATGGCAGCGATGCGGGCGTCGTGGATTTTTGGGCCAATTGTTTTGCCGTCAGTGCAGAGCTCGCGCAACAACCCCAGATGCACCGTCGTCTCACCTGGAACAGAAACGTTCGGAACCTGTAGCCAAGCTTCAACCTGGTCAAATGCCTGCGTAATCGTTGAGGGCGGGTTATAAATTTTGGGATGGGTGACGATCCCCAAAAACTCATGCAGGCAAGGCCATGGGATCGCCCATCTTAGTCTTTTTGCAACGAGATTTTCCAGTTGCAGGACCGCCACGTCATGCCACTCAGAATCCTCGCGGTGAGCGTAGACCAGGATATTGGTATCAATTGCGATCACTGCCACGATCACCATAGGAAAATGCAACAATATCGTCCCATGTCTTACCCTTGGCGTCTGGATGCAGGCCCTGGCCACCGACTGAAAATTTACGGAGTTTGAACGTTGTCTTTTTGCCCTTTGACTCTTCGACCACATGCCGCAGGCCCTCATCAACCAGAGCCCTGAACGTGGTCTTGCGCTTGGCGGCGATTTTCTGAATGTCGGCAAGCAGTGCGTCGGCGATGACAACGGTGGTTTTCATATGGCTAGCCATATCATGAAATATGGCTACCCGTCAACATGGCCACCACCACTTGCCGCCGACGACAACACCACGCGCATGCAGCTTGCGCTCCCCAATCAAATGCGCGCCGACCACATCGAAATAGTCAAACCGGCCTTCATCAAGTGTTAGAACTGTCGCATCTCCCACACTGCCCACCCGCAGCGAACCCAGTTCTGGCCGTTGCAGGGCACGGGCGGGAGTGACTGTCGAAGCTGCGATGACGTCTCCCAGTTCCATGCCCAAACACAGGAACTTCGACATCGTGGTGGTCAGGTCAAAGGCCGGGCCGTTTTCACAAAGCACATGCACGTCAGATGAAATCGTGTCGGGCAGGAAACCGTTGGACATCATGGTGCGCGCTGTCTTGAAAGCGAAGGAACCTCCGCCATGCCCCACATCAAAAAACACGCCACGCTTGCGGGCAGCTTCGACTGCTGCCTTCACTTTGCCTTGCGCGCCATAGGGCACGTTGGGGAAGGGGCGGAAGCAGTGGGTCAACACATCGCCGGATCGCAAGCGGTTTACGACATCTTCATAGGTAGGCGGAGGTTCATCAATGTGCGCCATCAATGGAACGCCTGTCTGCTCCGCCACTTGCAGTGCCACATCAAGCGGTGCCACGCCCTGGTCCCCACTCGAATGCCGCCCCACCCGCACTTTCATGCCGACGATGACATCGCGGTTGGCCTCCACCACAGCAACAGCAGCCGTCGGATTCATGAGCCGCAGGTTCTCGCTTTCGCCCACCGCCACGTCATGGCCAAAGGCAAAAATACCGGCGTGCGAAATATGCAGATAGGCGAGAATGCGTGTCTCGCTTTTTTCGATCACATGTTTGCGAAAGCCGGCGAAATTGCCGGGCCCTGCGGAACCAGTGTCAACGCAGGTTGTGACGCCGCATTTGCGGGCGTAGACATCAGCGTCAACACTGAGCGAAGTTCCGCCCCAATAGACATGGGTATGAAGGTCAATGAGGCCTGGGGTTACGATTTTCCCTGAAACATCGCGCACCTCGCAACCCTTCGGCACTGTCAACTTCGGTCCAGCCGCCGCAACCTTTCCATTGGCAAATCCAACATCACAGACAGCGTCCAACCCTTGCGACGGGTCAATGACACGGCCACCTCTGAGGATCAGTTGCATTCTCAAGCACTCCCGGATTTTGCAGAATGAGTGTGAAGCGCAATGCCGGAGCCCGCAAGTCCAATCATCACGCCAAAATGAACGGGATGTGGGGCTGTCGCTTGCAGCCGAGGGACCTCTCCCGCCCTTCGGGCACCCTCTCCGAAGGGGAGAGGGACCTCCTGCAGCGACCTCCCATTTTACTTTTCAGGGAGCTCGCACCACGAGTCCCTCTCTCCTTCGGAGAGGGTCCGGCGAAGCCGGGGGAGAGGTCCCTCGGCTTCCAGCGATGGCCCTCCACCACTCTGCGGCTTGACAAAACGCCACTGAATTTCAACTTTGTTAACCATGATCGCAGGAACAATCAGAAGTTGGTCGAATAGGTTTCAACCGAACTATCGCCATTCATTGGCAGTAACATTTCACTTTTACTTTCCGACCGTGAAAGGGAAGTCCATGCGTTTGAGAACAATACGTCAGTTTGTTGTGTTTGTAGTGGTGCCTTTGGCTTTGGTGATTGCAGCTGTCACCGGCTTGACCGTCCACTTGACCAATCGCATTTCATCAGGCGCAAATCAGAAGGAACTGAAACGCACCAAAACAGTTGCCCAGTCGCTGATCTCGACAGGCAAAATGCAGTTGGAAGAATTGGCCACCGACAACGCGTTTTGGGATGATGCGGCTGAAAACATCTATGCGGTAGAAATCGACAAGTCATTTGTTACTGCAACTTGGGGCGATGTTTGTATTCGACAAGATCCATGAACTTGCATTCACCTTGGCGCTGGATGATTTCGGCGCCGGCTATTCCAGCATTGCCTACTTGCGCAAGTTGCAGTTTGACCGGATCAAGATCGACCGCTCAATGACATCGTCATTGGCCGCAAGCGAACTCTCAAGGAAATTCCTTGCAAGTCACCGCGCTCATCGCCCAAGGCATTGACGCGCAGATCACAGCCGAGGGTGTTGAGAAGCATGAAGGAGTATCTTTGCTGCGTCTCGCAGGCTGCAACGATTTGCAAGGCTATTTGTTCAGCAAGCCAAGGCCAGCCTCGGAAATAGTGGCTTTGCTTTCAGAAAAACGTTTCGAATGGGGCGCGGCAGCCTAGCCGCGCCACTTCACTTCAACGATTACTGTGGCCAGACAAATTTACCGCGCACCCAGCCCAGCCGGGCGGAAGGTGACATGACTTGGCACCAGACGTTGGACTTCTTCATCTTGTTGTATTTCCAGTTCACCGACTGTGGCCCATCGATGTAGAAACTCACATTGGTGGACGTGTTTTTGCAGCGGCCTGTCAGGCTGACATTGTCGCCATTGTCGATTGAATCGATGACTTGTGAATAGGACGCAGGCCACTTGCGGATGTTGAGTTCGTCGTTGGCTGCGACGCCGATGACAGTGCCGGGCCAGAAAGCCGAAGCGAGGGCAGGGGTGGCAACAGCGATGGCAATTGCCAGCATTGAAATTGATTTGAACATGGGACGTCTCCATTGGTTAAGTGGAGGCATATTGATCCGCGCTAGCTGAACCGTGGCTGAACATCCAGTTGCAACTTTGTCAGCTGCCGCCGATACGGTCTTTCAAAGTCCCCGGCGTTCCGCCACCGCCACCACCGGAAGAAGCGCCGCGCAGCAACTCTGTGAGGATATTGAATTCAGCGCCCGGCACAGGAGTTTTGCGCGTGTTGATATTGATGACACGGCCATCTTCCAACGCATAGTTCGCAACACTCTGCACCCGGTCTTGCCTGTCGAAGCGGATGGCGATCACTTCCCTCTTAATCTCAACAGGATCGAGAAAGGCGCGGCCTTGCGTGACGGAGGTGATGTAATAATTGCTGTCGCCCTGGAAATTGATGCTTGCTGTCGTCGATGGAGACCCCATTATGCCTTCAACTTCGCTTTTGGCCATGCCTTCAGTCACCTGCGACAGTGCGCCGGGCTTGGCATAATAGCCACGGTGGTTGATCTCTGGCGTACAGCCTGCCACAAGCCCCGTTGCAAACAAGCCCACAAGCAGCCGACGGCGGTTAAATGAATCAGAGGGAAAAGCGATGAATTGCATATGGGCCTTTTGCCCCGTCCAGATGGCAGGAGCAAGGCAATGATTTGGCGAAAGCTTTTTGACCGGGCCCCTGACCAGAGCCAGGTGCTGTATGAGAAAATTGTCAAATACGCCCGCCGGGAGATATTTTACCGCGATCTGGGCGTGCCGGACACGGTTGACGGTCGTTTTGAAATGATTGTGCTGCATCTCTTTCTGGTGCTGGATCGCCTGAAACAAGAGGGTCAACCCTACGAGGATTTGCAACAGCGCCTGACTGATGCATTCTTCAAGGACATGGACCGTTCTTTGCGGGAGATGGGAGCCGGCGACCTTTCAGTCGGCAAGAAAGTGCGCAAGATGGCTGAGGCCTGCTACGGAAGGTTCAAAGCTTACACAGACGCAATGGCTGAAGGCGAAGCAAGCCTGCAACAGGCATTGCACCGCAACGTCTATGCCGACACGACAACAGGCGATGCGGCTGGTCTTGCAGAATGGATGATGAGTGCAAGGAATGCGCTCCAGCTGCAGCCAACCAAGACGGTCGCCGCAGGTGAGTTTGATCTGCCATGAAAAAACCTGTGACCGAACTTTCACGCCCGTTCGAGGTGGCGAAACTGCGCAAGACCGGGGCGCATGAAAAAATCTCGGCGGCAACCGCTGAATGCACCGCCTTGGCAACACGTATGGGAGTTGCAGCCATTCATGACCTCAAGGCAACGCTGCTCGTCAAATCCTGGCGTGGCGGCGGCATCAAGGTCTCGGGGCAATTCACAGCTGATTTGGAACAAGAGTCAGTCGTCAGCCTTGAAAATTTTCGCACAGTCATCAGCGCAGATGTCGAACGTTATTTTATGCCCCACGTCAGCGCAGAAGATGACCAAGGCGAATTGGAGGTTGACCCATTTGATGGCGGTATCATTGATCTTGGTGAAATCATTGCCGAAGCCCTCGCACTGGAACTTGATCCTTATCCGCGCAAACCCGGTGAGACATTCGATATTGTGCAGGAGGAAGCTCCTATGCCCACCACCAGACCCTTTGCGCAACTGTTGGTATTGCCAAAGGACAAGCCCGGAAAATAGCTTTGTTTCTGGGGGCCGAACCTCTATTTTGAATTCTGCCTTGAAAACAACCACTGCGGAACGCCGATTCTGTCTGACCCATGAGCAAAGCCCTGACCATTTCCGTCGACGCCATGGGCGGCGATTTCGGGCCAGAAGTGGTTGTGCCCGGCGCTGCCATGGCGGCAGAGCGCCACCCCGGCACGCGCTTCCTGTTGTTTGGCGACAAGGCCAGAATTGAATCAGAGCTTGCCAGGCATCCAAAGTTGCAGAAAGTCGCGGAAGTCCGCCACGCCGAAGTATCTGTTGGTATGGATGACAAACCCAGCCAGGCGCTGCGCCGGGGCCGCGGCAAGAGTGGCATGTGGATGGCGATTGACGCGGTGAAAAGCGGCGATGCCGATTGTGCGATATCCGCTGGCAACACGGGCGCATTGATGGCCATGTCCCGCTTCATTCTGAAAATGATACCAGGCATCGAAAGGCCCGCCATTGCCGCCATGTGGCCCACCTTGCGCGGTGAAAGTGTTGTGCTTGATGTGGGCGCAACTGTCGGTGCCGACGCCCGCCAACTGCTGGAATTTGCGGTCATGGGCGAAGCCATGGCGCGTTGCCTGCACGGCCTGCCGAAGCCAACGGTCGGCCTTTTGAATATCGGAACGGAAGAACTCAAAGGCAACGAAAACGTCAAAGAGGCCGGCAAGTTGCTGCGTGAACTGGATCTGCCTTTGCAGTACCACGGCTTCGTGGAAGGCAATGATATCGGCAAAGGCACAGTCGATGTGGTGGTGACAGAAGGCTTCACAGGCAATGTGGCGCTCAAAACCGCTGAAGGTACTGCAAAACAAATCACGACGTTCCTGCGCGCAGCCTTGAATTCGTCTTTGCTTTCAAAACTCGGCGCATTCCTGGCGCAGGGCGCTTTCCAGACCCTGCGTGACAGGCTCGATCCACGCAAACACAATGGCGGCGTTTTTCTGGGCCTGAATGGCGTTGTTGTGAAAAGTCACGGTGGCACTGACGCCTTGGGTTTTGCAACAGCGATCGATGCCGGGATTGAAATGGTGGCCAATGGCCTCGTGCAAAAGATTGTCGATGACGTGAACCACGTCCACGCCATCCTGCAACGGGCACCCCTTGAAAAGCCCCAGTTGGAGGCTTCCGCTTGAAAAGCATCATTTCCGGTGTGGGGTCGGCACTGCCTAAACGCATCATGACCAACGCCGACATCAGCAAGATCGTCGACACGTCCCATGACTGGATTGTCGAACGCACCGGCATTCACCAGCGCCATATTGCAGATGACAGCGAAACAACCCGCACCCTGGCCGTTGATGCGTCAAAGAAGGCAATTGTCGCAGCAGGCCTTGCCGCATCCGATATCGACCTCATCGTTCTCGCCACTTCGACACCGGACAACACTTTTCCAGCCACCGCCACGCTGGTTCAGGCCGATCTCGGCATCACTCAAGGGTCGGCTTTTGACATCCAGGCCGTCTGCTCTGGATTTGTGTATGCGCTTGTCACGGCCGACAGCATGCTGCGCGCTGGCCACGCCCGCCACGCCCTCGTCATTGGGTCTGAAACATTTTCGCGCATCCTTGATTGGACGGACCGCACCACCTGTGTGCTGTTTGGCGACGGCGCAGGGGCCATGGTGCTCAGCGCGTCCGACAAAGTTGATGGACGCGGCATTCTCGCGTCAAAACTGCGCGCCGACGGCCGTTACAATGACAAGCTTTATGTCGATGGCGGCCCTTCCACGACGAAGACTGTGGGATTCCTCCGCATGGAAGGCAAGGAAGTGTTCAAGCATGCCGTCGGCAACATTGCAGGTGTGATGGGAGACGTCATGTCCAATGCCGGAATTACCGCCGCCGACGTGGACTGGTTTGTACCTCACCAAGCCAACAAGCGCATCCTCGACGGCGTTGCCAGGAAGCTCGGAATTGACGAGCGTAAAATCGTTGTCACCCTGCAGGACCACGGCAATACATCTGCGGCCTCCGTGCCCTTGGCCTTTGACACCGCGATCCGCGATGGCCGCATCAAGCCCGGTCAATTGGTGCTGATGGAAGCCATGGGCGGTGGTTTCACCTGGGGTGCCGTACTGGTCCGGCTTTAATGCGGTTCCAGTTATATTTGAATCGCATCTATTCCCAAATCCCGTCATGGTCCGCTTGATGACTGCAATCTGCACACATTTTTTTTGATCATGTTCTTGCAAGAGCAAAACTCCGGTTTTCCAAAAAGACCGTCATCCCGGCGAAGGCCGGGACCAGGCTTTTTGCGCGCGCCACCTTGGGTCAGCCTCGTCCCGGCCATCGCCGGGGTGACGGGAAAGTTAAATAAAAAAAACGTTTTTGTAGAAATGAAAAGGCCCCTTTTTTAAAGGTCTTGTGACACAAAA
>JANPCE010000027.1:0-86017 GCA_031430795.1 Hyphomicrobiales bacterium
CCACCCCATTCGTAGAGACGGTTCCATCCTAACAAACCCCGCTCCGGTGGGCCCGGGCGGCCCTCCGGCCCCCCCGCGCCTCTTGCGAGACAGGACAAACAATACCACAAAATCATGTTACAAGCGGGCCATGACGCATTTTTTTGGTGAATGACAGTTTAAGCGAACCCAATCACGCCCGTAGCATCTGAGTTGTGTTGCTTGCGCAGTTGGCAGGCTTGCAATAGGGATTGCGAAATTCAAATTTGGGAGTGTCCTGGATGTCCAAAATTCGTCTGACGATGGCGCAAGCCGTGGTGCGCTATTTGATGAACCAGTACACGATTGTGGATGGTGAGGAAGTACCGTTGTTTCCTGGTGTCTTTGCGATTTTCGGCCATGGCAATGTGACGTGTTTGTCTGAGGCGCTGGAAGCCGTGAAGGACGTGTTTCCCACCTGGCGCGGCCAGAATGAACAATCCATGGCGCTGGCGGCAATCGCATTCGTCAAGGCCAAACGCCGTCGTCAGATCATGGTGGCGACTTCTTCCATTGGCCCCGGTGCCACAAACATGGTGACAGCAGCGGGGGTGGCCCACGCCAACCGCCTTCCCATTCTCATTTTGTCCGGCGACACCTTCATCAACCGCCGCCCTGATCCGGTGATGCAGCAGGTCGAGCATTTCGGCAATCCCACAATCAATGTGAACGATGCCTTCAAGGCCGTGACACGCTATTGGGACCGCATCATCCACCCAGAGCAAATCATCTCGTCACTGCCGCAAGCTGTTGCGGTCATGTTGGACCCCGCTGATTGCGGCCCGGCATTCATCGCACTGCCGCAGGACGTTCAGGAGTATGCCTGCGATTATCCCGCCAAATTCTTTGAAAAGACCGTGCATGAAATTCCCCGCGCACGGCCAGACAAAAAACGCCTTGCCGAAGCCATCGCACTTTTGAAGAACGCCAAACGCCCCCTCATCATCGCAGGCGGTGGTACGCGTTATTCTGGCGCGGAAGAAGTTGTGGCGAAGTTTGCAACGGACCATGGCATTCCCATCACCGAAACCATCGCCGGCAAAAGCACGGTTGCACATGATCATCCGGCCTATGCAGGTCCCATCGGCATTGTCGGCTCCACGTCCGCCAATGCATTGGGTGCGGAAGCCGATGTGATCGTTGCCATCGGCACGCGGCTGATGGACTTCACCACAGGCTCCTGGACGCTGTTCAACCACGAGGCCAAATTCATCTCCATCAACGCCGCCCGCTGGGATGCCACCAAACACCGCGCACTCGCCGTTGTTGGCGATGCGAAAGCCACGGTTGAAGAATTGGCGGAGTCCCTGAGGGGCTGGAAAGTGGACGCTGCTTGGACCAAGAAAGCCAGGAACTTGATGTCCGAATGGAACACGGCCCTCGATGGTTACCAGAAGCCTACCAACGCTCTGGTCCCAACCTATGCGCAAGTTGTGGGCGTGGTGAACGCCAAAGCCGCACCGCGTGACTACATGCTCACAGCCGCCGGTGGTCTTCCCGGCGAGACCATGAAGAACTGGCGCTGCAAATCCACCAATTCCTATGACCTCGAATTCGGCTTTTCCTGCATGGGCTACGAAATCGCAGGTGGATGGGGCGCGGCGATGGCTGACCCCACCCGCGATGTGATCGTCATGGTGGGCGACGGCAGCTACATGCTGATGAATTCCGACATCTATTCCTCCGTTCTCACGGGCCACAAGATGATCGTCATCGTCTGCGACAACGGCGGTTATGCCGTCATCAGCCGCTTGCAACAGTTCAAGGGAACACCCGGCTTCAATAATCTGCTCAAGGATTGCAAAACAGCCATTCCACCGTTCAGCGTGGACTTTGTGAAGCACGCGGAATCCATGGGTGCCCATGCCCGCAAAGTGAACAGCCTCGCTGAATTGGAGCAGGCCATGGATTGGGCAAAAGGCAATGACCGCACCACCGTGATCTCCATCGTCTCGGATGCATACACATGGACACCGGGCGATGCCTTGTGGGATGTGGGCGTGCCGCAAGTGTCAGACCGCCCAGTGGTGCAGGAGCAACAGAAGTATCAAGCTGACGTGCGCTCGAAACAGCGTGTGGGGGTTTAACAGCATGAAAGAACTGGGCATCGGCCTCATCGGCACAGGCTTCATGGGCAAGGCGCACGCCATCGCCTATCGCACGGCCTTGTCGGCCTTCCCTGACATTCCAACGCCACGCCTTGTCGCCGTGGCCGATGTCAATGCAGAGGCCGCGAAAAAAGCCGCGCACCAGTATGGGTTTGAGTCCTCGACGGGCGATTGGAAAGCGCTCATCGCCAATACTGCAATCCACGTTGTGTCGATCACCACACCAAACGCCATGCACAAGGAAATGGCGCTGGCCGCCATCGCGGCTGGCAAGCATGTGCATTGTGAAAAGCCGCTCTCCCCAACTCTCGCTGGCTCTCTCGAGATGGTGAAGGCGTCAGAGGCCAGGGGCGTGAACACGCAAGTGGGTTTCAACTATATCAAGAACCCGCTGCTCAAGCTGGCGCGCGACATGGTTGCGGCGGGCGAACTCGGTGAGATCACCGGCTTTCGCGGCATCCACGCCGAAGACTACATGCATGATCCCGCATCACCCTGGACGTGGCGCATTGATCCCTCAGGTGGCCCCGGCGTGATTGCAGATTTGGGTTCCCACATCATCGGCATGGCGCGGTTCCTGCTGGGCGGCATTGCTGAGGTCTCTGCCGATGTCCGCACCGTCATCAAGCAACGCCCCACAACGCGTGGCGGCAACGAGATGAAGCCCGTCGAGGTTGACGACGTCGCCCGCATTCTCATCAACTTCGAGCGCGGCTGCGGCGGTACCATCGAGGCCAGCTGGATACAGACTGGCCGCAGCATGCAGCTGGGTTTCGAACTCACAGGCGAAAAGGGCAGCCTGGTGTTCACCCAGGAACGCCTCAACGAGCTGTGGCTGTACAAGGCAGGGGGCGACGCCAGACACAAGGGCTTCACCAAAATCGAATCCGGCCCGCAACACCCCCCTTACGGCGGCTTCTGCGTGGCAGGCGGGCATCAATTGGGCTTCAATGATCTCAAGACAATCGAGATGGCAGAGTTCCTCGGCGGCATTGGTCGTGGTGAGAAGTCAGGTCCAGACTTCCGGGAGGCCTATGAGATTCAGAAAGTGGTGGAAGCCGCGATTGCGTCATCAAAAGATCGACGCTGGACGGCGGTCTGACGCAATCCAAAATGCAGCCGATTTTCACTGGCCGCCATTGCCTATGAAATGATCACAGGATCACTGCCCTATGGCAGGGGAGTCACCAGTGCCAGGGAAATAAAAAAGCTGCGCTATGTCTCCGCAACGGCTTTACGCGGCGACGTTCCGGCGTGGATGGAAGCCGCACTCGAAAAGGCTGTTCATCTTGATCCTGAAAAACGCACCGATGCGCTGTCTGCCCTGACCACAGATTTGCGCAAACCCAACACCGCCCTCATGTCCGCCCGGACCAGGCCGTTGCTTGAAAACAACCCAGTCTTGTTTTGGAAATTGGTCAGCGTCACATTGCTGATTTTGTGTGTCGTGCTGGCATTCAAGGCAAGCCGGTAGCTCATCAACGCATCTGCCGCCCAGGGTTTTGAGGCGGCGCAAGACCTCGTACGGAGTGGCTACGATCCAGAAACCACGATTCCCGATGCCGATAAGAAGAAAATCCACTTGCCCGTTCCTATATAGCGTTTAAATCGCAATAGAGAGCCTTACAGTGGGTTTTGAGGGATTTAGTTACCAGGGTAGCCCAAACGACAGACCCTATCAAAAGGCCTCCCAAATCGATTGTAGAGGCATAAAAGCTTAAGTTGTATTATTTTCAGATTCAACTTTCTGGTCAATGGCGCGAGTGGCAGGGCGGTTGTGAGGTCAGGATTATCGCTGAACAGCTTTCACACTCAAATTTCGTCTTGGCCCGCTTCAGGCGGACCACCCATGGATTGTCGGTCATGGGGTTTAGTGCGCCAAGCGATCAAGTGGGATTAAACCCCATATTTCTCCATCGGCGGCCTTGAGCCGCCGAACCAGACTGCGGGTGGTCCTGGTTAGGCGGGTCAAGCCCGCCTGTGGAGGACAAAAGGGAAATCGTGAATAAAATTGAGCGCCCAATGCTCTGGCTGCGGGAGAATTGAGTTACTTCTGGCATCCATGGGTGGCCTGCCTGAAACAGGCCATGACGGAATTTGGATGAATGGTGAACATCTGGACTGTGGTTGAAACTCACCCGGAACCGCTCTAAAATAACAAATCCGGAATTTGTCAAATCCCGAACGGTGACAATCCCCGCGAGTTTTCGTTCAGTTGCAACTTGTCCGCCATGCTGGGTGCGGAGCGTTCGTGGCAGTTTACGCGGTCGCAGAGGCGGCAGTTGGTGCCGATCTGGGTTGCTTTCGTGTGCTTGAGGTTCAAGCCTTTGAAATAGACCAGGCGATCTGCGAAGCGCGCTTCGCAACCGAGTCCGACGGAGAACAACGCCTCGGGCTCACCCCAGGGCGTGGTCACCCGCTTCACCGTGCGTGCAACTGACAGCCATGTCTTGCCTTCGATCTCGATGACCTGGGTTTCGATGCGTCCGGGATTGCGGAACGTGGAATGCAGATTCCAGCGCGGGCAGGTGCCGCCGATGCGGGCGAAGGGAAATGTGCCTGAGGAAAAGCGCTTGGAAATATTTCCCGCCGCATCCACCCGCACCATGAAAAACGGAATGCCGCGCGCCGTGCCCCGCGCCAGTGTGGTGAGGCGGTGGGCCGCCTGCTCGAAGCTTACGGCAAAACGCGAAGCCAGGGCCTCCACATCATACCCCAATTCCCCGGCGGCAGCGTGGAACAGGCCGTAAGGCATCAAAAGTGCGCCCGCAAAATAATTGGCAAGCGTCAGAAAACCGAGTTGTGCCGCATGGGGAGTGTCGGATTTCAATGTTGCACATGCCGCTTCAATCGCATCATGGGCCTCAGCCAATCCCATTTGGTAGGCCACCTGGAATGTGCGGCCCGGCAAGGCCAGGCGCTCGGAGATCATCAAGTTGCGGCGGTGCCGGTCATAGTGGCGCAGTGTTGCGCCAATTTCTGTCGCAGGCATGACAGCAACCCGGATGCCATGTTTTTTGTTGAGACGCTCATGCATTGCGGCGTTCAATTGTTTGCCATCTCCGGTCAATTGAGCGTGCAGGTCTTCGGCAATGGCTTCGAGGGCGGGAAAGTGGTTGTGGTTGGTTTGCAGGAAGGCGCGTGTCTTGTCCAAAATTTCGGTTGAACGCGTCATACCTTTGAGTTCGCCGCGTTCAATTTCAAATCCGCCCCCCTTCGCCGCCATGTCCCGCACATCGCCATATGCGGCGTAGAGATGACGCAACACTGGCACCAGCGACGGCGCCTGTTCCGCCAATGCGCGCACGTCGTTGCGTGACACCTTGAAAGTCTCAAACATCGGGTCGGCCAACATGTCATCCAACGCACGCACGGTTT
This sequence comes from Hyphomicrobiales bacterium, assembly GCA_031430795.1. Lineage (GTDB taxonomy): Bacteria > Pseudomonadota > Alphaproteobacteria > Rhizobiales > Aestuariivirgaceae > Aestuariivirga. The sequence continues at coordinate 5,505 of JANPCE010000027.1, forward strand.
GTGCTTCTTCCTCCTCGCCAAAACTCCTGAGATCAATGTCGTAGTTTTCCGCGAGCTTGATCAGGAGTTGTGCGGTGAGTGGCCGCTGGTTGCGTTCCACCAGATTGAGGTAGCTGATGGAAATTCCAAGCTCCCCGGCCATGGCGGATTGCGACAGACCAAGTTCAGTGCGCAGTTTGCGCACCCGGCCCCCGGCGAGGATTTTGCGTTTGGTGTCGTTGGGCATGAGGCATTCCTTGTGGCCGAAGGGCGGGAGAGGTCCCTTCGTTCAACGTGACAAAATATAGTGTTTTGACAAAACCATACTTGTCAAAATTTTACAATATAGCCTTTAAGCTGGTTTGTCCGTCTTGTGCTCGGCACCGCTCAAAGCCATCATCCGGTCCATCAACACGTCAATCATGGACCCCTCAAATGACCAGCTTCCAAGACCTCGTCCCCGCAGCACCACAAGGCCGTTTCGATGGCATCACGCGACCCTATTCCGTTAAAGATGTCTTGAAGCTCCGGGGCTCGGTGACTGTGCAACAAACCTTGGCGGAGCGCGGAGCCAACCGCCTGTGGGAGCAAATGAAGACTGAACCCTTCATCAACGCGTTGGGGGCCGTCACCGGCAACCAGGCCATGCAGCAGGTGCGCGCCGGCTTGAAAGCGATTTACCTCTCGGGCTGGCAGGTGGCCGCCGACAACAACACGGCGGGGGCCATGTATCCGGACCAATCACTGTATCCCGCCAATGCCGGGCCAGACCTGTGCCGCCGCATCAACCGCACACTCCGCCGCGCTGACGAAATTGAAGTTTCAGAAGGTGGGGCCAAACGGGATTGGTACGCACCCATCGTGGCTGATGCTGAAGCGGGTTTTGGCGGTCCACTCAATACATTTGAAATCATGAAGGCTTACATTGAAGCGGGTGCCGCCGGTGTGCACTTCGAGGACCAACTGGCGTCAGAAAAGAAATGCGGTCACCTCGGTGGCAAGGTCTTGATCTCCACATCCGCCCACCAGCGCAACCTGGTGGCCGCCCGCCTGGCCGCAGACGTGATGGGCGTTCCCACCATCACTGTCGCCCGCACCGATGCTGAATCAGCCCAACTGATCACATCGGACGTGGATGAGCGTGACCGTCCCTTCATCGAACCCGACAGCCGCACACCCGAGGGATTCTACCGCCTGAAGGAGGGCACAGGACTTGACCACTGCATTTCGCGCGGTCTTGCCTATGCCGACATCGCCGATTTGCTCTGGTGGGAAACCTCGCACCCGGATTTGAATGACGCCCGCAAATTTGCCGAAGCCGTGCACAAAAAACATCCGGGCAAGATGCTGGCCTACAACTGCTCGCCCTCGTTCAACTGGCGCACCAAGCTTGACAGTGACACGATTGCGAAATTCCAGCGCGAGCTGGGGGCGATGGGCTACAAATTCCAGTTTGTGACGCTGGCCGGTTTCCATTCTCTGAACCTGTCAATGTTCAATCTGGCAGATGGCTACCGCGACCGCGGCATGGAGGCTTACAGCGAGCTGCAAGAGTTGGAGTTCGCGGCACAGGCCCGGGGTTTCACCGCCGTGCGCCACCAGCGCGAAGTCGGCACCGGATATTTTGACCAGGTTGCCATGACCATCAGTGGGGGCCAGTCGTCAACGACGGCCATGTCGCATTCCACCGAAACCGAACAATTCAAAAAACAAGCCGCATAGGAGTTTGCCATGACCAACATGACCCGCCACCACCACGACCACCTCGAAACCATCGCCCGCAAACTGGAAGATGTGAACACAGCCGTTCGCGCCGCTGTCGATTCAGGCCTCTCAGTTGAGTTGGTCCGCAAATCCCGCCACCACCGTGATGGAGGTTACTGGGGCGACATGATGATGCCTATGGTGGTGAAGGCTTCGGGGGGATAGGGGCACTGTCCTGCAATCGCATACCCGCCTTTTGATCGTCATGGCCACGGCAGGCATTGATTGCAGGTGGTGCGTTCCACTTTGGGGAGATCATGTGGGCGTCTGCAATCAATCGCACAAACAATTCACTTTCGGGTGATTTCGCAAGCCTTCACTGGAATCCGGACAAGATTTCAATCTATGAAGCCGCCAATCGAATCATTGGATGGAGCGGGATCGTCTTGATCAGAAAACTGTTGTTGCAAACCTGCCTTGTTGTTCCGTCACTCTGGTTGTCATTTGGATCACCAGATTTGGCCAAGGCACAAGACAAATTTCAATCGCCGGACGTTTTCGTTCTGGGCGACTCACAACTCAGCTTCGGGGCGGGAATCGCTTTCATCGAATTCCTGAAGAAGAATGTAAAAGCCTGTGGTCTCGATCCAAATTGGTCCATCGGAGTCCTTGGTGTGCGGTCGAGTTCGCTCCGCGCCTGGACCGCAAAAGACGGCGGGGGCAAGAAGGCCATCTGCGATGTTGACCCGAAATGGAAAGTGAATGCCGGCTCATTCGGTGTCATCAACAAGACCGGCAACAAATATGTGCAAATTGGACAGGGTGCCGCCTATCAATTCTGTGATGCCGGACAGTCGCCTTTCCAGTCAATGTTCGCGGGCGGATATTATGACCCGAAGATTTTTGTCATGGCCTTTTTGGGCAATGCGACTGAGCGCTGGGCCAACAGCGCGGCTGATGCCCTGGATGATGTGCAGCGGACAATGCAGGTTGTTCCCTCTGATTTGCCTTGCATATTCATGACGACAGCGCCGGGCTACACGGCAAAGATCAATGGTGAGCGCCAGCGTGCGCAGGACAATATCGAAAAGGCGTTCAAGACAGCGGGCAAGCGCTGCACATTTGTTCAGGGCTACACACCCGCCACCATTGCCGCCAACCAGGGCAATGCCGGCAAGTTCCGCCTGAAACCAGACGGCACGGTGAAGGACCCTTATCACCCCACTGAAAATTCTGCGCGCGAGTTTTTGTCATTGATCAAGGGATCGTTGTGCGGCGCTTTCAAGTCTGAGTTGGGGGGCTGAGCCCCAGGGCAATCGCTTGAAGCCAAGAGACCTCTCCCCCGGCTTCGCCGTACCCTCCCCGGAGGGGAGGGAATTGTATCAACGATCTCTTTCAACACTGAATGAGTGAGTTCGCACAACGAGTCCCTCCCCTCTGGGGAGGGTACCCGAAGGGCGGGAGTGGTCTTTTGGCTACAAGCGATTGCCGTGGGCTGAGCCCATCACTCCGCTTCACATGTGCGCGAGTTCACAGACACGTCAGTGCCAAGTGATCCCGCCAAGTTATATGTGTAAGACAACTGAAAAGGATGATCACATGTTTAGACGTTCGCTGATATCTCTCGTGTTTCTTGCCGGACTGGCCGGAACAGCAATTGCCGGCCCGCAATATGTTGATGGCACGGGCTTCGCTGTTTCCGGATATGATGCCGTTGCATATTTCAATGGCGGACCAGAGGCCGGGAAAAAGCAGTTTACCGCGACCCACAATGGCGCGAAGTTCGCGTTCGCAACCGAAGCCAATCTCAAGGCTTTTCAGGCCGATCCTGACAAATACACCCCGGCTTATGACGGCCACTGCGCCTATGGCGTGGCGCAAGGCGGCAAGGTTCCCGGCAATCCGCAACTCTGGAAAATTGTGGATGGCAAGCTTTACCTCAACATCACGAAATCGGTGCAAGGCGACTGGGAAGCCGACATTCCCGGCAACCTGAAGAAATCCACCGTCAACTGGACGAAGCTGGAACCGAACGACGCCTCGACACGCGCCATACCGGCTTTCACCTCATCGGCACCGAATTGAGTTTCTCTCACAACACAAAATGCGTTAGCAAGGCGGAGAACCCAGTTCTCCGCCTTGTTTCATGACTGAAAGACTTATGCCTGCAAAAGTAAACCTCGGTGGTGACATTATTGGCCACGCCTTGAAACAGGCAGGCGCGACGCATGCCTTCGGAATTCCCGGTGGTGAAGTGCTCGCCCTCATCCAAGGCCTCAACGCCGCAGACATCCGCTTTGTTCTGGTGAAGCACGAAAACAGCGGCGGCTTTTTCGCGGAAGGCCATTGGCACATGACGGGAGCATTGCCTGTGCTCGTCGCAACACTTGGTCCGGGTGTGGCCAACGCCGTCAATGTTGTCGCCAATGCGTTGCAGGACCGTGTGCCGCTGATTTTCCTGACGGGCTGTGTTGAAGGCGGATTGATCGGCAGCTTCACCCATCAGGTGGTGGACCATCAGGCGATGTTGCGCCCCGTCGTAAAAGGGACGTTCAGGCTGGAGCGCGGCAAAATCGGTGAGGTGATGCAAGAGGCCATTGCACTTGCGTTGTCAGGCCAGCCGGGTCCGGTACACATTGATGTGCCTGTTGATGTTGCTGAGTCAGAGGCAGCCGAAATGGAGGTGCAGGCAATCTCAGAAGCAGTCGCCCACGTGCCTGATCACAAGAATATTGCCGCCGCACTTGCGATGCTTGCGACTTCAAAACGTCCGCTTGCAATTGCAGGCGTGGACGCCGTTTTGGAAAATGCCGGAGCCGCAATCACCGGGTTTTGCCGACAACACGGCATCCCCCTGCTGACAACTTATAAAGGCAAAGGACTTGTGCCGGAAGCAGAACCGCTGTGTTTGGGCGCTGCTGGTCTTTCGCCACTTGCCGATAAAACGCTGATGCCGTTGATCGCACGGGCGGATTGCCTTTTGCTTTTGGGCTATGACCCGATTGAAATGCGCGTGGGCTGGCGCAATCCATGGGGCAAAGAAAAGAATGTCATTGAGATTGCGCCTGTCGCGCGCGGCCATGGCATGCATGCTGTGTCCGTTTCACTGGTGGGCGGTATTGCTTCAACACTGACAACTTTGCAGCATGTTGTTCCCGGCCGCTGGGTTGAGGATGAGCCAGCGAAAGCCAGAAGCAATCTTCAAAATGATTTTTCGGGACCTCAAGATTGGGGACCACATGCCGCGTTCCGAACCATACGCGAAGTCTTGCCCGCTGAAACCGTTGTGACAGCTGACTCTGGCGCGCACCGCATCCTGCTCAGCCAAATGTGGGAATGCCGCACGCCACGTTCATTGCTGCAATCCTCCGGTTTTTGCACCATGGCCTGTGCGTTGCCCTTGGCCGCTGGTGCCAAATTGGGTCGTGGCGGGGTGCCAGTTGTGTGTGTGGTGGGCGACGCCGGACTTGACATGGCAGCGGGCGAGTTAGCGACACTTCGGGATTTGCAATTGCCTGTTGTCATCTGTGTTTTGGTTGACCAGTCGCTGGCGTTGATTGACCTGAAGCAGCGCAAGAGCCAACTTCCATCTGTTGGCGTGAGCTTTGGAAAGACTGATTTTGCCGCTGTTGCGCGGGCCTATGGCGGTCATGGCGCAGACGTGGCAAGTGCCGCGGAATTGAGAACTGAACTTCTGCGGGCCGTGAAGAGCGACTGGTTTTCCGTCATCGCCATCCATATTCCGAATCGCGCCTATGACGGCTACATCTGACGTTCAGTTCAAAAAGCTACCCAATATTCAATTCTGTTCACAGCCACGTGAACTCACGCTGAGTTGAGTTTCCCGTGGCGGTTTTGCTGGTAAAGATGGGAGGCACTTCAGGTTTTTGCGGGCCGCGTTTTGCTTCGACAACAACAAACACAAATGGGCGACATGCAAGCTTCAGACCTCAGCGGAATACCGGCAAGCCTTCCCGCAAGCCATATCGCTCTTTGGAACAGGATCATTCTCGGCATCCTCAGTCACAGCGCCACGCCAGGGCCAGACCTTCTCAAACTGATTGCCGAGCAGCCAGATTTCGCCTTGGGCCATGCCATTCGTGGTTTTGCATGCAAACTTCTGGCGCGTTCCGAAATGGACGTGGTGGCTGCAACTGCACTCGCCAGTGCAAAGGCGTGTTCGCCCGGCACAGCACGGGAAAACAGTTTCGTGCTGGCGCTGGAAGATTGGATCAGGGGTTCACCAACCCGCGCCACAGCACGGCTGCAATCGATCCTCGATCAGCACCCCCGCGATGCCTTGGCCATGAAACTTGTGCAGGGCATTCATTTCATGATGGGTCGCCCGCGCGAAATGCGGGCATCAGTTGAAACCGTGATTGGCGTGTGGGATGACCATCCTGCCAAGGGTTACCTGTTGGGCTGCCACGCTTTCACGCTTGAAGAAACGGGTGAGTATGAGCGTGCGGAACTGATGGGCCGCAAAGGCATTGAACTCGCTCCCGACGATGCCTGGGGCCTCCACGCTGTCGCCCATGTCTATGACATGACAGCGCGCTCGAAAGAGGGCTTGAAGTGGCTTGAGGGACGCGAAGCCTCATGGGCACACTGCAATAACTTCCGCTATCACGTGTGGTGGCACAAGGCGCTCATGCATCTCGACATGGGGAATTATGCAGAAGCCCTGGAGCTCTACGACCGCGACATACGCGCCGACAAAACCGATGATTACCGCGACATCGCAAACGCCGCGTCACTGCTGTCACGTCTTGATCTTGAAGGCATAGACGTCGGGCCGCGCTGGGTTGAATTGGCTGATCTCTCTGAAAAGCGGGCCACCGACGGTTGCCTGGCTTTCGCTGATCTGCACTACATGCTTTCCCTGTGCGGTGGCGAACGGCAGGACGCCGCCGTTGGTTTGATCTCCCGCATGGCCACCGCAAAGTCCGAACTCTGCGAAACGCAACGCATCATCGCGCATCCCGGATTGCGGCTCGCCCGGGGCATGCATGCCTTTGCGTCAGGTGAATATGCAACTGCCTGGCTCAACCTGCGTGATGCAAGGTCAGACCTGCAAGCCATTGGCGGCAGCCACGCCCAACGCGATGTGTTCCAGCGTGTGTGTATAGAGGCGGCCATACGCGGCGGCTACCTGGATGCTGCTGAAGGATTGCTGTCGGAACGTTCGGTGCAACGCAACAGCACGATGGATGGCTATGCCATGCGGCGGTTGGATTTGATCCAACGCGCAAAACAGTCTGTTGTCTGACACAAACGCTGGTACACTTCGTCCATGACATCGGCTGCCATTCCACCCGCCAAAACTCAACGCGACCTGCGCCTTGATTTTTTCCGTGGCCTTGGCATGTTCATCATTCTCGTCGCCCACATCACCAACAATCCGTGGACACTCTACATTCCCGCCCGCTTCGGATTTTCGGATGCCACGGAAATGTTCATCTTCTGCTCCGGCATGGCCTCGGCAATCGCCTTTGGCGCGGTGTTTGCGCGGGCTGGTTTCTTCATGGGCCTGTTTCGTGTGGTCTTCCGCATTTGGGAAATCTACTGGGTCCACATCGCCACCTTCATGCTGACACTGGCGGCTGTGTTCATCATCAACCGGACCGGGCTGTTTTCCCGCGATGAAGTGAACGCACTCAATCTTGTGCCGTTCCTCAAGGCGTCGGGGAACCAGGTGATTGGGTTGATGACGCTGTCATACGTGCCCAATTATTTCGACATTTTGCCGATGTATATTGTCATCCTTGCGTTGCTGCCGGTGATGATGTTGCTGGCCCGCGTCAACGTCTATCTGGCTATGGCGGCAAGTGTGTTGCTCTGGCTTGTGGCAACCAACACCAACCTCAATCTCCCGGCCGAATATTGGTTCTCCAACAACTCCACACGGCAATGGTTCTTCAATCCCTTTGCCTGGCAACTTGTGTTCTTTACCGGCTTTGCACTGATGTCCGGCTGGCTGCCTGCCCCTCCTCGCAGCCGCAACCTCGCCATTGCCGCGGCGGCCGTGGTTTTGATTTCGCTGCCCTTCGCGTGGCATGTCACCATCGGTGAGTTTGACTTCATCAAGGCATGGCGCAAGGACTGGCGCATTCTCATAGACAAAACTGACTTTGGTTTGCTCCGCTATGTTCACTTTCTGGCGCTGGCCTATTTGGCCTGGCTTGCTGCCGGAACCGCAGGTGAAAACCTGACACGCACACCTTTCATGCAAGGACTGTCCCGAATCTTCACCCGTGTTGGCCAACAATCCCTTGCTGTCTTTGCATCGTCAATTGTTCTCGCCCGTGTGTTGGGCGCTGTTCTCAACGAATTGGGATCAGGATTCTGGGCGACACTCTTTGTCAATGTGCTGGGCTTCTTCTGCATCTATGCGATTGCCAACATCGCCGCTTTTTCCAGGTCTGAGCCTTGGAAGAAAACATCTGTCAAGCAACTGCCGTCCGTTGAAGCAGAAGAGATGCAACGGGCCGCTCCCAAGTTGGTGGTTGTGAAATAGCATGTTGAAGCGTGTTCAGCGCGAGCAGGTTTCACCACAAACCCTGCTGATGCCGGATCAGGATCTCCGCGCGTCATGTGCTGACGTCGCGGCTCCTGGTGCCGACCGTCAACATGCGCCAAGTGCCGCGCGCCTGTTGTTGTTCGGCCTGCCAATTGTGTTTTCAGCTGTGGTTGCCGCCATTCTTGTGGCTGCATTTCAAAATGACGGCCAACTCACGTGGTCCGAAACTGCTCTGATTGCGCTTATGGCACTCCTCTCGGGTTGGGAGGCCATACCGAGTGCCAATGCGATCATCGGTATGTGCGCGGCACACAGTCCCCAAACCCTCGCACCGGGCAAAAATCTGACAGTCGCAATCCTTGCAACCATCCGGAATGAAAACGCCAATGATGTCATTCCAGGAAAGCTGAAGCTGTTGCGTTCGCTGCAAAACCCGTCCCGCCACAGCTTTGATTTGCATATTCTCTCCGACAGTTCATTGCGGGCCCACATTGATGAAGAACTGCGCGTGGTCAAAGCCGCATTTCCACTTCCTGTGTCCCACCATCACCGACCATTCAATTCTGATTTCAAGTCTGGCAACATCCGCGACTGGATCAGCAGGCATGGCGCTGAATATGACGCCTTCATCATTCTGGATGCTGACAGCGAACTCGACAATGGCACAGTCCTGGTCCTTGCCGATGCCCTTGCCGCTGATCCGGGTTGTGCGTTGATCCAGACCATTCCCCAAGTCTTGCCTGGCAACACCCGCTGGCAGCGCATGCAATCGGTTGCTTCACGCCACTATGGTGAGTTGCATGGGATGGGGCTTTCGGCATGGATGGGTGATGAAGCCAACTACTACGGCCACAACGCCATCATCCGCACCAGGGCTTTTGCGGCTTGTGCAGGTCTTCCACACATCAAGGGACACGGGTTGTGGAATGGCACCATTCTCAGCCACGATTTTGTTGAAGCGGCGTTGTTGCGGCGGGCCGGTTGGGCGGTGCGGATTTTGCCAGCCACTGTCGGGAGTTTTGAACAGGCACCGGTCGACATCATTGCGCATCTGAAGCGTGACGCGCGCTGGTGTCTTGGAAATTTCCAACACAGCCGCATCCTGCGAACGACCGGATTGCTTGCCGTTTCACGGTTCCATTTGGTCAGTGGAATATTGGCATATCTGTCGAGTGCGGTGTGGCTGGCGACACTGGTGCTGTGGGCCTTGCGCGACAACACGCAAACCGGCGTTGGCGGCATGTTGTCGGCTTCGGCTTTTCTGTTGATCGCCCTCAATCTGTTGCTGCCGCGTGTTCTGGGCGTGCTTCACACAACACGGCGCATGCCACTTCGCCAATGGAGCGTCATTGGAACTGCGATTGTTGAAACGTTGTTCTCGTCCCTGTTGGCACCCGCATTGATGCTGCAACGGGTAAAAATCATCGGCAGCGTATTTGCGAACCGGAAGCTGGATTGGGTACCTTTTGAAAGATCCAATCGCAGCCTCGTGGACTATTGCATTTTTCACGGACTTGAAGTGCTTTTGGGTCTTGGCTTGATTGCGTGTTTGGAGCGCGGCTATCTGACATTCTGGTTTTTGCCTTTGGCGGTTTGCCTTGCGGTCACGCCGCTGCTGTCATGGCTTGCCGCTCAACCGATGACATCCGGGACACACGAAAAATTGAATGGCACAACACCCTTGTGATGAGGCTTTTCCCCGGGGCTGCGATAACCCCAGCTTCACAACATGAGGGTTCACAAATGATTTCGAGACGTACTGCTTTGCTCTTGGCACTGGCCACAACCCTCGCACCACTGCCAGCTTTTGCGCGCGATTCTTTTTCCGTCTCCGCATTTGAAGCCGCCGCCGCGACAGGCAAGCCTGTGCTGATTGAATTTCACGCTGATTGGTGCCCCACGTGCCGGGCCCAGGAGAAAGTGGTGAACGCGCTTGTTGGTCAGACTGACTTTAGCAATGTTGTCGTGCTTCGTGTTCTTTTTGACACCGAAAAAGACGTCTTGAAGCGCTTCGGCGTACGTCAGCAAAGCACGTTGATCCTGTTCAAGGGCGGGCAGGAAGTGGGGCGGGTCGTTGGTGAAACCAGCGCCGATGGCATTGCCGCCCTGTTGAAGTTGGCGGTGTAGGGATCTGCCATGACAACGCTTCGAAACCTGATTCTACCGCTTATGGCCTTGGCGGCCTTCAATGTTCCTTCTGATGCCGCCTGTTTTGATTCGCCCGGGGCCTGCAAAATTGCAGGCGGCAGCTATCACGTGGCCTGGCCACCCGGTGTGCCACGTGACAAAACTGTTCCAGCTGTCGTTGCTCTTCACAGTTACAAGGGGTCAGGCCTTGGATTGATTAAAAGTGGTAAAATGGTGAAAGCCATTCTGGCGCGCGGCTATGCTGTCATCACACCAGAAGGCATCAACGGCAACTGGCAGTTTCGTGGTGGCGGACGTGACGACGTCGCGTTCATTCGCGCCGTGGCTGATGATGCCGCCAGGCGTGGCAATGTTGCGCGTGGCCGCATGATGTTGGTGGGGTTTTCCGTTGGCGGCTCCATGGTGGCTTATGTCGCCTGCCGCAGCCCCGGTGCTTTCAAGGCCTATGCGCCCGTGTCGGGCAATTTCTGGAAGCCAGAACCAACCAGTTGTGCAGGCCCTGTGAACTATCTGCACACCCACGGTTCCTCTGACACCACCATGCCAATTGCCGGGCGCAGTGTTGGCAAAGGTCTGCGGCAAGCGGATTTGCGCGAGTCACTCGCAACGCTGGCGCGGGCCAGCGGCTGTGATGACGCAGGCAACAAAACCGCTTCAACCCGCAAATGGAAGGGCTGCAACAGCAGCCTGCGCCTGGTCATCCATCCCGGTGGCCATTCAGTGCCCCGTTTCTGGGCAGGAACCGCATTGGACTGGTTCTCGGGCCTCTGATGCTGGCCACACTGTTCTTTGCCTTTGTGGCTGGCACATTGACCGTGTTGTCGCCTTGCGTGTTGCCTGTGCTCCCCATGGTGCTGGGTGCTGCTTCCGCAAAAAGCCGCTCAGGCCTGGTGTTTCTCGCGTTGGGTCTGACCCTTTCATTCGTTGCCATCGGCCTTTTTGTGGCGCTGTTTGGATTTGCCATCGGTTTGGATGAAGGTGTCTTCCGCCAGATCGCCGCCATGTTGATGATTGCTGTTGGCGTTGTGCTGTTGATGCCGGTTCTGCAAACGCGTCTTGCAACAGCGGGCGGCCCGGTGAGTGGCTGGGTCAATGACCGTTTCGGTGGAGAGCGTGAAACCGGAAATGGCGGCCCTTTTGGACTTGGGCTTTTGATGGGTGCCATCTGGGCACCTTGTGTCGGGCCGACATTGGGTGCGGCTTCCGTGATGGCGGCGCAAGGCGACAACCTCTTGCAGGTCACGTTGACCATGATCCTGTTTGGCATTGGTTCTGCCCTGCCGCTTTTGCTGCTGGGCCTCATGTCACGCGAAATGCTGATGCGGTGGCGCGGCAAGATGTTGTCATTGGGCGGCGGCCTGAAATCAGTGCTGGGTTTGCTGCTGCTCGTGGCCGGTGTTCTGGTCCTCAGCGGCTATGACAAACGGGCAGAAGCCTTTCTGGTGCAACAATCACCGGATTGGCTGACAGAACTTACAACACGTTTTTGAGGGCATGACTTGACAATCAACCGCCGACACTTCGCAACACTCACCATTGCAACTGTTTTGGTTGCTTCCATTTCACCTGCGAGCGCCGCTCAGGTTCTGACTGCCCCTCAGGCCTTTTCGCAAGCCGCGTCCGGCAAGATTACGCTCATCGACATTCGCACCCCTGAGGAATGGGCTGAAACAGGATCAGGTGCGGGTGCCAAACGCCTGGACATGCGCCGCGATGATTTCACGACGGCGCTTGACAAGCTCCTCGGCGGAGACAAGTCCAAACCCGTTGCCCTCATCTGCGCGCGCGGTGTGCGCTCCAGCCGCTTGTCACGTGCCTTGCGTGAAGGTGGATATACCAACATCATTGACGTGCCGGAAGGCATGATGGGGTCTTATGCGGGGCCGGGATGGCTGGAACGCGGCTTGCCTGTTGCCCGCTGACGGGTGTTGCGAAAATATACACTTAATTTACCCTCACCGGTAAAGTTGCCGCTCACCGCTTTGTGAAGTTTTTACAACCAAGGTGATTTCCAATCGCAGCCGCAACTTTGTAGACACGGGTCCAAGGCCAACTCCATCGGCCTTTCACATCCAGAGGAGATTCACATGAACACCACCCGCCGCGTCTTCACCGCCGCCGTCCTTGCATCAGCCGTCACGGCAGCCTTTGCTGTTGTTTCAACGTCAACCCCCGCCTTTGCCGCCAAGAAGGAAAAGTGCTATGGCGTGTCCGTGAAGGGTGGCAATGACTGTGCCGCCGGTGCTGGCACAACCTGCGCCGGAACATCGACAAAGGCCTATCAGGGCGATGCCTGGAAATTTGTGAACAAGGGCACATGCGTTTCGATGCAGTTGCCGGGTGGCCGCAAAGGTTCGCTCTCGCCATTGAAGCGCGACACATAAACTGCAAACACGGGCGGGCGCAGCACATGGTCCAACTTTCTGCCTACAGACCATCACGGCTTCGTCTGCCCATTTTTCCGACACCACTCACGGCCGGTGCCGGATTCAAGCACGAACATCTCGGCGATATTCTGCGGGATGGTGATGGCGTGGGCTTCTTTGAAGTCCATGCCGAAAATTTCATGGGAGATGGCGGTGCCCCCCATGCAGCACTGGCAAAACTCCGTGAAGACTACGCCATCTTCCTGCATGGCGTGGGCCTGTCACTGGGTGGCGAAACACCGCTCAGCCGCGAGCACCTCAAGCGCTTCCGCCAGGTTGCTGACCGTTATGAACCGATGATCGTGTCGGAACATCTGGCGTGGTCGTCCCACGACACCACTTATTACAACGACCTCTTGCCCGTGCCATACACCAAGGCGGTGCTTGACCGTGTGGTGTCTCACATCCACCAGTTCCAGAATGAGCTCGGTCGCAAGATGCTGCTGGAAAATCCATCCACCTATGTCGCCTTTGAACGCTGCGACATGAGCGAAACAGATTTTTTGCGCGAGATTGTCAAACAAACAGGCTGCGGGCTGCTGCTCGACGTCAACAATGTCTATGTCTCCGCCACCAATCACGACTACAGTCCGGAAAAATATCTTGCTGAATTTCCACTGGCCCATGTCAGCGAAATCCATCTGGCAGGGCACGCAACAGAAGAAGACGAGAAGGGCGCACCACTGTTGATCGATGCCCATGACCGTGAAGTGGCTGACGCTGTCTGGGCGATCTATGAAAAAATCATTGCGCAGATTGGCCCGGTTCCAACCTTGATCGAATGGGACAATGATGTGCCGGGCTGGTCCGTCCTGAAAAACGAAGCGTTGAAGGCTGATGCCATACTCGCACGCCACACACGCCAACCCAGTTTTCTGAAAGCCAGTTGACGTGGGCGTGGCCGCAGAATTTTCAGCCGGGCTTCTTGACCCCGCTCATCCCGTTCCGTCTGTGGTCAAAGGTCAGATCGCGCGCCGCTACGCTGTTTACCGCAACAATGTGACAGTGGGTCTCGTCCGTGCGCTCGAAGCCAACTTCCCGGTGGTGCGCAGGCTTTTGGGCGAAGAATATTTCGCAGGCTTTGCCCGTGATTTTGCACAAATCCAACCGCCACAATCACCACTCATGTTCCAGTATGGCGCGGCATTTCCAAAAGCCCTGGAGAGCGACGCGGATCTTGCCAATTATCCCTATCTCGGCGATGTCGCACGGCTCGAAATCCTGTGGCGCGAGAGCTATCACGCCGCAGATGCGCCACCACTTGCTGGCGATGCTCTTGCATCCATGGACCCGGACGCGCTGTTCAAAAGCCGCTTCACTCTTCATCCCGCCACGCGCCTGCTCCAGTCGCGCTTTGCCATTCAATCGATTTTTGCCGCCAACGTGTCCGAAAATGCAGAACAGGGTTTTGATCCCTCCGACCCCCAATCGGTCATGACCACGCGTCCGCATCATGCGGTCACTGTTCACGCCATCCCGCCAGATCAGTTTGCATTCTTTCATGCGTTGAAAATGGGTGAGACCCTTGGCGATGCACTCGACGGTGCAGCGGACCTCAACACAAATTTTGACCTTCCCGGCACCCTCGCATTGCTGCTGCAATCTGGTGCCTTTCAATCCATTCAAACAGGCGGCGAGAAAACACCATGATGAACTTTGTCCACAGCATTGAAAACCTGATCACCAAATGCGTGCCGGATTGGCTGGCCAGTCTCGTATTGCGCCTGGGCATCGCCATTCCCTTTTGGAAGTCCGGCCTGACAAAATGGGACAGTTTTGGCGTGTTGTCTGAAACGCCTGTCATCCTGTTTGAAAATGAATTCATGCTGCACATCCTGGGCCAAGAATACAGTTTCCCGTTTCCAACCCTCATGGCCTACGCCTCCAGCATCGGTGAAATCATTCTGCCCATTCTCGTCGTCCTCGGCCTCTTCACCCGCTTTGCAGCTGTCGGGCTTCTGATGATGACGTTGATCATCCAACTGACATTCCCAGACGCCTGGCCCCTCCATTTCACATGGGCCGCCATGGCAATCGGCGTGATTTACCTGGGCGGCAGCCGATTTTCCCTGGATAAGTTGCTGCTGCAACGCTGATCCCTGATGTGGCGAAAGTGTTGGGCCTCACGGATGTCGCGGCGATGCATGGGGTACATTTCGCAATAGTCCATTCAAACCGGGCGACATCGTCACCGCGGACAACCTGTCTGCCCAGTGGGGGCAAGGCGCTAGGCGAACAGGAAATCGCCGGCTTCAAGCGTGAAGAAGGCCGCGCTTTTCACCGTGATGATGGAACCATCTGCGAAACCGGAGACCACAACAGTTTTGGTGCCTTGGCCTGCGAAAGCAAGGGCGCCAAAATCAAGCGCCATGGCGGCGTCAAACCGGATTTTTTCCGCGCCGTCTTGCCAGTCGGTCACTGTGTCAGCCCCGAAGCCTGTGTTAAACATGAAAGTGTCATTGCCCACACCACCTGTCAGCGTGTCAGTGCCCGCGCCACCTGTCAGAGTGTCGTTGCCACCGGAACCTGAGAGCAGGTTGGCAAGGCCATTGCCTGTGAGAATGTCATCATGGGCCGATCCAAACACGCGTTCGATGTTGAAAAGCTGGTCGCCGGCCGCGTCACCACCCGTATTGATGTTTGTCAAAAGGTTGACGGTGACGGCCGAGGTCGACGACGAGTAGTAGGCATAGTCCGCCGTGCCCGCGCCGCCATCAAGCTTGTCAGCACCTACACCGCCAACCAGCGTGTCAACTCCGGCCTCGCCATAGAGCTCATCATTGCCACCTGTGCCGCTGAGCGTATTTGCGGAAGAGTTGCCTCTGATGATGTCGTTGAAGCTTGAACCGATGATGCTTTCGACATCCGTAAACGTGTCGCCTTGAGCATGACCGCCCGTGTAGACACCTGTCAGCATATTGATGTTGACGAACGCATCGGAGCTGGAATAGCGGGCGGTATCGGCGCCAATGCCGCCATCGAGAACATCAGCGCCGAGACCGCCGGACAACGTATCATTGCCTTCCAGCCCACGAAGCGAGTCATTGGCCACGGTGCCATTCAATGCGTCATTGCCAATCGTGCCTAGGATTTCCGAACTGTCGTCATTGGTGATGGTTGCCGTGGCAGTGTTTGTGCCAAGTGTCAGTCCGCTGCTGGGCGCGGACAGTGTCACGACAAACGTCTCATTCAATTCGGCGACGATGTCGCCGGCAATCAGAACGGTGATCACCTTTCTGGTTTCACCTGCGGCAAAAGTCACGCTGCCTGTGAGGCTTCCCGAAAAGTCGTTGGCGTTGGCGGCGTTCACACCAGTTCCGGCCACGGTGTAGGTCACGGTTTGATTGGCGTGGGGCGCTGCATTCAGGGTCACGACAAATGTGAATGCAGTTGTGCCGCTGTTGCCTTCAACGACAGTGGGAGACGACGCAGCGACACTGGCTGTGCGCACCGGAGGTGCCCCGGAAATCGTGAGTTGTGCCGCCGTGCGTGTGACGTCGGAAAACTGGAAGTTTTCAACGCCTGTCACTGTGTCCACGGAACCGTCTGCGCCATAGATCGAGTATGTCAACGTGGGTGCGTTGTAAGTGATGGTGTACGATGCGGCATTCGCTGCAAGAACCACCGTATCGGTTCCGGCGCCACCGTTGATGCTGTCGTTTCCAGCACCAGCGTTCAGGGTGTCTGTTCCATCACCGCCTTGCAGGGTGTCATTGCCGCCCGCGCCGTCCAGCACATTGTTGCCCTTGTTGCCCCAGATGGTGTTGCCTGCTGCGTTGCCTGTGCCATTGATGTTTTCAATGCCGATCAGACGGAGATTCTGCGTGGATTGGGTCAGCGTTGCGTCGGTGTTTGTTTCAATCGTGTTGCTGTCAACAAGATCGACTTTGACGTTGGACGCGCCAAGATTGATGGTCACACCTTGGCTGGCCGCAAGTCCGCCTCCGGAAAAGACGACTTCAACCGCTCCGGTGGCCGTGGTTTTGGCGGCGTAGCCACCTGCCGCCGCAGTTGATGATGCCGATATCACGCTTCCATTCTGAATCAGCTGAACGGTACGGGTGCCCTTGCCTTCGCCCATCGAATAGAAATCATTGTTGTCGGTATCGTTGTAGTGGACGCCCGTTACAAATTTGTCAGGTGTGTTGAGATGGCCGAAATTTTGCACGGCAAGCAGCGCGTTTGTGGCCCCGCGATAGCCCGCGCCGCCATTGACCAGCACATTGCCAACGCCCAATTCCTCAAAAGTGGAATTGAGCATGGCACTGCGGTGGCCGGAACTCGCAAACCACAAGCGGTGCAATTCGTTGGTTGTCGCGGTGACATCCAAAACGCCAGTGGTCCCCCAAAACACGATGTTTTCAGAGGTGAAAGGCACGTTGTAACCGGCAGCCCGCATGCGATCATTTGAGGTGGAGCCACCCGCCCCTGTGTGTGTGAACAGCTGATTGGCAACGAGATAGTCGGCGTGTGCCTGTGCCGTGCCTTCGAGAATTGAGTTTGGTGCAAGAACTTGTTTGGGTGCGGCCGTGATTGTCCCCGGGGCAAGTCCGGCATTGAGATCAACGCCGTGGCGAGCGGCCTCGCCTGCGGGATCCATGCGGGCGCGGTTTGTCAGTTCCAGCAGATATTGTTCGCGGGCGTCGTGTTCGGCCATTGGCAAGCAGTCCCCAGTCAAGAAGTACCATTGCAACGTTACACAAGAGCATTTTCAAAACTGTGTTGCCGCGCCCTGAAAATAGTCGAAAATGCTGATGTCTGGGTTCACAATTCGTTAAGCGTGAACGAGGCGGGTCGATCAGATTTTGCGGCGGTCCCGCAATCGCTTGCAGCCAAGGGACCTCTCCCCCCCATCGCGGAAACGCGCCGAATAGGAGAGGGACCTCTTGCCGCGGCCTCCCAACTTACTATTCAGGGCGCTCGCACCACGAGTCCCTATTCCCTTCGGAGAGGGTCCGCGAAGCGGGGGAGAGGTCAAATGCCGCTTCCGAGTATTTTCACCACCAATTCGGGTTGGCTGTTGACTTTCAGTTTCCGGAATATGGATTTGACCTGTGCGCGCACGGTGGCCACCGATACACGGTGCAGCGTTGCCACGACAGTGACAGTTTTGCCGGTTGCCAATTGCGCAGTGATCTCTGCTTCCCGTCTTGACAGGCCAAACAACCACGACAGTGACGTGGGTTGCGGCATCGCCGGTTTTGCCACGCCGTGGAGTGTCAAACCAACGGCACCACCACGTGAAACCCGGACCCGGCTTTCAGGAAGTTGGCGCAGCGTCGCAACACAAGGTCCCGCAGTATTGCACAGGGGCATATTCTGAACCGGGTTTTTGACGGACACTGTATTGAGCAAGTGTCGAAACACTTTGGCCGCACTGGGCTGGGATGGAAGCAGAATGTCGCCTGAAAGATGGAAAACCCGGGCATACATCTGTTCGAAGAGGGCGTTACAGGACAAGAGCCGCCCTTCCAGATCAAGACATGCAAAAGGAACATTCAATTGGCCGTGCACATTTTTTCTGGTGCGCAAGGCGGCCTTGAATGATTTTCCGCTCATCTTCGCAGCGGTTTTCAGTGCTGACTCCCAGGCTTTGAGCCCTTTCGGGTTCCATGCGTTCCGGGATGCAGAGTTCTCATGGCACCCGACGCGCAACAGCCAAATGCCGTCCAAGCCAAAGTCGAGAAGCAGCGTGGTTGCAGATTCCGCATCGGCTCCCCGGCATTGGGAAGCATGCAGTTCTGGATTGTCAGCTGCGATCCAGCCGGCAGAATAGAAAATTCCAGTCCGCTCATCAGCAGGATAAAGAAGCGCATAGTCAGCACGCGACAGCGAGACCAAAGCTTCGCAAACATCATGCCAGCGTCGCGGATCACTGACTGTTGTCATGATGATCCTCGAAAGATCATCACCACTGCGGCTCTTCGGGCCTCGCCTGATTTTGCTGAAGTGAAGCACATTGCTGGCCTGCGCGGTGTCTGGCCTCAAATAAACCGGCCGGCGGGACGCGAGACTTCCGTAGGAGATCATTGAAATTGTCCGCGCATTTGCAAAGCGTGAAAGGAAAAGTCAGCCATGTGAATCAGCCCCGTTCAGTGTGCCAGAACTTGATCATGCTTGAACTGGCGTGACGCGGGCGTGACACGAAACAGATGGAGTTTTTCCATCCAAAACACTGCACCCATGCGGCGAGTTCCCGAGTGGCTGCAACGTCAAGTGGGTTGCTTGGTGTGCCGGGTGTAGCTTGTATACTGTCACAAGTTCAGTCACAGTGTACGGGGGGACTCTTATGGCGGGCAGCGGTTTTTTCCTGACAGTCCTGGGCACGTCAAGGGCGTGGTCAGATGGCATGGCCGTTGCCTTTCCGTCGCGCGGTTTTCAGCTCATGTGCCTTCTCGCCAGCGCCCCGAAAGGCATGAAGAGATCAGAAGTTGCTTCAATACTTTGGGATGCCAAAGACCAGGCAACAGCATTGGCGAATTTGCGGCAGCTCGTCGCCCGCATGCGCAAGAGCGCGCCGGACGTGGCGTTTGCGCTCAAAACAGACGAACAAAACATTGCACTCGCGCGCGACGATGTTCTTGATGTGCAGCTCCTGCAACAATGTTTCGCCAACAAATTGACGCTTGCGGGTGTAGAGTCTGTTTTGCAGTTGTGGCGCGGCAATCTGCTGCATGACACCGACGACTGCAGTGAAGCGATGAATGACTGGTTGGCCACCAGGCGGGCAAGGCTTGAGAAAGACATTCTGGACTGGGGTGCTGCGGCACTGAGTGAATTGACCCGCTTCAGCCACTCTGACAAGCAAATTCTGCGCAGCCTCATAACATTGCTCATTTCCATCAATCCTGAGCTGGAAGTGACTTACCGGAACGCCATTGACGCATTTGGCCGGCTTGGCGATCACGATGAGGTGGAAGCCATTGAGCGCCAGTTGCGATCCATGCTGATGCGCGAGCAACACGCAATGCCGTCTCCGGAGACGCTTGCTGTTCTGCGCCGCATCCGCAGCTATCAGTCCCGGCGCGTGACAGAATTCGAACCCCAATCACAGAAGACGGAAGCCCGGCGTCCAACGCTGGCAATTGTGGCGCCTGAGGTTCAACTAACGGGCAAACGCGCCCTGCTGATCCGCTACATGCTGGCAGATGTTGCAAACGCGCTTGCCCGGTACAGAAGCTTTATGGTGCTGGCACCCCATTCGTCCTTTGTGCTGAAAGCTGAAGACGGGGTCTTGCAGAGGCCAGGCCATGGTGTTGACTATGTGGTGAGCAGCTTTTTTGTTCCGGACACCAACCCAAAACTCTCGCTGCGGCTCGTTGACCAAAAGTCACAGGAAATCATCTGGGCAAGTGCCTGTGATATTTCGGAAGCGGTGCTCAGTACAACGGGTTCCACGCTTGCCATTCAACTTGCCAATGAAATGGCGACCAGCCTTGAACTTGCCCGCACCCGCAGTGTTGGCATGTTTCCGAAATCCGACGCCTATGCCGACTACCTCCAGGCAAGTGCGTTAATGGGATCCACGCAATTGCAGGAAATCCGAAGGGCGCGAAAAAAACTTGAATCTGCGATGTCTGCGGATCCGGATCACGCCGCCATCGCGGCAAAACATGCGCGCACGTTTTACGTGGAATGGCTTTTGCGTTCAGGCAATGATCCGCAAATGCTTGACCACGCACGCCGCTGCGCCATTGAGGCCATGCAACGGGACAAGAGCCATGGCGGCACCCACGCAACGCTGGGAAGCATCTATCTGTTCCAGCGTCGTTTTGACGAAAGCCTGGCCTGCTTTGAAGATGCTGAAATCTTCACTCCTCACGATGCAGATATCCTGGTTGCCCATGCTGATGCCTTGTCACATTGCGGTCAGTTTGACCGGGCCGCCGAAAAGCTTGGGCTGGCCTTCACCATCAACCCCACGCCACCGGATTCATACTGGTGGACCAGTGCGAGCAATGCTTTTGACCGCGAAAAATACGCTGACGTCATTGCCTGCGCCGACGCCGTTTCGGACAAAGGTCAGTTGCATGTACTACTCGCATCAACCCACGCGCTCATCGGGGACGTAGACAAGGCCCGTCTTCATTATCAATCTCACCTAGAATTCTTCGGCATTGCGGATCACGCGTCAGTTCAATGGCTGAATGCAGATTGTCCTGGCACGGCAGCAACGCAGGCCGAAGAGCGCTTTCAACGTGGCCTGATGCTCGCGAGAGCGACGGCCCTGCGACACTAGGGAGATCAAAATGAATAGTGACACCACATACATGATCGTCGACAAGGCCAACAACCGCGTCGTGATGGTCCGTTATGACGACAATGCCTCTTCTCTGTCGATTGTAACAGGTGATGAAATCGGGGCGATGCAGGGCAAAGGTGACTTTGACTCGGTAAGCACGTCTGCTGCTCAGTTCTGCTTTGGCGAACTGGGCGATCCGGGCGTCGCTGACAAAAACGCCAATGCCGCGATGACCGCCCTCGAAGGTCATCTCAGGCACGGCAGCGACAAACCGTATGAGGCCTACTGCCTGGTCAGCCAGTCACAGCCAGCGCCCCGCATGTATCAGTGCGTCAGGAAGGCGATGAAAGACGGGTTGCACTATGACTTCGCAGCACCTGGCATCAGTGGCGCGGCTTCGGAGCTGGCCGGCCTGCCAAGCTGGGCTGATAAATTGGGCAAGTTCGATGTTGCAACACTCGGGTCCGCTTGAGGCCCGTTCGTCCAAATCGCACGTCCTGAAAACGGTAGAAGTTCCGGCACCGGGCCCAAGGCCCGGTGCCGGACTCTCGGATTTTGCGCGGCGGGTTGCACCCTATCTGGATGATTATCGGGTCACCCGGGTTGGCAGTGTCACGGCTTTGGATGTGATGGGTGTGCCGGTGTGGTTTGCCTGCAGGCCGGGTTCGCTTTCGCTGGCGGTATCGCAAGGCAAGGGCATGACAGACATGCAGGCCTTCCGTTCCGCTGTCATGGAATGTCTTGAAGCTGCCGTTGCAGAACAGCCCGAGCACAATGTTGCATTCCGGTGCAGCGTGGCCGAGCTTTTGCAGAAAGGCCACGCAGCAATGGGAGGGCATCGCTTTGCGTCTTGCATGGCCGCACACCTTAAGCCGGACATGATTTTTGATTGGGTGAAGGGTCATTCGATTTTCACGAACACTCCGGCGTATTTTCCTTTTGAGATTGTATGCATGGATTTCAGGCCTGATTCCGGGCTTGATTCAACCCGTTTCCGGATTTCATCTGTGGGCCTGGCTGGCCACATCAACCTTGATGACGCAATCCTGCATGGGTTGCTGGAAGTGATTGAGAACGACGCAACCGCACTCAGCGAGGCATTCAGGTCAGGCACGCTGTTGCATCAGCCAGTGACTTTTGAGCGGTCAGAAAACCGCGACCTGCAGGCGACGCTGGCCCGTGTGCGTGACACCGGCTTTGCAGCACAATTCTACATGCTGAGCCAACCCGCAGACATCCCGGTTGTCCGCGCCTCTGTTTATGCCGGCACTTACGCAGGTCACTGCCGCTATCTCGCTGGTGCCAACGGTTACGCCTGCCGTTTTGACATCGAGGATGCAGCCCTCGCGGCCCTGCTTGAGGCCATCCAGACCCGGGCGACAGAGATTTCAGGTGCGCGTGATGACATTGAAGCAGCCCTGTATCCGCAGAAATCCGAGCAGTCAGTTATGAAAGCTGAACAGGCCGAAGATTTTGGCATCTATGCTTACGCTGGACCTTTGCCGGAATGCACCGCTGCAAAACTTGAAGCCACGAAGCGTTGGCTCAAGCAACAGGATTGTCCAGATGCCTATGTCGTGCCGCTTGGTCGGCAAGGTGGCGGATTGCACTTTGTCAAGTTGCTGGTGCCGGGACTGGATCTTGTGCTGGAAGGCGGCAGCAACCGTATTTCAAAACGCATGCTGGGGCGCATGATGGGACGGGCACTGTCATGAACGACAGTTATATTTTTGCAGGTCCGAGTCTGTTTGGTCTTGATTGCAATCAATATCCCGGCATCACTTTTTTGGGTCCTGTGAAATTTGGCGATTTGCCCGCGTTGGTGAAGGCAGGAGCGCGAAAGATCGGCATTGTCGACGGTTGTTTTGAAACCGTTGCCCCGGTGCGGCACAAGGAAATTGTCGCATGCATTGAACATGGCGTCGAGATTTTTGGTTCATCCAGCATGGGCGCGTTGCGGGCGGCCGAATGTGCGGCCTTTGGCATGTGCGGTGTCGGTGAGGTTTATCGTCAGTATGCGGATGGTACTCGCGTTGAGGATGGTGACGTTGCGATGATGCACGGACCCGTAGAAATGGGTTACATCCCGCTGACCATACCACTTGTCGATCTGGACCATGCGCTTTGGATGTGTGCGGGGCGCGAAGAGCTGGATCAGGCGCGCCACGCCGCAGTCATGAAACGCCTTGGCTGCATTGACTACCGTGAGCGTGATCTCGGCGCTGTTCTGGATTGCTTGGGCGATGATCCCCGGTTGCGCGAAAACCTTGCCCACACGTTGTCTGTGCCCGCGCGGAGTTTGAAAACATTGGATGCGTTGGCACTTTTGCAGGAGATGTGCAGGCCCTCATCCGGCTCGCTTTTGGCGCCAGGGAGAGGGGTTATCTGTTCACCACGTGGCAGGCCACGCGCCAGCTATCGCCCATAAGCCCTGGCATTTCGTTTGCGCATCCTGCCTCTGCGATGGGGCAACGGGTGCGGAAAACGCAGCCAGTGGGCGGATTGAGCGGGGAGGGCAGTTCGCCTTTGAGGACGATGCGGTCGCGTTTTTGGCCGGGGGAGGCCACCGGTGTGGCAGACAGGAGCGCTTGGGTATAGGGATGCTTTGGCTTTGAGAAAATCTCGGCGGCCGGGCCTTGCTCCACGACTTTGCCCAGATACATCACCATGGCTTCATCGGCGATGTGTTTCACCACCGCGAGATCATGGCTGATGAAGAGGTACGCGAGATTGAACTGCTTTTGCAAATCGGCGAGGAGGTTCAACACTTGTGCCTGGATCGAAACATCAAGGGCTGACACAGGTTCATCCAACACCAGAATATCGGGCCGCAACATCAGGGCGCGGGCGATGGCGATGCGCTGGCGTTGCCCGCCGGAAAACATGTGGGGATAGCGTTCATAGTGTTCGGTGCGAAGCCCGACGGCGGCCATCATGTCTTTGGCTTTTGCGCTGCGTTCTGATGCAGAGTGTGTTGTGTTGACGAGCAATGGTTCTTCCAAAGCATCACCAATGGTCTGGCGTGGGTTGAGTGAACCATAGGGATTCTGGAACACGATCTGCACCCGGCTGCGAAGGCCGCGCAAGGTTTCAGCCGATGCGCCAGCAATGTCATGGCCCGCGATGTTCAAGGTTCCAGCCGTTGGTGTTTCAATCATCGTCACCACACGGGCGAGGGTGGATTTGCCGCAGCCGGATTCACCGACAACAGCGAGCGTCTTGCCGCGCTCCAATGTGAAGCTTGCGCCATCTACGGCCTTGAGTGTGGCGGCGTCCTGGAACAGTCCGCGCGACACGTTGTAGTGCCGCTTGAGATCGTGTGCTTCCAACACCACACTCATGCAAACACCTTTTCATGCAGCGGGAAATGGCAAACGACATTGGCCGAGACATCTGGCATTTGCGTTTCGCAAATTGCCTGCTTGTGTGTGCAGCGCGGCGCGAAGAGGCAGCCTTTGGGCCGGTCGAATTGTCCTGGCACCACGCCCGGAATGGACGTGAGTGTCCGCGTGGTCGCGCGTTCGGGAAGGGCTGAGAGAAGCGCGGCGGTATAGGGATGGCGGGGATGGGAGAAGAGGGGGAGGACGTCCTGCTCTTCAACCTTTTGCCCGGCGTAATGTACGCTGACACGCTGTGCGGTTTCTGCAACCACACCCATGGAGTGGGTGATCAGGATCAGCGCCATTTTGGTCTGGGCTTGCAGGCGTGTCAGAAGTTCGAGGATTTGCGCCTGGATGGTGACGTCCAACGCGGTTGTCGGTTCATCGGCAATCAGAAGTTTCGGATTGCACGACAGTGCCATGGCGATCATCACGCGCTGGTTCATGCCGCCGGAGAGTTGGTGCGGGAAAGCGGTGAGCCGTTCAGCTGGCGAGGGAATGCCAACGGAGGCCAAGAGTTCCGCTGCACGGTCCCGCGCTTCGCGGCGGTTCATGTCGAGATGTTTGCGCAAGGATTCTGTGAGCTGGAAACCGATGGTGAAGCACGGGTTGAGGCTCGACATCGGCTCTTGGAAAATCATCGTGATGTCCTTGCCGATGATTTTGCGGCGCTCACGCGTGGACAAGTGCAGAAGATCGTGGCCATTGAATTGCAGTGCGTCAGCTGTAATGATGGCTGACTTTGGAAGCAACCCCATCACCGCAAGCATGGCAACCGATTTGCCGGAACCCGACTCGCCGACAATGGCGTGGACCTGGGATTGGTCAACGCTCAAGGACACACGATCCACCGCCCGGAAAAATCCGCGCCGCGTCTGGAAATCGACGGAAAGGTTTTTGATTGTGAGGAGGGCCATGGGGATTGAACTGTTTACCTCTTTCGCTTATATCTATAGCTCACGAGGGCCGTGCTTTTTGGCCTTTTCACAGGAGGTTTCAATGCAAGGTCCGATCGTCCCGATTTCCTGAAGACTGACTTCATTTCTTCGCGCGCCAAAGCGATGACTTCGCTGGCGCGCTTTTCGTTGTCATCCAAGTCAAGGCCGTTGTCCTTCGCATACTGCGACAAATCCTTGATTGCAGCTTCGCCCAGCAATTTCTGCAACTCAACGATTTGAAGCAGCATCGCAATGATCCGACGCTTTTCTGCGGCTGTTTGTTTCAAAAAATAGGGGTCGCGCAGGTCTTTCGTGAGCAGGTTCGATTGCCGGGCGGCGCGGTAGTATTGCACCACCGAATGGATGACTTGCACGGGCAGGATTGAAATATCATCTTTCACTGAATCGAAAACGAAATCAGTTTCGTCCGCCGTCGCAAAAGGTGTCTTCTGCCGCATGGCATAGTTGGCTTCTTCGAACGTCAATTGTCGCCTGTTGGCAACAAGGCCTGCCAGGATTTCGGAATGCAGGGCAGCCACCAGGTCGATGACACGTTGCTGCCTCTCTTGTTCCTCCGATTTTCTGGCAGTCTCGCGTTCCCGCACATCACGCAGCCGATCTGAGCGCGAAGCAAGATACCACGTCAGTACCCCGACAAAAGCCGCCACGATGGTTCCAATGGCACTGATGATTGCGTCAAGCATCGCTCAACTCTTTCTCAGCCGCGGATCAAACGCATCGCGCAATCCGTCACCCATGAGATTGATGGCGAGCACGGTGATGAGAATGCAAAGCCCCGGAAACGCCATCACCCAAGGGTGAGAGATCATCAGGTCTTTGGTGTCGGCCAGCATCGCACCCCATTCGGGTGTGGGCGGCTGCGCGCCAAGGCCGAGAAAACCGAGGCCTGCGGCTTCGAGGATGGCGTCTGACACGCCGAGGGCGGCTTGCACGTTGAGGGGTGCAAGGCAGTTTGGCAGGATGGTGCGCAACATCAGGCGCATGGGTCGGACACCGGACACGCGCGCGGCGATGACATAATCTTTCGAAAGTTCCGCCAATGCAGAAGCGCGCACCAGCCGCACATAGCGCGGCAGATAGACAATGGTGACGGCGATGATGGTGTTGGTGAGCGAAGGCCCGATGACGGCAATGATGAGGATGGCCAGCACGAGTGAAGGAATGGCCATGACCAAATCCATCACGCGAACGATGATGACGTCGATGATGCCGCCAAACCATGCTGCGACAAGACCCAGCACAATGCCCACAATCATGGACACCGCCATCACCGAGAAACCGATGAACAGCGAGATGCGCGCGCCGTAGAGGAGACGCGAAACCATATCGCGGCCCACGGCATCTGTGCCGAGCCAGAAGCGCGGGTCTGATCCTTCCATCCAAAAAGGCGGCAATCGGGTGAAGCCCTTGTATTGCTCGAGCGGCGGATGTGGTGCAATCAAGGGGGCGAGCAGAGCCAACATTACAATGACAATGACGGTCCAGAAGCCGATGACAGCGCCACGGTTTTCGCGGAAAGCCGACCAGAAGGCGCTCCAGCCCGAGGGAGGCGCGGCGTTGATGGCTTCAACGGCCATGACGTACACGTGGGTTCACCAACCCGTTCAACACATCGACAAGCACGTTTACAAAAACCACAATCATCGCAATCAGAAGTATGCCGCCCTGCAGGGCCGGATAATCCCGCCTGCCAATCGACTCGATCAGCCATTTGCCAACACCGGGCCAGGAAAAAATGGTTTCCGTGAGCACAGCCCCTGCGAGCAATGTACCCAATTGCAACCCAATCGATGTGATGACGGGAATCAGCGCATTGCGAAGCGCATGAACGCCAACAATGCGGAAGGGCGAAAGACCCTTTGCGCGTGCCGTGCGCACATAGTCTTCCTCCAGCACTTCCAACATCGAAGAGCGCGTCATGCGGGCGATCACCCCGAGTGGCACGGTGCCCAAGACGATGGAGGGGAGGATCAGGTGATGCACCGCATCCTTGAACGCGCCCTTCTGCCCGGAGAGAATGGAGTCTATGAGTGCGAAACCTGTCACAGGCTCATAGAAAAATTTGATGAGATTGACACGGCCAGAAACAGGCGTGAGGCCCAGCATGTTTGACATGACGAGGATGAGAATGAGGCCCCACCAGAACAGCGGCATGGAATAGCCGGTGAGGGAGATGCCCATCAAGGTCTGGTCATAGACACTGCCGCGTTTCACCGCTGCGATGACACCCAAAGGCACGCCCAGGCAGATCGCGATCAACATGGCGCAGAAGGTGAGTTCGAGTGTAGCTGGAAACAGCGTCAGGAATTCATCGAGAATGGGGGCCTTCGACACAATGGAGGTACCGAAGTCTCCTGTCATGATGCCGCCAGCGTAATCGGCGAACTGTTTCCAGATCGGCTGGTCGAGGCCCATCTCTTTCAAAAGTTCAGCGTGGCGCTCCGGCGAAATGCCGCGCTCGCCGCGCCGTGCTTCAATGGGGTCACCCGGCACAAGCCGGATCATCACGAAGGTGATGAACATCAACGCGATGAAGGTGGGTATGGTGAGGGCGATGCGGTTGAGGAGGTGGCGGATCATCGAAGGGACCTCATCCGGCGCTTCGCGCCACCTTCTCCAAGGAGAAGGGACAATTGCGAAATGTCCCCTCTCCTTGGAGAGGGTGGATCGCGCAAAGCGCGAGACGGGTGAGGTCCCTTTGCTGTTGGGGATTTTTCAAGTCATTGCCAGAAAAAAGAGGCGGCCCCGAAAAGCCGCCTCAATGTCTTGTTTACTCAGCAATGTCCACATTCTGGAACTCATGGGCACCAAAGGGGCTGATCTTGAAACCAGACACTTCCTTGCGCGTGGGCTCGAACACGGTGGAGTGGGCGATGTTGAGCCATGGCACTTGCGCGGCCACGATTTTCTGGGCGTCCATATAGAGCTTGGTGCGCTCACCCATGTCAGTGATTTCTGCGGCTTTCACGACGGCAGCCTGGAAGGCGGCATCGCACCACTTTGGAATGTTGTTGGCATTGGGCTTGCCTTCAGCATTGCAGCCGAGAAGCACGGCGAGGAAGTTGTCTGGATCGCCATTGTCGCCAGTCCAGCCGAGGAAGCCCATCTGGTGTTCACCCGCCTGCAAGCGCTTGCGGTATTCACCCCACTCGTATGACACGAGTGTTGCGGTGATGCCGACCTTGGCCAGATCCGCCTGCACCATTTCAGCCATGCGCTTGGCGTTGGGATTGTAGGGGCGTTGTACCGGCATCCACCACAGATCAGTAGCGAGGTCTTTCACACCGGCCGCCGCCAGCATTTCCATGGCCTTTGTCGGGTTGTATTCGTGGTCCACCGTTGAGTCATCGTAAGACCACATGGTCGGTGGAATCGGGTTCTTCGCCTGCTGGCCAGCGCCCTGGTATACTTCCTTCAAAATGGCGCTACGATCAATCGCCATGGCAATGGCTTTGCGCACTTCCACTTTGTCAAATGGCGGCTTTTGCGCGTTCATTGCCATGTAGCCGATGTTGAGACCGGCCTGCGAGAGCAGCGTGATCGCCGGGTCTTTGCCCATGGCTTCAAGATCAGCCGGGTTTGGTGCGATCATGATGTGGCATTCGCCAGCGGAGAGTTTTGCATAACGCGCAGTGGCGTCTGGCGTGATCGCATAGATCAGATCATCAACCTTTGGCTTTCCGGCCCAACCATCAAACGCCTTGAAGCGGATGACGGCATCTTTCTGGTAGTCGACGAAGGAGAATGAACCGGTGCCGACAGGGATTTGGTCAAACTGCTCCGGTGTGCCTTTGCCCATCAGGTAGGCGGCATATTCAGCGGAATGGATGGTGGCGAAATCCATGGCGAGGTTGGCCATGATCGGCGCGTTTGGCTTCGTCAGCTTGATCACAACGGTGAGATCATCCGCACCCTTGGTGATGGAGGCAAGCAGATCCGGCATGCTCATGTCGTTGAAATAGTCGTAAGCACCGCCCGAGACTTTGGCGAACGGATGATCAGCTTTCCACATGCGCTCGAAGGACCAGATTACATCATCAGCATTAAGATCGCGTGTTGGCGTAAAGCCGTTGACGCCGGAATGAAATTTCACACCTTTGCGCAATTTGAAGGTGATCGTGGTGCCACCATCGGTGACTTCAAAACTTTCCGCCAGTGCAGGATTGACGGTGGTGCCGCCGGGCTCAAACTGCACAAGACGGTTGTAGACAGGACGGGCCGCATCAAGCGACGTGCCTGTGGTATTCATCGACGGCGAGAAATTTTCAGGCGAACCCTCGGAGCAATAGACGAGGGATTTGGCCTCTGCGGCACCCGCTGCAAACAGCATCGAAGTGGCGATCAGCGTCGCACGAAAGATGTTTTTGGTTTTCATTATGGTACTCCCTGTAAAACAATCCGGCACCTGCGTGATGGCAGGCCATGGGCAAAGCTAAGCAGTTCACACGCGTCTTGTGAAGATGCCATCACATCAGGGGTATATTGCAAGCAATCCCTTGGCTTCACGCGATCGAAGCAAAGTGTGCTAGACGTAGGTTTCGCAAGTGCAGGAGCATGACGTGGAACACGAGATTGTAGGCGCAATCATGGACGCCTTGCCTGCGCCATTGCTTCTGCTTGATGCGGCGGGGCGCATTCTGCGGTGCAATACGTCCGCAACCGAATATTTTGGCTCAGACCTGCGGCACCAGATCTTTCAGTTTCACTTTCGAAAGCCCGCCTTGGTTGAGGCTTTGAACCGGGCGATTCAGGGGAAAATGACATCCACGGCCCATTATCAATCACTCGGTGCCACGAACCATGCTCTGGAGTTCAATTTCTGCCCGTTGCCGGCGTATTCGGAAAGCCCGCTTGTTCTCGTGGTGTGCCGCGATCAAAGCCGCGAGAACCGGGTGGAACGGATGCGTTCAGACTTTGTCGCCAACGCCAGCCATGAGTTGCGCACCCCCCTGACAACTTTGTCCGGCTTCATCGAAACCATGCAGGGTGCGGCAAAACAGGATGAGAAGGCACGCGGCGAGTTCTTACGGTTGATGAAGGCCCAGGCTGAACGCATGTCGTTGCTGATCGACGATCTTCTGTCGCTGAGCCGCATCGAAGTGGACGAGCATGTTGAACCCAGAGAACTGATTGATCTGGGAATGGTTGTGCGGCAGGCCGAATCACTGCTGCGGCCGATCGCAAAAGAAGCGGGATGTGACATGCATTTTGATGTGGCTCCCGACATGTGGGTGAAGGGTGACGCCAATCAGCTGGGGCAAGTGGCAAACAATCTTGTGGAGAATGCGATTAAATATTCCGGCAGGGGCAAGCGCGTGGATGTGGCAGTGAGCCGCCAGTCCAATGACGCGACATTGACCATCACGGACAACGGCCCGGGCATTGCGGCACATCACATCCCGCGCCTGACGGAACGGTTTTACCGCGTCAGCGCCCAGGAAAGCCGGACCCGCGGCGGCACCGGGCTGGGCCTCGCCATCTGCAAACACATCATCAAGCGCCACCGCGGGCGCTTGGACATTGTATCGGAAGTCGGAATGGGAAGCCGCTTCACGGTGGTGTTGCCGATTGCGGAATAGGGCTGTTCCGACTTGTCCCAGGCAGAAATGGCTTTGAAGAAATGTCAGTTGAAACCCGTGCCCGTGTAAGGTGCCCAATAGGCCACGGATTCCTTCAAGGCAGCGACTATGCTGCGGTCTGCGGGTTCACGCCCACGAAACGCCAGTTCCAGACAAAACTCAGTGTTGGTTCCACCGCCGACGCGCACTGACGCCAACAATGCGTCGGGCACAATGCGCCCATCCTTGTGGTGGACAGCCGTGAAAGGCCAAGGACCGCCCTTGTCCATCGAACTCTGCTTGATGTGAATGATGGGCGAAGGCTTTCGCCCATCGCGCCATCAATCGCGCAAGTGTGTGACCGTCCCAGGAGGGATTGATGAACTCATGCACCAACTGGATGTGGCCAATGCCTATCTCGTCGGCAAGCACGCCGACAAGCACGCCGACAAGCTCTTCCGGCTCGGCAAACCGGTTCACAAAGGGATTGGTGTTGACAGACAGTGTGAATGCCATGATGTCCACGATGGATGTACCGCCCCCGCAGTGGCGACGAGCCTGTTGACAATAGGGTGTTTCATTGCAAGCAAGTACAATAAAATGTTGTGGGTGAGCGGCATGATCGTCAAAGCGCGCATGGACGAAGGAGTTTCCCTGACGATGTATCACTCATGAAAGATGCCGTTCTGATTGGTGTTGATGCAGGCACTTCGGTCATCAAGTCTGTGGCTTTTGATCTGCAAGGACGGCAGTTGGCGGTCACCGCCATCGCCAACATCTACTCAGCCTTGCCAGATGGTGGCGCTGAACAAGACATGCAGCGTACTTGGGTGGACACTGCTGCAACGCTAAAACAGCTGGCCGATCAAATACCCAATCTCGCATCACGCCTGATTGCCATCTCAGTCACGGGCCAGGGTGATGGCATGTGGCTGATCGACAAGCTTGGCGCACCTGTTGCACCTGCCTGGCTCTGGCTGGACGCCCGTGCCACAGAGTTTGTGAGGGAATTCACCGCGTCGCCGCATTACGAAGAACACTATGCGCGCACGGGAACAGGCGTCAATGTCTGCCAGATGAGCGTGCAACTGGCCTGGATGCAGAGGCATCGACCAGAAGTTCTCGCCAAGGCCACACAGGCGTTCCACTGCAAAGACTGGATTTATTTCAACCTGACGGGTGACCGCGTCACCGATCCATCGGAGGCCAATTTCACATTCGGCAATTACGCGTCCAGACGCTATGCACCGGATATTCTGGATCATCTGGGTGCCGGCAATGCCAAGTCCTTGCTCACCCCCATTGTTGATGGCACCACAGAGTGTGGCGCCCTCAATGCGGCGGCCGCGAAGGCAACAGGCCTGAGAAATGGAACGCCGGTTTGCGTGGGCTTTGTTGACGTCCTCTGCACGGGGCTTGGTGGCGGACTGTATGATCCAACAGGACAGTCCGGTTGCACCATTGTCGGTTCCACCGGCATGCACATGCGATTGCAGACCGACACAAGCAAGGTGCGGCTCAACCCCGAAAAATCCGGTTACACCATGGCGTTTCCGGTGCCAGGCATGGTGGCGCAAATCCAGTCCAACATGGCTTCAACCCTCAACATTGACTGGTTGCTCGACGTGGCACGTGGCGTGTTGAGCGACAGCGGCCTGGAGAAAAGCCGTGACGAATTGCTCGTCGGTATGGATGAGAAAGTGTTGGCACGCAAACCAGCCAAGCTGCTGTTTCATCCCTACATCTCAAAGGCGGGCGAACGTGGACCCTTCATGGAACCCGCTGCGCGCGCCAGCTTCATTGGATTTGACACGACGGCTGATTACTTCGACCTGATGCGCGCCGTGTTTGAAGGTCTCGCCTTCGCGGCGCGCGACTGTTATTCCGCCATGGGTGAAATACCCAAAGAAATTCGCATCACAGGCGGCGCTGCGCGCTCCAATGCCCTGCGCCAGATTCTCGCAAGTGTACTGAATGCGGATGTGCGCAGTGTTTCCCGTGGGGAAGCAGGTGCTGCAGGTGCTGCGATGATTGCAGCGGTACAACAGAAGCTCTATCCTGGCATGGCAGCTTGCGCTGCTGAATGGGTTGAACCCTATCTGGGAGCGGCGACACAGGCGGATTCTGGTCTCAACGCATGTTATGAAAAAACCTTCCCGCTCTATGTCGAGGCGCGAAAGCGCCTGCAACCTATTTGGCAAAAATTTGGAGACGCGACGTGAACATCCGCAAGATTGCAGTCATCGGTGACCGTTTCATGCTGTCAAGCGTCTTCGAGGCGGCCTTGCGCGACCGCTGCACTGGCCACAGCCTCGACATCACATCGCACGACCTTGCCTGGCCGGATGAGCCGATGGAGCATGGCTATGCAACAGAGGGCATTGCGGGCCTGAAGGAATACATGGGTTCCGCTGATGCCACGGTTCAAATGGTGGGAGATGCGGAGATTGTCGTGACACAACTCGCGCCCTTCTCCGCCGAGATCATGGACCGCACACCCCACCTGAAATTGATTGCCGTGTCCCGCGGCGGGCCCGTCAATATCGACATGAACGCGGCACGTGTCAGGGGCATCAAGGTTGTCAACACGCCCGGTCGCAATGCCAGTGCCGTGGCGGAATTCACCATCGGTGCCATCATCGCGGAGACCCGGAACATGGTCAAAGGACATGAGGGATTGCGCAAAGGCGTGTACCGCGGAGACCTCTATCGCGCCGATGTCACGGGCCGGGAACTTAATGAAATGACCGTCGGCATCATCGGTTATGGGCAAGTGGGCCAGCGCGTTGTGAAGCTTCTGAAAGCCTTCGGCTGCCGCCTGCTGGTTTGCGATCCCTATGTGCAGCTCTCCGCCACTGATCACAATGATGGTGTTGAACAGTGCAGCCTTGAAACCCTGTTGGGCGAATCCGATGTGGTGTCACTGCACCCCCGTGTGACGGCTGAAACCACTGGCATGATGAATGCACACACGCTGCGCAAAATGAAACCCGATGCCACCCTGATCAACACGGCGCGCGGGCCCTTGATGGACTATGACGCGCTGCATGATGTCATGGCATCCGGCCATTTGCGCGGTGCCATGCTGGAAACATTTGCGGTGGAACCGGTGCCGCCAGACTGGCCCCTGCTGCAACTGCCAAATGTCACACTTACACCGCATATTGCGGGCGCTTCAGTGAAGACGGTAACATTTGCGGCAAAGCTTGCCGCGGAAGACGTGCACAACTATCTCTCTGGCCAGCCCCTGGTGAATGTGTGTTAGTCACGCGACGCAAAGCCGCAATCCCATCCCCACAACAATCGAACTAAAGACAACTTCAGCAAAGCCAATTTGCGTGTCCCCGGAGTTCAGTCATGACCCACGTTGCATTTGACCATGAAGCCTTTTTCGGCAGCGAACTGGATGCGCTTCGCGAAGAAGGCCGCTACCGCGTGTTTGCGGAACTTGAGCGTCGCGTCGGCCATTTCCCCAAGGCACGCCGCCACAATGACGGCAAGGTGGAAGACATTACAATTTGGTGCTCCAACGATTACCTCGGAATGGGCCAGAACCCCAAGGTCATCGCCGCCATGAAAGAGGCGTTGGAAACCTATGGTGCAGGGGCGGGCGGGACACGCAACATTTCGGGCACGTCCCATGCCCACGTTTTGCTGGAACAGGAACTGGCAGATCTGCACGGCAAGGAATCTGCTTTGTTGTTCACGTCGGGCTATGTCTCGAACTGGGCCGCCCTCAGCGCACTGGCGGGCGGCATTCCCAATTGCGTCGTACTGTCGGATGCCGGAAACCACGCCTCGATGATCGAAGGCATCCGCCACAGCCGCGCCGAACGCCGCATCTTCAAGCACAATGACCTGCATGATCTTGAAAAGCACCTGAAGGACATTCCCGCAGATCGTCCCAAGCTCATCGCATTCGAGTCTGTCTATTCGATGGATGGCGACATTGGCCCCGTCAAGGCCATCTGCGATCTTGCCGAAAAATATGGTGCCATGACCTATCTCGACGAAGTCCACGCCGTTGGCCTTTACGGCCCACGCGGCGGCGGCATAGCCGAGCGTGAAGGCTTGATGGATCGCATCACCGTCATCGAAGGCACTCTTGGAAAAGCCTTTGGCGTCGTTGGGGGCTACATCGCGGCATCAGCGCAGCTATGTGACTATGTCCGCAGCTTTGCGTCAGGATTCATTTTCACCACGGCACTTCCGCCTGCAACAGCGGTCGGTGCGACTGTAGCCATCCAGCATTTGAAGCAGAGCGATTTTGAACGTCAGCGCCAGCGCCGCGCTGTCACCAAGGTGCGCACTGCCTTGAAGGCCATCGGCATCCCGATGATCGACAACCAGAGCCATATCGTGCCCGTCATGGTGGGCAACCCCGTGAAGTGCAAATGGATCAGCGACACCCTGATGGACCAATATGGCATTTATATTCAACCCATCAACTACCCCACCGTGCCAAAGGGCACAGAGCGGCTGCGCATCACCCCTTCTCCCTTTCACTCAGATGAGGACATCGCCAAGTTGGTGCACGCCCTGTCAGACCTTTGGGGCCAGTGTGCATTGAATCGCGCAGTGGCGTGATAGACTGAAATCATGATGGATAGAATCAGGATCGGCACACGTGGTTCGCCGCTCGCGCTGGCCCAGGCACGCGAAACCCGCTCCCGCCTGATGCAGGCACATCGCCTCGAAGAAGACCGCTTCGAGATTGTTGTGATCTCCACAACAGGCGACCAGATCCGTGACAGGCCACTGTCGGAAATTGGTGGCAAAGGCCTCTTCACCAAAGAGATCGAAGAGGCATTGTTTGCGGATGCCATTGACCTTGGCGTGCACTCCATGAAAGATGTTCCAGCTTTGATGCCCGGGGGCCTTGTCATTACTGCTGTGTTGCCACGCGAAGACCCGCGTGACGCGCTGATCAGCTTGAAGGCAACATCGTTGCTGTCATTGCCTCCAAACGCCGTGCTCGGCTCATCGTCGGTGCGCAGGACGGCCCAGGCGCTGCGCATCCGGCCAGACCTCAAATCGGTCCAGTTTCGCGGAAACGTGGAGACACGGCTGCGCAAGCTCTCCGAAGGTGTCGCCGATGCTACTTTTTTGGCTGTGGCCGGCCTCCGCCGTCTCGGCCTCGCCCACCATATCAGCGCCATCATCGAAACCACCGAAATGCTTCCTGCCGTGGCGCAAGGTGCGGTAGGCATTCAAACCAGGGCCAGCAACCACAGGATCAACGATTTGGTCGAAGCCATTCATCACGTTGACTCTGGCGATGCCGTGGCCTGCGAACGCGCCTTCCTCGAAGTGCTCGAAGGTTCATGCCGCACACCTATTGCCGGCCATGCCAGACTTGAGGGTTCAAGCTTGCACTTCCGCGGCCACGCTCTGACGCTGGATGGTGTCAATTGTTTCGAACACCAGGGAAAAAGTGGCCGGCAGGATTCACTTTCACTCGGTCGTGAAATCGGTTTGCAGGTCAAACACAGTGGCGGCAGCAGTCTTTGGTAGGATTCAATTGGAACGGTTCCAGGTTTACTGGAATCTTGCGTGCACATACGTGGGGCGATTTTAACCCATGTATACAAAGCGTTACACTGTCATAAATCTGCAATCATGACGTTGCATAACTGCAATGTGACAGCCCTAGAAGCACGGCGTTGCTTCAAACAGGAGACAGAGTTTCATGAACAAGATCATTCTCACCGCCAGCCTTTTGGCCCTCGCCGCCAGCCCCGCTTTCGCTGCACGCGACCAAATCCGTATTGTCGGTTCTTCAACCGTTTATCCCTTCACCACAGCCGTGGCCGAAGCATTCGGCAAAGCCTCCGGCAAAACTCCGGTTGTTGAATCAACCGGCACGGGCGGCGGCATGAAGCTGTTCTGCGCTGGCGTGGGCGAAGCCCATCCGGACTTCACCAATGCTTCGCGCCAAATCAAGAAGAGCGAATTCGAGGATTGCGCCAAGAATGGTGTGACCGAAATCATCGAAATCAAGGTTGGCTTTGACGGGCTTTCGCTCGCTCAAGCAAAGACAGGCAAGGCCTTCGCGTTGACGAAGCAGCAGGTTTTTGCGGCTCTCGCCAAGGAAATTCCAGACAAGGATGGCAAACTCATTGCCAACCCGAACATGATGTGGAGCGATATCGACGCTTCACTGCCAGCCACCAAGATCGAAGTGCTCGGCCCTCCGCCAACTTCGGGTACGCGTGACAGCTTCGCTGAACTCGTCCTCGAAGTCGGTGCTGCAAAGTATGAAAGCCTCGGCGCGCTGAAGAAGTCTGATGCCAAGGCCTTTGAAAAGGTCTGGAAGGCCGTGCGTGAAGATGGCGCATATGTTGAAGCTGGCGAGAACGACAACCTGATTGTGCAAAAGCTGCAGGCCAATCCAGATGCCGTCGGCATTTTCGGTTACTCCTTTCTGGAACAGAACGAAGGCACCGTGCAGGGCATCTCAGTAGACGGCAAAGTTGCCAGCTACGAAGCCATCGCTGACGGTTCCTACAAGGTGGCTCGTCCACTCTTCATCTATGGCAAGAAGCAGCATGTTGGTGTGATCCCTGGTATGGCGGAATTCATCGCCGAATACGTCTCTGCCAAAGCCATTGGCGAAGATGGCTACCTCGCCGACAAGGGCTTGGTGACATTGCCAGGCGACACCGCTGAAAAGGCCCGCGCCGAAGCCACGGGCCTCATGGTCCTCACTGTTGATGGCCTGAAGTAACAATCATGTCGGACGTGAGCGTAAACCAAATTGGTGCAGGCGCTGCTTCGCGCTTGACACGTAC
This sequence comes from Hyphomicrobiales bacterium, assembly GCA_031430795.1. GTDB lineage: Bacteria > Pseudomonadota > Alphaproteobacteria > Rhizobiales > Aestuariivirgaceae > Aestuariivirga. The sequence goes on from JANPCE010000027.1 coordinate 43,212, forward strand.
ACGTCCGACATCCCGTCATTGGCGCGAAGCCGTGGTCAAAGTTCTTCTCGTTGCAAGTGCGGGCGTTGCCGTGCTGACGACAGTCGGCATTTTTGCTTCTGTGATTTTTGAAAGCCTGGTTTTTTTCAGGGAAATCAATCCATTTGCTTTCCTGCTTGGAACCCATTGGGCGCCCACCAGTGATCCCGCAAGTTTCGGTTTCCTGCCGCTTCTGGCCGGAACACTTCTGATCACATTGATCGCGTTGATTGTTGCAACTCCGCTGGGTTTGCTCTCCGCCATCTACATGTCTGAATACGCCGGCCCCCGCGTGCGCAATATTGCAAAGCCGCTGCTTGAAATGCTGGCCGGTATTCCCACGGTGGTGCTTGGCTTCTTTGCCGCCCTCACCGTTGCACCTCTCATCCGCAACACAGGCGAATCGCTCGGCCTCAGCGTGGCATCAGAGTCTGCACTTGCCGCAGGCCTTGTCATGGGCATGATGATCGTGCCGCTGATCTCGTCGCTGTCCGACGACATCATCAATGCTGTGCCGCAGTCATTGCGTGATGGCTCCTATGCCATGGGTGCGACCAAATCCGAGACCATCAAGCGTGTTGTGTTGCCGGCCGCTTTGGCAGGCATTGTATCCGCCATCATGCTGGCAATTTCCCGCGCCGTTGGTGAAACCATGATTGTGGTGATGGCCGCAGGGCTCTCCGCCAATTTGACCTTCAATCCACTGGAAGCCGTGTCGACCATCACCGTGCAGATTGCCACGCTGCTGGTGGGCGACCAGGAATTTGACTCAGCCAAGACGCTGTCGGCCTTTGCTTTGGGCCTGGTGTTGTTCTTCTTCACGCTCGCCCTCAACTACATCGCACTCCGCACCGTACAGAAATACAGGCAGCAGTATGACTGACAACGCGGTTTATAAACAGCATCTTGCGAAGCGCTACGCGGCGGAAACGCGGTTCAAGGCCTATGGTGCGGCCGCACTTGTTCTGACGTCTGCTTTCCTGATTTATCTTTTGGTGGATATCGCCCGCAAAGGCTGGCCCGCGTTTTTTGAACACCGCGCCACCATTGACGTGACGCTCAGCGCTGCCGAGATAGATGCGGCAAATCCCGGAGCTGCTGATTTTTCTGCTATTGTCAAAGAGACTTGGCGCGCTCAGTTCCCGGAATTCACGTCGCGTGGCGACAAGAAGAAGTTGAATTTACTGTTGTCTCAGGCTGCCAGCGACGACCTGCGCCAGCGGGTGATCGCAAATCCGGCGCTGATCGGCCAGACTGTGAAGGCTGATGTGCTGTTGTCGGACGAGGCAGATCTATATTTGAAGGGCCAGTCACAGGAAATTGACAAGGCCGTACTTGATAAGGTGTTGGCCGCTGTTCCCGTCGAGCGGCATGTGTCATGGCGTTTGTTCAGCAACGGTGACTCGCGTGAACCTGAACTGGCCGGCCTTCGCGGTGCAATCATGGGTTCGCTGTTCACGGTCTTTGTGGCGTTGGTCCTTGGTCTTCCCATCGGTGTTGCCGCTGCTGTTTATCTCGAACAATTCGCGCCGAAAAACCGCTGGACAGATTTGCTTGAAGTCAACATCAACAACCTTGCCGCCGTGCCGTCCATCATCTTCGGCCTTTTCGGCCTGGCCATGTTCCTCAATCTCTTCGGCATGCCGCGTTCCGCACCACTCGTGGGCGGTCTGGTTCTGGCCCTGCTTGTCCTGCCGACCATCATCATCGCCTCGCGCGCCGCCTTGAAGGCGGTGCCCCCTTCCATCAAGGAGGCGGCCTTGGGTGTTGGTGCATCCGATCAGCAGGCCGTCTTTCACCATGTGTTGCCGCTGGCTTTGCCAGGGGTTCTCACAGGAGCCATCCTGGGTCTGGCGCGCGCTTTCGGTGAAACCGCGCCCTTGCTCATGATTGGCATGGTGGCCTTTATCGCGGATGTACCAAAAGGCTTCACGGATGCTGCCACTGTATTGCCAGTGCAGATCTATCTCTGGTCTGACCTGCCCGAGCTGACGTTCCAATCCAAGACGGCTGCGGCCATCATGGTGCTGATCGCCATCCTCTTCTCGCTCAATGCGGTCGCCATATACTTGCGCAAAAAATTTGAACGCCGCTGGTAACAAATCAAATCATGGATATCCAATTGTCAGCCATCATCACACCACCGTCGCCACGCATCATGGCAGAGCGCCAACCCCGCATCGCCGCGCGTGACGTGAACATTTATTATGGCGACAAACGCGCCATCAACAGCCTGTCGATTGATATTCCCGACAAGGCCGTCTCGGCCTTCATTGGTCCGTCTGGCTGTGGCAAGTCCACTTTTCTGCGCGCCGTGAACCGCATGAACGACACCATACCCATCTGCCACATGACAGGCGAAGTGCGCCTCGATGGCAAGAACATCTACGACAAGGATGTTGATGTGGTTGAATTGCGCTCGCACGTCGGCATGGTGTTCCAGAAACCCAATCCGTTTCCAAAATCGATCCACGAAAACGTGGCTTACGGACCGCGCATCCACGGCATGGCCAAGGACAAGGCGGCACTTGACGAAATCGTTGAGAAGTCCCTGAAAAAGGCCGGCCTGTTTGAAGAGGTGAAAGACCGCCTCAGCCATTCCGGCACCAGTCTGTCCGGCGGCCAGCAACAGCGCCTGTGCATCGCCCGCGCCATCGCCGTCAACCCTGAAGTCATTTTGATGGACGAACCCTGCTCGGCGCTGGACCCGATTGCGACGGCCCGCATCGAGGAACTGATCGACGAATTGCGCCAGAATTACTGTATCATTATTGTTACCCATTCCATGCAGCAGGCGGCGCGGGTGTCACAACTCACGGCCTTCTTCCATCTCGGCACACTGGTGGAATACGGCGACACCGATGAGATGTTCACCAGCCCGAAAGATAAGCGCACCCAAGACTACATCACCGGACGCTTTGGATAGGACCCAAAACATGTCAGACCATATTGCCAAGGCTTACGACAACGACATTGCCACGTTGAAATCTCAACTCGCGGAAATGGGTGGCATTGCCGAAGAGCAGCTGGCCAATGCCATCCAGGCCCTGATCCGCCGTGACACAGCATTGGCGGACAGCGTCATCCGCAATGATGATACACTCGACGGGCTTGAACGCCGCATTGAGGAAAAAGCCATCCTCACCATCGCCAAGCGTCAGCCGATGGCGCATGACTTGCGTGAAATCATTGTGGCCATACGCGTCTCATCCGACATCGAACGCATTGGTGACCTCGCCAAGAACACCGCGAAACGCACCCATGCCATTTCAGAGCCATTACCGCGCAACCTCGCGTCCGGCCTGACGCGCATGGGGCAAATGGCCCAGACACAGCTCAACCAGGTGCTCAACGCCTATGCCTTGCGCGATGATGAAATGGGTCTTGCCGTGTGGCGCGCCGATGAAGACCTTGACGCGCTTTACAACTCAATCTTCCGCGAACTCCTCACCTACATGATGGAAGACCCGCGCAAGATCGGGGAATGCACTCATCTGCTGTTTGGTGCGAAGAACCTCGAACGCATCGGCGACCACACCACCAACATCGCCGAGAACATCCATTTCCTCATTCACGGCAAGGCCATCACCGACAGCCGCCCGAAAAAGGATGTGACGGCCATGATGCGTCCAACGGACGGCTGAGATGTCAGCATCCATTCTCGTCATTGAAGACGAAGAACCGATCCAGATTTTACTGCGTTACAATCTGGAGGCAGAAGGATTCCGGGTGCGGGTGGCGGCGGATGGTGAAGACACCATGATGCTGATCGGGGATGAACGGCCCGACCTCATTCTGCTGGATTGGATGTTGCCGGGCATATCCGGCATCGAAGTGTGCAGACTGGTGCGTGCGCGCCCTGAAACGAAGAACATCCCCATCATCATGCTCACAGCGCGCAGCGAAGAAGCTGAGCGCGTGCGCGGCCTTGCAACAGGAGCGGATGATTATTTGATCAAGCCATTTTCAGTTCCAGAACTCCTCGCCCGCATCAAGTCAATCCTGCGGCGGGCGAATCCAGACTCTGTTGCTGAAGAACTCAAGGCAAACAATCTGCTGCTGAACCGCGCCACCAAGCGGGTGTCGCGTGCCAACCGGGACATAAACCTTTCGCCCACCGAATTCCGTTTGCTGGAACATCTGTTGCGCAATCCAGGTCGCGTCTACAATCGCGCACAACTGCTTGACATGGTCTGGGGACGGGATTCTGATGTGGATGAACGCACTGTGGATGTCCACGTCGGCCGCTTGCGCAAGCAACTCTCAAGGCGCGGCGAACGCGACCCCATCCGCACGGTGCGATCGTCCGGTTATGCGTTTGATGAGACGTTTTGAATTGAGTGCGGTTCCGGGTGAGGCTAATCGCCTGGTGCCAAGGGACCTCTCCCGCCCTTCGGGCACCCTCTCCGAAGGGGAGAGGGACCTCGGTCAACCACCTCCCGTTTTACTTTTCAGGGCGCTCGCACCACAAGTCCCTCTCCCCTTCGGAGAGGGTCCGGCGGAGCCTGGGGAGAGGTCCCTTGGCTGCAAGCGATGCTTATGTGTCCGGCATTTGATAGCCGCTGAATCTCTCCCGCAATTGCAGCTTTGAGATCTTGCCCGTCGCAGTGTGCGGAATGTCGTCTGCGAATGCGACATCATCCGGCATCCACCACTTTGCAATCTTGCCGTCAAGATGCGCGAGGACCTGTTGCTTGGTGACATCGGCTCCCGGCTTCTTGACGACAACCAACAGCGGCCGCTCACTCCATTTTGCATGCGGCATGCCAATGGCGGCGGCTTCGGCAACGCCTGCACAACCCATGGCGATGTTTTCAAGTTCGATTGATGAAATCCACTCGCCACCGGACTTGATCACGTCCTTCGAACGGTCGGTAATCTGCATGTAACCATATTCATCAACGGTCGACACATCTCCCGTGTCGAACCAGCCGTCAGTATCAAATGTGTCTGTCACCTCACCCTTGTAATAGCCCTTGGCAATCCAGGGCCCTTTGACCTTGAGCCGCCCAAACGCCTTGCCGTCATGGGGCAACGATGTGTTCGCATCATCGGTGAGTTTCATCTCCACGCCAAAAAGCGGGCGGCCTTGCGTCGCGCGCTGCTTCCACAATTCATCCCCAGTGACATGCGACGTAGAGCCTTTGGGCATGCACACGGTGGCGATCGGACTTGTCTCTGTCATGCCCCACGCATGAACAACATCAATGCCGTATTTTTCCTTGTAGGCGCGCATCAACGCTTCGGGGCAGGCTGAGCCGCCAATCGCCACGCGCTCCATATCGGGCAGCTTGATTGAGGGATTTTGTTCGAGATACTGCAACAGTGCAAACCAGATTGTAGGCACGGCGGCTGACATAGTGACTTTCTCTTTGACCAGCAGTTCAGCAATCGAGGCACCGTCAAGTTTGGGGCCTGGCATGACCATGTTCGCTCCTGTCATCGGGCAGGCATGGGCGAGGCCCCAGGTGTTGGCATGAAACATCGGCACCACGGGAAGCACGGTATCGGAGGAGCGCACTTGCAAGCCATCTGCCGTCGTCACCAGCAGGCCATGCAGCACGTTTGATCTGTGCGAATACAGAACACCTTTTGGATTGCCAGTGGTTCCACTGGTGTAGCACAGCCCGCAGGCTGTGTTCTCATCGAGTGCGGGCCAGTTGAAATTTGTGTCACCCGATGCCACGAGTTCCTCATAACAGATGGCGTTCTTCAAGCTTGTGTCAGGCATGTGTGCCCGGTCTGTCATGATGACAAAACCCTTGACCCCCGGCAGCGTGGATTGCAGTTTTTCAAACAACGGCACGAAGCTGAGGTCAGTGAAGATCCATTGGTCTTCGGCGTGGTTGATGATGTAGGTGAGCTGGTCTGCAAACAGGCGGGGGTTGAGCGTATGCACAACCGCACCAAGGCTCATGATGCCGTACCAGATTTCCATATGGCGGTAGCCGTTCCAGGCCATAGTGGCGATGATGCTGCCCTTTTTCAGTCCGAGTTGTTTCCGTGCAGCACTGCCAAGCGCACGGGCGCGGGCGTCCATGTCGCGATAGGTCTCGCGGTGGATGTGCCCTTCGACAGTGCGCGACACGATTTCACGTTCACCATGCCAGGCCGCCGCATGGTCCAGCACCCGGTGCACCAGCAATGGCCAGTCCTGCATTAAGCCCTTCATGTGACGCCCTCCTGATTTTTGTATAAAGTGAAGCGCGAATAGCCCCATCATGCAAGGCCCGGTTTTCTTCTTGAGGGCATTCGCTTACAGCCAAAAGGACCTCTCCCGCCCTTCGGGCACCCTCTCCGAAGAGGAGAGGGACTCGTTGTGAAGCTTCCCCTTTTACTGTTCAGGGTGCTCGCACCACGGGTCCCTCTCCCCTTCGGAGTGGGGGCCCGTCGGGCGGTTGAGGTCCTTTGGCGGCAAGCGACGCTAAAAGCCGGACTTCAAGAATGCGCTGCGGACTTTGAAAGCTGTTGCTATAAGAAGCGATCAAAGGATCAAACCAGATGACCCAAGCCGTGATCGCGGGCTATGTCCGCTCGCCTTTTCAATTTGCGCACAAGGGCGGGTTGGCGAAAACGCGAGCTGATGATCTGGCGGCTGCGGTTGTCAAAGGCTTGTTGGAAAAAACAGGCATTGAACCCACGGACATCGAAGATGTTCTGCTCGGCTGCGCCTTTCCTGAGGGGGAGCAAGGTATGAACCTTGCGCGCATGGTGTCCTTCATCTCTGGTGTTCCGCAGTGTGCGGCTGCGGCCACCATCAACCGTTATTGTGGGTCCTCCATGCAATCCATCCATTCCGCCGCCGGGGCGATTGCGATGGGTGCAGGTGAAGTTTTTCTGTGCGGCGGCGTTGAAAGCATGAGCCGCGTGCCGATGATGGGGTATAATCCTCTGCCCAACACAGCGCTGGCGGCAGCCATGCCCGGGGCCTACATGCCAATGGGCATCACGGCGGAAAATCTGGCCAACACATATGGCATCACCCGCGCACAGCAGGACGCATTTGCCGCACACAGCCATGCCAAAGCTGCAAAAGCAAGGAGCGAAGGCAAGTTCATGGATGAAATCATTGCTGTGTCCGGTGTCACCGACGACGGCTGCATCAGGCCTGGTACCACAGTCGAAGCCCTGTACGGATTGAAAACGGCCTTTGATCAAAATGGCACTGTTACAGCCGGAACATCCTCACCATTGACGGATGGTGCCGCCGCCTGTCTGGTGACGTCGATGGCCTACGCCCAAAAACATGACCTTCCCATTCTTGCCCGCATCAGAAGTGTCGCCGTTGCCGGTTGCGCGCCCGATGTCATGGGCATCGGCCCTGTTGCTGCAACACGCAAGGCGCTTGAGCGTGCTGGTCTTTCGATCAATGACATTGACATTATCGAATTGAACGAAGCCTTTGCGGTTCAGGCTATGGCCTGCCTGCGCGACTTGAATGTGTCGATGGACCGCGTCAACATGGATGGTGGTGCTATCGCCATCGGCCACCCCTTGGGGGCCACAGGTGCCCGCATCACCGGCAAGGCCGCGTCACTTTTGAAACGCGAGGGCAAACGCTATGCCCTCGCCACACAATGCATCGGCGGCGGGCAGGGGATTGCGACAATCCTCGAGTCCGTGAGATTGCGATCAACAAGGTCTGCGTCATCGGTGCGGGCGTCATGGGGGCTGGCATTGCGGCCCATGTCGCCAATGCGGGTGTACCCGCGCTGCTGCTGGATGTTGTGCCCAAGGGTGCAGATGATCGCAACATTCTGGTGAAGACAGTGCTCGAGCGGCTTCACAAGAATGAACCGCAAGCCTTGATGTCAAAGTCCGCATCACAGCTCATTGCGATTGGCAACGTCGAGGATGATCTTGCAAAACTGAAGGGCTGCGACTGGATCATCGAGGCTGTGACAGAAAGGCTTGACGCAAAGCAAGCGCTCTATCGCACCGTCGCGCAGAACATGCGCCCCGACGCCATCCTGTCGTCCAACACCTCAACCTTCCAACTGTCAGCCCTGACTGAGGGCATGTCGCCCGCCCTGAAACAACAGTTCTGTATCACCCATTTCTTCAATCCCCCGCGCTACATGCGCCTGCTTGAACTTGTTGCTGGCCCCGAGACTGACGCAAGTGTACTCGCCGCTGTCAGCAGTTTTTGCGATGTCAATCTCGGCAAGGCAGTGGTCCGAACTCATGACAGACCCGGCTTCATTGCCAACAGGATTGGCGTTTACTGGTTGCAATGCGCCACCACGCGCGCCGCAAAAATGGGACTGACGGTGGAAGAGGCCGATGCCATCATGGGCAAGCCTATCGGCGCGCCAAAGTCTGGTGTGTTTGATCTTTTGGATATTGTGGGTCTTGATCTCATGCCGCATATCGACAAGAGTTTGCGCGATGCACTTGCCACGACGGACGCTTACCAGTCCCTGCCTGCCAACCTTCCCATTATTGCATCGCTCATCGCGCAAGGTCTGACGGGACGCAAAGGCGAGGGTGGCTTTTACCGTTTGCTGCGTGATGGTGAAACAAAAACCAAGCAGGCCATTGATCTCAAGTCCGGGCACTATCGTGCCATCACGCCGTCCACCCTCGCATCTGTCGAAGCGTCGAAACAAGGCTTGCGCGCTCTTGTCACCCACGCGGATCGAGGCGGACAGTTCGCACGGGCCGTGCTAACGCGAACGCTTGGCTATGCTGCATCGCTGGTGCCGGAAGTTGCAGATTCCATCCACGATGTTGATCTCGCCATGCGCAGCGGCTTCAACTGGACGCTCGGTCCATTCCAGATGATAGACCAACTTGGTGCAGCGTGGTTTGCTGAGGAACTGAAAAAAAACAACATGCCCGTGCCGCCTCTCGTAACGTCAGCAGCCAAGTCTGGCGGTTTTTATCAGTCTGGCCGGCAACTCACAGCAACGGGCACATATATCGCCACGCGATCAATATCCGCACCGCTTCGGCTTTCCGATATCAAGGCGGCAGGCAAGCCCTTGGCTTCCAATGCATCCGCCAGCCTGTGGGATGCAGGTGATGGTGTCGCCTGCCTGGAATTCCACAGTAAAATGAATACGATTGATCCCGATACCATTGCGATGGGAATCGAGTCTGTCGCGGTCGTGGCAAAGAACATGCGCGCACTTGTCATCCACAACGAAGCTCAACATTTTTCGGCTGGCGCAAACCTCGCCATGGTCACCGCTTGGGCCGCAAGCGGAGCATGGGACAAAATCGAAGACCTTGTCGCACGCGGACAACACATGATGATGGGCTTCAAGTTTGCGCCGTTTCCGGTTGTCGCTGCACCTGCTGGTCTGGCCCTGGGTGGTGCCTGTGAAATCCTGCTGCATTGCGATGCGGTTCAGGCCCACGCCGAACTCAACACAGGCCTTGTCGAAACCACCGTCGGCATCATTCCCGGCTGGGGGGGATGCAAGGAAATGCTGATCCGCAAACGCGCAGCCTCTGCCCAGGGACCCATGCCGCCCATCCTTGCGGCCTTTGAACAAATCGCACTGGCCAAGACATCCAGATCAGCTGCCGACGCCAAGGACCTTCATATCCTGCGAGCAGAAGATGGCATCACCATGAACATTGACCGCGTGTTTTCTGATGCAAAAGCCGTGGCGCTGCAGATGTGCGAAAATTATGCGCCGCCGCAGCATGCTGGATTCCGTTTGCCCGGTAAAACCGCTGCGGCAGCGCTTTCTATGACTGTACAAGGTTACGTCCGCCTCGGCCAAGCCCTGCCGCATGACGGAGTGGTTTTGCAACATCTCGCGGCCGTCTTGTCCGGTGGCGAAACGGATATCACTGTCAACCTTTCGGAAGATGACATACTGAACCTGGAGAAGCGGCACTTCATGGCATTGTGCAAAATGCCCGATACCTTGGCCCGCATGGATGCCATGCTCAAGACCGGAAAACCCCTGAGGAACTGACAGATGCACAGCTACCATGCCCCGTTGGCCGACATGCAGTTCCTGCTTTTCGAGTTTCTGAAAGTGCAAGACCTGGGCAACGCCATGCCCGCATACGCCGAGGCCACGCCAGACGTTGTTGCAGCCATTCTGGAGGAAGCCGGAAAATTCTGCAGCAATGTTTTGCAGCCTCTGAACCGCATTGGCGATGAAGAGGGCTGCAAACTTGAAAACGGCATTGTGCGTACGCCAACCGGGTTCAAGCAGGCCTATCAGGATTTTGTGGCGGGCGGCTGGCCGGGATTGGCTTGTGACACCGAGCATGGCGGACAGGGCCTGATCACCCCCGTCAATTTTGCCTTCATGGAAATGATCAGCTCGGCCAACATGTCTTTTGGCTTGATGCCACTGCTCACGCACGGTGCCTATCACGCCCTCAAGGCCCATGGCAGCAATGAATTAAAACAAGCCTATCTCGCCAAGATGGTGGCAGGCATTTGGCCCGGCACCATGAACCTCACGGAACCCCACTGCGGCACGGACCTCAGCCTGCTGAAAACCCGTGCGGAGCCGCAAGGTCATGGAAGCTACACACTTCACGGCACCAAGATTTTCATCACGGCAGGTGATCATGACCTCGCCGAAAACATTGTGCATCTCGTATTGGCGCGATTGCCTGATGCACCTCCGGGCGTCAAAGGCATTTCGCTCTTCCTCTGCCCCAAATTCCTCCCCAACGCAGCGGGCGAAGTGGGCACGCGCAATGCTGTGAGTGTAGGGGCACTGGAAAAGAAAATGGGCATCCACGGTTCGCCCACCTGCGTCATGAACTATGACGGCGCAACAGCCTGGCTTGTCGGCCAGCCGCACAAGGGCCTGGCGGCCATGTTCACGATGATGAACGCCGCGCGTCTTGCCGTCGGTATTCAAGGTCTGGGCATTGGCGAGATGGCCTATCAAAGCGCGGCAAGCTACGCTAAGTCACGCCTGCAAATGCGGGCACCCTCGGGCGCGCTCCACACAGACAAGCCGGCAGACCCCATCATCGTCCACCCCGACATCCGCCGCATGCTGATGCGCACCCGCGCCATGAACGAGGGCTGCCGCGCCCTTGCCATGTGGACTGCTGTCGAACTCGATGTCTCCATGCATCATCCCGATGCGGAACGTCGCTTGCAAGCCCAGGACCTGGTGGCACTGATGACGCCCGTGGTAAAATCCTTGCTGACCGACCACGGTTTCGCGGCCGCCAATGACGCGGTGCAAGTGCATGGCGGCCACGGCTACATCAGGGATTGGGGTGTGGAGCAACTGTCACGAGATGTGCGCATAACCCAGATTTATGAGGGCACCAACGGCATCCAGGCGCTTGATCTCGTGGCCCGCAAACTGCCCGCCGAAAATGGCCGCCTGCTGAACCGTTTCATGCTGTTGCTGGATGAAGTGACGCAGGGTTCTGATCCCTTGCTTGCGCCACTTGTGAAAGCCGCAAGCGACTTGAAAACCACAGCCCAGTGGTTGGACGCGGCCGCCAGCACAAACCCCAATGAACGCCCCGCCGCCGCAACAGATTTTCTGCGCCTTTTTGGCCTGGTGGCCATCGGTTACATGTGGGCAAAAATCGTAAAAACAGTCGATGCAGAGCCAGACCACACTGACGCCGGTTTTGCCCAGACGAAGCGCGAAACAGCGCGCTTTTACATGTCCCGCATCCTGCCAGAAACATCAGCCTTGGCTGTTGCAATAAAATCTGGCGCGGATGGCATTATGGCAACACCGATCGAAGCTTTTTAAGTGCTGGCGCGGGTTTCGCCGCGTGAAGTTCACAAGATTGTGACCCGGCAGATTTGTTGAAACATTATCAATTCGGTTCCCGTTCCTTGAAATGTGAGTTGGTTTTGGAGAAATGGCATCATTTTTCCATTCCAGCGAAGCGTCATGGGGACTGGAAGAGGGTGGTTGACCGCGTGTTGAAGGTGATCGTTTGGTGCCGGGGGCAAAGCCGATCATGCCAAGACCAATGTGATAAATCATCCTCACAACCAGATCTCTGCACCTAACAGAGGAAATCGACAAATGAAGAACCTTCTAAGAAGCATTTGCACTGCGGCATTGCTTGCGGCCACTGCGTTAACCGCGCAAGCCTCAAGTCACCGCGAAGCGCTCGCGGTGCTGAATGAGCCCTGCGCCGACAACACCGACACCTATGCATGGATGAAGCCGGGCACCCACGACAAGCTCTACCTCATCATGAACTTCAACCCGTTGCATGAGCCAGGCCAAGGCAACCAAGGCCTGCGTGCGTGCAATGGTTACCAGTACAGGTTTAATATCGGCATGGGCACGAGCCTCGCCAACCGCGTACAATATATCGTTCAGTTCACCAATACCCTTGCTCCCGATGTCACGCCCTCCGCCACTGATCCGCTCGGCGGCAGCAACGAACTGCTGTGGCAATTGACCGGCGGCACGGAAAAGATGATCGTTTCAAGGGTGGTGCGGTCGTCGTCCACGGCAACACCTGTTTCAACAGTGCTTGGCCGCAACTTGAATGTGCTGCCCAACAACCATGGTCCGCAAACCGACCGTTTGGTCTATGGGCTCGGGCCATTTGCCGGCTATGACTCCGGCAACCCTGAGAGCCGGGAAGTCGGCCTTTACAATCAGACCTTCGTCGACACCTACATTCACAATCTCAGCAATGGCGGTCGTGTCATTGCCGGTCAGTTCGACGATCCCTTCCAGCTTGACGAAAAAGGCATCTTTGATCTCGTCAACTTGAATACCGGAGACATCGGCGGAATTCCCGGTGCCCGCAGGAATCCTGCCGAAGACGTGTTCACGGGATTCAATGTGTTCTCCATCGCTCTCGAAGTGCCGATCGCCGACATTTTCCCCGATGGCATTCCGCACAACGGCGTACTCGATGCCAATTCCACCGACAGTCTGCTGCGTGTTCATTCCAGCATCTGGCGGCGGGCAACACAAACCGTCGACCCCAACAACCAGATCACTGGGTTGACAGCATCGGGCAACCTCGTCCAGGTTGGTCGTAACGGCTTGCCACTGTTCAATGCCGGACTCGTCGGCACGGCGCGTCACACCAAGTACCTGCGCAGCTCGCCAAGCCAGGATGTCAGCAATTTCGGCAACGACATCCTGTTCCCGGTGCTGGTGCGTGACATTGATGCGCTCGGCCTCTACACGGCTCTCGGCCTTCCGCCTGCAACGGTAAACACGTTGAAGGGACCGCGCTTTGACATCATCAATGCGATCAACCTTGGCCGGCCTATTCCGGTCGCGAACGGCAGCACGGGTGACGTCATCACGCTTGACGCCGCAGTCGATTCTTCGTTCCCGAACGGTCGCAGGCTTGGCGGCGGCACCACGCCGAACCGCCATCAAGTGAACGTCAATTCCGTTTTGATCAGCTTGATCGCGGCGGGTGATCCGGGTGCGGGTCTTGTCAAGGGTGTCGAAGTCAACGACAAGAACTTCCTTGATCGCTTCCCGTTCCTTGCACCGGCACATCAGGGCCTCTACCAAGGCCATGGTGGAGTCAACATTCCAACAGAGCCAGACATTCCATCACCTCCCTGATTCCCAACAAGGAACAGGTCAAGGAGAGGGCAGTCTTCGGACTGCCCTCTCTTTCCAACTTTCGGAACCAACGTTGGGGCCAAACTGGGACATGCAAATTGAAATACGCCCCTAAAACAATGACTTTCGTGTTTACCGGCGTGGTCGCAGGACTCATGCTCATGTCGGCGATGACTGTTGCAGCACCATTTACTCCAACACAAGACAGTGCGGTGCTTGAGCAGTTGCCGCAGACTTTTTTTGGCGATCTTGATCAATTGCGCGAAGCCGCAGCTGCGGCGCCGCAAGACGCCCGCAAGGCCGCTGCTCTTGCCAACGCATATTACCAACTATCGAGGCGCGAGAGTGACCCACGCTATCTTGGCTATGCCCAGGCTGCACTCCTGCCGTGGTGGACTGCCGCTGATGCGCCAACGCCTGTACTGTTGGCGCGCGCCACCATTTTGCAAAGCAGCCATCAATTCGGGCGGGCCTTGGCCGATCTGGATACAGTGATTGGCCGCGAGCCAGACAATGCCAGCGCCATTCTTGTGCGGGCAACCGTCAAAACGGTGATTGGTAAATATGTGGACGCCCGAAACGACTGTGACCGCCTTGCCAACCTTGTCCAACACAATTATTTCCTCACCTGTGTGGCGGGCATATTGTCGACTACAGGGAAAGCGACTGAGGCCCGGACGGCGCTGGAACAGGCGTCGGGTGCGACAGCCGACATGCGGGGCTTGATCGCGTCATTGCTGGCCGAGATAACGGCACGCCAGGGTGACGGCGCGGCCGAGCGCCATTTCAGGACGGCCCTCAAGGAAGTTCCGCACGACGATTATTCGCTTGGTGCCTATTGTGACTGGCTGCTGGAACAGGGCAGACCTGCCGAAGTGGTTTCACTCGTTGAAAATCAAAAGCGCAAGGATGGCATGTTGTTGCGACTGGCCCTGGCCGAGAAAGCGCTCGGGCTCAAAACCGCGCAAGCGTCAATTGCCGAACTTGCGGCCCGTTTTGCCGCCAGCCGCGCCCGTGGCGACACCGTTCACCGACGTGAAGAATCCCGCTTTCAGCTTGCGCTCAACAACGATGTGCAAGCAGCACTGAAGCTTGCCACGGAAAACTGGGACGTCCAGAAAGAGCCAGCGGATTTACTTATTCTGGCGGAAGCAGCGCGCGCATCAGGCGATGCTGTCGCCCGTGATGTGGTACGCAGCTGGCTCGTTGATACGAAAATCGAATATCCAGCTGTGGCGGAGTTGGTGAAATGAACAAAGCTGTGCTGCGCACATTCCTGGCAGCGGTGTTTGCCGTGTTGATGCTGGGACAAGCTTCGGCTCACAAGCCTTCGGATTCTTATCTGAAGCTTTCAGTCAGTGACTCTGTCATCATCGGCCAGTGGGACATCGCCTTGCGTGACCTTGACTATGCCATTGGCATAGACGGCAACCATGACCGCACTATCACGTGGGGTGAAGTCAAAGCCAGGCACGACGGGATCTCTGCCTATGCGCTGTCAAGGTTGCAGCTTGGACCTGCTGACGCGGTCTGTCCGATCAAGATGGGCGAACACCTCATCGACAATCATACGGACGGTGCCTATGCGGTGTTGCGCTTCACTGCCACATGCGATGCAGCACCGTCCGGATTGGATGTCACCTACAGATTGTTCTTCGATGTCGATCCACAACATCGGGGGCTGCTCAATCTTTCATATGGTGATGTGACACAAACCGCGATATTTTCTGTCGACAAACCGCAGCAGAATTTTGCTTTGGCAATGGCTTCGTGGATGACAACGCTCACCGACTATTTCAGGGAAGGCGTTGTTCATATCTGGATTGGTTACGATCACATCCTGTTTCTCCTGTCTTTGCTCCTGCCCGCCGTATTGGTGTGGTCGAGAAGTGAAACGGCCCATAAAGGCACTTGGGCACCAGCGCCCGACTTCAAAGCCGCGCTTTGGGGTGTGTTCAAGGTTGTCACAGCTTTCACTGTCGCGCATTCCATCACCCTGTCATTGGCGGCACTTGGCTTCGCCGGGTTGCCTTCCCGCTTTGTCGAGTCGGTGATTGCGGCGTCCGTGATCCTCGCGGCCCTTAACAATGTCTATCCCTTGATCACGGCAAACAGGTGGATCGTGGCATTCTGTTTTGGTCTGATCCACGGCTTTGGTTTTGCCAATGTTCTGGTTGATCTGGGTTTACCTGACGGCGCCCTCGCAACAGCATTGGTGGGCTTCAATCTGGGTGTCGAAGCCGGGCAGTTGGCAATCGTCGCTGCGTTTCTGCCGCTTGCCTATGTGATCCGCAACACGATGTTCTATCAGCGGGGGGTCCTTGCCGGCGGCTCCTTTGCAATCGCTGCCATTGCTGTGGTGTGGTTTGCTGAGCGCGCATTTAACATGGAACTGTTTTCGCTCCTCGGTTAAAACAGACGAATGCCAGACGAATGCGAGCATCCCAAGACGTCCACGAGCGAAGGCTTTGCGCTTGTCGCGGTATTGTGGCTCTCCGGCTTGATTGCCGTGATGGCGGCGGGCTTTGCGGTGTCCGCACGCCTCAACATTCTCACCCATGCTGCGGCCCTGCACGGGCAACAGCTTGAGGCGGCAGCTGATGGTTTGACGAGGCTGACCGCCTTCCGTCTGGCCACAGAACCTACAGCTCCAGAAACGCCCTTGCGGTGTCGTTGGAATGACACCACTTTCGCAGAAGTACATGCACAAGATCAGTCTGGTCTCGTCGATATCAATGCCGCGTCAATTGAACTCATTCGTCAATTGGTGGAGGGGGCAGGTGCCGCCCCCGGATTGGCTGAAAAAATCGCGTTGGCCATCGGCGATTTTCGCGATGTTGACAGCGTGGATGCAAACGAAGCCAGTGAACCGGAAACCTATCCGGGCATGGGCTTCGGACCCAAAAACGGACCGTTTGAAGCCATTGAAGAGCTTGATCAGATTCCCGGCATGACTGAAACGCTTTATCGGGCGCTGTTGCCCCATGTGACGATCTATTCGTTACAAGCCGGATTTGATCCCGCCGTCATGACTCCTGCGCTGAAAGCCTTGCTGGGTTTCAGCCCATCAGGAGAACCGCCACCCAGCCTCGCTCCACTTGTGCTGGTCAGCGCCAGGCGTGTCTATGGCATTGATGCGCGGGTGGCAACCGATGCCGGCGCCCGCTACCGGCGCATGGCGATCGTCACACTGGAACGCCATCCTGACCGACCCTTTTACACGAACACCTGGCAGCGCGGGGGGGATTTCGAGATGGGGGAGCGCGCTGCAGAACCCTGTTTTGAAGTTGGTTCTTCCAATTGAAGATGTTCCGGTTTTGTCAGATTGATGTTTGTAGCAAAAATCCGTCATCCCGGTGGCGGCCGCAGGGCTATCGATTGTAGCCAAAGGACCTCTCCCCCGGCTTCGCCGGACCCTCCCCGGAGGGGAGGGACCTGTGGTGCGAGCGCCCTGATCAGTAAAACGGGTGGGGGTTGACCGAGGTCCCTCTCCTCTTCGGAGAGGGTCCGCGAAGCCGGGGGAGAGGTCCCTTGGCTGCAAGCGATGGCCCTGCTGCATTTGAACACCACGATGAAGGATTTTTTGGATTTCCCCTACTGCAAAGCCAACCGCTCCACCCACCCACTCAACTACCTCAGAATGCGAATGAGTTCGCCTTCAGGCGTTGGTTCATCCTGCCGTACCCGGGGCGCGCGCACCCCAATCTCTTCGCGGAACTCGCGGGTGATGCGGCGGGCTTCATTCATGTCGCGGATGACGCGGGGTCTGATGAAAATGATGAGTTCGGTGCGGGCGATACTGTTCGACTTCTGCCGGAACGCATTGCCAAGCAGGGGGATGTCGCCAAGCACCGGCGTTTTCTTCTTGTTGGTCTGTTCGCTTTCTTGAATGAGACCGCCCAAAGCCAAGGCTTCACCGTCAGATATGACAACCGAGGTTTTTATTTTACGTTGCCGGATGGTCGGAGAATCGATGCCAGACGTGGTTGTCTTCACAACGGAGCTGACTTCCTGCTCTATCTCAAGCGTCACCTGGCCACTGTCATTGACGCGGGGCGTGACATTCAGGATGACACCTGTGTCTTTGAGTTCAACGTTGTTGATGACGGGGGCGTCAGCAGCACCTGTTCCTTGTGTGGACTTGGTGACAATGGGCACCTGATCACCCACCTGCAACGTCGCTTTCTTGTTGTCGAGCACGACGAGTGAAGGCGAAGACAGAACACGGACGTCGGTGACACTCGACAAGGCGTTGAGTGAGAAGGAAATATCATTGGCTTTCAGGAAATATGAAAAGCCTGGAAACGCCTGGGTCACAGCGCCGCTGGCGAGATCCGTGAAGGTCCCGTTGCTGTCGGACGCATCGCCGATCAAGGCGCGCACACCGAACTGCAAGTCGTCGCCGAGTGTCACCTCAGCTATCACCGCTTCGAGCAGCACCTGGTTGGGCACAGAGTCAATTTCCTCCAGCACTCCGAGAATGCGTTCGTACTGGTCGCGTGATGCGAAGATCAGCAATGAGTTGTTGGCATCATCCGCCACCACGCGGGCCCCTTGGGACGCATTGCCTTCGTCATCTCCGCCGGACGCATCGTCCAGTGCCAGTGGCGCGATCTCTTCCGGCACCTCTTCATAGGCGGCATTTGAACCAGGCCCGGTGGCCGGCGTTTCCGGTCCTCCAGTCAAATCAACAGGATCGCCAGCAGCAACGGTCTCTGCAGTTTCGAGTTTGGGTGCAACTTCACCAGCCGGCTGCCGCCGTGCAGGTTTCCCGCCCGTTGCCTTTGAACTCAAAACCGATTGCAAAACTTTGGCGAGTTCAGTGGCCGTGCGGTTCTGCACCCGGTAGACATGCAGCGTTTCCTCTGATGTCTCGGCCAGCACATCGAGCTTGTTGATCCAGCCCTTGGCGTCCGTCAGGTATTTGGCACGGGAAGAGATGATCAAAACCGATTTGAGCCGCTTGTTTGGCACAAAGCGAAGAATGTTCTTAAGCGGGCCGGATTTGGTTTGGTAGATTTGTTCAAGATCAGCAACGATGGCATCAGGTTTGGAGGAGCGCACGGGCACGAGGGCAACACTCATGCCCTTCATCCAATCCACGTCAAAAACCGCAATCGAGTCCTTGATCGCCGCAATTTCCCGCCCGCTGCCAACCAGCAGAAGTGTATTGCGGCGGACATCCGCTTTCAGAATGGTGCCTTCAGGCAGGATGGGTTCCAGCAACAAGCGCATTTCTTCCGCGCCAATATGCTGAAGCGGAATGATGGTGGGGCGAACCCCGAGTTTGCCTTCCTTGCCACGGCCCGTTTCGATAGCGGCGATATTGCGCGACGCTGCGGCAAGCGGCACGATGCGGTAACTGTCGCCGTTGTCGACAATGGCCGCACCGTTGTCACGCAACACATTCTCAAACATGGCAATCAGTTTGCGGCGGGTGACAGGTTTACTGGTTTGGATTGTCACACTTCCCGCAACTTGCGCATCCACACTGTAGTTGAGCTTGAGGATATCGCCCATCACTGATTTGGCGGCCTCATTGATCGGCACGTCAACCAGATTGAGCTTGATGTTGCCGGGTTCGTTGCCGGCAAAAACAGCACTTTTCGATATGGGTTTTCCGGTGAGCTGGTCGTCACCCAATTGTGTGAAGCCATCGAATCCGCCCTGTTCGCTCTCGGCGTCTTCCTGCAGCAGCTTTTCAAGCTTGGCCCGCTTGTTGTTGGCAGGGAAAGGGGATGACTTGCGTTCAAGTTTGCTTTCGAGCAGCCCAGACGTTGGATCGTCAAGCAAACGCGTACAACCCGCCAGCAAAACCACCAGCAGGAAAAGCATGTTGTACTTCAAGACTTTTACCATACGCAGGCACGACCCCGATCAACGACTTACTGACTACAAGATGCGATTTCTGTGTTTCAAAAAAGGCGACCCTCCGCTTTTATGGACCACTTCTGATCATCATCCGTCCACACAAAAGTGAGTGTATCCGGAGTTTTCAACAGCCTGCTTCAATGAAACGGATCGAAACCGGAGTTTGTTTCAGTTCATGAGAGGATTCTTTTTTAATTCGCCGATCATTCAAGGATTTTACTGTCCGAACGGAAGTTTGTCGGCCTTGTTCTCGTAAAGTTTGATTTCCACGCGTTTCGGCCCGGCTTCCAGCGTCACCCTGTCGTCGCCAATGTCCACAAGGCGAAATCCTTCTATTTCGCTTCCCAGCGACAACCATTGTGCAGTTGGTGACGCGGCCGAAAGCACGAGAGCCTGTTGATTGCCTTCGTTGAGCCTGATTCCTTTGAGAACCAGAACTGAAGCATCCGGTGCGGCGGCCTGCGGCAAGGTCATCAAAGCCGCATCGATTTCGGGCGGAAGAACTTCTTCCGGTGGAGCCACGAAAGGCCGACGCGTGGGCAGAAAAATGGGGCGTGCGAATGTTTCGGAGAAGTCTGTAGACGCTGGAACATCCTGCACCGCAACATTGTCTGCCAGCAGCGGTGGCTCCCAGACCGTCATCGAACGGTTGGCAGGGAGAGGGACGGGCTGAATCCAAAGGCCATAGGCCACAACACCACAAGCCAGCGCAAAACCGCCCAACAGCACCACCAGTCCACGTAAAAAAGCGACACTCATGGTGTCGCCGCCGCTGCCGCATTTGCAGTTTTTTCAATCACCGCAAGTCCCCAGATATCGAGGGCAACATAAAGTGGCGGCTCGGTTGGCGAGGCAAAACTTTCATCAAAGCCAGCCCGAATTTCCACATTCTCAGTGAAAAGCCAAGGCGCATGCGCGCCAACCTGTTGCAATAGCTTGTGCACACCTTGCAATGGCCCGGACATTTCCAGGCGGACACCTATCTGTTGAAAATTTGCAACGGTTCTGGGTTGCAGTTCACCCACCTGGATGATGTCAACGCCAAGGCCTGCCGCCATTTGCCGAAGCTCGGCTTGCAGTCCCGCCGACAACACGGCGGGAGTGCCCTTGCCAAACAATACTGCGGGTAAATCCGCTGATGGCGCCGCATCAACAGGTGCGGTCTCGTGGAACTTGGCGATGGCACGCAGCCGGTCATAAAGTTCCGCGCGCGCCACAACCTCCTCAGCATTGACGCGGTATGATGCAAAAGTGCTTTGAGCGACAAACAGCAATGGAGAGATCGCCAGCAACAACAGGGCCAAGGCCGCAATTTTTTGGAAACCCCCCTTCATGGCTCCAACCCTTCAACGCCAAGACTCATGGTGAAGCGCACATATGAATCTGCTCCGGCAGATTTGAACACGGGTGACGTGAACTTGACATCACGAAACAGCGGTGAAGCTTCCAGCAGGGGGATCAGGGGTTCGGCCGATTGCGCCGATCCTTCAATGCGAATGGTATCAGCTTCACTCGCCAATGTTTGCACCCAGGCGCTGTCGGGTAACAGGCGGCTCAGCTCTTCCCATATCACCAAAGCAGGGAGTTGCTTCTGCCGCAACCGTTGCAAAACGTTGCGTTGCCCGGCGGCCTGGGTTTTTGCCTCAAGTGCGGCGCGGGCCTGCCTCGTCGGTTCTTGCAAGGCTTCAATTTCGACATCGAACTGGCGGAGAGCAGCCTGTTGTTTTGCAAAACCCGCAAAACTTGCAACCAAAACCAACAGCGTTGCCGCCACAAAACTCAAGGCACATCGCCTCAACCACTGCAGTTGTTTCATTGCGCCAAATGGCTGGCCATCGGGTGAGCACACAAATGCATGGGCTGGCTCTGATCCCCGGCGCACCGCAACACCGACCGGCTGGGCTTTCCGCATCGCAATCGCCTCAAAGACGGGGTCTACAAGATCGCGCTTCAGGATCACTTGAGAAATGGGTTGCAGTCCATTGGAATCAGGACGGGCATTTTTGAACCACCCTGTAAAAACGCTTGCCAACGCAAATGGGGTGTTGTGGACGAGATCGAGTGCCAGAATTGAATTGAGTTCGGGCAATGCAGACTTGGGCACTGAGCGGTTGCGGATGAGGCAGTGGCTTTCATCCACGGTGAGCACCACCCGGTCGCCGCTTCGCAGTTTGGCGATGGCTTCGTCCAGTGACGTGGCGGGCGTCGCGATGGGCAGGGCGTGGCCCAGCCTTGGCTTCTTGTGAAACCCTGCCTCTGTCGTCCCAATATGAATTTCGACTGTTGCCGCTCGCGATGCAGAACGGCGCACGTCATCACGCGGCACCGAGCCGACGATTTCGTGTTTCCACCACTGCCACACTCTGTTGAGATCAAGAAATTCCATTTTGACGCCAATAACCTGTCCCAAGGATTTGTGGTTTCTGCAAGGCATGCGTTGTGTGCAAAGCAAATTTGCGTGACTTGGTGAGACCGCAATTCGGCTATATACAGGGGAAATGTCAAAGCCAAAAGCCAAACCCGCCGAAGCCCCAGCAGGCGGACCGTCTGAAGCCTTCGCCCACTATCTCAAAGACCATGGCTACATTGACGCCTCGAGCTTGCAACGCATTCTCGCGGCACAAGCGTCCACAGGACAACCCATTGATACCGTGCTGCTTGAACTTGGGCTTTTGCCAGAGATTAAATTGGCCGATGCCATGGCGGCCTATCTTGGTTTCGAACGCATTGAACCCAGCCAGTTTCCCATGGATTTGCCCTCTGCTGAACGCTTGCCGCCACAGTTTTTGAAGCAGCACACGTTGCTGCCCATTGCCATGGAGGAAGACCGGATTGTCGTGGCCACGGCGCGGCCCTTCGACCAGGAGAGCATCGAAGCCCTCGGCTATTTCCTTGGCCTTGCGCCGACGACGGTGGTTGCAGCCACAAGTGAAATCAAACAGCACCTCGGCAAACTGCTTGCCCCCACCGTTGACGATGGCCCTGAAAATGATGGCACGTCCGGGATTGCGGCCCAGGACGACGACGTGGAGCGCTTGCGTGACGTGGCGCGCGAAGCCCCGGTTGTGCGCCTGCTGAACCGTCTGGTGGTGCAGGCGGTCGAGTACAAGGCGTCAGACATTCACATCGAACCGCTCGAAGACCAGCTTCGCGTGCGTTTCCGCGTGGATGGCGCGTTGCAAGTGATGGAAAGCCTGCCCAAGCAAATTCAGGCCGGACTGATTTCACGGGTCAAAATTCTGGCGAGGCTTAATATCGCCGAACAGCGCCTGCCACAGGACGGACGCATCCGCATCCCCGTTCATGGCCGCGACATTGAATTGCGTGTTTCAACAGCACCGGCTCTTTATGGTGAAAGTGTCGCGCTGCGCATCCTCGACCGCCAGGAACTGCCACTCGATTTCGCCGCTCTGGGTTTCGCCACGCGCACCAAAACCACAATCGAAGACATGATCGGCCAACCCAACGGCATCGTGCTGGTGACTGGTCCAACAGGCAGCGGAAAAACCACAACACTTTACGCGGCACTGCGCACACTCAACAGTCCGGACAAAAAGATTTTTACCGTCGAAGATCCGGTTGAGTATCAGTTGGCCGGCTTGAACCAGATCAACGTGCGCCCGCAAATCGGTCTGGATTTTGCGTCTGTGTTGCGTTCAATCCTGCGCCAGGACCCCGATGTCATCATGGTTGGCGAAATCCGAGACGTGGAAACGGCGCGCATCGCCGTGCAGGCCTCGCTCACCGGACATCTTGTGCTTTCCACATTGCACACGAATTCCGCCGCCGCCGTGACCCGCCTGATCGACATGGGGCTTGAAGATTATCTGTTGGCCTCCGTGCTGCGCGGCATTGTGGCCCAGCGCCTGGTGCGCAAACTCTGTCAAGACTGCCGACAGCCCCTCAACCACATTCCGGAAGTGGTCCGGCGGTTTCAAAACACGATCAATTTGGCGGATGACAAGACCCGCTTTTTTAAGTCGGTGGGTTGCCCGTCTTGTCATGGCACAGGCTTCAAGGGCCGTACCATCATCCATGAAATTCTGCCCGTCACGCCTGACATCGCCGCAGCGATTTCAAGCAGAGAGTCGGAACACGCCATTGAAGCGCGGGGCAAGGACGCCGGCATGGTCTCACTCCTCGAGCAGGGCCTGTCCAGGGCAGCGCTGGGCGAAACCTCCATTGACGAAATTCTGCGGACCGTTGGCGGTGCCAGCTGATGCTTTTCACTTACCAAGCCTATGACAGCGCTGGCCGCAAAAGAGATGGCAACATTGACGCTGTCGATTCTGGCGATGCCATGGGCAAACTCCGCGCGCAAGGACTCATGCCACTGGCCGTAACGGGAGCCAAGGCAGGTGCGGCGGCAAAGCAAAGCGTGTGGACTCGGGACCTCGGCGATCTCTGGGGCGGTGGCATGGGCCTCGACCAGCGGGCGAAAGTGGCACGGCTGCTGGCTACTCTGTTGGGCGCCGGCATTCCGCTCGACCGGGCCCTGCAGCTGCTGGAAGCGCAGGCGCCCTCGGCAAAAGCCAAACGCATGGCTTTGGCCGCGGCTGAAGCCGTCGTTGCAGGCAAACCACTTTCCGAAGCCTTGCAATCAGCACAGTTGGGTTTTGCAGCCGATGAAATCGGCCTTGTCAAGGCAGGCGAGCAGACCGGCACTCTGGGTGCAGTGCTTGATGATTTGGGATTGATGCTGGAACGCCGCACCGAATTGCGAAGTCGCATGATTTCGGCCCTCGTTTATCCCGCGGTGCTGCTTGTCATGGCGCTGTTGTCCCTGACGGTGATCGCAACGGTTCTGATTCCCAACATCGCACCGCTGTTTGCCAATACGAACCAGGCCAAGCCTCTCATGATCACGGTTATCATGGCGATGACGGACGCACTGAAAAACCACGGGCTGGAACTCGCGGCATTTGTGATCGGCGTGGTTGTTCTGACAGTCGTCATCGCGCGCCAACCCACGGTCAGGCGTTGGCTTGAACGCGTGACGTTGCGGTTGCCGTTCGTTGGCATCATCCTTCGCCAGGCAGAACAGGCGCGCCTCTGCCGCACCCTTGGCACACTGTTGCGCAATGGGGTTGCCATGCAAACGGCGATGGTCGCCACCCGTGCCGCAGTTCGCCGGCAATCAACCCGCGATGAGTTGGCAGAAGTCACCGAACGCGTGACATCCGGTGCAAAACTCGGGGATGCGATTGCAGGCGTCAGTGTCATTCCGCCAGTCACCCGCCAGATGATCAGCATCGGAGAACAGACCAACCGGCTCGACCACATGCTGTTGCATGCGGCCAGCGGAAGCGAGGCAGATGCGGCAGCGCGCATCGAGCGCTTGATGACACTCCTCACGCCCTTGATGACCATTGGCCTCGGCTTCCTCATTGGCGGTCTCATCATGTCCGTCATGCGCGCGATTCTGAGCGTGAACGAATTGGCCGTGTGATGAGCCAGTGTCGCAAGAAGCACAACACGGCAGGCTTCACCCTTGCTGAAATGCTTGTCGTGCTCGCGATACTCGCAATAACCGCAGCGCTTTCCATGCCGCTGACACGCCAATCAGTTGCCTCACAGGATTTCAACACCTTCAGCCGCTCCCTTGCAGGCTTGCTGCGCGAGGCGAGGTTGCAGGCGATTTCTCAGAACCGCGAAACCGTCGTGACCCTTGATTTTGACAAGCGCGTTGCGGCCCTGGTTGGAGGAGAAAAAACAAAGTCCGGGCGTCGTGTTTCAATTCCCGAAAAAATGACGGTTTCAGCGGTGACCGCGCGCGGGGATGTTTCACGCGAAAGCGCGACGTTCCGGTTTTTTGCTGATGGTGGAGCGACGGGTGGGAAAATCCGGCTGACATCGGGCAGTCTGGAACGACAGATCGAAATCAACTGGCTCACGGGAAACATCTCGCTGGGCGACGGGAGCCAACCTTGACCAGCCGCACACAAGACGATGACGGTGTTGTGCTGGTTGAAGTGCTTGTGGCCTTTGCAATTCTCATTGGCGTGGTCACCGCCGGATTTCAGATTTTTGGAGATGGGTTGAGCCGCAGCCGACTGGCGGCGGACCGGGCAGCGCGGGTTGCGGAGGCGGCGGCCGTGTTCACCGCCTTGCCGGACAACATCAAGCCAGGCACAACGACAGTTCGAACATCAATCGAGGGCCGGGACTTTGAAGTAGAGGTTGTAGGCCTCCAAAGCAACGCACCCGCAAACGCCTCACGGCGACCCGTGCTTGTGCAAATTTTTGATGCAACTGAAGACAATGGACCACCGCTTTACGCCACCGTGGTGCTGGCGGGAGGTGGTGCGTGAAGGTGCCAAATCATGCCGATGGCGAAGATGGCTTCACCCTGATTGAACTGCTGGTGTCCCTCGCGCTTATGGCAATGATGTCCGCCTATGCCGTGGGCGCTCTGCGCACCTTCAATGCAATTGAACGTGTCAGTCACAGCTTCGAAGAAAGTGCGGAAGTGGACGCGGCGCAACGCAATCTCCGCCAGATCATTGGCGATGCCCGCTTGATCTATCGCACGAGTGCAGATGGCTTGCCCAACGCCATTTTTTCAGGAAAATCAGATACGCTGACTTTGCTGTCAATCCTCAACGACCGGCTGGAGCGTGGCGGTCTTTATGTACTCGAGTTCGGCCTCGACGCTGAAAATCAACGCCTCGAAATGCGCCGTCGTTTGTACAGACCAACAGGAGATGGCAGTGTTCGCAATGTCGCGGTGCTGGAAGGGGTTGAGCGCGTGGAATGGCGCTATTGCGGAACACCTTGCAGTGAAAATGATCCGGGTCGCTGGCCCGACAGTTGGGAATCGCTTGACCGTCTGCCGTCTCGGGTGGCACTCGAAATCAAGTTTGTCGATGCTGGCCGCAAATGGCCCACATTGCGTGTGCCCATCGTCCCCGCACAGTAAGTATCACCAGCTGACAATATCCTTGTCTTCACCCTCGCCGCCCTCACGGCCATCACGCCCCAGGCTGAAGATGTCATAGGCCCCGTGGGTGCCCGGAAAGACGTAACTGAAAGCTTTGCCCCATGGATCAACAAGTCCATCATTCCGCTTCAAATACGGTCCCTTCCAGCTGGCAAGGCCAGAAGGCGCAGTGACAAGCGCGCCAAGTCCCGCATCTGCCGGAGGATAACTTCCATTGTCGAGATAAAAAAGCTCGACAGCACTCTCGACATTCTTCAGTTGGGCGGCTGCGGCTTCCGAGCGGGCACCGCTCAAATATCCGATGACCTGTGGTGCCACGAGGGCCGCCAGCAGTGCGATGATTCCAAGAACAACGAGTAGCTCTATCAGGGTAAAGCCGTCATCTGCAGCGATGCGTTTCGGATTTTTTTGCATGACCGCAATGTTATACCAGTTCAAACGCCTTGGCTACCCAGACCGCAAACAGCGCCAGCGAAAGATGCGGCCCAAAGGCGATCCGGCTGCCCGCACCGGTTTCACGTCCTTTCACGGCATAAATCAGGGTCATGGCCAATGCTGAGATTGAGGCGATCATCAGCAAGACCGGCAGCCCATCCCAGCCAACCCAAACGCCCGCAGCACCAAGGAACTTCACATCACCAAGGCCAAGTCCCTGGCGTCCCCGCAACTTGGAATACAGAAACCGGATCAAGAGCGGCCCCCCCAGACCGGCAAGGCCGCCCAGCAAACCGGTCAGCCATAGTCCAGACCAGCCGGCCCAGAGCAAACCAAACCCGCAGAGAGCGGCGTTCAAATCATCTGGAATGCGAAAGGAACGAAGGTCAATGACCGAAATCCAAACCAGAAGCACCACCAGGCAAGCTGTGAAAATCATCGCCACGTGAAGGTGCCATCCTTGTCAAAAAAACCAAACGGCATTGCCCAATAACCCCGAACCTCTTCAAGGACCACTGTCGGTCCATAGTGAACCGCTCCGGAATTGCCGGGGCAGGTTGGTTTACGTTTGTGCCAACCGCAGTTGTGGCGCCGCTGAAATTCCGCGCTGCGTGCCGTTGCGCTCCTGTCGTGCGCGAAAGTCAGAACCTGTCCAGGAATTCCGCAGGTCAGCGTCGAGGCTTGCCAAGTCTGATGCCAAGACCGGATAACCAAAATAGAAACCCTGCAATTCCTCGCATCCCGAAGCTGAGGCAAATGCGATCTGGGTTGCCGTTTCCACGCCTTCAGCCAAAACCGGAACACTGAGGGCGGCGCCGAGGTTGACCACCGCCTTGAAAATGGCGTCTGCACGCTCATTGCAGCCCGTCAACTGGATGAACGATCCGTCCACCTTGATGCGGTCAAATGGAAATGAACTGAGAAGCGACAGCGATGAGTAGCCGGTGCCGAAATCGTCCATGGCGATGGCAATGCCCAGCGCCTTGATTTGTCTGAGGTTGTGCAAAGCGCGGTTGAGGTCATGCACGAGTGCTGTTTCAGTGACTTCAAGTTCGAGGCGTCTTGGTGAAATGCCAGCGGCAAGCAATGTATCACGCACCTGCGTCACGATCTGGGGAAGGCAAATTGCCTTTGCTGAAATGTTGACGGCAAGGCGGGGAATCCATGGGTACAACGCAAGAAGCCTGCAGCCGTGCTTCAGCACCCATTTGTCAATTTCAATGATCAGCCCGTTTTCTTCGGCGATCGGAATGAACTGGCCTGGTGATACTTGACCCCGATGGGGGCAGTGCCAGCGCAGCAGAGCCTCGAAGCCGGCGAGTGCACCTGTCGCGGTTGTGAACTGTGGTTGGAGATCAAGACTCAACTCGTCATTCTGGATCGCGTTGCGCAGGTCATGGGCAAGCGAGCGGCGGTCTCGGATGTATTGATCCATGCTTGCGTCAAAAACGCAGATCGTCCGTTCCACTTCTGCTTTGCCGCGATACATGGCAAGATCAGCGTTGGCCAACAGGGTCTGCCTGTCGCGGCCATGCATGGGATAGAGGGCGACACCCAAAGTGACGCTGGCTTCAATGGTTTTGTCTTCCCACTTCAGCGACATTGCGAGGCGGTCCGCCACGCGCTGCGCAAGGTTCAGCGCCGATTCCTTGTTGCTCTTGAGTTGAATCAGAACGAACTCATCGCCGCCGAGGCGGGCGCAAAACTCATCGCCAGTCAGGATTTCATTGATCCGCTTTGCCGCCTGCTTGAGGATATGGTCTCCCGCAGCGTGACCGAACAGGTCATTGACTTCTTTGAAGCGGTTGAAGTCAAACAGTATCAGTCCCACGCTGCTGCCGTTTTGGCCGGCGGCCAGCAGACACGCGTCCAGATAGTCGTTGAAAGCCATGCGGTTTGGAAGTCCCGTGAGGACGTCCTGCATGGCGATGGCACGGATACGATCCTCGGCAAGCCGGCGCTCCATGAGGTCGTTGACGCGGTCCGTGACGTCATGCAGCGTCAGAATTGATCCGCCGTCCGGCAACGGCGTGATATGCGATTCAAGAACGACAGAACCGACTGTCAGATCTTTCTGCCGCGCGGCGTGCGCGAGGTCCACCAGCTGTTTTCGCGCAACAAGGGTTTCGCCGAAAGCCAGTTTTGAAAAATTTGTAAACTGTGCGTTCCAGAGCGTTTCAACACCTTCGGCATTGCGCACACAGATGCCTGACTTTGTGTTTTTCAGGATGCTTTGCAACAGCTTCTGCCTGTCGGCATGGGCAAGTGCATAACGTACGGAACGGTCCAACACGTCGGCCGTGATCGAAGTCTTCGGAATGAAGTCCGATGAACCTGCCTGCAAGGCGGCGTTGTCAACCAGATGGTCTGAAATGCCCGTCAACAAAATGACCGGGGTGTCAAGGCCGGCGCCCCGGACGTTGTTGATGAAGTCAACGCCTGTGTATGTGCCGAGCCTGTAGTCGCTGAAGATGACGTCGAACGGGCCCTTTGCAAGCTCAACCATGGCCTGCAAAGACGACGACGCCGTGGTCACGGAGTAGCGTGTGCGCGTGACTTCGCTCAAGGCATCAGTGATGAGGAACAGGTCGTCCTCGTCATCGTCCACAATCAAGAGCTTTATGGTCTGGCCGTTGTTCAACTTTTTTTCCACCATTTCAAGCCTGGTGCACAACCGTGCTCAGGCAGTTTTGCGAATGTCATCCATTTCATTGAGCCGCACGCCTTTGGAGAGCAGCAGTTTGCGGATGTCAGCCAATTTGCGAAGGCCGGAAATCTCGGGCATGGTGAAACGCACGTGAAAGGCGTTCTCCATCGCGAAAATAACCTCGATGTGCCGCAGCGAATCCCAGCGCGGTGTATTCTGCGCGTTGGATTCCTCGTCCAGCGTTCCCGCATCGACGCCTAGCACTTTTCCGATCAGACCATAGAGTTGCATGTGTATTCTCCCTTTTTGGATTTTGTTGTTCAATTGAATATTTCGTTGCGCACGGCTTCGGGCCAGCGCATCGGGTCGAAACCGTGTTGGGTGAAGGCCGCAAGCACCCAGCGTTCAATGCCTAGCCCAACGCAGCCGGTTTGCGCCGGTTCGCCGTTCTCATCGGTGAAGCCAAAGCGCTTGCCGAAGAAATTGCCGTGCAGATTGATTGAGCCGCAGGCCAGCATCTTGGTGCTGCCATCTTTTGAGAGTGCGGGAATCTTGATTTCGTTTTTGACCTCCTGGGCGGCCTGCCAGAATTTCTTTGCCGCAGAGACTGTCGCGAAGAACGGATCCGTCGCAGTCTGCACCTGGCAGTCAATGTCAAAGAATGATGCGAGTTCTTCAACGATTGGAAGGGCCTTGGCGCGGATGCCGCGCACATATTCCTCGCTGCCGACAAACACGAGTTCGCGCACGTTGAACTCATAGAGACGGTCAAGGCCATTGATGTTGCGTGACTCGTAGCGGAACACGCGGCCAAGCCACGTGTAGCACTGGCCTTCCTTGAAGCTCTGTCCCGAAAGTGTGGGGTAGCAGGGGAAGCACGCGGCGGGATTCAGGCACATGCCATCAATGTGGATGTGTTCTTGCGGTGGCATGTGTGCACCTTCAGAGCAGGAGTTGGCGCGGCGGAATTCCTCGATGGCGTCAAAGTCTTCAACAACATTGCCCAAAAATGTGACAGCGTTTGGATGTGAATCGAAGTAGCCACACTTGTGCAGTGTGTCGGCGTCGATCATCGCGGGGTAATGCCCGTCCTTGGCGTCGAATGCGGTTGTATAGAGCTGGCCAGCCTTGTCATTGATGAGCTTCACCAGTTTCAAGACAGGTCCGGAATAGGCCACCTGACCTTTGCCGTAGTCATACATCCAGCCGCGCCTGACCAGTTCCTCGTTGACGCCGTTGAAATAAGGGCCGCTGTCCTTGCGCTTTGTTTCAACAAAAACCTTGATCTCAAATCCCGAGACCTGGCGCACCATGACATCGAGAAAACGTTGGGATTTTTCCGCCACTTCGGTGAGGTCCGCACCCGGACGCGTGACCACCCTTGCCGTGCGAAGGTCGGGGTTGATGAAGATGCGGTCAATGAAGGGCGAGACGAAAACTGATTCCTTCTCGATGTCTCCCGCAATCTCGCTGTCCACTTCGCGTGACAAGTTGAGGGTGATTTCGCTGAAGCTGTGGTTATGCGTATTCATTGGTGTTCCATCCCTGGTTAGAATTTGTAATAGAGAAAGCCGGTGCTTGAACCGATTGAAGTGATGCCGATGGCGAAGACACAAGCCGCGGCAAATGCCGAGCGGAATGACGGACGCCACGACACAAGGCCTGCGGACATGGCGACATCACTTGGTTTTGTGTCCACGACGGGCCATTCATGATGCAGAATCTGTTGCGTGTTGGGCAGCAGAAGCGTGATCGCACCCATGATGACGATCATGGAAAGCGCCTGCGCCTCGTCAATGAAGACATATTCAGCAACGCCAGATGACCCGCCAACGCCCCACATGTTGCTGAGGATGGCAAGCGCTGTCGGCACGTCCGGTGCACGGAACATGACGAGGGCACAAACCACGGTGACCATGGTGAGCAGCCACGCCGCAGGAGGCGGCAGTTTCATGCCCGAAAATTCGCGCCAGGCCAGAAAGCCCGCAACCGCAAAGCCGTGCATCACGCCATAGATCACATAGGTCCAACCCGAACCGTGCCAGACGCCCGCAACGATGAAAGTGAGAATGGACGGGATCGCCGTTGCCAGTAGGAATTTCCCCACGCGGCCCACGCCCCGGGACATGCCCTTGCGCATGCCGGACATGGCAAGGCCGGAATAGACGTAGGCTGTGAAGAAACGCGTCATCGTCATGTGCCAGCGCCGCCAAAAATCAGAAATGTTGGTGGCCTTGAAAGGTGAATCAAAGTTCAGCGGCAATTTGATTGCAAAGATGGTGGCAAGGCCAATGGCCATGTCCGAGTAGCCGGAGAAATCGAAGTAGAGTTGCAAGGCGTAGCAAACAGAACCGGTCCAGGCGGTGACCGCGTCGATGGCCATGCCACTGTGGACACCGCCAAAAACGCTGTCCGCAAAAGGTGCAATTGAATCCGCAAGCACCACTTTTTTGAACAGGCCCATGGCGAACATGGTCAGGCCGATTGTCAGCCGGCGGGGGTCAAAGGCTTCGATGTGGCCGCGGTTGAGTTGCTCCATCATCTCGCGCTGCATCACAAGTGGACCAGCTGTCACGGCGGGAAAGAATGCGGTGAACACCACGTAACGGGAGAAGTCGTGCTTGGTGAGTTGTCCGTTGTAGGCGTCAATCAGATAGCCGATTTGCACAAATGTGAAAAACGACACACCAATCGGCACGGCAATATCAAAACGGCCATACGTGCCGCCTGTCACTTGATTGGCGACATCAATGAAGAAGTTCGAGTATTTGAGATAGCCGAGAATGGCAAGGTTGGCGACCACAGTGCCCAGCAGTGCTTTGCGCGCAAGGTCGCGCCTCTCACCAAGGGTTGCGATGTATTTGCCTGCGGAATAATTCAACACCAGCGAGAACATCAGGACAAGCAGCAACTGCCAACCGAACAGGCCGTAGAACAGCAGAGAAATGACACCGAGGAAACTGATGGCAGCTTGTGCGCCACCGAAGCGGTTGGCCAGGACAAAGCCCAGATAGGTGAGGGGCAGGAAAATGAAGATGAACTGAAGGGATGTGAAGGCCATCAGTTTGTTCCCTGCATGGTGTCAAGCACGACATACTGGTCAAAGATTTTCTGGAGGCAATTTTCGTTTGCGTGCTCTGCGTCAATGTACATTGCAGCTGTGCAGCCGATGTCGTGGGGATTGAAGCTTCCGAATGTTTTCAGGCCGTGATCCACCGCAATCCGTTGCGTGAGTTCTTCAATCTTTTTCAGTCCTGCCGCATAGGGTGTCCCCTGCAACGCGTCGTAGTAGATCGGGTTGAACGGAGGATGCACAAGTGTCACTTGCACGCCTTCCTTCTTCAGGAAATCCAGCATTTTCTCAAATGCAAACACACCCTTGGGATCAACCTTTGGCGGCTTGTTTTCACGCAAGGCTGCAAAGGCCAGAGATTCCTTGCGCGTTCTTTCGGGCGTGAAAAGGTCCATGTGCTTGTCGGCCCATGCAATGGAGCCATCTGGCAGCAATACATCGAGGGTTTTGAATTTACTTTCTGTCGAAGCGTGTGGGCGTTCTCCCGCGTTGTACCAACGCGTGAAATTGGTGAACAGCATGGGCAGTGACATCTGGGCGCGACCGCGGTCGTAAGGCAGGGTGCTGACGAAATTTTCAGCTTCGATGCCAATGCGTTTTGCGAAGTCGCGGTAAGCTGGAATGCCAGGTTCCCAAAGGAAATCCTTGCGGTCATCCACCGGCGTGAACTGGTTGTCACGGACACTGATGATCAGTTTCTTGGGCAGCCGGTTGTGGCGCACCAGCAGTTCCACCATGCCAAGCGGGTCCTCCCAATAGTCGCGGTGGATATGGGCGTTGAACATGTCATAGCCCTTGAGCAGGTCCTTGTGGGCCTCCTGCCAGTGGCTTGCCCCAAGCAGAATAACATCGGGCGTTTTGGTCATGCGCGACAGCTGCGCATCACGAAGGGCCCGGATATTCAGGTTGAGGTCGAAAACGGCATAGTTCTTTCCCTGGGCATGGGCCTCAGCCGCAGGTTCCATCCCGGTCGCACCATACATCTCCGGCGCATAGGATTTGTTCATGAACCAGGTCGTGGTGATGCCGACAAGCGTTGCCGCTACCATGGCCAAGACATGGCGTTTGCCCCCCACACGTTTCGCGAAAGGCGCGGTCCGCTGCGCAACCGCTGTGATTGCCGGAAGTGACCGCTGTGCCGGGGACACCGCTGTTGGCGTGACCTGTACCGGAGTGGAAACTGCCGCTGGCTGTACCGCGTGTTGATGCTGGGCTCTAAACGCGCTGCGAAATGAACGGATCATGTCATCCGTTTCACAGGCCCCATTCTGAGCATTTAAGCTTACGCCGTTCACAACCCTGCCACCCCAGTAGTCCAAGTTCCACACTGGCCTAACACGGTGCGCCATAAACAACAGTAAAGCCGGGGCCGCAAATAGTAGCGTTGTTGCAGGATCTGGAATCGGCGTTAATAAATGATTGAGAAAGCGGAATGCTTTACACTTCAAGCATGTGCGGCAGGCTGCTTACTGGTATGCGGCGTGGCTCTCGAAATTCTCACGATGGCTGCGAACAAACAGGCTCAAGGCAAGGGGTGCGAGGAAGATGGGAATCTGGGACACACCCACATATTCGGCCGTGGTTTGGCCTGCCATGCCCGACAGCAACACAAAGCCGAGGCCAACATTGCGGAAGCCACTGACAATGCTGGCCGTCAGGGAATCGCTCATGCCCTGCTTGAACATCACGATTGCGGTCAGATACGCCATGCCTGCCCCAAGTCCGGTCACGATGACCAGATAGAGCGCAAAACGGGACGGTTCACTCCACAGCAGGTCGCGGGCAGGTCCAATGATCCCAAGGCCAAAGACAATGAGTGCGCCGATTGTCGAGCGTCGGGAAAAAGTTTCAACAGTGTTGACGAGCCGTTCCGGCAGTTCCCGGGCCATGCCCATGTAAATCAGAAACAGCCCAAGCGGCAGAACCAGATAGATCATGCAGCGATGGACGAAAGCTTTAACGTCAATGGCGACATCCGCATGCAGGACCAGGGTAAAAAAGATGAAGTAGGAAATCGGCATCAGAAAGGTGGAAAGCACCATGCATTGCAGTGCCTTCTGCTTGTTGACTTGCAGCAGTTCTGCAAAAGTTGGTGACGCAAAAAGCGATCCGGCTGACGCCGTTGTGATCATCAACAATGTGATGTTGCTGTCAATGCGGGCGAGATGGGCACCTGACACGATGATCGCAGGCAGCACAAGCAGCTGCCACAGCACAATTTGCCAGACTTTGGAGTCGAGGCTGAAAACTTCGCTTTCTGCCATCCGCCCCATGGGCAGCAGCGACATGATGATCAAAACCAACAGGCTGGCCGAACTGTACGGGGCCATGGTTTCGGAGATGCCGGGAATGGTGAATCCGGCAAGGATCGTGATTGCCAGCACCCAGCACGCGATGGCTCTTTCTGCAGTCGAAAGCATTGTTCAGTGTCCAGTTCCGTGTGGCAGCAACAAACCATGATGTTTCACATGGCAAGCGGGCTCCGAATTGATTTGTGCCGCAGTTATGCCGCAAAATCGTTAAATATCGAAAAACACTTGGAGAATTGGATTTCACTTCACCTTCACTGTTCGTTCATCGCTTTGCGGTAGAGAGGACCGTTAGATTGGGGTGGGACGTGAGCCAGGAAAACCGAATTTCAGTACTGAAAAAGGAATTTGACAGCAGCCATCAACCTGTCGTTCAAGCACAAACGGGCGAGATTGCTGATCTGTTTGCCGGCGCTGACGTTGGCCTTGCGCTGTTCGACTCGGACCTGCGGTTGCTGGCGTCCAACGATCTCTACCGGACACTTTGCGGCTACTTGAGCACTGACTTGAAATCGGGTGTGAGCCTGCAGGAACTGATGTCGGTCACGTTTCAGCGCCTCAATGTTCCCAGCGTCGACATTGAAGAAAAAATTGAGAAGATCATCACGCGCCTGGCACCCGGGACCGCATATACATTCCGGTACACGGCGCCCAGCGGCAATGTTGTGGAGATCCGCCGCCGCCGCCTGCCGAACAAAACAGTTGTCGAAACAGCGCGCCAGATTGACTCGCCCGCGTCCGACATGGACCTCAATACACAGTATGAGATGATTGCAGAGCATTCGCGCTCGCTTCTCATGCACGCCCTTGATGTCATGGCCGATGGTTTTGCGCTCTATGATGCCAACGACCGCATTGTCCTCTACAACAAGAAATATGTCGACTACAGTCCGCTTGCGGCAGACATCATTATGCCTGGTGTGCCCAAGGAGGAAATCCTGCGCACATCCACAATGCGCGGCGCATTTGTGCTCAAGGACATGTTGCCGGAAGAATACATCCAGTGGCGGCTGGACCGGCATCGCAATCCAAAAGAACCCATCGAAGTCCAACTGACTGATGGACGTTGGATCCTGATCGCCGAAAAGCGCACCAATGACGGCGGCATTGTCGGCACCCGCTCCGACATCACGGAGCTCAAGCTGCGCGAAATCGAGATGTTGCGCATTTCGCAGCAGCTCCACGCGCGTAACCTGCAATTCGACACGGCGCTCACCAACATGGTGCAGGGTCTTTGCATGTTCGACAGGGACCAAAAACTGATCGTCGTCAACAAGCGCTATCTTGATGTCTATGGCTTTTCGCCGGATGTGGTGAAGCCCGGCATCACGCTCCGGGAGCTGATGCAATATAGCGTCAGTCTTGGCAACTACACTGCGGAAGAGGCAGAGCGGGCACTCGCTGAACGCAACGATCCAAACCAGTTGAGACGTCGCAGCGTGATCAAGCAGCGCCTGAAAGACGGGCGTGTGATCGCCGTCCTCAACGAACCGATGTCGGACGGTGGCACGATTGCCACCTACCAGGACATCACGGAAAACGAACGCAACGCATCAATGATGCTGCAATACACGCAAAAACTGGAGCACTCGAACCGGGAACTCGCAGACTTCGCCTATGTCGCGTCACATGACCTGCAAGAGCCGTTGCGCAAGATCGAGGCTTTCGGTGAAAGGCTCGTCAAAAAATACGGCAGCATCTTGCCAGATGATGGCAAGATGTTCGTTGACCGCATGCAGAACGCCGCTGACCGGATGCGCAAACTCATCAACGACCTTCTGTCATACTCGCGCGTGACCACAGGGGCCAAAGACTTTGAGAAAGCTTCCCTCGGCAAAATCCTGACCGAAGTCATCGGCGATTTGCAGATTCGCATTGAAGAAACCGAGGCCACCGTCGAGCACGGTGACCTCCCGACAATTCAATGTGAACCCATGCAAATGCGGCAGTTGCTGCAGAACCTGCTGGGCAATGCACTCAAGTTCCGCAGAGCAGACACAAAGCCTGTTATCAAGGTCGTTGCACACGCGTTCGAGGAAGCTGAAATCCAGTATGTTTCGATCACAATCGAAGACAATGGGATAGGCTTTGACAACCAGTTCAAGGAACAGATTTTCACGATTTTCCAGCGTCTGCACAGCCGCAACGAATATGAAGGCACAGGCATCGGTCTCGCCACCGTCAGAAAAATTGTGGAGCGCCACGGCGGCACCATTGATGCAGATGGCCAAGTCAACATTGGATCGAAATTCCACGTCACATTGCCAATTGAACAAATAAAAAAGGAACAAGCAGCATGAGCCGCAGCAATTTTCCAGTCCGTATTGTCGTCGCTGACGACGACGCTGATGACCGCATGATGATCAAGGACGCTTTCGCCGAGTCAAAACTGGGCAATCCCATTGATTTCGTGGAGGACGGCGTCCAACTTATTGAATACCTGCGCCGCGAGGGCAAGTACAAGCACCTGGCGGGCGAGCCCTATCCGGGCTTTATCCTGCTGGACCTCAACATGCCGCGCAAGGATGGCCGCACGGTGTTACAGGAAATCAAGAATGACCCGGTTTTGCACCGCATTCCCGTCGTGATCCTGACAACTTCGAAAGCTGAGGAAGACATCATCAAGACCTATAATCTGGGTGTGAACTCCTTCATCTGCAAGCCAGTCTCGTTCGACAAGCTGGTGGATATCGTAAAGACAGTTGGCCACTACTGGATTGAAATCGTGGCGCTTCCGCCGGAATGCCAGCGCCTCGCAGCCTGATCCGCCAACCCGCTGAACCTCATCTGAAAAACCCGGCATGTCGCCGGGTTTTTCTTGACGTGGTCTTGGTGAGTCGGAAACATTTCCCCCAGGACCGTGATCCCGCTTTCGCCGCTATTGTGTTCACGCTTCTTTTGTGGAGCCAAATGCGGCAGGGCCATCGCTTGAAGCCAAGGGACCTCTCCCGCCCTTCGGGCACCCTCCCCGGAGGGGAGGGACTCGTGGGTGCGACCGACCTGAATAGTAAAACGGGAGGTCGCTGCAAGAGGTTCCTCTCCTCTTGGAGAGGGTGCCCGAAGGGCGGGAGAGGTCCCTTGGCTGCGTGCAATTGCCCCGCTGCAATTTACAGCACAAATGAAGTGCACACACGACAGCGGTTTTCGCCGCGATGATGAAAAGGAGAGTGGTTGATTTCAATTGGCGAAGAACTGCCCTGATACACGCGACCCGCAACCAAGCAGCCGCTACTGCACAGTCACCGGCAACATCAACGACGGCAACCAAGTTGCAAGGCCGGGGAACTGGATCATCACAAACACCATGATGAACATGATCATGAACATGGGAAATGACCAGCGGGCGATGCGGAAAATGTTGTGACCCGTCATCGATTGAAGCACGAAGAGATTGAACCCCACGGGCGGCGTGATTTGTGCCAGTTCCACAACCAACACCACGAAAATGCCAAACCACACCATGTCGATGCCGGCCTGGCGCACCATGGGTTCAACAATGCCGATGGTGAGCACCACACATGAAATGCCATCGAGAAAACAGCCAAGGACAAGATAGAGCAGCAGCAGCGCCATCAGCAGGCCCATGGCCGAAAGATTGAACGTGGCCACCCATTGGGCAAGGTCATTGGGCAGTCCGGTGTAGCCCATCGCCAGTGACAGTGCCGCTGACCCTGCGAGGATGAGTGCGATCATCGCCGACGTGCGTGTGGCACCCATCAGGCTGTCGACAAAATTTTTCCACGTCAGTGTTTTTTGCCACCAGGCAAGGCCGAGTGCACCTGCAACGCCAAGTGCGGCTGACTCTGTCGCAGTGGCAAAGCCTGCAAACATGGACCCCAAGACAATGGCGAGTAAAATGTGAACAGGCACCAGAAGCCAAAGTGCAGAAAGCTTTTCGCGCCAGCTCGTGGCGGGTTCCGGCACTGGCTTGTAAGTTGGATCCGTCTTGGCCGCCACGATCACATAGACCGTAAACATCGCAGCCAGCACAAATCCCGGCAAGATGCCGGCGATGTTGATCGCGGCAATCGACTCGTTGGTCATCACGCCATAGACGATCATGATGATGGAGGGTGGGATCATCAGCCCGAGCGTGGCTGGCCCTGCAAGTGTGCCGATTGTCAGGTGTTCAGGATAGTTGCGCTTTTTGAGTTCGGGCAAAGTCATCTGCCCAACAGTTGTGAGCGTCGCGGCGGAAGACCCGGACACCGAGCCAAAAATGGTGCAACCCATCACGTTTGTGTGCAACAGGCCGCCTGGAATGCGCCCCATGATCGGCGCGAGCCCGCGAAACAGGTCCTCTGAAAGCCGGGTGCGAAACAGGATGTCCCCCATCCAAACGAACATGGGCAGGGATGACAACATCCATGTCGATGAAGACGACCAAAGCGTGGTTGCAACCGGAGCGCCCGCTGAACGGCTGGCGAAGATCTCAATGGCCACGGCTGCCAGCGCGACCAATGTCAGGCCAACCCAGGTGCCGGAAGCCAGCAATACACAGAGCATCGCAAGCAGTGTGACAAGCAGCGCCGACTGTTCCATCTAAAGTGCGTCCGGGGATGTGGGCAGGCGGTGGTCGCCGGTCAGGATCAAGCGCAGTGTGTGGTCAACAACACTGACCGCGAGAACCGACAGGCCAATGGCCATCGAAAGCTGGGGAATCCATATCGGCGTCGCATCCAATCCCTGGCTGATGTCATTGAGTTTGTAGGACCAGTAAACCATCGACCAGGCGTACCAGGCCAGCCACCCGGCAGTCGCCACCGCAACCAGGAACGAGAACCACTCTGCAACGGTTCGAAACCGTCCCATCATCGAAAGAAAAAGCTCAATGCGGATATGGCCCCCATGATTGAACGTGTGGGCGAAAGCCAGAAACGCGGACGCGGCCATGAAGTAGCCCGCGAAGTCTGTAAGGCCCCGAATATTGTAACCCACGAGACGGCTTGCGACCTGCAGCATGGTTGTCAAAAATATCAGCACGAGAAACACTGCGGCGAGATACCCGCTGTAGAGGTAAAGTCGGTCAAGCCGATTCCAGGTTTTGTCCAACGCATGATGCTGCGATGAATTCGCTGCGCGTACCCCCGCCATTGAACCTGTCTTCCCCAATGCGCCGAACGACGCTGTCCACTAATTCCGGAATGCCTGCAGGATGGCGGCACCGGCATCGCCCGCCTTGGTGGCCCATTCTTCCGCCATGGTCGCACCTATTTTGTTCAACTCTTCAGCCAGCGCAGGAGACGGGGCAAGCACTTTCATGTTGTTGTTTTTCAGCGTTTGAATGGCCTTGTCATTGGCAGCTTTGGACTTATCAAGTCCGGCCGCCTCTGCGGTGGCAGCACAGTCCGAAATTGCCTTTTGCTTGTCAGCGGAAAGCCCGTCCCAGATGCCCTTGTTGACGATGACGGTATTGCGCGGCATCCAGGCGTTGACTTGATAGAAATGAGTGAGCTGTTCCCACGCCTTGCTGTCCTGGCCGGTAACGGCAGACGTGATGAGCGAGTTGATGACGCCAGCCGAAATGGCTTGGCTGATTTCTGCCGCTTCAATCGAAATCGGCGCCATGCCCGTGAGTTCAGCCAGCCGTGCCGTTGCCTTGTTGTAGGAGCGCACTTTCACGCCGCCCATGTCGGCAACAGCGTTGACCTCCTTTTTGAAGTAGAGCCCCTGTGGTGGCCAAGGCACAGAGTAAAGCAACTTGAGGCCCTGGTCTTCCAGGGTCTTGTCAAGTCCTGGGCGCGCGGCCTGGTATAGCTTTACTGACGCTTCATAAGATGTCGCAACGAACGGAATGGAATCCGTGCCAAACAGGGCGTTCTCATTCTCATGGGAAGACAGCAGGCGTTCGCCGATCTGCGTTTGGCCGGTCTGGACAGCACGCTTGATGTCATTGCCCTTGAACAGCGCGCCGTTGGGATGAAGCACAATGTTGATGTCGCCGTTGGTGCCTGTTGCCACACACTTGCTGAATTCCTGGGCGTTCACAGT
The DNA here is from genome assembly GCA_031430795.1 of Hyphomicrobiales bacterium. GTDB lineage: Bacteria > Pseudomonadota > Alphaproteobacteria > Rhizobiales > Aestuariivirgaceae > Aestuariivirga. Next base: position 84,007 of record JANPCE010000027.1, read on the forward strand.
CTGAAAATTGGCGGCGGGATACGCCGTTGGCATGTCCCAGGTTTCCGCCGCAAAGGCAGGTGTCAACGAAGAGACGAACAGCAGGGCTGTCGCAGAGAGAGAAATAAAACGAGTCATGGTTCCACCTGTGAATGTGTCAGTTCGCAATGCCGACAGGCGTCTGCATTGACGAAGTGTTCAATCGCGTACAGTCACCTTATATCAGGCTACTTGTTAAGATGCGGTTGGCGGCGCAGTCTGCCGGAAGCAGAATCAGTCCCTTCCACGGACAAATTTCAGTGATTGGTTTATGAAAATTAACTCTGCTGTTTCTCTTGAACTCTTGAGTATCATGCGGCATTTCACGTTAAACGGGCTCCTGGCTGGCTTTTGCACAGTGGAAGACATGGGGGCAGTGCCAGAGGACATGCTTCTGGCAGTGCTCCCGGAGGCTGAGAAAGCGAGGTCAAACAGCTTTCAAATCGGGGAAGAGCGAAGGCATTTTCTGTTCCGCCGCTGTTTTCAGCAAGTTTTTGTGGCGCAACAGATTGGATGGCAAGGTGAAATGAACATGCTTTCGCTGGTTCATGGCCGGGATCGCAGCCCCCATTGCACCGATGCTCCTGGGTTGAAGCTGTCCTTCACCACTTCAGGTAAAACCTGCTTGTTTGGCGCGGCGGAAAACGCGGATTTGGGAGTGGATGTCGAACGCGAACGGAATGTGCTGAACGCTCCGGCGCTGGCACAAAGATTTTTCACGGCACATGAGGCGCATGATGTTGCCAATCGCCCGGCAGTCGAACAAAGCCTGCATTTTCTGACCCTGTGGAGTGCCAAGGAAGCTGGCTTGAAGGCCTTGGGGAAAGGTGTCGTGGACGGATTGAACACTTTGACCTTCGCGAAGCAACACGATCAATGGGTCATCCGGCATTCTGATGAGGCTTTGCCGGCGGCTCCGTGGCGGCTTTCTCTTCCCGATTGGCTCCCAGGCCATATTGTTGCCATCCTGCACAGGTTTTCAACTCTTTAGAATGCCAAGTTGAATCAGTACTGGCCATCGTTTACCAAATGTTAACTGTTTTGGGTTGGTAAATGATTCGGTCTGCGCTGTTGGCAATTTTGGTGGTTTTCACAGGTTTCGGCGTGCTGGCCGAAGCAGCTGATCTGCCATCCTCACCACATTTGAAAACGCACAACATCATCAAGCTGTTGATGCCACACAAAAAGGCAAAATCCCAACGGCCCAAAGCGGTTACTTTTGTGCCGAAACAGCCAAAGCCCAAACCAAAGCCGCAGGTGGTTGCAGACGATGAAACACCGTCTGTGCCGCAGCCCGGGGATGTGGCGGTTGCCACGCCTGCGCCGGAAGTGTCGTCCGGGGAATTGGAATTGTCGTGGTTTCTGGATTCCCTCGTGGCCAATGCCGATGGCCCCAAGGGCGAGGGTTCCGCCAGCATGGAGGGAAATCTCATCGTCGCAGAGCCCGGCTATGTGTCCTCACCCTACATGGTCATCGAACTTTCCGGCCACATCGTGAAGACACGCGCAACAAACGTGCGGGTGGTGGTGAAAATCGGCAATGTTCAAAGAAGTGTGAAGTGGACGTCGGACGAGGTGGAGTCAGGCCGCTTCTCTGTGTCGCTCAATGCGCCGATGTCTGCCGGACGATTGCCGGGCTATTTCCCCATATCGGCAATTGCCCTGGTTTCGCGCGAAGGAAAGCAAGGTGTGGCCCTGGTGTCGCTTGAAAAAATTCGCGTGCGGTTGGGCAAGGTTACCCAAGTCGCCACAAAATAAGGACCGGCGTCTCCATGGAGACGCCGAGAAGATCAAATCAACCTGCTGTTGTCTTAGAGCGGTTCCGGATTAGCTTGAACTATCATTTACCAGAAAAATTCGTCATGTATGGACGGCCTCTTCTTGACAAGGGCTTTTCTCGCTTTGACGGCGCGTGGGGGTGGAGCGGTCATGTATACGGCCTCTGGAGTGCAGCACGTGGGCTGCGGGCCAAGATGTGTTCCGCAAGACCAGG
>JANPCE010000028.1:0-11075 GCA_031430795.1 Hyphomicrobiales bacterium
GGACCCTCTCCGAAGGGGAGAGGGACTTGTGGTGGGAGCGCCCTGATCAGTAAAAGTGGAGGTCTCACAACGAGTCCCTCTCCCCTTCGGAGAGGGTCCGCGAAGCGGGGGAGAGGTCCCTTGGCTTCAAGCGATGGCTGACCGCTGCGCTGTCCACACCTCGGAGAATGCCTGTTCCATGCCGCAGCTTGCCGCCCTATAAGTCGTCAAAACATCAAGCGCCGCCACAGGATAGCCCGCCAATGCCTTCGACAAAAACGCCGCCAGCAAACAAATCCCAAACTGCCACCCGCTCCCCCGAACTCGCGTTGATCGACAGTCTCGCTGAAATCCTGAATGCCACAGGCCTCACTGAAATTGAGTTGGAGCAAAAAGGTGTGCGCGTGCGCGTCGCAAAGACAGTCAACGCCACAGTGCAACACATGACTGCGGCTCCAGTTGCCGCCACAGTGAGCGCGCCCGCGCCCGCCGCAAAGCCAGACGCAACACCCGAACACCCCGGCACAGTAAAATCCCCCATGGTGGGCACCATCTATATGGCCTCGGCACCAGGTGCAGCGGATTTCATTTCCATTGGCGCAGACGTGAAGCAAGGCCAGACCTTGCTCATCATTGAAGCCATGAAAACCATGAACCAGATTCCGGCACCACGTGCGGGCAAGGTCACGGCCATTTTCGTCAGCAGTGGCACACCCGTCGAATTCGGCGAAGCCCTGATCGTGATCGAGTGATCCATGTTTGAAAAAATCCTGATCGCCAACCGGGGTGAAATCGCACTCCGCGTCTTGCGCGCCTGCCGCGAACTCGGCATCGCCACCGTCGCCGTGCACTCCACTGCAGATGCTGACGCCATGCATGTCCGCCTTGCCGATGAAAGTGTCTGCATCGGCCCGCCACCCGCCAAAGACTCGTATCTCAATGTCGCTTCCATTGTTGCTGCCTGCGAAATCACCGGCGCCGAAGCCGTCCACCCCGGCTACGGCTTTCTCTCTGAAAATGCCCGCTTTGCGGAAATCCTCAAAGAGCACAGCATCAAGTTCATCGGGCCCTCGCCCGAAAACATCCGCACCATGGGTGACAAGATCGAAGCAAAGCGCACTGCCAAGGCGCTTGGCATTCCCGTTGTGCCCGGCTCTGAAGGTGGTGTCTCCGAAATCGGTGAAGCCCGCAAAGTCGCCAAATCCATCGGTTACCCCGTCATCATCAAGGCCACGGCAGGCGGCGGTGGCCGCGGCATGAAAGTGGCCAAAAACGAAGGCGAACTCGAAGTCGCCATCGGCACGGCGCAGACAGAAGCCAAAGCCGCTTTCGGCAACGGCGAAGTCTACATCGAGAAATACCTCGAAAAACCCCGCCACATCGAAATCCAGGTCTTGGGCGACGGCCAAGGCAATGCTGTCCATCTCGGCGAACGCGATTGTTCCCTGCAACGCCGCCACCAGAAAATCTGGGAAGAGGCCCACTCCCCTGCCCTCAACGCCCACCAGCGTGATGAGATTGGCAACCGCGTGGCGCAAGCCATGCGTGACCTCCGCTATGAAGGTGTGGGCACAATCGAGTTCCTCTACGAAAACAACGAATTCTATTTCATCGAAATGAACACCCGGCTGCAAGTCGAACATCCCGTCACGGAAATGCTCACCGGCCTTGACCTTGTGCAGGAACAAATCCGCGTTGCCGCCGGTGCCAAACTCAACATGACCCAGGAAGACATCGTCTTTTCCGGCCATGCCATCGAGTGTCGCATCAACGCTGAAAACCCCGTCACATTCGCGCCCTCACCGGGCCGCGTCGATGCCGTGCATTTCCCCGGCGGTCTTGGCGTGCGCATCGATTCAGCACTGTACTCCGGCTACAAAATCCCACCCTACTACGACAGCCTCATCGGCAAACTCATCGTCTTCGGAAAAACCCGCACCGAATGCATGATGCGCCTAAGGCGCGCCATGTCCGAATTCGTCATCGACGGCGTGGAAACCACAATCCCCCTGTTCCAAAAACTCCTGCGCGAGAACGATATCATCGACGGCCACTATGACATTCACTGGTTGGAGAAATATCTGGCCCGCACCAACCCATAATCCATGTCCTCGATCACCCCACAGATTCTCCTGAAAGCCTATGCGGCCGGCGTCTTTCCCATGGCGGAAGCGGCTGATGATCCCGCCCTCTATTGGGTGGAGCCGGAAGAGCGCGGCGTCATCCCGCTCGATGCTTTCCACATTTCCCGCAGCTTGCGCAAAGCCGTTCGCAAACAACCCTACGAAATCCGCATCGACACCGCCTTCAACGACGTCATCCGCCTCTGCGCCGAGCGCAACGCGACCCGCAAAGACACCTGGATCAACAACCGCATCATCGCCCTCTACACCCAACTCCACAAAATCAACTGTGCCCATTCCGTTGAAGCCTGGAAGGACGGCAAACTCGTCGGCGGCCTCTACGGCGTCAAAATCGGCGCGGCCTTCTTCGGCGAAAGCATGTTCAGCCGCGCCACCGATGCCAGCAAAGTGGCCCTCGTCCACCTGGTCGCCCGCCTGAATTTCGGCGGCTTCACACTTCTGGACGCCCAATTCGTCAACCCCCACCTGACGCAATTCGGCACCCGCGCTATCAAGAAGGCGGACTACCACAAGCTGCTGGAACCCGCGCTGGAGGGGGAAGCAGATTTTGCGGCATTTGTTCGGGACGATGACGCGGAGACAGTGTTACGGCTTGCTCAAACAACCGACTTCCAAGGATTGATAACAACAAGCCCTTCATGATCAAAATGTTTCTCATTCCGGGTTGCAACAGCCGCACCCAAGTAGTCCGCAATGGCAGCAATCTGCAGATCGGCTGTAGACAGACCGATCCCCCTTTTGTTTGCGCTCGCGGCGAAGCGCGCAAAATGTGAAGCACACTGGTCTTCGAACGGCAGCACTTTCCTGAAAAGCAATGTTGTGAAAAGCCGTTCGTACGTGCGCACCAACTCTTGCCTGCGCTTGCCCTCTGGCATGATGTTCAAACCATATTTTACTTCAGCCTTGGAAATCACCGTGACGAAAACATCAGACTCATCGAGTTGATCAATCCACGCCACGACTTTGGGTTCAGGCGCGAGCCGCGTGAGTTCAGACAGCACATTCGTATCCAATATCACCATTCGCTAAAGTCCGGCGGAGGCCGATTGGCAGGCCTTGGCATGACTGGCAAATCATCCGCTCCACCAACATCCTTGAAGAGGTCATGAATGGCCGTGCCCAACCCCTTGCGCCGACTGGCCGGGTTTACGGCCCGCTTTATGATAACCCTCACTTCTTCTTCCATGGAGTGGCCATTCTGCAACGCTTTTTTGCGCAGCAATTCCTTTGTATGGTCATCGAGGTTCCGGATTGTGATGCTTGCCATGCATGCAATGATAGCATTGCTATCAATGATGTCAAATCCCTCCCCATTTCACCCTTGCAATCCCCCCGCCCCTCGTCCATACCACGCCCATTCCAAGGCACATGGTCGGTGGCTGAAAGGGAGGTGCGTTTCGGCGTACAGAGGTAAAGCCCTCGTTCTCCCCCTGTTATTGCTCTTGTCAGTTCGGACTTTTGAACCTTTTGTCGGTGAAAAAGAGGCTTCGCGCCGGTGCCATGGTCAAACAGAAAGGACATTCATTCGAATGGCAAATTATGAACACGTGTTCTTGGTCCGCCAAGACGCCTCGCCAGCGCAAGTCGAAGCGCTGGTCGAGCAATACAAGGGTGTGCTCACCGCCGGTGGTGCAACCGTAGACAAGGTCGAAAGCTGGGGCATCAAATCCCTCACCTATCGCATCAAGAAAAACCGCAAAGCCCACATGGTGCTGCTCAACATCGCAGGTCCCTACGCGCCGCTCGCTGAAGTCGAACGTCAGCAGTCCATCTCCGAAGACGTGATCCGGTCTTTGACCATCCGCGTCGAGGAATTGGAAGCTGGGCCATCGGCCATGATGCGCCGGTCCGAGCGCCGCCGCGATGATGATGACATCGGAGAGGAGTTCAACTGATGGCTGAGCAACAAGCCCGCAGGCCGTTTTTCCGCCGCCGGAAATCCTGCCCCTTCACCGGCACCAACGCCCCCAAGATCGATTACAAGGACGTTCGCCTTCTGCAGCGCTATATTTCAGAGCGCGGCAAAATCATTCCCGCTCGCATTTCGGCTGTATCCACCAAGAAGCAACGCGAATTGGCACAAGCCATCAAGCGCGCCCGCTTTTTGGGCTTACTGCCCTATGTGATCGGTTAAGGGAGACACGCAACATGCAAATCATTCTCCTCGAACGCGTGGCCAAGCTTGGCCACATGGGTGAAACCGTCAAGGTGAAGGATGGTTACGCCCGTAACTTCCTGCTGCCACGCGGCAAAGCACTCCGCGCCAACACGGCCAACAAGGCCAAGTTCGAAGTGCAACGCGCTGACCTCGAAGTCAAGAACGCCGAAGCCCGTAAAATGGCTGAAGCCGACGCCAAGAAGCTTGATGGCAAATCCTTTGCCATCATCCGCCAGGCCGGTGAATCGGGCCAGCTCTATGGTTCCGTTTCCCCACGCGACATCGCAGATATCGCAGCTGCGGAAACCGGCGTTGCCGTCCACCGCAACCACGTCGAACTGGTGAACCCGATCAAGATCATCGGCCTTCACACCGTCGCCGTGTCGCTGCACCCGGAAGTCACCGTCAACGTCACAGTGAACGTCGCCCGCTCCGCCGACGAAGCCGCAGCGCAGTCCAGAGGCGAAAGCCTTACCGGCCCAGCAAGCGACCGCGCCGAAGTCCGCGCCGCCGCTGAGGCCTTGTTCGAAGAAGCCGAAGCCGAACGGATTGCGGAAGAAAACACGTAATCACTTTTCATCGCAAAATAGACGGGCCGCCGGGAAACCAGCGGCCCATTTTTAATTCCCTCAGCGCAAAGCGCTGGGGGAAAGCCCCCGAAGGGGGAAGGGGGTGGGTCTGCAAACTCAGTGCCAACAAATCTCGCACCGAATCTGGAGAAACACCCCATCGGCCCTCCGGGCCACTTCCCCATCCGCCAAGAGGCGGACGGGGAAGTTGAATTTCTACTGAAGCGCTTCCATAAACGAATCCAGAAACTCATCGGTAACGCCAACAAGCTTTCTGCGGCTGCACAGACTGTAGAGCTCTTCCACCGATTGATAACTGAAAAACTTCACGCCAAGGCTCTTGAACCGCGCTTCCTCCGCAAACTTCCTCGTTCTATCCCGCTCCGACTCGTCTGCAACGATGACATACCTCACAGGAAAAGGCGGCAGCACATCCTGCAGGCCTTTCAGCCGATCCAATCCCGACTTGATCCCCGTCGTGTGTTCGATCTCAATTGCGGCAGGCATCAATCTCCCATTCTTGAACCAAGCAACATCGATGTGCGCGACTTTCTCAGCTGCATCGCCATAAGCCTGCAACTGTTGAAGCGACTGGGGCTTCGCCACCACATGATCAAACTCGATCAGCCTTTTGCCTTGATAGGAAATGTGCTGGTCTTCCCTTGCCACAGTATTCCTGAATCCAAGCGCCTTGCCAATTTCGAGCAGCGCAATCTGGATCATCGCATGTCGCCTCTGAATACCTTCCGGCACATCCTTTTTGGGTTTTGAAATCTCAATGGCGTCATATGTGACGTCATTGGTTGGAACTTCTGATATCGTTTTTTCAGTCTCAACCCATTGTATTGAGCCGCGTTCGTGCAAGTTTTCAGGAGTCCACCAAAGGTGCTTGTGGCCCTTCTTGATTGAAACAATTTCGCCTTTTTGCTGAACCCTTCCTGGATAACACATTGAGAATTCCGGTGTGTGTGCCAGCAGGCTCTCCAAGACCGAGCGCGTACTATAGCTCGCACCAAAAACCCGATCCAGATTTATGGGCTGCTTACTGCTGAGGGCATTGGCAAGCCGCCAAATCATCTCAGAAGAAATGGAAGCCGCTTTTGCATTTTGTGCGGACTGTTTTTTGGATGGATTGTAACGACCGACAACGACCGGACCTTCTGGCAGAGTCACCTTCAACAAGACATACTTCGAAGCTGTTTTGGCCGCGCAATATTCATAACTTGCATCCTTGGGCAGTAATGAAATTGCTTTGACGATGTTACTTGCTGTGAGCATGTACATAAGAGGCTTCCAAACAGGCACGAACCGAAGCGGAAATTCCAGCAGCAAGCAAATAAGGCACGCCATTGCCTATGGTCTTGAACTTGTCAGTCAGCGTCATGCCGGGCGGCAATTCAAATTTTTGGGGCAGCGATTGAATGGCCAAGGCTTCAGCCACGTTGATCCTCCTTGCTTCAAAAGGATGCAAGTGAACTTCATTGTTCCCATAGGCCGCCGTTGGAGAATACCGCCAACGATGAAGACGCTTGAAACACTTCTTTGAATCGTCACCTTCGTCATACTTCAAAAATTTCGGCAGAGCAGCTTTCGGTCTGAAGCAGTCCGCGCTGTTGGGATGGTTCCGCACAGAATTGCGATCAAACCAATGTTGAATTGTGAGTTCCACGGGCACTGCCGCTGGCTTTTCGCGTTTCGACGAAGGAAGAAACGCATCCCGCTTTGGCCAGATTTTTGATTTCAAGATGCTTGCAGGAAAAAGCAGCCCGCCTTCCCAAGGGAAATCAAGTGTGCCGTCAGTCTGTTCATGGCAAATTGACTCGTGCACACCTACAAGTATGATCCGATCACGGTCCTGTGGCGCACCATACTCAATCGCATTCACCAACCGATCCGAAAGCAGGTAACCGCTGGCACGCAACTGTTCTTTCAACTCTTCATAAAAAGCGCGATGTACCTGCGTTCTCCAAAGTCCTTTCACATTCTCAAACACAAAAAAGTCCGGTCGTTGGTCACAAATCAAATCGACGTAAGTCTTTGACAGTTTGCCATTTTCACCATCCCTACCCTTGTTCTTGCCCCCGACTGAAAAATCAGGACAAGGTGGCCCACCGACAAACCCAACCAGACCATGGGTCCTTCGGGCGCGGGCAACATAGTCGCGCATTGACTCTGCTTCTGCATCATTCAAAAAATCGGCAATGTCACACGCCAAGTGCCCGAACATCGGCTTTGCGATACCCATTTTCCGACGCGAATGCTGGTATGCCTCCAAAAATGGCTTGTGGAACTCATTGACAAAAACGACTTCAAAACCATTCGCCTCAAAGCCGAGGTCAAGAAAACCAGCGCCCGCGAAAAAAGTAAACAGCGCCGGCTTCAGCGCCACACTCTTGGCGTCAGCTTGAATCTTGGATGGAATGAAGTTCATTGCTGTTCCCGAATCTCGCCAAACATTGCCTGTGTTTCACAACTGAATCGACTAGAACATAAATGGAACATTATTTCAAGCGTTCATTGATACTTGAAGCCTTCTTACATCTCCCTTGCGCCGAAGGCGTGAGGGAGTGGCGCGAAGCGCCGAGGGAGTGGTTGGGCTTGGTCGACTCTGCCGATGAGGGGACCCGCGCCAAGGCTCACCACTCCCTTGGCGCTTTGCGCCACTCCCTCACCGCTGCGCGGCAAGGGAGAAAGACTTAAAACACTAAACCCTAGATAGAAATCAATTACAGGGCACCTAGGAGGCCCGTACGTGCGATTTATGGCTTGTCCGCTACCGGACTACCTGACCACCCCGCAACAGCGTTCCTGATGCGTTCCTGTGGCTTCCAGGGCCTATTCAAAGACACAGCGGAGTCTGTGCCACCACTGTCGTGATCCCCGAACACAGCGTGCCCACCACATCCGCCCGGTTCTGCCAGCCCACCGCCGCCAGCACCACCGGTGCCGCAGCGCAGGCTGAAACGGTGACGGCGAAGCTGCGGTTTTCGCGGGCCTGCCATTGGTTCAAGGCCTCAAAGGTCGCGTCGTCATCGGGCAGACTGGCGAAGTCCGGCAGCGCCACGCGCTGCAAGTGCAGGCGGTGCAGCCACAGCCCAAGGCCAAGGCCAAGGACGCAGGCGAGGAAGGTGAAGGCAAGATAAGCGACTGTTGTCATGATCGCTGATGCTGCCACGCCATGGTTAAAGAAACAAAAACACCGCCCAACTTTTCAGCGGGGCGGCGTCCTTCAGCAATGCGGAAAGTTCAATGGTGATGGCCGTGGCCGTGGCGGTGCCGGTGGCACTTCCGGTGGTGATTGCGCGTGTGGCAGTGCCGATGCTTGTGGCTATGAAGGCCAAGCAAAAGGCCGCCGCCGATCACAATGACAACCCCGCCGTGATGGCGGCGGTGGCGGGCTTCGGCTGTGGTCGATGTCGCAACGATGCCGATGATCATCGTCGCCGCTGCTGCAAGTGTAAGAATAGACTTCGGAATCATGTCTTCCTCCTTGGGGCAAAAGCGCCCGGCCGCCGGAGAAAACCTGCGGTGCGTCTGTATGCTTAACACAGAATGAACCCGGGATGAATGGGGCGAAAAGGCTTTGGTAATACCTAACGCTTGGGATGCACGGAAACTAATGCCAAAAGCGCCAGTGAAGGGATACTTAAAAATCCCAACACAAAGCTCTCTGCCATATATCCACCGACAAGAAAAACCAACAGCGACGCAAGGATGACAAGTTTGCAAAAAAGCGAAAACCAGTCCACTTGGCGGTCGGCGTTTATGGGGATGAACTCAATGCTCATGGTTCTATTCTTTCCCTGGCAACAATCCGCCAGTCTTGCGCTCTTCGCGAGCAAGTTGAGAATAACAAAATGTCGTCACAACAAACAACACGGCATTTGCCAACAAGATGAATGTCGGAGCCGTCAAATTGTAACTCTGGTCAACAATTGCCTCCCCCGACGCGATGATGAATGTAAGTATAGAAAACACAGAAGTCAAAGCGACGGCGTTCAAATAATCGACAAAAATATGCCACTTGCCCCTCGCCAGCGCAGACATTGGCTCATTGCGCGAAGCATGGCTGTTGAATTTTGCCAAAAATGTCAGAAGCACGGCAACGGAGCCCAACAGGAATGCAGTAATTTCGATTCTTTGCCATTGGAAACCGTTGACAAGCAAAGAATACTCGGCGGCACCAAAAAGTATCCCTGCGAACAACATCAGATTCGAGTACAAACTATTATTGGCAAAACTTCTGGGCTGTTTGGTGGCCATCGTGACAAGAATCCCGCTCCCGCCGTTAAAAGAAAGCACATGCCATCTGAAGTTGTCAACTTACCCCAATAACGCCTTCACCAGCCCACCCGCCTTGCCCATGTCCATCTGGCCGGAAAATTTCACTTTCAATTCTGCCATCACCTTACCCATGTCCTTGACCGATGTCGCACCCACAGCAGTGATGATGCCGCTGATCGCCGCCTTGGCTTCATCGTCGGACATTTGCCGGGGCATGTAGGATTGGATGATCGCCATTTCCTCACGCTCATTCTGCGCCAGTTCGGTGCGGCCGCCCGCGTCAAACGCCGCAATCGAATCCTGCCGCTGCTTCACCATCTTGGCGAAGAGGTCCATCAACGCGGAATCCGGCAGCTTTTCCGAATCATGGCCTTCGGTGCGGGCGAAGATGTCCTTGTCCTTGATCGCCGCGTTCATCAGGCGGATGGTGCCCAGCTTGCGTTTGTCGCCGGCTTTCATCGCATCTTTCATGTCGGCTGTAAGCTTATCGCGGATGGACATGGTGGAACCCTCAAATCAACAGTGGAAAGCAGTGCGAATAGTCTTTTTGGCCAGCACACGCAAACTTGACCATCAACCGCCCCTGCCCTAGACCGCATCAAATTCCGGAGTACCTGATGCCTCAACCCAAAAAGCCCGCAAAGGCCAAGGCGCGCGTACGCGCGACGTTCAGCGATTGGGAGATTCCAAAAACCACAGGCCTTCTGGTTCTCGCCAATGGCACAACCATCGAAGGTCAAGGCTTTGGCGCTGAAGGCGATGCGGTTGCCGAAGTCTGCTTCAACACGGCGATGACCGGATACCAGGAAGTGCTCACCGATCCGTCTTACGCGGGCCAGATCGTCACCTTCACCTTTCCCCATGTGGGCAATGTCGGCACCAATGATGACGACAGTGAAACCACCAATCTCGCCGCCTCTGCGGCCGTGCGCGGTTGCGTCGTCAAAGCGCCCGTCACTGAACCCGCCAACTACCGCAATCAGAAGCATTTCGACAAATGGCTGAAAGCCCGCGGCATCATCGGCCTCTCCGGCGTTGACACCCGCGAACTGACAAACCTGATCCGCGAGCATGGCATGCCCAACGGCGTCATCGCACACAACGCCAGGGGCAAGTTCGACATTCCCAAGCTGAAAAAACGCGCCGCCAGCTGGCCGGGCCTCGAAGGCATGGACTTGGCCAAGGACGTGTCCCTCACCCAATGCATGGACTGGGATGAGAAATTGTGGGATTGGAATGACGGCTACCAAAGCGCCACCGGCGGCAAACGCGTTGTCGCCATCGACTATGGCCTCAAACGCAACATCCTCCGCTGCCTCACCTCAGCCGGATGCGACGTGACTGTCGTTCCGGCCACAACAAGTGCTGATGACATTCTGGCGATGAAACCCGAAGGTGTTTTCCTCTCCAACGGTCCGGGTGACCCGGCAGCGACAGGCGCTTACGCCGTTCCCGAAATCAAAAAGATTGTCGACTCCGGCACACCCGTCTTCGGCATTTGCCTCGGGCACCAAATGCTCGCCATAGCACTCGGCGGCAAAACCCTGAAAATGCATCAGGGCCACCACGGCGCCAACCACCCGGTGAAAGACCACACCACTGGTAAAGTCGAAATCGTTTCCATGAACCACGGCTTTGCCGTGGACCGCGACAGTTTGCCTGCAACAATTGAAGAAACCCACATCTCGCTCTTCGACGGTTCCAACGCCGGATTGCAAGTGAAGGGCAAACCCATCTTTTCCGTGCAACACCACCCGGAAGCATCACCAGGTCCGCAAGACTCGCACTACCTGTTTCACCGTTTCGTCAAGATGATGGAACAGCAGAATCCTGCATGAAAAACACGAAGGTCATCGCGTGTCGCCAAGGGACCTCTCCCCCGGCTTCGCCGTACCCTCTCCGAAGGGGAGAGGGACCTCTTGCAACGACCTCCCGCTATGC
>JANPCE010000029.1:0-64124 GCA_031430795.1 Hyphomicrobiales bacterium
ACCGAAAGGCCATCGTCGCCTGTGCGCGCAAGCTCACAATCTACGTCAACACCGTTCTCAAAAGGCAAACCCCATGGAAATCAAAACCTCAACTCCAAACAGAAACATGATGGTTGCTTCATGCGGGCTACCCATGGGTCCACCGCATGAAGCGGAGGATGACGGAAATCTGAGATTGTAAAAACAAACCCGGAACCGCTCCAGGGGCAAAAAACAGGTGGCGCAATTTGCGCCGCCTGTAAAATTCAAAACAGGTTTTGACTTTATCAGCCAAGCTTCGACAGTGTACCTGTGTTTTCGGCCAGCAGATAATAGACCGAAGTGCGCATCTTGGTTTTTTCGGCCTTCATGGTTTCGTGCACCTTCTTCAGGCCCGCACGCGTTGCCGTTTCGTCGAGGCCCAGCTTCTTGGCGGCAAATCCATTTACGACCCGCATGATTTCAGCGTCGTCAGACATTGAAACATATTGTGAGTCTGCGCCCCTCAGCGCGATGCCACAAAATTTGATGATGGCATTCAGCGCCGCTTCGTTCACACTTCCGGCATACTTCTCAGCATTTGCTTTGTAGTCAGTCCGTATCATTTTAAGTCTTCCCCTCTTAAGTAATGGTCAAGCCGCCTTCATTATAAAACGGCCCTGCGACTAAAGGTTAACACTGCAATTTGCAGTCTTGCAACCATAAATCGGCGCAAAAACCTTGGCACTTCCATTTTTCACGCCATGCCCTATATAGGGGATGTCCGCCGCAAGGCGGACTATGGTGATAAACGGCTTACGTAATAAACTCTTAGGACCCGGGGGCAGTACCCGGCGCCTCCACCACAGACGATTGCGCGGCAAGCGGCTGTGATGGGGGCGAAATAGTTTCGACTGGGGTGTAAAGGTGAGTTTTTTGCCCGTGATGATACCGACGTTATCGGGTCGTTTTATAGTTGCAAATGACAACTATGCTCCGGTTGCTCTCGCTGCGTAACGCAGTGCGAAATACTGGGAATTAAGCCCTTGCGTTTAGCGACGTAAGGCGGGGTTCGCTGGCACCTGGCAACAGAAGCCAGCACTTTTCTCCAACCCTCAATTGCCTTTGTTACCTGTCAGCTGCTCAGACTTGCCCTGCAAATAAGCCAGCAACCCCTCAACCACCACGCGGATCCGGGCCGAGTCGCGCAAGCTCTCGTGATAAACGATATAGACGGGTTGATGATAGAAGGGTTCGGGAAATACGCGCAACAAATTGGTGTGCGCATCTTCATCGTAGCACGGCAAAGCCGCGATACCGACCCCGGAGAGCACCGAGCGCAACGCCACACTGGTGTTGTTCAACCGGGCGAATCTTTCCTCGCCAGTTTTAAACTGCTCCATCCAGGCAAAGCCAGGCAAGTGATGGCGCGTTTCTGTAAAAAGAATGAGGCGATGTTCGCGTAGCTCCTCGGGCGTTTTCGGCAGGCCATATTGCGCGGCATAATCCTTGGACGCATAGACACACCAACCTACCTCAAAGGCCTTGCGGGCAATCAAATCCGGTTCCTTGGGTTGCGCAAAGCGCAGGCCAATGTCAGCCTCGCCCGCCGCCAGATTGACCATCGGATCGGTATCATAAATTTCAACATGAAGGTTTGGGTGTTGCCTGTGCAGAATTGCACAGATCGGATTGAGAAAGTGAAAGAACGAGCCCACCGTGGTGATCTTGACTTTGCCTTCGATTGCCTGTTTGGCGGATTTGATCGCGGTTTGCGTGGATTGTATTGATGCTTCCATGGCCTCTGCGGTGTGCAAAGCTATACTGCCTTCAGCGGTAAAACGAAACTCGCGGCCCCCGCGCAACACCAGCACGGCCCCAAAGGCTTCTTCGGCAGCGGAAAGTCTGCGGCTGACGGTGGAGCTATCGACACCCAGGATGCGTGACGCACCCGCAACCGAGCCACCGCGCGACAACGCAAGGATCACCTTAAAGTCGCTCCATTCCAACTCTGCCACATGCGCTCCAAATCGGCCCCAAGCACGACGCTATGACCACAGCCACATTTTTGCAAGGCACCCGTGCGCCGACCTGCCTGCGTTTTTGCACGACGAGATTGCAGCGGCGGGCATCGACGAACCACGCAAAATGTAAGACGCTCCAAGCATCGGACGTCAACTCATTCGACAGCCTGATCGCCAACTGAAAATGAAAATTCAGGCAAGAAGCCCGTTCAGAGGAATTCCTCTTTTGAGCGCAAGAGAACTCTTGTCTCAATCGAAGGAGAAACAACAATGAAAAAAAGCCATTTCATGACTGCCATTTTGCTGGCGACAACACTCGGTGTTGCAAGCGCCCCGCCAGCACAAGCAGTCGAAGCAAACGCGCCTTACATGAATTTGCCGGAATTCGCGCCGATTGGCGTGAGGACGGGCAAGTATCTGGACATTCCAGAGTCAGCGAAAGGACCAGCGGTTGATGCGGCCAAGGGCTACCGTATCCAGGAACTCGGACGCGGCCTCTACATGGTCACCGAAAACGTCTACCAGGCGATGTTCATGGTCTATGACAAGGGGGTCATCGTTGTTGATGCCCCTCAGACGATTGCGGGGTTCATTCCAAAGGCCATCGCGGAAGTCACCGACAAACCCATCACCCACCTGATTTACAGCCATGCGCATTCAGATCATATCGGTGGCGCAAAAAGCCTTGGCGGCAACCCGATCATCATAGCCCATGCCGAAACCCGCAAACTTCTGGAGCGTGCCAAGGATCCAAATCGTCCGTTGCCGACCAAAACCTTCGTCAACAGCTATTCACTGAAACTTGGCGGTCAAAAACTGGAACTTTCCTATCACGGCAATGGCCATGAACCCGGAAACATCTTCATCTCGGCACCTGAGCAAAAGACTTTGATGGTCGTTGATCTGGTCTTTCCCGGGTGGATGCCATGGCGCAGGCTTGCGGTGGCGCAAGACGTGCCCGGCTATGTCGCCCAAGTGGAGTTGATCAAGTCGATGGATTTTGAAACATTGGTTACGGGCCATGTTGCCCGCACTGGCAGCAAGGCGGATGTGGAACTGCAAAGCCAATTCCTCGGTGACCTGAAGGCAGCTGCGGGCCAAGGCCTGCAAACCACGAAACCGGGCGAAGAATTCAACATGGCGGACGGTGGCAACCCGTGGGGCTTTTTCGACAACTATATGGATCGTGTGGCGCTGCAATGCGTGAATACTTTAACGCCGAAGTGGAAGGATAAACTCGCTGCTTTCGACGTGTTCATCTGGGACCAGTGCTACACGATGGAGCAGAGCTTGCGCATCGACTAGGAGGTGCGTTGAGCAAGGGCCTGCCGCCTGGAAGCCTGCGGAAACCTGGAAATTCAATAAGCAGCACGGTCAAGAGGAATTCCCCTCTCGTTTGCACGGTAACGCGTGTTCCGAGCCAACCACGACTAAGGCGGTTGCCGCCTAAATGAAAGTGCGCAGCGGTGCGATGGTGCATCGCTGTTTTACTCTCACTCAAGGATTTCAGCCATGTCCCACACAATCAACATTTTCCCCGTGATGAAAACCCGTGACATTCACAATCATCACATGGATTCGACGCGCTGGAACACTTTCAATTTCCGCGATGATGACATCATCATTTCCACTTACGCAAAATCTGGCACGACCTGGATGCAGCAGATTGTTTCGCAACTGATTTTTGATGGTGCTGAAGGCGTGGACGTGTCTCACCTTTCGGCCTGGGTTGATCTGCGCATCATGCCGCCAGAAGCCTATGCCGCCCTCGAGGCCCAAACCCACCGCCGCTTTGTCAAAACCCATTTGCCGGTTGATGCCCTGGTGTTCTCTCCCAAGGCCAAATACATCTATGTGGGCCGCGATGGCCGGGACATGGTGTGGAGCCTGTTCAATCACTACACCAACGCCAATGAACATTGGTATGGCGCGTTGAATGACACACCAGGCCGTGTTGGCCCCGCCATCGAACGCCCGCCGGCAACGGCTGATGCCTTCTTTCGCCAATGGCTTGAAAATGATGGAGCGCCCTTCTGGTCCTATTGGGAAAATGTGCGGTCGTGGTGGAAATTGCAGGGCCTGCCAAATGTGAAGTTGGTGCATTTCAATGATTTGAAAAATGATCTTTCAGGTTCGATCCGTGACATTGGCAGTTTTCTGGGCATTGAGCCGGATGCCGCAACATTGCAGAAAATCACTTCGCACTGCACCTTCGATTATATGAAAGCCCATGCCGAACAGGTGGCTCCGCTGGGGGGCATGTTGTGGGAAGGGGGTGCCAAAACCTTCATCAACAAAGGCACCAATGGCCGCTGGAAAGATGCCTTTACCCCAGCCGAATCCCGTGCCTATGAAGCCCGCGCCGTGAAGGAACTGGGCGAAGAATGTGCCAATTGGCTGGCGCATGGCCGCGAGACTGTCGCACAGGCTGCATGATACACCTTATCAGCGTTTAGCGACGTAAGGCGGGGTTCGCTGGCACCTGGCAACAGAAGCCAGCACTTATCTTTTTTGCTTCCCAATTTTTGCATCTGTGTTAGTCTGATTGAACTGCCTTGACGCCATGCCGCTGGTAAAGCGGTTTTCCTGTCCCGGCCGGAATGCAAGATTGGGAGGCAGCGGGGGCCGGCCCCGACGGGACACGGAGGAAACACCATGTCCTACTACATGTTCCAGATGTCTTACGCCCAAAGTGCAATTAAAGCGCTGGTTGAAAACCCCACGGACCGCGAAGCCGCTGCGCGAAAGCTCGTTGAAGCATTGGGCGGCAAACTCAATCACCTGTTCTTTTCTTTTGGCAAATACGACGTCGTGGCCCTGAGCGAATTTCCCGATGATAAATCTGCGATGGCTGTGGCGGCGGCCATCGGCGCATCGGGTGCTGCCTCCAATATGTTGACAACGAAGCTGATGTCTCCCGCCGATGCTATGGCCGCCATGGGATTGGCTGCCAAAGCCACGGGTGCATACAAAGCACCGCAAGCCTAGAGCGCCAACTCGCAAAACAGTAGTTCCCAACTCGACAAAGGAAAAATCATGCCCAAATTGATCGCTACACATGAAGTCGATGATGTTGCCCATTGGCTCGCCTCCCCCATGCGGGAGCAGGCTTTCGCCGGAATTGCCACGAACATAACGACCTATGTTCTGCCTGGTGATTCCAACCGGGTGGCCCTGTCAATGGATGTGGCGGACATGGCTGCCTTTGATGCCATCATGAAGTCCGACGTCGCCGCCAAAGCCATGAAGCACGACGGCGTTCGTCCCCAAACACTCGTGATGTACATCGCAAGTTAGCCAACGGCTTGAAAACAATGGGCGCGGCAAGCCGTGTTTCCGCCGCGCTCACCTTTAACCAACAATGGGCAACCCATGACCACGAATCCAACATCCGAAACAAGTCTGCACCTCCGGGGCGAACTGCAAGTTGTCCTCGACACGATGGCGCGGGTCTATGCCCAACAGGATGCGGCGGCCTGTGCGGCACTGTTTACAGAGGGTGCCTCGCTCTACTCGCCCTATGCGCCACCGACACACGGGCGCGCCGCGCTCGAGGCCCTGCACCGCATCTGGACCGCAGAACCTTCGGCCAAGCGCTTCGAGATTTTGGACTTTGGTGGAGGTGGCGATCTCGCTTGGGTGTTGGCGCAGTACTCGGAAGGAACCGTCACAGGCGGTGGTACCACGCTGGCCGTGTTCGAGCGCGGCCCTGAAAAGGGCTGGTTGGTCCGCGTCTGTAGCCTCAACACCTCCATGACGTAAAATCCAGGAAACTTGCATTATGTCCGAAGACAATATGACTACCCAATGACTACCCAAACTTCATCAACGAATGGCCGTCTCCGGGGATCCCGTGGACGTGAGTGGGTGGGTGAAGCATGACCGGGAAAAGCAAGGGACAGTCACTACTGGAAAATGCCTACAAGTTGGCAACGCCAGACGACACCAAGATCTACTATGACGAATTTGCAGATACTTACGATTCCGATTTTGCCGATGCTTTGGGCTGGCACTACCCCAAGGCCATTGCTGAGATTTATTGGGAACATGCCACATTAGCGGAATTACCCATTGCCGACATTGGCTGTGGCGCAGGCTTTAGGATGCCAGCCACAAGACATCGACGGCATTGATATTTCTGCGAAGATGTTACGAAAAGCCAAAGCCAAAGGCCTTTACCGAAGTACATTCGAAGCCGATTTGACGGCTTCTTTGAACACTATCAAAAACAACTACGGTGCCGTGTTGTCCGCCGGTACCTTTACGTCGGGCCATTTAGGTCCGGAACCACTGGAGCAACTGCTGGACATCGCCAAGCCCGGCGCGCTATTTATCATTGGTGTGAACAAAATGTTCTTCGCCAAGGCCGGGTTTGATGCTGTGATCGATGGCATTCAGGCCAGAGGGCTGATATCAGACCTGAGTGTCATAGAAGTCCCAATGTATGACCGCGCCGGACATGACCACTCTTCAGACAAGGCCCATGTGCTTTGTTATCGGGAAACATGACATGATGCAGATCATCCATGTCAGATCCGAGGCAGATGCCACCGATGTCCGTATCTTGGTGCGCGAGTACATCGCGTGGCTTTATGAACGCTACCCCGACGAAATCGCCCAGATCGAAGCCTACTTCAAGGCCCAGAACCTTGAAAAACAACTCAGCGAGTTGCTGACAATTTTCTGCCCGCCAAAGGCCGACTGCCTTTTGGCGAGGCTCGATGGCGAAGCCGCAGGGGTGGTCATGTTGAAGCCCAATTCAGACCACATCTGCGAGATGAACCGCATGTTTGTGCGCCCCTCCGCCAGAGGCCATGGCTTGGGCAAGGCGCTGGTGGCAGAACTGCTGGGCACGGCGCGAAACCTGGGTTATCGGCAAATGATGTTGGCAGCCGGCGCACGACATCATGAGTCGTTACCTCTCTACCGCAGCTTCGGTTTTGTCGAAGACAAAGGCCTCCCTGAAACGGGCGGGGGTGATATCGAAATACGGATGGTGAAAGACCTGACATGACCCACAATGGCATCGTCGCACCCAACGCCCGCTGCAAATATCCGCCGGTAGCGGTCAACACCGCAGACCTTTTCGGGGCGATGAATACAACCGACAAAGACAATGAAAGCAAAACCCGCGGCTCCATCGTGATTGCGAGAAAACAGTACTCATGACACTTCAAAGCTCGTTGCAAATCCTCGGCGGCATCGGCGTCATCGCCTCGATGATTTACGTTGGCATTCAAATCCGCAACAATGCCCGCGCCCTCCGCGCCGCCACTTATCAGCAAATCACTGCCACCTTAACTGCGAATTTGGACGTACTGTTCCAAAATGCCGAGGCTTGCAGCCTTGCTTTGCGCGGCGGTGACGATTTCAACAGCCTCGATAGGTTGGAAAAGGCCCGTTACAGATTCTCGCTCATGGCCATGATGCGGCGCTATGGTAACGCCTGGTTTCAATATCGCATCGGAACCTTGCGCAGCGACGATTGGCAGTCGATTGCTATCCCTCTCGACTCGCTTTTTTCTGTTCCGGGAAACGCCGTCGCCTGGCAACTGATGAAGAGCCGATTCCCCGCTGACTTCAGCAGTTTTATCGACGACAAGATTGAGCGCCTGACTCCGATCGCCGCAGCCTATGTCCCACCGTCCTCCATGGCTAAACCAAAACGCAAGAAACCAATGAAATGACCAGTCACGATCCCTTTGCCCACCACCCGGAACTGCGGGGCAAGATTGCTGAGCCTCTCACTTCATTCTTTCGAACCTTCGGCCGCAAGTCCCTGTTGGAGAAGCATCCCAACCCGGAAGTCCTGAAAGATTTTCTGCGCAGTGATGCAGACCGTGAAGCCATCCGCGACAGTTTTATCGCCGCCCACGGCCAAGGCGATCTCTGGGTCTTTGCCTATGGTTCCCTGATGTGGGACCCGGGCTTTCAATTCGATGATGTCCGCCGCGCCACCGTCGCAGGCCATGCCCGGCAATTCATTCTGGTCGATGACAAAGGCGGGCGCGGCACCGTGGATACGCCAGGCCTGATGGCCGCTCTCGATCAAACGCCAGACAACAACGCTGTTTGCCAGGGGCTTGCGTTCCGAATTGCGGCGCCGCTCGTCCGCGCGGAAACTGAAATTCTCTGGAATCGCGAGATGATCGGCTTTGCCTATCTGCCAGCCTTGGTCACTGCGGAAATCAACAACCAGCAGATAAGGGCGCTGACCTTTGTGGCAAACCACGCCGCAGCATCGATACATCCTGATTTGTCCCGCGCCGACCAGATCCGCTACATCGCGCAAGGCCAGGGTTTTCTGGGCACCAGCAAGGCCTATCTTGAAAACATCGTCGGGCAATTCGCGCTTCTTGGCATCGTCGATCAAGAATGCACTGACCTGCTGCGCGAGGTCGAAGACGTCATGGGGAAATCACAATGAGCGACGCGGTCCCATTTTTCGACGGCCATAATGATTTTCTGTTGCGCCTGTTGAAATCTCCGGCACCCCGCGAAGAGACCTGGTTGGGCGAGGCCAAAAAAGGCCACCTTGACCTTGCCCGGATGAAGCAATCAGGATTTGCAGGCGGCCTGTTCGCCATCTTCGTGCCGCCTGCCTCTGGTGGACCACCACCTGATTTCAAGGCATTGATGGCAAACCCGCCCTATGCCCTGCCCATGCCTCCGCAAATGGCCCATGATGTGGCCCAGCCCGTGGCGCTCGCCATGGCGGGGTTGCTGCACTGGATGGAACGTGCAGCACCGCATGATTTCAAAGTTTGCCGCTCCATGCATGACATTCGCGGAGCGATTGCAGCAGGCGTCATCGCAGGTGTCATGCACATGGAAGGCGCCGAGGCCATTGGTCCTGACCTCGATGCGCTTTATCTGTTTCATGACATGGGCCTGCGCTCACTCGGACCAGTGTGGAGCCGCCCGACAATTTTCGGCCATGGTGTACCGATGGCCTTTCCGGGTTCGCCAGACATTGGCGAAGGGTTGACTGACAAGGGCAAGGACCTCGTGCTGCTGTGCAATGAGCTTGGCATCATGATTGACCTGTCACACATGAATGAAGCCGGGTTCAATGATGTGGCGGCAATTTCAACATCCCCGCTGGTTGCCACCCATTCCAACGCCCACGCACTTTGCGCCTCACCGCGCAACTTAACGGACCGGCAATTGCAGCTGATCCGCGAAAGGGGCGGCTTGGTGGGCTTCAACTATGCCACCTTTTATCTCAACGCCGACGGCACCGCCGGCCCGCACACAGGCTGGGACACGATGCTGCGCCAAGTCGATCACCTGATTACAATGGCGGGAGAGGATCACGTCGGCCTCGGTTCAGATTTTGATGGCTGCATTGTGCCTGAGGTGATTGGCGATGTGACGGGGGTGCAGGGTCTGTTCAGCGCGCTTGCGAGCCATGGCTACGACGACGCGCTTCTGCAAAAAATAGCACACGACAACTGGCTGAATTGCCTTTCGCGGAGCCTGAAATGAATTGGAAAACCAAACCATGACTCTCCAGGAAACAGCCCAAATCCCCGGCGGCATCGGTGTCATCGCCTCGATGATTTACGTCGGGATTCAAATCCGCAATAACGCCTGCGCCCTTCGTGCCGCCACCTATCAACAGCTCAGCGTCATTTCTTTGCAGGGTTGGATGTCGATGGGACACAACGGCGAAACCACCGGCATCATGCTCCGCGGCATGGATGAGTTTTCCGCCCTCAACCGCGTCGAGAACGCCCGCTTCCGTTTCGTCGTCATGAGCTATGTCAAGGGTTTTGAAAATGCCTGGTTCCAAAACAAAATCGGCACTTTGCGCGAAAATGATTGGATAGCCTGCACGTCTGACTTGCACTCATTCTTTTCGACACCCGGCACGCATGCGGCATGGCCCATGGTGAAGAACCGCTTCAATTTGGAATTCGTGGCTTTTGTGGATCAGGTGTTGCTGCGGCAAGCCGAAACAGTTGCCAACTACAAGCCACCGCCTCCACTCCCTGTCCAAAACCCGCTTCCCCGACGGCCCCGCATCAAAAAACTTTAACCTGCCGGGCGCGTGACATTGCCCCTTCTGACGGGGTAAGAACGGCGCTTGAGTCGAACAATACCCAGAGTTTGCGAACCGATGCCCGAAGACTTGATGCGATATGACCAGATGGCGCAAAATGCACTTCGCGGCGTGGTGCGTGAGGCGTTGCGCAAGGCGCACAAGTCAGGCCTGCCTGGAGAACATCATTTCTATATCGCCTTCAACACGCGTTACCCCGGTGTTGAGATCAGCGAGCGGATTGCTGCCCGTTATCCGCGTGAGATGACGGTGGTGTTGCAGCACCAGTTCTGGAACCTCACCATCCACGAAGACTATTTCTCTGTTGAACTCAGTTTTGACAATATTCCGGAGAAACTGGTTATTCCTTTCAATGCCATCAAGGGCTTTCTTGATCCATCGGTTCAGTTCGGGTTGCAGTTCGAAGTTGTGCCTTTTGAAGCCGAGGTCAAGAAGCCCGAGATCGTGGCAGGTGGCGAGGGTCAAGTCACGGTTGTTGCCAATGATGCCCCTGAATCAAAAATTGTTTCGCTCGATGCGTTTCGCAAGAAATAAATTCGCAGGCCTTTTGGTCGTGGCGGCACTTTTGACCCCTGTTGCCGAGGCGCAGGATGTGACGGATCTTGGCACATTGGCAGACAGCGTGGCGGAAGCGCCCAAGGCCGGAGCAGAGCTTTTCAAGATTCCCGCCAAGAAACTGTTCGGCCGCCAACGTTTACCTGCCGACTTGCGGGCACGGGCCATTGGCTCCTATGCCAAGGGCTGTCTCTCGGGGGGCAAGTCCATCGCCCTCAATGGCAAGGCCTGGCAGGTGATGCGGCTGTCGCGCAACCGCATGTGGGGGCATCCTGACCTGATCAATCTCGTCGAAGATCTGGCAATCAAGGCCAAGGCCAATGATGGTTGGAATGGTTTGCTGATCGGCGACATTTCGCAGCCGCGCGGCGGGCCGATGTTGACGGGACACGCAAGCCATCAGATCGGGTTGGACGCTGATGTGTGGTTGACTCCGATGCCTGACAGAATTCTCTCCACCAAAGAACGCGAAAACATTTCCGCCGTCATCATGACGAAGAACCGGTCGGAAATAAACCCCAAGGTCTGGACCACGCGGCATATGCAACTGATCCGGCGTGCGGCAAAATATGATCGGGTGGCGCGCATCTTCGTGCATCCTCCGATCAAAGCCGAGCTTTGCAAGTGGGCCACGGGTGACCGGTCTTGGCTTGCAAAAGTGCGCCCGCTCTACGGCCACAACTATCATTTCCACATTCGGATGAAATGCCCGGCAGGCATGGCGGGCTGCAAGGACCAATGGACTCCGAAACCCAAGGACGGGACGGGGTGCGGCGAAGAGCTTGATTATTGGATGAGTGACGTTCCGTGGAAGCCGCGCAAGCCTGATCCTTCAAAACCCGTCGTCAAACCCAAACCCGTGCCGCCCTTGACTCTGGCAGGCCTGCCTGCTGAATGCCGCGCCGTGATTACAGCGCCCGAGTGACGCTCGAAAAATTTGAGCCCACTGGGGGTGGGATGCGATGACAGATCAAGGTAACCCTTCCGTCGAAGGCCCGAAACCTGAAACACCGGTTTCCGCAACGCCATTGCCAGAAGTTGCCGACAATCATGATGGCGGCCATGGCAGGCAAGGCAAGGTGAAACTTGCGTTTGCGGCCCTCGGCGTTGTCTATGGTGATATCGGCACCAGCCCGCTTTACGCGATGCGCGAAGCGTTGCATCCCGTTGTGGAAGCGCAAGAGCACATCCAGCCTGAGGTTTTGCGCAATGCCGTGCTCGGCGTTGTTTCCCTGCTGATCTGGGCGCTGTTCATCGTTGTGACGCTGAAGTATGTGTTCATGCTGATGCGTGCCGACAACCAAGGTGAAGGCGGCATTCTTTCGCTTGTGGTTCTGGTCGAAACACTGATCAAGAAAAAGGGTGGAATTGCCCTGTTTCTGGCCATTGTTGGAGCCGCGTTCTTTTTCGGTGATGCGATGATCACGCCTGCCATGTCGGTGCTTTCAGCCGTGGAAGGATTGAAAGTGATCAATCCAAGCCTTGAGCCTTACGTGCTGCCAATTACGCTGGTGATCCTGGTTTCGCTGTTCACCCTCCAATACAAGGGCACGGCGCGGGTTGCATCGCTTTTTGCACCCATCGTGTTGATCTGGTTTGTCGTGCTCGGGCTGCTTGGCATCTATCACATCTTCGATGACCTCGAAATTTTTCTGGCGTTCAATCCCTGGTATGGAATTCGCATGCTGCTTGAACAGCCCGGTCTTGCGCTGTTGGTCTTCGGCGGCGTTTTCCTTGTCGTCACCGGAGGTGAAGCACTCTACGCCGACATGGGGCATTTCGGCAAACAACCCATCCGCCTGGCATGGCTGTGTGTCGTGATCCCCGGGTTGCTGCTCAACTATCTCGGTCAGGGCGCATTTATTATTTCGCATCCCGAAGCTGTTAAAGACCCCCTCTTCCTGATGACGCCAGGCTGGGCGCTGATCCCGCTGGTGCTGCTCGCCACGGCGGTTTCGGTGATTGCATCGCAGGCTGTCATCACGGGCGCGTTCTCCATCGGCCAGCAGGCTATGTCACTCGGATTGTTGCCGCGCATGTCGATGTCGCACACCAGTGAAGAGGAGCAGAGCCATATCTACATTCCGCAGATCAACTGGCTCATTCTCATCGGCATTGTGTTGCTGGTTCTGGTGTTCAAGTCGTCCAGCAATCTGGCGTCGGCTTACGGCGTTGCGGTCAACACATCGATGATTGTGGACACTTTGCTGGCGCTTGTGTTTTTCTGGTACTCCAGAAACCTGCCCCGCTGGTTTGCCATTCCTGCTTTGCTTTTCATTCTGGCGTTTGAACTCATGTTTGGCGCGGCCAACGCGCTGAAAATTGCCAATGGCGGATATATGCCGGTGCTGATCGGGGCCACCATCATCCTGCTGATGCTGACGTGGCAGAAGGGGCGAAATCTTTTGGCGAAGAAGCTGGTGAAAGAATCCATTGAACTTGAAGGCCTTCTCGCAAGCCTCGAGCGCCGCTCGCCGACGCGCGTGGCGGGGGCTGCCGTGTTCATGCAGACCGACAACCGCTTTGCGCCTTCAGCCTTGATGCACAATCTCAAACACAACCGCGTGCTGCATGACAAGCTGGTGTTCATTTCGGTTGAAACGACAGACGAGCCACGCCACGAAGGCGACCGCGTGAAGGTGCGGCAATCGGCACTTGGCGCGTGGATCGTTGAGGCCTATTTTGGCTACATGGAACAGCCCGATGTGCCGAAGGCGCTGCGGGCCTGCGCCAGGCATGGCCTTGAAATAGACCCACGCCAGGCCAGCTATTTTCTTGGCCGGCGTTCACTCCGCGTCAATCCACGCTCTTCGATGCCGTTTTGGCAACAGCGCATTTTCATCATGCTGGCGAACCAGTCTGCCCGCGCCATCGAGTTCTTCCGCATCCCACCAGACCGGGTGGTGGAACTTGGCATGCAGATGAGCGTGTAATGAAAAGCATTTCCCCCTTCTCGCTTCCCGGAAAATTCCGGCGCGGCAATCTGCATACGCATTCCACTTTGTCAGATGGTGCGCTGGCAGTTGACGAAGTGGTTCGCCGCTACAAAGCCATGGGTTATGACTTTGTGGCGATGACAGAACATTTCATTTCTCACTTCGATTGGCCGGTGGCAGACACGCGGGCTTTGCGCGGAGATGGTTTTACCACGCTCATCGGCGCAGAGCTGCATGCGCCAGTGACATCGGCCGGTGAACTTTGGCATATCGTGGCCGTCGGCCTGCCCCTGGATTTTGCACCGACTGAAAAAGTCGAGACGGGGCCGCAGCTCGCGCAGCGCGCCAAGGATGCCGGAGCCTTCGTCGCCATCGCGCATCCGTCTTGGTCGCGTTACACCATCGAAGACGGGCGCGCCCTTTCGTTCGCCCATGCCGTGGAAATCTACAATCACGGCTGTGCGATTGAGAATGACCTGGGCGAAGGATTTTATCTTTTGGACCAGCTTTTGAACGAGGGTCATCATCTGACAGCCATCGCCACCGATGACGCGCATTTCAAGACCCTCGATCATTTTGGTGGCATGGTTAACGTGAAGACGGAAAAAAGCGATCCTGAAAGCCTTTTGGCTGCCCTCAAGGCGGGTCAGTTCTATGCCTCCCAGGGGCCACAGATCCATGACATTCGCATGGGAGGAACGCTCATTGAAATCGATACCTCGCCAGTAGATTCAATCACCGTGGTGTGCGGCAATTCAAGAAGCTGTGTGGAGTTTGGCCGGGCGATTTCACACGCGCGGTTTGACCTGAAAAATCTTGAGAAAGGCTGGCTGCTGGAAAAGACAAGCCGGTGGATTCGCGTCACCGCCATTGACCAGCACGGCAAGCGCGCCTGGAGCAATCCGATCTGGCTGTCCTGAAATGACACAGCGCGTTAACTCCACTTGACGTTGATCGCTTGCGGTGATTTTGTCCCCTGTCAGTCAGTTGCAGAACAGGGGAACTACATTATGGCGCGGAAAAGTGTTGCGGACCAATTGGACTTGTTGATCACGGATCGCAGGCTGGATGAGCTGGAAAAAGCCTTTAAACGGAACGCGGCCAATGGAGCGGCCTGCCGTTCCATTTCCATGTTGCACCAGGCCGGCAGCAATCCAAAAGTAAGGCTGGTGCGCCAGCATTTTGACGGCGACAGCTCCATGTCAGAGTTTGAATTCTCGTCGCTGGATCACGAGGGCCACAACAAGGTGTCCTACGGCCTGCTCCGCCGCATCTGGCAAGGCGAAAAGGTTGCTGATGAGCGCTTCTTCGCCTCGACACTGGAAGGCAAGTCTGCGCTGGCCACGCGCCTTGAAACCATCACGCCAAGCGAAGTCACCGTGCACAAGAGTGTTGCCGTCGACATCACTGTCCAACGCACGGTTCCCTATGAGCGCATCACGGAAAAAATCGTTGAGGTGCCTGTCGACATCGAGCGCATCGTGCATGTGATGAAGCCCATCGAACGGATCACCGAGAGGATCATCGAAGTCGAAGTGCCGATTGAAAAGATCATCCGCGTCTTGAAGCCGGTGGAGCGCATTGTTGAAATCGTCGAAGAAGTCGAAGTTATCGTCGAAAAGATCATCCAGAAAATCCGCCCTGTTGAAGTGATCAAGGAAGTGTTTGTCGATGTGATCGTTGAGAAAATCGTCGAGCGCATCCGCCCGGTGGAAAACGTGGTGGAGAAGAAGGTTGACGTGCACTACGACCGCATTGTCGAGAGGATCAATCCTGTTGAAAACGTGGTCGAGAAGCGTGTGGACGTGCGCTATGACCGGATTGTCGAGCGCATCAACCCCATCGAAAACGTTGTGGAGAAGAGGGTTGATGTCCGCTTTGACCGGATTGTTGAGCGCATCAACCCGATTGAAAACGTGGTGGAGCGCAAAGTCGATGTGCGTTTCGACAAGATCATCGAACGCATCAATCCAGTCGAAAACATCGTCGAGCGCAGGGTCGATGTGAAGTATGACAAAATCGTCGAGCGCATCAACCCGGTAGAAAACGTGGTGGACAAGCGCGTCGATGTACGGTTTGACCGGATCGTTGAACGCATCAACCCCATCGAAAACGTGGTTGAGCGAAAAGTTGATGTGCGCTTCGACAAAATAGTCGAACGCATCAATCCCATCGAGAACGTCGTTGAAACGAAGATCAACGTCGCGTTTGACAGGCTGGTCGAGCGCATCAATCCGATCGAGAATGTTGTGGAGAAGAAAGTTGATGTGCACTTCGACCGGATCGTGGAGCGCATCAATCCAATCGAGAATGTCGTCGAACGTTTGGTGGATGTGCCCTACGACAGGATCGTCGAACGGGTGAACCCGGTTGAGAATGTCGTGGAGAGATTTGTTGACGTGGCCGTTGACAAGGTCATTGAACACATCAATCCGGTGGAAAACGTCATTGAGAAGCGGGTGGATGTCCGTGTTGACCGCATCATCGAACGCATCAACCCCATCGAGAACGTGATCGAGACCAATGTTGATGTGTCCTACGACCGGATCGTGGAGCGCGTTAATCCGGTTGAAAATGTGGTGGAGAAGAAGGTCGATGTGCGGGTGGACCGCATTGTTGAACGCATCAACCCCATCGAGAATGTTGTGGAGAAGAAGGTGGATGTGCACTACGACAGGATCGTCGAGCGTATCAACCCCATCGAAAATGTCGTCGAGACGAAGCGCGACGTGAAGTATGACCGCATCGTCGAGCGCATCAACCCGGTTGAAAATGTGGTGGAGAAGAAGGTGGACGTGCGTGTCGACAGGATCGTCGAACGCATCAACCCGGTTGAGAACGTCGTCGAGAAAAAACGCGACGTGAAATATGATCGCATTGTCGAACGCATCAACCCGGTTGAAAACATCATCGAGAAGACAGTTGATGTCCGTGTGGACCGTGTCGTTGAGCGCATCAACCCTGTCGAAAACATCATAGAGACGAAGGTCAACGTTGCATACGACCGCATCATTGAGCGCATCAACCCGGTTGAAAACATCGTCGAGAAGAAGGTGAATGTCCGCGTTGACCGTATCGTCGAGCGTATCAACCCGGTTGAAAACGTTGTCGAGAAAATGGTGGACGTTGCCTACGACCGCATTGTCGAACGCATCAACCCGATTGAAAATGTTGTGGAGCGCAGGGTTGACGTGAAGTTTGACCGCATTGTGGAACGGATCAATCCGATTGAGAATGTTGTTGAACGGAAGGTTGACGTGAAGTTTGACCGCATTGTGGAACGGATCAACCCCGTCGAAAACGTTGTGGAAAGAAAGGTCAATGTTCCCTACGACCGGATAGTCGAGCGCATCAACCCCATCGAGAACATTGTTGAGCGCAAGGTTGATGTCAGGTTTGACAAGATCATCGAGTACATCAACCCGATTGAAAACCTGATTGAGCGGAAGGTTGACGTGAACGTTGACCGCATAACCGAGAAGCTCAACCCGGTGGTCAACAACATCGAACGCAGCGTAGATGTGAAGATCGACCGCATCACCGAAAAGGTGAACCCGGTCATCCACAACGTGGAACGCAAGGTGGATGTCAAGGTTGACCGTGTTGTGGAACGTCTCAACACCATCGAGAACATCGTCGAGAAGAAAGTTGACGTGCGCGTTGACAAGATCGTCGAAAAACTCAATCCGGTGGTCAACACCATTGAACGCAGCATTGACGTCAAGATCGACCGTATCATCGAGAAGGTGAACCCGGTCTACAACACCGTGGAGCGTTTCGTTGATGTGGCTGTCGAACGCGTCATTGAACGCATACGTCCGGTTGAAACGGTTGTGGAGCGCTTTGTGGATGCCGCGCCAGCAACAAAGCGGACACGGGAAAAGCGTGATGACCTCAAGCTGATCGAAGGCATAGGCCCCAAGATTGAAAAGCTGTTCCACAACAAGGGCGTCTATACATTCAAAGCCCTCGCTGAGCTCCGCCCGGCCTGGATCAAGGACATGCTTGTTGAAGCAGGCCCAAGGTTCACCATGCACGACCCGTCGACCTGGCCACAACAATCGGGCTTGGCCCGCGACGACAAGTGGGAAGAGCTTGAAAAGTTGCAGGACAAGCTGGACGCGGGACGGAAGGTTTGACCTCATTCAGTTTCTGATCACAAATCACCACGCGGTGGCCAGGGTTTTTTCCGGGGCCATCGCTTGAAGCCGGGGGAGAGGTCCCTTGGCTGCAAGCGATGGCCCTGCCCCCTTTTGTGCTCTCGCCTCCAGTCGAACTGCGTGCTATTGCAACGCAGCATTTCCAGAGGCGCACATGGCTTTGAAGACCCGTATTGAAACAGACACGTTCGGCCCCATCAAGGTCGAGGCGGACAAATATTGGGGCGCGCAGGCACAGCGGTCGCTGCAAAATTTCAAGATTGGCTGGGAGAAGCAGCCGCTATCCATTGTTCGTGCACTTGGCATTGTGAAGCGGGCGTCTGCCGAGACCAACATGGCATTGGGTAAACTGGACGGGAAAATTGGCGAGGTCATCGTTCGCGCTTCGCAAGAGGTCATCGAAGGAAAACTTGACGCGCATTTTCCGCTGGTGGTGTGGCAGACAGGATCTGGCACACAGTCCAACATGAACGCGAACGAGGTGATATCGAACCGCGCCATTGAAATGATGGGCGGCGAGATGGGTTCAAAAAAACCTGTTCACCCCAATGACCACGTCAACATGAGCCAGTCGTCGAACGACACCTTCCCCACGGCCATGCACATTGCCTGCGTGGAGGACATCCACCACCGCCTGCTCCCTGCCCTGCAAGTCCTTCGCAACGCGCTGAACGACAAGGCGCAGAGCTGGAGGCACATCATCAAGATCGGCCGCACCCACACACAAGACGCAACACCCATCACTTTGGGGCAAGAATTCTCTGGCTACACCCAGCAAATCGAGAATGGAATCAAGCGGATAGACCTCACACTTCCCGCCTTGATGGAACTCGCGCAAGGTGGCACGGCTGTTGGCACCGGCCTCGCCGCACCCCTTGGTTTTGCCGAAAAAGTGGCGGAGCGGATTGCGGCGATCACCCATCTCAAATTCACGTCCGCCCCCAACAAGTTTGAAGCCTTGGCCGCCCATGATGCCATGGTGATGACGCACGGGGCCATCACCACGGTGGCCATGAGTTGTTTCAAGATTGCCAATGACATTCGTTTTCTGGGTTCCGGCCCGCGTGCGGGTCTTGGTGAATTGTCGCTGCCCGAAAACGAACCGGGATCTTCCATCATGCCGGGGAAAGTGAACCCGACACAGTCCGAAGCCCTGACCCAAGTTGCCGTGCAAATCCACGGCAACAATGCAGCCATGAGCTTTGCCGGCTCGCAAGGGCATTTTGAGCTCAATGTGTTCAATCCCGTGATGGCCTACAATTTCCTGCAGTCCGTGCGTTTGCTCGCGGATGCCGCAGTTTCATTCACCGAAAACTGTGTCGTGGGCATTGAACCGCGCCTCGACAACATCGCGCGCGGCCTTGCCAATTCACTGATGCTGGTCACACCACTCAAGGAAAAATATGGCTATGACCTCGCGGCCAAGGTGGCGAAGTCCGCGCACCAGAATGGAACAACACTGCGCGAAGAGGCGATCAAGCTTGGCGTTTCGGCGGATGATTTCGACTTCATCGTGCGGCCTGAAAACATGATCAGGCCGGGCTGATGGGCAACGTTGTCAATTTGAGGACCGTGCGGAAGCAAAAGTCACGCGACGAACACGCAAAAAAAGCTGATGCCAACCGCATGAAATTCGGGCGCACCAAGGCGGAAAAACAACTGGTCAAGCGGGAGACCACGCGCGCCGGGACAGTGTTGGACGGTCACAAGATCGAAGACTGATGGCAAAGCATCTGAAACGATCCGTGACAATCTCCGGCCACCGCACGTCGATTTCGCTGGAGCCGGAATTCTGGGCCGCGCTGACGACGCTTGCTGCAACAAAGGGAAAAAGTGTTTCGGCACTGGTGGGCGAGATTGATGCGGGCCGGGGGGTGCTGAATCTGTCTTCGGCCATCAGGGTGCATGTGTTGGGAATGTTGCAGGGCACGTCACCTTCCTAGGGTGGTTCCAGGTTGGTTTGCATAATCCTGTATTCCAGTCATCCTCCGCTTTATGCGGAGGACCCATGGGTGGTCCGCATGAAGCGGACCATGACGAATTTTTTTTGAGATGGGTCAACTTCACCCGGAACCGCTCCAACAAGGAAACGAGACTTTCAGGGCTGTGTGAAAGGTTCTGCCAGGGCGCGCCTGATGCCGCGCATGCGGGTGGCGCGGTTGAGTTCGTTCTTGTTCAGCTTGTCCCCCAAGGTGATGGCCGCAGCCAGGTCTTTCTCGCCTTCCTCCCTGACGCGCTTGCGTTCCTGCTGTCGAAAACGCAGCAGGCGCAGCTGGCTGCGCAATTCGCTGCGCTGGGCCTGAAAGGCGGCGAAGCGTTCTTCGTCATCCTTGCGCTGTTGCTCTTGTTTGCGGATGGCTTCCGCCTCCTGCTGCTGCAATTTTTCAAGCGCGGCCAGTTCCAGCGCCAGCAACTCATATCCGAGTTTTGCCGCCATTGCGGCATTGGCAACGCGTGTGTCCATTTGTCCAGGAACACCTGCATAGGTCACGACGACAGGCGGCAAATCCGTGCGTTTCGTTGTTGCAGCGGAAATCTCAAGATTCACATCCGGCACATTGAGATCAACACGCGGTGTCAAGACCAGCGCTGTGGCATCAACAGTGACACCAAAAGGCGAGAGCTTTGCTTCTCCCCCGGACATTTCAACGCCGCCGGTCCGTTCTCCAATGGGTGTGCCGGGTGGTGACGTCAGCGCTTCAAACACCTTGGCAAGTGCCACCTGCCGTTTGGCCCCTTCAATGCCAGCCGCAAAGCCTTGGGCCGTGATGCTGGCGAGTGCAAAGTCTTCCACCCAATAACTGCCTTTGCCTTCAGCAGCCAAAAGAGCCGCCGCCGGGCTTTGTCCCGTGGCATTGAATGCGCCCGCAATGCGTGCCGTGCCAATGGCCAGTGGCATGCCCGCTTCCGACTTCAGAACCTGGCCTATTGCCACGGTCATTTCGCCCTGCCCTGTGATCGCAAAACTGGAGCCCTTTGGTTTCATCAACATGTCGAAACTCAAGCTCTTGCCGGGGGTTTTGATGTTGATGCCGCGGGACTTGTCGTTCACTTCGATGGCAATGACGGCTTCGGCCAAAGCAGGTCCAAGGCCGGTTTCCAGCAGATGTGGCCGCAAATAGGCCTGCCAAGCCAATGTTTCCCCCGCGAAGCCAGCATAGCTGTCTGACCGGTCGCTGGCGTCACCCTGCCAAGGCATCAACACTGCTGCCAGCACCTGCTTCAGTTCCATTGCGCCGACAGCCGCATCGACAGTCCAGCGTTGGTCAGCATCCGCGCTGGCGTTGATTTCAAAACTTTCGCCCAGTGCGGTGCCGGACCCATGGGTGACCATCAACGTGCCTGCATCGGTACTCAACTTCCCTTGCCATTCAACGGCACCATCACCTTTGGTTTGCAATGGCGCTCCAGACAGGACAATCCACTTTTGCAGGGAAGGTGACTTTGCGTTGAAACTGCCCGAAACGCCAAAGTAGCTGGCCTCTGGAACAAGCTTGCCGCTGTAGCTTGCCTCTGCATTGGCGGCTTTGAAGACAAGCTTCGCCTCCATGCCCTTGCTGCGCGTACCTCGGAGTTCCGTGTCCAGGCTGGCAGGCCCCACTTGCCCTGTTGCGGACATGCCATAGAGTTGCAAGAGCTGCGAGAGTTCGGGGATTGAGGCTTCGATTTTCGAGTCGATCTCAGGTTCGTCCGTGCTTCCGTTCTTGTGGGTTTCGCCCGAAGCCTCCAAAGCCACATTGCCGCTTTGCGCGACAAGCTCATAGGTGACGCGCGGTTTTCCGGAATCGGGCTGGATCGCAAGATTGAGTTTTGCCTGTGTCGGCCCCAGAAGTCCTTCCCATTTGGCAGGATTGCTGGCCGACGTGAGGCCCGCCATCTGCAAGGATGCCCGCACATCCTGCGCCGCAATCGACAGATCAAACTCACCCAACGGACCATCCTGGCCATTGGTGACCAAGCCTTCGCCCTTGATGGAAGCACCACCCAATGCGTCCACGTCAAGGGCCTTGAGTTGGAAGCCGCTGAGTCCCGCTTCGTAGTCGAGGGCGACATTGGACGCCGTTGCACCGTTGAGTATCAGGCTTCGCAGTTGCAGCGTCACCCGCTGCTCGGCCTTTTGGCCAATGTCCAGAACCGTTGGCAAAGCGGCAAGCGCGCCAAACAAGAGCTGGTGCGGTGCCAATTTGGCTTTGGTGCTGAGGTAACTGTCAAGATCAAGCTGTGCCATCTCGACCTGGCCGTCCACCATCGGCACTTCACCAAAGTGCCAAGTGCCTTGCGCCTTGCCAGACTGGCCGTCCAGCTCAAAGGCCTGGTCTTGCATGGCGATGCGAAGTGGTGACCAGTTGATGTTGGTTTGAAGCTTGAGGCGGCCACGCGCACCCTTCCAATGGGCGGCAATGTCGGGTTTCAAGCCTGGCAGCGCCCAATTTGAAAAGTCACGCAAGTCAAGGCTTTCGAAAGCCAGGGTACCGCCAAGTTCGGCGCTGCCGCCGCTGGCGGGAAAAACAATACCGTCGAAACGCATGCGGGAACGGCCGGGTAAATTGGATGTCGCTTCGTGAATGCGGATCGCCTGCTTTTCTGCAACACCACGCAGCCGCACACCGTTCAGTGACTGTCCGCCCAAGGTCAACACATTCACATCGAGTGCAAATTCAGTACTGAATTTTTCCGGGAAGCCGGCAAAAACACCGCTGGCAAGCCCCAACAATCCGCCACGCCGCCAGCGCGCCATGGATTGCGCCCCCAGGATGTTGTCGAGATTTACACGGGGTGAGTCCAGCTGAAGACGCGCCTTTGGCGGTTGCGTCAGCGCGATTTCCGCCTTGCCCTCAATCAGTGTGCCACTGTCGCGGCTGTCTGATGGAGCGATCTTGATCTTGTCGAAGCTGATGCGGTCCCGCGTCCAGGCGAGGTCGGCCTGCAAGGCCAGCGGTTGCAACGCGCCTTCGAGACTGCTTTTTTCTCCCGCAGCGTCTTGTTTTTCTTGCGGCTCTTGCGCCGTCAGTGACTCTTGGGCGCTGATCCGTGCCTTGCCGACAAAACCTGTGCCATCCCATTCACCATCAACGTTGAAGCCCGGCAATTCCGCGTCATCAGGTTTTGCCGCAGCTGCGAGCCGCAAGGGCTTTCCTTTCTCAACCAAGCCAAGGTTGAGGTTCAGCGCCACCGGTACATCGCGCCAGACAGCCTTGCCAAGCAAACGCCATGGTCCAGCCAGCTCCTCGGCCGCGAGGTTGGCATCAATCTGCGTGAGGCTGGCTGATTGATCGTGCAACTTGTCTTCAAACCAAATGCTGCCTTGGCGCACGGTGATCCGATCCAGTTTGACCCGCGATACCAGGCCGTCGAATTCACCTTCAGGTTTGAGATTCCAGTTCATGTCTCCCCTGGCATTGCGCACAAGGTTCAACTGTGGGGCTTCGAGTGCGATTTCTTCAACGTCCAGGGACGCGCTGAACAAACCTGCGAGAGACAGGCGCAATGTTACGCTGTCTGCCGCCAACACGGGTGCTTCGTCAAAACCCTGTTCGTTGGCAACGCGCACATCGCGCGCTTCCAGCCGTGGCCAGGGAAACAGGCGCACTTCAACGGGGCCGGCAATGCTGACGTCGCGGCCCGTAAGTTTGCGGCCATAGGCCTCCATCTCCGGTTTCCAGGCGTTCCAATTGATGGTGAAGGGCGCCATGAGGGCAAAGGCGATGAGCAGCACCAGAATGACGCCGAAATAGAAGACAGGAGATTTCCAGACGCTCATCTTGGCCCATCAAAATCGGGCGCTGCATTCTTGCCCGGGTTCATGATGTTGAGCGGATCAAGTGCCAATTTTATGGCACGCATGACGTCGAGGCCTTTGCCGTGCTCTTTTGCCAGGTAGTGACGCTTTCCGGAACCGATGCCGTGTTCGCCGGTGCAGGTGCCGCCCATGGCAAGGGCGCGGTCGATCAGGCGGTCATAGGCGGATTTCACTTTCTTCACTTCGGTGGCGTCTTCATGATCGCAGAACATGACGACGTGAAAATTGCCGTCTCCGACATGGCCGATCATGGGTCCAAAGATGTTGTGGGCTTCGAGGTCTAGCCGTGTGGTTTCAACGCATTCCGCCAGGCGGGAGATGGGAACGCAGACATCAGTGGCGATGGACTCTGCCTTTCCCGGTGCCATGGATTTGGTGGCCCAGAACGCATCGTGGCGGGCTTGCCAGAGTCTGACGCGGTCTTCTTCTTTTGTCGCCCATTCAAACGTGCTGCCACCATGGCCTGCGGCGATGACACCAAAAAGTTCTGACTGCTCTTTCACACTTGCAGGTGTGCCGTGGAATTCAACAAAGAGTGTGGGCTGTTCTGCAAGCGCAAGTTTGGAATAGGCGTTGATGGCCTTGATGTGGGCGGCATCCACCAATTCAATCCGCGCCACAGGAATGCCGGACTGGATGGTTTCGATTGTGGTGTTGCAGCAGGCTTCCACAGTTGGAAAGGCGCAAACACCCGCAGCCATGCCTTCGGGGATGCCGTGCAGTTTGAGGGCGATTTCAGTGATGACGCCAAGCGTCCCTTCGCTGCCAACCAGCAGCCGGGTGAGGTCATAGCCAGCGGAGGATTTTTTGGCGCGGCCCCCTGTGCGGATGATTTCGCCATTCGGCATGACGACGGTGAGGCCCATGACGTTTTCGCGCATGGTGCCATAACGCACGGCATTGGTGCCGGAAGCGCGGGTCGCCGCCATGCCACCGATGGAGGCGTCAGCGCCCGGGTCTATCGGGAAGAACAGGCCTTGGTCACGCAGGTGCACGTTCAAGGCTTTACGGGTGACGCCCGCTTCCACGCGGCAATCCAGATCTTCAGCATTGACTTCAAGTATGGTGTTCATATCCTTGAAATCAATACATATTCCACCCCACGGTGCTGTGAAGTGGCCTTCCAGCGAAGTGCCTGTGCCATAGGGAATGACGGGAACGCGCTTTTCCGCGCAGATTTGCACGATGGCTTGCACCTCTTCCGTTGATTGCACAAATGCAACGGCGTCAGGCGCGGCACCCGGTGCCCACGTCAAGTCTTTGCCGTGCTGCACTCGCAAAACTGGATTGGTGCTGAGCCTGTCACCCAATAGATTGTGCAATCGCGCGATGGCGTCTTGCGCTGGTTTGGCTGTAGGGCGATGATCCATCCTCAATCATTAACATGAAATCCGAGTCTGCAATGCCCTTCCCTTCTCCCCACCGTTCCGCCGACATGGAAATCGAAAAACAATGGATCGACTACAATGGCCACTTCAACATGGCCTATTACGGCGTATTGTTTGACCGGGCGGCGGATCAGATGTTTCTGTTGATGGGGCTGGGGCCAGACTATGTGAAGACCACGAGCAACAGCTTTTTCACGCTCGAAACCCACACCTCTTATCTCAGTGAAGTGGCACCCACGGATGTGGTGGCCATCGAAAGCCAGATCATCGACCATGACCACAAGCGGGTGCATTACGTGCAGCAGATGAAACATGCGGGTGAAGGTAGGGTGGCCTGTGTGCTTGAAGTGATAGTGAGCCATGTGGATTTGAGTACGCACAAGACGTCAGCGTTTCCGGCTGTGGTGCAGGTGCGGGTGGATGCGATGGCTGCGGCGCACAAAGGATTGGTCGTGCCGGCGCAGGTGGGGCGGAAGATTGGGATTGCGAGGAAGGCAACATGAAAACTGAAAGAATCAAACCAACCAAAACACTTCATTTCGTGCTGCCAGACGAAACCTACAATCGGATCAAGGTCAGGGCTAACGGCGAAGGAATATCTGTCACGGCTTGGATTCGACGCGCACTCGGACAATCACCTCGACGCCGCTACCGAATCAAAGCGGGAAATTCTGGGACAATCTCAAATGCAAAATAGTCTACCTACTTGGGTTTCTATACTCTCTGCACTTGCGACTCCAACTCTTGCATTGTTCGCAATTTTCATCGCTTTGCTGCAATGGAAAACCGCCAAACAGAAAATCAAGCTGGACCTGTTTGATCGCCGCTTTGAAGTGTATAAGAATGTAGAAAAGTCACTCCTGATAATCTCGGGACAGGGCAAGGCAACTAACGTAGCCATCAAAGAACTAACAAGAGCGTCGAGTATTGCGCCAATGCTATTTCCTAATGAAATGGTCTCAAAAATAGATGCGTGGCGTTTCAAGAGTGTCGAATTAGACGCCGCATCAATTCAGATCTCTGCAACAAAACCCGGTAGCCCAGAACGAATGACAGCTGTAGCTAAAGAAAGAGCCCTTTTGAAGGGGTTCATCAAAGACCTCAACATTCTTGGGGAGATTTTTGCGGCGTGCATGCGCCCAGTTCATTGAAGCACCGCCCCATAATCGTCACACGTCTGCAATGTTGAGGCCCCATTGCGTTTGCATACCGCACCCAATGCAAATCAAAGGAGGCTCTCATGTTTCAAGACCGCTACGCACATTTCGCCGATGCCCTTGTATTTGTGCATGGGCCGCTTGCGACATTTGAAGCGCAGCGCCATGCAGAGCTTTGCCTGAAACAGGGCGACACCGACATGGCGGCCCATTGGCGGGCAACGCTTGATGCTGTGCGTGAAATGAAAAAACCGGTCTCCTGCAACGTTCCGGATTGTTGCCTCGCTGCATAAAATGTGAACAGACTTCGAACACCTGCTATAAGGCGTGGGAACACGAATCTCCCACGCCTTTTGGTTTTTGATGACAGACACTTCGCACTTGCCCGCCCCTGATGGCCTTGCCGCCCGCGCCATGGCGCAGGCTGATCCGCCTTATCTCAAAGGACTGAACCCCGAGCAGCGCGATGCTGTGCTGACAACCGAAGGGCCACTGTTGGTTCTTGCCGGCGCAGGCACGGGAAAAACGCGCGTGCTCACAACACGCCTTGCCCACGTGATCGCCACGCGGCGGGCTTTTGCAAACCAGATCCTCGCAGTGACATTCACAAACAAAGCCGCGCGCGAAATGAAAGAGCGCATCGGCATGCTGATTGGCGGCATGGTGGAGGGAATGACGTGGCTTGGCACA
This sequence comes from Hyphomicrobiales bacterium, assembly GCA_031430795.1. Taxonomy (GTDB): domain Bacteria; phylum Pseudomonadota; class Alphaproteobacteria; order Rhizobiales; family Aestuariivirgaceae; genus Aestuariivirga. The sequence goes on from JANPCE010000029.1 coordinate 26,734, forward strand.
TTCCATTCCATCGGCGTGAAAATTTTGCGCAACCATGCGGAGCTGGCGGGACTCAGAAGCGGCTTTTCCATTCTCGATGATGATGATCAGGTGCGTCTGCTCAAGCAACTGCTGGAAGCAGAAAACATCGACGAGAAGCGCTGGCCGGCACGGCAGATGGCCAATCTCATTGACGGCTGGAAAAACAAGGGATTGACGCCAGACAAGGTGCCGCAAGCGGAAGGCTATGCCTTTGGCAACGGCTTGGGGGCCAAGCTTTACGCGGACTATCAGGCACGGTTGAAGATCATCAACGCCACGGATTTCGGGGACCTGCTTCTGGAACCCTTGCGCGTGTTTCAGGAAAATCCTGATGTGCTGAAAACCTATCAACAGCGCTTCAAATACATGCTGGTAGACGAGTATCAGGATACAAACGTGGCGCAATATCTGTGGCTGCGTCTGCTGGCTCAGGGACATCGCAACATCTGCTGTGTGGGTGATGATGATCAGTCGATTTATGGCTGGCGCGGTGCCGAAGTCGACAACATCCTGCGTTTTGACAAGGATTTCCCGGGAGCGAAAGTCATTCGTCTCGAACAGAATTACCGCTCCACGCCTGATATTCTTGGCGCTGCATCGGGTCTGATTTCCAAAAATGAATCGCGGCTGGGCAAGACGCTGCACACCACGCGCAATGAAACTGAAAAAATCAAGCTGCGGGGACATTGGGATTCTGAGGAGGAGGCCCGCGCCATTGGTGATGACATAGAAAGCCTGTACAAGAAGGGCGAGCGCTACAACGACATCGCCATTCTGGTGCGCGCATCGTTCCAGATGCGCTCATTCGAAGACCGCTTCATCAACATGGGCCTGCCCTACCGCGTTGTCGGGGGCCCGCGTTTTTATGAGCGCGCCGAAATCAAGGATGCTGTGGCCTATCTCGCGGTTGTGCTCACTCCGGATCATGATCTGAAATTCGAACGCATCATCAACACGCCAAAACGCGGCATCGGCGATGCGTCGGTGCAGAAGATGTACAACGTGGCGCGGGCACGCGGTGTGTCGCTTTATGCCGCCGCCGAAACCATGATTGCGTCGGATGAACTTCCCAACAAGGCGCGCACGTCACTGCGGCTTCTGCTGGAAAGTTTCATGCGCTGGCGGCAGCAAAAAAATGTTTTGCCCCACACGGAGTTGGCCGAAATCATCCTCGATGAGAGCGGCTACACCGAGATGTGGCAGAATGACAAATCGCCGGAGGCGCAAGGTAAACTTGACAACCTGAAAGAGCTTGTGCGCTCCATGGGCGAATTCGAAAACCTCGAAGGCTTCATGGAGCACATCGGCCTGGTGATGGACCGCGACCAGGGCGAGAACCTTGATGAGGTGAACATCATGACGCTGCATTCCGCCAAGGGCCTGGAATTCGGCACGGTGTTTCTTTCGGGCTGGGAAGAAGACCTGTTCCCGTCCAAACGAACAGTGGAAGAGAAAGGCACGGCCGGATTGGAGGAAGAACGCCGCCTGGCCTATGTTGGCATCACCCGCGCCAAGGCCCGCGCCACCATTACCTTCGCGCAAAATCGGCAAGTGCATGGCCTTTGGCGGTCAAGCATTCCCTCACGTTTTCTGGACGAACTGCCGCCGGCCCACGTTGATGTGGAACCGATGACCACAAGCTATGGCGGATACGGGATTGGGAGCTACGGCGGCTCGCGTTTTGAACAAGGTGGTTTTTCGCGGAGTGACACCTACGCAACGCCGGGATGGCAACGCGCAGCAGAACGGCAAAGCCGCGGCGAGACGCTGAAAACCTCGCCACGCTTCATCGACGGCAAAAGCGACATCGTGGGCGCGGAAGGATTGGGCTATGCGGTGGCCGACCGGGTGTTCCACCAGAAATTCGGATATGGACTGGTGCGGAGTGTGGACGCCAACAAGCTGACAGTGGATTTCGAAAAGGCCGGCGAGAAGCGGGTGATAGACACGTTTGTGGAGCGGGGGTGAAATCTTAGAGCGGTTCCGTTTCAGTTGGCATAGTCTCAGATTTCCGTCATCCTCCGCTTCATGCGGAGGACCCATGGGTGGCCCGCATGAAGCGGGCCATGACGAATTATTTTGGTAAATGATATTTCCTGATATCGGTGACACTCCACTTAACTTCCTCACGCGGATAACGGTGACACTCCACTTAACTTCCTCACGCGGCACGCGTGGGGGAGTACGCCGAAGGCGGGAGGGGGTGGTTCGGCGGGTTCGGTGACGGAAGAGGAGACCACATGTGCTGACACACCCCTCCGGCGCTTTGCGCCACCTCCCCGCCGCTTCGCGCCGAGGAGATTGTATTACCCTTCCACGTAAAACACCTCCACCTTGCCGCTCACTTTCACCAGCATCGGGTTGCCGTAACGGTCCTTCGACTTTGCGCCCGTCGGCATGCGGACCCAGCCTTCGGAGATGCAGTATTCTTCGACTTTGGTTTTTTCCACACCGTTGAAGCGGATGCCGATTTGGAATTGGGCGACGTCCTTGTTGAAGTGCGGGCTTCTGGGATCGATGCTCAGGCGGTCTGGCAATTCTGGTTTTGGGGTTTGGGCGTCTGTCATGGCGGAGAATCCTCGTTTCGGTTAGCGCGTTTAGACCACACACTCCGGTTTGTCTCCATGCGAGTGCCCCAGAATTGATTTCTATCCAGGGTTTTAACGCCATACACCACTCGCGTCATTCATCCGCCCTGCCCGAGATTTGCGCTCCGGCATTTTCGGAAAGACGCCAGTAGGCGACAACGGCGGCGAGGGCGAACAGCGACGTGACCAAGAATGTAAGGGTGAAATCGCCGGCCTGCAACACAGTGCGCCCATGCAACCACAAGCTGGCGTCCAACAACGTTGCCGCCAAGGCGACGCCGATGGCGAGGAAGAGTTGTTGTGCCACGGTGTAAAACGCGTTGGCGCGGGCCATGGCCTCGTTGCCGATTTCGGCATAGGCGAGCGTGTTGAGCGACGAGAATTGCAGGGAGCGCAGGTAGCCTGTGACCAGGAGCACAGCGAACATCACAACATAGGGTGTGGCACCAGTGAAAAAAGCCTGGACGAAAAACAATGCGAAACTGGCGAAACCGTTGACGATGAGAACATCGCGATAGCCGAAACGACGGACGATGGGTGCCACGGTGAATTTCATCAGCAGCGCACCGATGGCACCCGCAAATGTGATGAGTCCTGTTTCAAAAGCAGAATAGCCAAATCCGATCTGAAACAGCAACGGAAGAATGAATGGTACTGCACCAACCGGAATGCGAAACAGACTTCCCCCGATAACGGACAATCTGAATGTCGGGATACGCATCAGTTTCAAATCCAGAATGGGTGCAGGATGTTTGCGGGCGTGGAACCAATAGGCCACCAGCAATGCAAGGCCCGCGCCGATCATTGCCAGGGTCTGGGGCAAGGCAAACACATCCCGTCCGAGAATTGTGGACCCGAAAACAGAAAGTGCCAGTCCAAGGCCAGAGAGTGCGAATCCTCTGATATCAAGCGGCGGCGGGATTTCCTCTTTCAGGTTCGGCATCAGCCAAAACGCAAGCAACAGCGCGACGATGCCGAAAGGCAAATTCAACCAGAAAATCCAGCGCCAGTCATAGGTATCTGTGATGAAGCCGCCAATGGGCGGGCCGATGACGGGGCCAATCAATGCGGGAATGGTGAGCCAAGCGATGGCGTCGAGCAGTTCGGATTTTGGCACGTTGCGCAGAATAATGATACGGCCGACGGGCACCATCAAAGCGCCACCCACACCTTGAAGCCCGCGCGCGATGATCAAGTGTTCAAGGGTTTGCGCAAAGCCGCAGGCAAATGAAGCTGCCGTGAAAATGATGATGGCGAGACTGAAAATGTGTTTTGCGCCGAACCGGTCTGCGAGCCAGCCGCTGATGGGCAAAAACACGGTGAGGCCCAGCAAATAGGTTGTGAAGGCAAGCTTCAATGATACAGGGCTGGTGCCGAGATCTTCTGCAATGTCCGGCAGCGACGTGGCGATGATGGTCAAATCCATCTGCTCCATGAAAAGTGCCGCTGCAACGGTGAGCGGCAGAATGCGCGTGTTGAAAGACATGGGTTAAGCCAGCACAACCCTGTCACGTTTCACATGTTGCGGCCCCTCCCCCAATTCACGACCAATCCGATGGCCATCATGAACCGCCTGCGCGATGATGCCAGGTGCACGGGCATCGCCGATGCAGTGAAGCGAAGGCAGATTCAGTTCCTGCAAATCCAGCCACAACGCATCGTCTGGCTCGCGTGACGTGACAGGAATGAACGTGCCGCAACCGATTTTGTGGGTCCGGCCTGAGTAAATGCAGGTGACGTCGGCTGTGTCTGCGCTCAATCCTGAAATGGTGTGATTGACAATGACAGTGACGCCCAATTCCAGCAGCCGCGTCTGCACACGCCCCTGCTCCACCGTGTGGCTGGACCAGTTCGCAACCTTGCCTTCGCTGGTGATATAGGTCACGGCGTGGCCTTGTTTTGCCGCCCGCTCCGCAAGGGTTGATGCGATGTAATAGTGGTCGTCATCGAAAATCACGACCGGGCTGGCAAGCGTTGCGCCTGCAACCACGGCTTCGGGAGAAACTGTGCGTGCATCGCTGAAACTGGCGACAGGCCGCACGAAGCTGCGCCCCTGCCCGTTGGTTCGCCAGTGGCTGCCTGTGGCGATGACAACATGATCACTGTCAAGTTCCGCAATGCTGCCAGCGTCCATCGGGCTTTGCCGGAAAATTTCCAGGTTTGACAATTTGGAGAATTGATGCACGCGCCAGTCACGCACGCGCATCCACTCACTGAGGCCAGGCAATTTCGCCTCCCACAACAGCCTTCCGCCAAGTTCGCGGCTTGCTTCGGCGAGTGTGGTCTCATGGCCGCGCCTGGCAAGAGTCAGTGCGGCCTCGAGGCCGGCGGGGCCTGCGCCCACCACAAGAACCTTGTCGCGTTGCCTGACGATGTTCACGCGTTCAGGGTGCCAGCCGCGCCGCCATTCTTCGCCCATCGCCGGATTCTGGGTACAACGGATGGCAACCCCAAGCCCGTCCATGGCATAGCAAATGTTGCAGCCAATGCATTCGCGGATGTCGTCTGCGCGCCCTTCCTTGATCTTGTTCGGCAAAAATGGATCGGCAATCGAAGGCCGTGCCGCACCAATCAAATCCACCACGCCACGCTCCACCTGTTGCAACATGGTTTCAGGACTGGTGAAGCGGCCCACGGAGACAACAGGCTTGCCAACCAATTTTCGGATATGGGAGATGCCGGATCCCAGCGATGCTTCCTTGACGAAACGCGAGGCTCCCATTTCATGGGCGTAGTCGGGAACGGTCACATCGAAGAGGTCGATGTCAGGTGCGATGGACGCCAGCAATGCATCACGGTCGTCCGGGCTGCCGTCCTCGTTCAGCACTTCAATGCGGATGGCCATGGCGCAACGGTGTCCGATGGCATCGCGCGTGTCGGCGATGATTTGGCGCAAGAGGCGGGCGCGGTTTTGTGGTGAACCCCCATACTCATCATTGCGCTGGTTGGTGAGTGGATCAAGGAATTGCGCCAACAAATAGGTGTGGGCGGCGTAAACATAGACGATGTCCATGCCGGCCTGCATGGCGCGCAGGGCCGCCGCCCGGTGCCAGGCGCGCAGGTTCGCAAGGTCCGCGGTGTTCATTTTTGCACATTGCCATGGCTCGCCGGACACCGGCAGGCTCACCGGCCCCAGGGCTGTTTCGCGTGTCTGCAGATTTGATGAACGCAGGCCACCGTGCCAGAGCTCCACACCTGCAAGCGCGCCATGGCGGTGGACAGCGTCTGCCATGCGGGCGAGATTTCCAGCGTCGCCCTCATCCCACAAGCTGGCGAAGGGGGCAGGCAGATCGTCAGACGACGGATGAATGGAACAATATTCAGTGTTGACGACACCCCATCCGCCTTCCGCTTTCACCTCGCGCATGGCCAGAAGCGTGTCCGGAAGGCCGTAACCCATGCCACTGCAATGGGGGACTTGATAAAAACGGTTGGGCGCCGTGACCGGCCCGATTTTTACAGGCTCGAACAAGAGATCAAATTTGGGATCGCGTGGCATGACACCTCCTTAACAGGCTGCAACCGCAAATTAAACATTTGCATGGGATAATTGGTCATGACCCAGGCCACCACCCAACTTCGCCTCGCAGAACTCATTGGCGCGCTCAGCCATGCGCTTGACCTGACCGAAGGCCAACCGCGCGGCCACAGCCAGCGTTGCTGCTGGATCGGGTTTCAATTGGGTAAAGCGGTCGGCTTCAACGTCGAAGAATTGTCGGACCTCTACTATGCGTTATTGTTGAAAGACCTGGGCTGTTCATCCAATGCCGCCCGCATTTGCCAACTCTATTTGACTGATGACCGCAGTTTCAAAAAGGACTTCAAACAGATCAATGGCAGCCTGCCGCAGGCGCTGCGCTTTGTGCTGGGTCACACCGGGCTGTCCGCCCCCATGGCGGAGCGCTTCCATGCCATCATCAACATCCTGCGCAATGGTGGTGAGATTTCGCGGGAGTTGATAGAGGCGCGGTGCCACCGCGGTGCCGAGATTGCAGCGCTGATGCGGTTCTCGCCAACTGTCAGCAACACCATCCAAAATCTTGATGAACATTGGGACGGCAGCGGCAAACCGATGGGGCTGGACCGCCGCGCCGTTCCGCAGTCTTCGCAAATTGCCTTGCTTGCGCAGGTGGCGGATGTGTTTTTCATGTCGGAAGGGCGGGCGGCGGCAGTCAGGGAAATCGAAGCGCGGGTAATGAGCTGGTTTGATCCGACTCTTGTGGATGTGTTTTCAGCGCTGGCGGAAGACGACATGTTTTGGGCGGCGCTGGCAGCACCGGATTTGCCAAGCCGCGTGTTGGCCCTCGAGCCATCTGACATCCGCCGCAGCGCCGATGATGCTTATCTTGATGACATCGCACTTGGCTTTGCCAAGGTCATCGACGCCAAGAGTCCGTTCACATCCGGGCATTCGGAGCGTGTGGCTGTGTTTGCCGACTTGATTGCCGAGGGCCTGGGTCAGCCTTTGAACATGCGACGCTCGCTGCGCCGCGCCGCACTTTTGCATGACATCGGCAAGCTTGGCATTTCCAATTCCATTCTCGACAAGCCAGGCAAACTCAGCACTGAAGAATTCGCTGCTGTCAAAATGCATCCTGTCTATTCCGGCGAAATCCTGTCCGGCATCGGCGCATTGAAAGACCTTGCAGACGTCGGCGTCGGCCACCACGAGAAACTTGACGGCACTGGCTATCCCTTCGGCCTGAAAGCCCCGCAGATTGCGCTGCCCACACGCATTGTGAGTGTCGCGGATGTCTTTGACGCTTTGACCGCAGAACGACCATACCGTGGACCGATGCCGGTCAGTGTGGCACTCTCAATCATGGAAAAGGATGTCGGCACCGCGTTTGATGCTGACTGTTTTGCAGCGCTCCACAGGTCAGTGGGAACAGCAATTGCCGCATGAGCCATGGTGATCAAGGGCGGAATAGAGCATGACCGGATCTACGGTAGGAGCGTTCAACGACGGAGCCGGCTATGAGCGGCTGATGGGCCGTTGGTCGCGGCTTGCGGGCCGTGATTTTCTGGATTGGTGCAACGTCCCGCAAGGAAAGACCTGGCTGGATGTGGGCTGCGGGAATGGGGCGTTCACGGAGGAAATCCTGGCACGATGCGGGCCAGCCACAGTTGACGGCATTGATCCTTCGCCAGAGCAGGTCGGCTATGCGGAGACGCGCAAAACTTCGGTCGATTACCTGGTCGGCGACGCCCTCGCCCTGCCCTATTCCGACGCCCGGTTCGATGTTTCGGCCATGGCACTGGTGATCGCTTTTGTGGCCTATCCTGCCAAGGCCGTGGCGGAAATGAAGCGGGTGACGAAACCCGGAGGCCTTGTCGCAACATATATGTGGGACTTGCCGGCGGGTGGTGTCCACCTCGCGCCTTTCTACCGTGCACTGAAAGACATGGGTCTGCCCGGACCGATGCCACCCCATGCGCAAGTGTCGAAACGGGACGCATTGTCTGAACTCTGGCGCGCCGCGGGATTGGAGGCCGTCGAGACAAAAGTTATCCACATCAACGTTCATTTCACAGACTTTGAGGATTTCTGGGCGTCGAACACCGTCCCCATAGGTCCCCAGGCTGAGCGGCTGAAAACCATGGGCACCTCACAAATCGAAGACTTGCGCCAGCGCCTGAAGCGTAGTGTTCCCTTTGCCGCTGACGGCAGCATTACCTATGGCGCTTTCGCCAATGCCGTGAAAGGCAGGGCATAACAAGGCAATCGTGTCTCACTGTTGTCAACGCAAAGTGAGAATGTCCCCTGGTTGTGCAAAGTGAGAATGTCCCCTTTGTGTGGTAGGCTGTGGGTTAAGCGGGCGTAGCGCGCCCATGGGGAGCGCTGTAGCGGAGCCCGCTTTATCCATCGCCGTGTGCGGGCTGGATTTTTGGTTTTTGCGCTGAGATCGAAAGGATCGAGGCGATGCGGGCGTCGATGGTTTTTTCGTCTTCAGCGGGCTGTGGATGCGGCAGCTTTCGGACTGTGGTGACCTCGAGGATGCGGGACTTGCAGGTGACCTGCAGGGTGCCCTCGAGGAAATGCCGCAGCGTCACCCGTGCACCGCGCAGGGCCACGCCGGCCTCTTTGGTCTTGACGCAATAGAGCGAGCCCCCAGCGCTGAAGGTCAGGGCCTTGGAGAGAAGGCGTGTCTCCTGTCTGGCCAAAGCGGCATCGAGCGCCTCGGAGGCTTGCGTCCAGGGCCTGTGGGCATCAGCGGGGTCGCGTGGGGGAACGGCAAATTTACTGTTCCAGACGGCCATGAACTGCGGCACGAAGGCCTGGGCCGCTTTGATGTCGCAGATACCTTCGAGCCTCATCTCCTTGATCAGGCGGTCCTGCAGGGTCTGGTTGGCGCGTTCGACCCGGCCCTTGGCCTGCGGCGTCAAGGCATGGATGGGTTCGATGTCGAGACGTGCGGCCACCCGGCCAAACTCGGTCTTGCCATCGCCACTGTGCGCATCCTTGGCGTTGACACGGAAAATCCCGTGGCGGTCGCTGTAGAAGGCCAGGGGTGTGCCATAGGCCAGGACATGGGTTCTGAGCGCCAGAAGATAGGCCCGGGTTGTCTCAACGGGCGCAAACTGCAGGGCGGTCAAACGACCCGTGGCATCGTCAATGAAAACAATCAGGGTGCAGCGGGGGCCGCGTCCCTCGAACCAGTCGTGTGGCGAGCCATCGATCTGGATCAACTCGCCAAAGCGTGGCCTGCGCTCGCGCAACTGAAACACCCGCTTCTCACGGCGGCGTTTGGGACGCCACAGGTGGTGTTTGATTTGCAGCCGCCGCACACTCTCACGCGAGATCGATATCGTTTCGCGTTCAACCAGCTTTTCGGCTGCAAGCGTCGGACCGAAGCCCTGATAGATCCCTTGTAGCAAGGCCACGATCTTTGCCTCCCGCCCAGCCGCAAGCCGCAGTGGCGAGGTCCGGCCACGCTGGCGCGATACCAGTCCGGCATCACCCGAAACCCGCCAATTGCGCAGCAGCCGCTTCATCTGGCGCAGGCAAATCCCCAGCTGCTCCGCACCCTTGCCTTGTGAAAGCCGGCCAGCCGATATCAACCCGACAACCCGCAACCGGTCGCGCTCCGCAACACTCATCACCAAAACATCCCCGACCATCGCAACCCCTTCGCCTAAATCCAAAAGGGGACATTCTCACTTTGCAGAAAAGGGACATTCTCATTTTGCGCTAACAATCGTGTCTCACTGTTTGACACGGCATCTGGCATTTGGCAGGCTCCAGGCAAGGGGCATGAATGTTTCACATGGAGTTACGCCATGAACGCTGTTTTTGTCCTCGCTCTGGCCTTGTTTGCCGCAAGTTCACATTTTGCCCACGCGCAGAACGATGTCTGCATGGACAAAAACGGCAATATCAACCAGTCGGTTACAGAGGGGTGGCAGCGGTTCCAGGCCAATGCCAACCCGCAGACCATGCAAATGCTGGTGGGCACCTGGTACTCTGAGCGGCCTAACCCGGCCACTGGACAGGTGGAGTACCGCAATACAATTCTGGAGCCCAATGGCCTGTTCACCGTTCAGTCAAAAGTCTGTTCCGGCAACAACAGTTACTGCTCTGATTTCCCTGGCCATGGCTTTTGGGCGGCACAGCCGCAAAATGGTGGGGTGGTCATCTTCAGCATCTACTCTGACACGGCCCACACCAACTACTGCAACTTCACACAGTTCCAGATGCCAGACCAGTCCACCTTGCAGGACAACACCGGCTTCAGTTTGCGCCGGGTGCAGTAGTTTCGCGACAGCGTCCCGGTTCCATGCCCGCAATCCTTTCCATGGTTAACAGCGCCTGAGCCTGGCGTGTGATTTCAATTCACTCCAGCGCCCAAAACCGCGTGGTGCGAAAAAATCTGCCGGGAATTGGCCATAGTTCCTCAAATTAGCGGCATCTCGAAACCAATATTTACACTTTTTGACGTTAGCTTTGGTCCCAAGCATCGCATGAGGGAGAAAAATGCATGTTCGACCATCGTCAACCATCGTCAGGGCTGCATCGTGTCAGCCAAAGGCGCGGCCATTCAGCCGATGCGTCCGGCATGCCAACTCTTCCCCGCAGGCCACGCTGATCAACCGTTCAGGCCCGCGTAACCCAATCCCGAAACAATCAACCGATTAACGACTTCGAAAGGACTACACCATGAACAGCACTGCCACAGTTGGCCTCGACAACATTACGCAATTGGCCACAGCCGATACGCTCACTGTCGACGCGCTCGGCACGGTTGCCGCAGGCGACTTCTTTGACGGTGCCGCCGGCACTGATATCATCAATGTGTCTTACACGGGCGCTGTCACCGACCAAGTTGATTTCCGTCTTGCCACCCTCCAGAACTATGATGGTCTGACATTTCTGAACAACGCGGGGCTCAACAACGTTTCATTCAATGCAGCACAGTTTGGCGTCGGCGCGGGCACCAACAACGCAGCCTTTGCCATTACGGGCGCATCGGGAACACAATCCGTTCATATTTATAACGCCCACAACTTCAACGCCAGCGGCTTCACCTTCTCGACCTGGCTTTCAGGTTCGGACTGGATGAATTTCTACGGCTCAGCCGGCAATGACACCTTCCTCGGCAGCGTCACCGGCGACCGGATGACCGGCGGCCTTGGCAATGACACTTACAATGTTGACGGCACAAAGGACGAGATCATTGAACTGGCCGATGAAGGCATAGACACGGTGATCTCAACGGCCTTGTCGCACACGCTTGGTGACAACGTCGAAAACCTCATTCTCGGGGTTTCAGGCAACAACGGCACCGGCAACGCGCTCAACAATACCATCACCGGAAACGGCGACAGCAATGTTATCGACGGCGGTGCAGGCATAGACACCATGACAGGCGGCGACGGCAACGACACCTATGTCGTCGACGTTGTTGACGACGTGATCATCGAAGGCAATGGCGTGGGTTCAGGCACAGACACCGTTGAAACCACGTTCACCTACAGCATCGTTGGCACCAACCTTGATAACATTGAACTTAAGGGCACAGGCGTCATCAACGCCACCGGCAACGACGCCGACAACAGGTTGACGGGCAACGGCGCCATCAACATCCTGACTGGCGGCATCGGCAACGACACGCTGGATGGCAAAGGCGGCAACGACACCATGCTCGGCGGCGCGGGCAATGACAGCTACGTTGTCGACAGTGCAACAGACGTTGTAACGGAAACCTTGAGTTCTGGCACTGACAGCGTCAGCAGCAGTGTGACCTTCACTTTGGCGGCCCATATCGAAAACCTCACCTTGAGCGGATCAACCGCCATCAACGGCACAGGCAACAACAGTGCCAACGCGATCGACGGCAACTCGGCGGCCAACACCCTTTCCGGTGGCGGCGGTAATGACGTCATTGACGGAAACCGTGGCGCTGACGCCATGATTGGTGGCACGGGCAACGACACCTATTTTGTCGACAACCTCGGTGACACCGCGACAGAAGGTGCTGCCGCAGGGACAGATGATGTGCGCAGTTCCGTGAGCTTCACACTGGGTGCCAACGTTGAAAACCTCTTGCTGACTGGTTCATCGGCCCTGGTCGGCATCGGCAACGATCTCGACAACGTCATCACCGGCAGCAGTGCTGCAAACACGCTCACAGGTGGTCTCGGCAACGACACGATCAACGGTGGCTCCGGCTCGGACACCATGGATGGCGGTGGCGGCAACGACACCTACACCATGGACGTTGCAACAGACTCGGTGACCGAGGCGGCAGCCAGCGGCACAGACACCGTCAACGTCGGCTTCAACAACTATGTTTTGGGCGCCAACATTGAAAACCTGAACCTGACAACAGGCTCCTCGGTGACAGCAACTGGCAACAGCGAAAACAATATCATCAACGGCAGCTTCGCCTCCAACACGCTTTCTGGCATGGCAGGAGACGACTACATTGATGGCGGCAGCGGTGGCGACACCATGTCCGGTGGTGCTGGCAACGACACCTACGTTGTCGACAGCACGCTCGATGTTGTGACCGAACTCTTCGGTGAAGGAACAGACCATGTTTTCACCAAGGGAGCTTTCACCCTTGGCGATAACTTCGAAAATCTGACGCTGACCGGAACCGTCGGTGTGTCTGGCACGGGCAACGCGCAAAACAATATCCTGACCGGAAACGGGGCTGCAAACATCCTTCGTGGCCTTGCCGGCAGCGATGACTTTTTTGGCGGCAATGGCAACGACCGCATTTATGGCGGCACGGGTGCCGACGACATGACAGGCGGTGCAGGCAATGACCAGTTCGTCTTTGAAGCGCTGAGCGACAGCAACACGGCGTCTGGCATTGATTTCGTCTTTGACTTCACGACAGGCGACAAAATCAACCTGTACACCGTTGACGCCAACACGACGATCGCCGGCAACCAGACCTTCGTGCTCGACACCAACGGCCTCTTGACAGCAGGTGAAGTCAAACAGACCGTCTTGAGCGGTGGCTTCATCCAACTGGACATATCAACGGACAATGATGCGACAATCGACATGACAATCGTTGTGCATGCCTCGTCGCTGATTGCATCAGACTTCATCCTCTGAGTTCGAAGAAACACATCTCAAAGATCAGGCCCCCGAAAGGGGGCCTGTTTTCATTTGATGCTGTTGGCGTTGAAGTGGAGACATCGGAGGGGGTGGATCACGCCGCTTGATCCTTCACCTCCAACGGCAGCCAAATCGTCACGCTGGTTCCCTTGCCAGGCATCGACATCAGATCAAGTCCCCCACCATGGGCTTCAACCATTTTCTGGGCCGAGGGCAGTCCCAGCCCGGCACCAAAGGATTTCGTGGTAAACAACGGTTCAAGCGCCTTTTCAGCGGTTTCCGCATTCATGCCGGCGGCATTGTCCTTGAACTCTATTTCAATGCCGCGCCCGGTGCTGCGGGTCGAGATCAAGAGCCGCGCCGCCGCAGCTCCGTGTTTTCCCTTGGCATGTGTCACGGCTTCTTCCGCATTTTCCATCAGGTTGCGCACAACGCGTGTCAAGGCAGCTGAATCGGCGAAGAGCGTGGCTTCAGTGTGCCCAAGGGCAAGTTCAATCTCCAGGTAACTTGGCATGCGGTCAGCCTGGTTTTTCACCACTTGCGTCAACCACCGTTCGACATCAAAACGGGCAGGCATCAGCCTGGCGTGCTGGGCATAGTCCAGCAATTGTCCGATCAGCGCATCACAGCGGCTGATGCCGGATTCAATGCGGTCGAGTTGTGGCGCGACATCGTCAGCGGCGCGGCCAAGCTTGCGTCGGATCAGAAAGGTTGAGTTCCGCACACTGCCCAACGGATTGCGGATTTCATGGGCGACGATGGCAATCAGGTTTGCAAGTTGCGACTGCCTGCCTTTTTTGATGATTTCATCCTGGGCATCGCGCAACGCTGAAAGATTGCCAGACAGTTCCGTGTTCAGGCGCGAGACTTCCGCGTTGAGATTTTGCATCTCCCCTGCATGAACAGCAACCAGGGCACCTGCGTCCTGCGCCTCACGTGCAAGGCGGTTGCTTTCGACCATGGCAAACCGGGCATCAAGACCACGCATGTAGAACGTGAAGGCCAGAGCGCCGATGGCCGCGAGGACGGCAACGGCGATGAAGTTGAACATCCTGGCATTGTCGATGGCTTGCTTTTCCAGACTGCTTTCAAAGGCCGCATTTGGCAATCCGGCCCACAACGTCCATTTTTCGCTGGCACCGCCAATGCTGAGCGGCAATGCTTCTGAATAAAACAACTTTGCAAGTGGCTTGCCCAGCCGTGCCGATTGCGCGGCACCATCCATGGATGCTATGTCTTTGCCGAAAACGGCATACTGCGTCTGCGGATTCACCATGCCCAAATGGCCCGCTGGCAAAAGGTTCTTCAAGGCGTTTGTCAAAACGATGGCTGAAACTGCGCCACGCAAAACGCCGTCACGTCCATAAAATGGCACAGAAAAAACAACTCCGCTGCGATCCGCGTCCTTGCCGGTCAGGATGAACATGGAATTGTCGCATGTCACCACTTCCTCTCCCGAGATCATCGGAAAGTCGAGGTCTTTGATATCCCTGAGGTTGGGATACGTGGCCTGCAACACGGCCATTTGCCTCGCCATGTCGCGGTATGCAAATTCCTCAACTTCGGCGGGCCCTTCCACTTCCGTATCGGCGACCTGTTCGGGCTGCAATTGGCGCTGGGCAAATGTGAGGTCCGCTGTTGCATTGACGATGAGATGATCAAACCTGATGATCGGCTCTTCGGGCTTCAATGTAATGGGGTCAAATTTACCGGGGTTGAAATCGATCGGCAGCACATAGACTTCCGACACAGCAACACGCACAGCAAGATTGTTGTAGATTTGCTGGAATGTCGTGCGTGCCTCGGTGCTGAGATTTTTGGCGTGCCTGTCAATCCCGCGAAGCGACGGCAACGATGCCAATGTGCGGAGATTCTCATAGATGGATGACAGTTGCTGTTCGACTTGCCTGGCACTTGTGCGCGTTTCAGCCCTGGCCCTCGCAACATGGTTGCCTTGCGCCACAACGACATTGGCATGCCACTGGTATTGCGCCAGCAGCGAAACAGCCGCCGTGACCAGCAAAATCACGAGATACCCCAAAAGCCTTTGCCGCAAGCCCCGCTCCCCGATCTAAAAACCGGAATTGTATGCGGCGACATGGTTAACGACACGTTAACCAGCACAAGAGAGAACGGCTCATCATGCCAGATTCGGAAATGCCCAAAACATCCATTCTGCCAACTCTCATGTTGGCACTTGCCATCACAGCTGCAGTCGCCGCTGTCCTGTTGCTGATGGGCCGCGAGCCCATTTGTAAATGTGGTGATGTCAAACTTTGGCATGGCGTTGTTTTCAGCAGTGAGAACTCCCAGCACATGTCTGACTGGTACACGCCCTCACACATCATCCATGGTTTCATTTTCCATGCTTTGGCCTGGCTCGCTTTCCGCAACCGCTCTCTGGCCTTTCGATTGGCCATGGCCACGCTGGTTGAAGGGGCCTGGGAAATTGTCGAGAACACGGATGCTGTGATCCAGCACTACCGCGAAGCCACAATCTCCCTCGACTACTACGGCGACAGCGTGTTGAACTCGGTCTGTGACATCCTGGCCATGATGGTTGGGTTCTTCTTCGCCAGATCAGCGCCAGTCTGGATCACCGTGGTATTGGCCATCAGCTTTGAGCTTTTCACAGGTTACATGATCCGCGACAATCTCACCCTGAACATCATCATGCTGCTCAATCCGCTGGACAGCATCAAGGCCTGGCAGGCGGGGGCGTTTCCGCCACCCGCCTGATTTGAATCATCACTCACAGGTGATGTATTTGAAACCGTCACATTGCGGATCGGTACACTTTTGACCTGTCTTCAGGATCCGCGTCTTGCCAATGTTTTCCGCAATCTTGAAAGCAGTGGCACCGTCATGGCCCTTCTTCCCGCAATAGTAGTCTGCCGCCGGTTTTCCGCAGTCAGTCGCCCAGGTCAGGCACCAGTCCAGCCGGCGTCCACCAGCCTTTGGCTTGTTGTACGTCACGGCTTCCGTGTCGTCATCGTCATCTTCATCGGGTGGTGTCGGTGATGCAGTGGTCTTCAAACAGGTGATGCTCTTGAAGCTGTCGCACAGGGCCGCATCGTCACAAACCTGGTTTGATCCAATAAGCCGTGTCGTTTGACCGAGGTTCTCCCAGAACACAAAATCCGTGGATTTGTCATAGCCTCCGGATTGGCAATACTTGTCAGCGGCAGGCTTGCCACAGTCAGCTCCCCAGTTCAGGCACCAATCCAAGGCATGGCCCTTCCAGACGGGTTTTGCGACCACTGTCGTCTCAACAGCAGCGAATGATGGAAAAGTTGCGGCGGACAATAGAAGCGCACCGAAAAAAATACGAGCATACACCATGAGTTCCTCCTGTGGTGTTGTGCCCCCTGCCCGACTTAGATACGCCGCTTTGGGCCAACCGTCAAACAGGTTCAAACCGAAGAAAGGGCAATCGCTTGAAGCCAAGGGACCTCTCCCCCGCTTCGCGGACCCTCTCCGAAGGGGAGAGGGACTCGTGGTGCGAGCACCCTGAACAGTAAAAGTGGAGCTGGTTGACAGAGGTCCCTCTCCCCTTCGGAGAGGGTGCGGCGAAGCCGGGGGAGAGGTCCCTTGGCAACACGCGATGACCACAGAATCCGATGAAAGGCTAGCGGTATGACCTTGGTGCAAAGGCCTGGGGGTACACGGGCTCGACCAGATAATATGGGAGCAACGTGACATATTTTTCGCCGCTGGCAATCACCCGGCACAACTCACCATCAACCGAACTTACAAAACCCTCGCGCCCATCTGCAATCATGACCACATAGCCCGGTGTGCACCAGTTATCATCCTGTTGCCGGGGTGAATCCAAGGGCACATTCAAGGCTGCCACCATGGCCATGGTAGTTGCAAAAGGTTCCATATCATCCGTCACACGTTACGAAACCAAACTAGCGCGGCCATCAGAAGATTCCAACCCCCGGTAAACTGGTTTCAACAGCCGGATAAAAATGGCCCTCGCCAGCCCCCTGCTCTACGGCTAGCTTGCAATCAACTGGAGGGTTCCATGCAGTCAAAAGTTATTCTCACCTGTGCTGTCACCGGAGCTGGCGATACTGCGGGCAAAAGCCCAAACGTGCCCGTGACGCCAGAGCAGATCGCAAATGCAGCATTGGAAGCGGCCTCTGCGGGTGCCACCATCGTGCATTGCCATGTGCGGGATCCGAAGACGGGCAAAGGCTCGCGCCGGGTTGATCTTTACCGCGACGTCATGGAACGCATCCGTGCAAAAAATACAGACATCATCATCAACCTCACCGCTGGCATGGGCGGCGATGTGGTGGTGGGCGACGGCGAAAAGCCATTGGAGTTTGGCACGGGCACGGATTGCGTGGGGCCGTTGGAACGCCTGATCCATGTCAGGGAATTGCGCCCCGAAATCTGCACACTGGATTGCGGCACGCTGAATTTTGGCGATGGCCAGTCGATTGTGGTGCAAACGCCAACTCAATTGCGCGAACAGGCGCGGCTGATCAAGTCTTATGGCGTCAAGCCGGAAATGGAGATTTTTGACTCAGGTAATCTCTGGTTCGCCAATCAACTGGTCAAGGAAGGCCTGATCGACGGCCCGCCCCTGTATCAACTTTGCCTCGGCATACCCTGGGGCGCACCTTTCAACACCGAGACCATGGCCTATCAAAAAAGCCAGGTGCCGGATGGCGCGGTCTGGGCCAGCTTCGGCATTGGCCGCAACCAGATGCCAGCCGTGGCGCAAGCGGTGTTGCTGGGTGGCCATGTGCGCGTGGGATTGGAAGACAATCTTTGGCTCGAGAAAGGTGTGCACGCCACCAATGGTCAGTTGGTGGAAAAGGCGGCGAAGATCATCGGACTGTTGGGTACGCGTCTGGCAACACCAGATGAAGGCCGTGAGATTTTGGGGTTGAAAAAGTAAGCATCTCCCTCAAGCGCAGCTTGGGGGAGTACGGCGAAGCCGGGAGGGGGTGTGTCAGCTTGGCGAGAGTCGAGTTTGTTGAAACACCCCCTCCCCCCTTCGGGGTACTCCCCCACGCGTTCCGCGTAAGGGAGTTATGTCAAGGAGGACGAAGTTGAGCACGATCAAGACTGTAGGCATCGCAGGCACAGGCCTCATCGGCGCAGGCTGGGCGGCGCGGCTGTTGTTCCGCGGCTACAATGTCATTGCGTTTGACGTGTCATCTACGGCTGAAGCGAAACTCAAGGCACAGATCAAGACAGCCTGGCCCTCATTGGAAGCCTTGCTCGGCAAGCCCAAAAAAAAGGGAAAACTCACTTTCACCACTGATCTCAATGAGATGGCGTCGAAAGCTGATTTTATCCATGAAGCAGCGCCGGAGCGCGAAGACCTCAAAGTCAAACTGTTCCGTGATATTGATGCGGTGGCGCGCCCCGAGGTTATCATCGCCTCTTCATCCTCCGGATTTTTGCCCACCAACTTGCAGTCACAATGCAAACACCCTGAACGTGTCATCATCGGCCACCCGTTCAATCCCGTGTATTTGTTGCCGCTGGTCGAGATTGTTCCCGGCGGGAAAACGTCAGTACAGGCCATGGACCGTGCGGCTGACTACTTCGAAGCCATCGGCATGCAGGTGCTGCGGCTGAAGCGCGAAATCATGGGCTATGTCTGCGACCGCCTGCAGGAAGCCTTGTGGCGCGAGAGCCTGCATATCCTCAACAAGGACATCGCCTCGACGGGCGACATTGACGACTCGATTGTCTATTCCGCCGGCATGCGTTGGGCTTTCATGGGCTCTTTCCTGACATACCACGTCGCCGGCGGTCCCGGCGGCATGCGCGATTTCATCAAGCAGTTTGATCCGACGCTTGAGCTGGACTGGACTGACCTCAAATTTCCGAAATGGAACGAAGTGCTGGAAAAGCGCTTGGTTGAGGGATGTGAAGCACAAGCGGGTGGACGCACAGTTCGTGAAATTGAAGCCAAGCGCAATGCCATTCTTGTGGATATGATAAAGCTGTTCAAAAAGCACGGGATTGGAGCGGGGCTTGTGCTGGACCGGGAATTGAAACGGCGGAGGAAAAAGTGACATGCCCCAACGCGTCATGATCACCGCAGCTGCCGACGGCATCGGGCGGCACATTGCAAAAGCGTTTCACGAGGACGGCGCGCACGTTCACATCTGCGATGTGAATGAGGCCGCGCTTGAAGTCTTCCGTGACGAGTTTCCAGAGATTGGCGCGACACATGTGGATGTGACAAAGGAAGCCGAAATCGAGGAGTGGTTCGACGAGGCATTGGAAGATTTGGGCGGCCTTGATGTGATGGTGAACAACGCCGGTATCAAGGGCCCGACAGCCGCCGTCGAAGACATCGATTTCGATGACTGGCGCGCATGCCTCGCCGTCGGCATCGACAGCTATTTTCTGTGCGCCCGCCGCGCCGCCCCCCTGCTCAAGGCACAAAAATCCGGCACCATCATCAACCTGTCTTCCACGGCTGGCCTCTTTGGCTTCGGCAACCGCACACCCTATGCTGCTTCGAAATGGGCGGTCGTGGGTTTCACCAAATCCCTGGCAATCGAACTCGGCCCCTACAACTGCACTTCAAACGCCATAAGCCCCGGCACCGTGCGCGGCGACCGCATCAACCGCGTCATTGAAGGCGAAGCCAAAATCCGCGGCGAGCCTTTTGATGTCGTGGCCAAGGAGGTGGTGGCCAGCTCGTCCATCGCCCGCTTCGTCGAACCCGACGAAATCGCCGACCTCGCCCTCTTCCTCAGCTCACCAGCCGCCAAGATGATCAACGGCCAGGTCATCGCCGTGGATGGGCATACTGAGACATTTCATATCAGATGATCATGAACTCACACACCGCACATCCCCAATCCGTCATGGCCCGCTTCATGCGGGCCACCCATGGCTGGAAGTCCGCCAATGCGATGAACAACAAAATACAACCCATTGAAAACCCATGGGTGGCCCGTATGAAGCGGGCCATGACGCGTTGGTGGAGATAGCCACATGAACTTCTCCCTCACCGATGAACAACACATGATCATCAAGACCACAAAGGATTTCGTGGCCAATGAGCTTTACCCGCATGAGAAGGAGGTTGAGGAGACAGGTGTCTTGCGGCCTGACTTGCGCGATGAACTGAAAGCCAGGGCCATTGCAGCTGGCCTTTATGCCGCCAACATTCCAGAAGAAGGCGGCGGTGCGGGCCTCGATACATTGACATGGTGCCTCTACGAAAAAGAACTGGGCCGCGCCAACTATGCGCTGCATTGGACGTGTGTGGGTCGCCCCTCCAACATTCTCATGGCCTGCAACGCTGAGCAGCGCGAACGCTACCTCTTCCCCGCCGTGCGCGGCGAAAAAGCTGATTGTCTGGCGATGACAGAACCCGGCGTCGGCTCTGACCTCAGAGGCATGAAAACCTTCGCCAAACAGGACGGAGATGACTTCATCATCAATGGCGTGAAGCACTTCATCAGCCACGGCGATGAAGCCCATTTTACCGTGTTGTTTGCGGCCACGGGCGAAGAGGAAACAGCTCGCGGCAAAAAGAAGTTGATCACAGCGTTCCTGATCGACAAGGGCACACCGGGCTTCACCGTGCGCGATGGCTACAAGAATGTCTCCCATCGCGGCTATCCCAACAACATTCTCGAATTCAATGATTGCCGCATCCATAAATCCCAAGTCCTTGGTGAAGTGCACAAGGGTTTCGAAGTGGCCAACTCCTGGCTCGGTGCCACGCGCCTGCAAGTCGCATCCACGTGCTTGGGCCGCGCTGAACGTGCGCTGGAACACGCCCTCCAATACGCCGTGGACCGCGAACAATTCGGCCAGCAGATCGGCAAGTTCCAGGGCGTTTCGTTCAAGCTCGCCGACATGGCCATGGAACTCAAAGCCGCAGAACTGCTGACCCGCGAAGCCGCCTGGAAGTATGACCAAGGCATCGTCACCGAAACCGACATTGCCATGGCCAAACTCAAATCCACCGAAGTCCTCGCCTTCATCGCCGACGAAGCCATCCAAATTCATGGTGGCATGGGCTTGATGAGTGACCTGCCGCTGGAACGCATCTGGCGCGACGCCAGGGTGGAGCGGATTTGGGAGGGCACGTCAGAAATCCAACGCCACATCATTTCGCGGGCGCTGTTGCGGCCGTTGGGGGGATGATGACCAAGGACTATTTTGCTGGAAGTGTAGCAGATAAATACGATGCCGATTGCGCCCGAGATTTTGCACCCGAAGTTCTGACGCCAATGATAGATGCTTTGGCAGGGTTAGCGAAAGGTGGTCCATGCCTGGAGTTCGCCATCGGCACGGGCCGCGTGGCATTGCCGCTCGCCGCGCGGGGCATTGTCGTGGATGGCATTGAATACTCGCCAGACATGGTAAAACAGTTGCGCAATAAATCCGGTGGCGCGAACTTTCACGTGATGATTGGCGACATGGCTACAACACAGACAGGCAAAATCTATGATCTCGTGTTTCTGGTCTTCAACACCATTATGAATTTGACAAGGCAGTCAGCCCAGGTTGCTTGCTTCAAAAACGCGGCGCACCACTTGAATATCGGCGGAAGATTTATCGTCGAGGTGATGGTGCCGGAATTACGCAAGTATCCGCCCGGTGCAGCTGCCGTCCCCAGCGACGTAAGCAAAAATCACCTGGGTTTTGACACTTACGAAGTGGCACAACAAAAACTGGTTTCCCATCATGTTTACATCGCCGACGATGGCACATCGCGTTACGAAAACCTACCCTTCCGCTATGTGTGGCCTTCAGAATTGGACCTGATGGCAGAACTTGCAGGGATGAAACTGGTGTCACGTCATGCCGACTGGATGGGGGCAAGTTTCAATGACGACAGTCGCAAGCATGTTTCTGTTTGGGAGAAATTGTGAAGTCCCTCGCCCGCCTCATAAACCCGGCATCAGTCGCCTTCATTGGCGGCAATGAATGTGCCATTGCCATTCGCCGCTGCCAGGAATTTGGTTTCTCCGGTGCCATCCATGCCGTGCACCCAAAGCGCGATGCGATCAGCGGCATTCGCACTGTCAAATCCGTTGAAGCCATCCAAGGCCCCATCGACGCCGCGTTTGTTGCCGTAAAGCGTGAACCCACCGTGGATGTCGTTCGCCAACTCCGCGCCAAGGGCTGCGGAGGGGCGGTGATTTATGCGGCGGGATTTGCTGAATCCGGGGATGGGCAATTGCAAAAAGACCTCCTCACAGCCGCAGATGGCATGCCCCTCATGGGGCCGAATTGTTATGGCTTTGTCAATGGCTTGGGCCGGGTTGCTCTGTGGCCGGATGAACATGGCATCAAGCCCTTGGACAATGGCATTGCCATCATCACCCAGTCCGGCAACATCGCCTGCAACATGACCTTCACCCGCCGCGCTTTGCCACTCGCCGCTGTTTTCGCCATCGGCAACCAAGCGGACGTGGACATGGCGCAAATGGTGGAGTTCCTGTCGGCGGATGACCGCGTCACCGCCATTGGCCTCCACATCGAAGGCCTGAATAATCTCCCCGCCTTCGCCGCCGCGTGTGAGGCTGCACGCCAGCGCAAAAAACCTGTCGTGGTTCTGAAAACAGGAAAGTCCGAACAAGGCGCGAAAGTGGCGCTCAGCCACACCTCATCGCTCGCCGGTGCAGACAGCATGTATGACGCCCTTTTCAAGCGCCACGGTGTTGCCCGTTGCCACACCATCACATCATTCGTCGAAACCCTGAAATTCCTGCACCTCGGTGCCTTGGGCGGCAATACAGCCGTATCGCTTTCATGCTCCGGCGGTGAGGCGGCGTTGACAGCCGATCTTGCTCTCAACCACGCCCTCAATTTCCGTGACTTCAATGCAGGCACGGCGGCGCGCGTGAAAGACACGCTGAATGATCTTGTGACCGTGTCAAACCCCTTCGACTATCACACCTTCATCTGGAACCAGCAACAGGCGATGGAGAACACCTTCACCGCCACACTCTCCGGTGGCTTCGATGTCGGCATGTTGATCCTCGACACGCCGCCACCCCCGTTGAACGCCGCCGCCTGGTATGTCGCCGCCCGCGCCTTTGCCAAGGCTGCGGAAACCAACAACGCCCGCGCAGCGGTTGTGGCAACGCTGCCGGAATGTATGCCGTTGGATATGGCTGATGAACTGATGGCCAAGGGCGTGGCCCCCATGTTGGGACTTGATGATGCGCTGACGGCCTTTACGAACGCCGCACACATTGGAGCGGCGCAGGCAGATGTTTCAACACGCCCGGCACTGGCACCAATGGTGCTCAAAGACAGCGCTACAGTTTTGCTTTCAGAACGCACGGCAAAAGAACAACTGGCCGGCTTTGGCCTGACGGTGCCGATGGGCCAGATCTGCAAGAACGCTGACGCCGTTCGGATCGCAAACGCCATCGGCTACCCCGTGACATTGAAGATTTCGTCAAACACAATCGCACACAAAACAGAGGCAGGCGGCGTGGCGCTGAACCTCAACACGCCTGCCGATGTTCAGGCCGCCGCCACCCGCATGGCCCACCTTGGTGACACTGTGTTGGTTGAGGAAATGGTGACAGGTGCCGTCGCCGAACTCATTATCGGCGTCACCCGCGATCCACAATTCGGCTTGGGGTTGGTGATTGGCGCTGGTGGCGTGTTGACGGAGTTGCTGCAAGACTCCGCCACCCTGCTCCTCCCAACCAACACAAGCGAAATCGAGACTGCGTTGAAGTCACTCAAGATATGGAGACTGGTGGAAGGTTTTCGCGGCAAATCTGGCGACGCGGAAGCTATCATCGCAGCAATTGAAGCCATCTGCGCTTTCGCAACAGCTCACGAGGACACGCTGGAAGAACTGGATGTCAACCCGCTGCTGGTTTTGCAAAATGGTGCGGTAGCGGTAGATGCACTTGTGAAAACGCGTTGACGGGCATATACGTTTTTTGAAAAGGATTGACCATGAAACGCACATTTTACGTCAAGGCCCTTTGGGACGATGAAGCCAACGTCTGGTACTGCGAAAGCGACATACTTGGCCTCCACATTGAAACCAAGACGTTGGATGAGTTCGAAGAAGTTATGAATGATGTTGCGTTGGAGTTGATCATGGATAACCACTTGAGGCCGCACGATATTTTCAGTTTACCAATCAAGGAGTGGGTGCCGACGATCATTTGGCAAAGGCCCTTGGAAGAAAAAGCGGCCGCCTGAATGCCGATCGGTTTTTACAGAGACTTGGTGAGGGAACTTTCCAGGATTGGGTTCAAATTCCAACGCCAGACTAAAGGGTCTCACGAAAAGTGGCATAACTCAGACACGGGGGTTTCTGTAAGCGTACCTTTCAATCTCAACAACCGCCACACTGCCAACGCCTTTCTGAAAGATGCCAGCAGCGCAAAGAAATTCTGACACATGCCCCACCCCATCCACACCTCCCGCAACGGCGCCATCCTCGAAGTCACCATCGACCAGCCCAAAGCCAACGCCATCGACGCAGCCACGTCGCGTATCATGGGTGATGTTTTTGCATCCTTCCGCGACGACCCGGAGTTACGCGTCGCCATTCTCACTGCAACTGGCGAAAAATTCTTCTGCCCCGGCTGGGACTTGAAGGCCGCCGCCGAAGGCGAAGCGCCGGATTCGGATTATGGTGTCGGCGGTTTCGGTGGCTTGCAGGAACTCAGGGGCCTCAACAAGCCCGTGATCTGCGCGGTCAATGGCCTTGCATTCGGAGGTGGGTTCGAAATCATGATTTCCTGCGACATCATCATCGCGGCGGAACACGCAACATTCGCACTCCCCGAAATCAACTCAGGCACCGTCGCCGATGCCGCGACGATCAAACTGCCCCGCTTCATTCCCCATCATGTCGCAATGGAATTGCTGTTCACGGGCCGCCGTATTGACGCGGGCGAAGCCAAACACTGGGGCATCATCAATGAGATCGTGCCTGCCGGTCAACTGATGACCCGTGCCCGTTCGCTTGCGGCACAACTCGCCGATGGCCCGCCGCTGGTCTACGCCTGCATCAAGGAAATAGCCCGCGAGACGCAACACCTTCCCATCCACGACGCCTTCCACATGGTGACCAAGCGCAAATTGCCATCGGTCGACAAACTCTACGCGTCACAAGATCAGTTGGAAGGCGCCCGCGCCTTTGCGGAAAAACGGAAACCCGTCTGGAAAGGCAAATAGCAATGCTTCAACGTGCCACCAAAATCGCTGTCGCCTTGTGTTTGTTTGGGCCATGTGCCGGAGCTGAAACCCTGCCCTTGGGCTGCTACACCAACACATATGACAAAGCCCATTTGGACAAACACAAAGGCCAGACCATCACGTCCATCACAATGAAGATGATCGATGTGCGCAAAATGGAAAACGCAGGCGCGGTGATGTGGGCAGAATTTGAAGTCACGTTGCGCGGCAAAGGCAAAGCCAAATGGGGCGAGACTGGGCTGTGCAATGGCAAGCCTGGAGCATGGAAGTGCCAAATCGAGTGTGATGGTGGAAACTTTGGTCTTGCGGAAGATGCAAATGGCCTGACTGTCATCAACACCGATGGCTTTCGCATCAGCAGAGATGGCGGCTGTGGTGAAGACACTGACGCCATTGAGGCCAAACCGGGGAACCGCAGGTTCAGATTGTCAAAAGCAAAATTGTCAGCCTGCAAATAAAAAAGGCCGCCCCAAAAGGAGCGGCCAGTTCAGGCAAGCAAGCATATTCGGGAGTAAACCTGAATTTAGTTATGCACCCCAGTGACGACTGGTCAGCGAAACCTCGACATAGGTCTTTTCCAGCGCACGCAGTGTAGCGGCGTCTTGAGTCAAGGCAGAACGGACCAGTGTGGCGGCGCGGGTGAGGAAGCGGTTCATGATGTTAACTTTCATTAAGAATTTCTGTTAGTGCAGTGATACACAATTGCGATTCAAAGGGGAAACGACTAATTCTAATGTGAACTTCAAAATAAATTTGAAGATCGACTGGATTTTGACATGATTGAGCGCTTTCCCGGCCTGCGCACGCTTCGCGCACTTGATGCCGCTGCTGAGCACCTGAATTTCAGCCGTGCTGCTGAAGCAATGGGCGTCACCCCTGCTGCAATCTCCAACCAAATCAAAGAGCTGGAAGATCAAATTGGCGTGCAAATGTTTCAGCGCACCAGCCGCACCATGCGCCTGACGCGCGAGGGCGAAATCCTTTCGACAGCCGCTCACGAAGCCATCGAAGTCCTCACCCGTGCACTGCACCGCATCCGTAAGCTTGAGAACAAGGCACAGCTGCGCGTCTCCTCCACGCCCTCCATTGCCGCCAAATGGCTGGTGCCCCGCCTCGATCGCTTCATGGCTGCATTTCCGGGGGCCGATGTGCGCGTGGACGTTTCCAGCAGACTTGTTGATTTCGACCGCGATGATGTCGATGTTGCCATCCGCTTCGGCAATGGCCGCTATCCGGGCCTGCGCGCTGAGCTTCTGTTTCAGGATACGCTCTCGCCTGTCTGTTCCCCCAAACTCATTTCCAGGGACAAGCCACTCCGGGCGCCCAAGGACTTGCTGAAACACACCCTCATCCATCTCGATTGGGAAGCACAAGGCCAGACCTGGCCGAATTGGCGGATGTGGATGCTGGCCGCCGGCATCAAGGACTTCGACGACAGGTCCGGACTTCATTTTGGCCAAACCTCACTCGCCATCGAGGCCGCCATCAATGGCCAGGGTGTGGCGCTGGGCGATTCAACGCTGGTCGCTGACGACATCGCCGCCGACCGTCTTGTGCGCCCGTTTGACCTTGCCCTGAAAGCGCCGTCTTCATTCACATATTACCTTATCACCCGAACCGACACGTCTGGGGCCCCCATGGTCAACGCCTTTCGCGACTGGTGCCTCACCGAAGCCCAACAGACAGCAGAAGCCACCGCATGATCACCCGAAGAAAATTTTTCAAATGGCTGGGCGGCATCGCTGCATCCGGCATGGCGCTTGGCACCTACGCCTTCGCCATCGAACCCGGATTCCGACTGAACATCACACATTACAAGATCACACCACCACGCTGGACGCCGGGATTGAAACTCAAGCTTTGCATCCTCGCCGATCCGCACTGTGTTGAGCCGCACATGCCGTTGTCGCGTTGGCAGCACATCATCGCCGCCGCAAACGAAACACAACCAGACATTCACCTTCTGCTTGGCGATTTCGTGGCCGGACACGTCTTCCGCACCGGCGTTGTCAAAATTGCAGACATGGCAGAGACCGCAAAGGCGTTGAAAGCCCCACTCGGCACATTTGGCATTTGTGGCAACCATGATTGGTGGGATGATCTGACAACCCAAAAAACCGGCCAAGGCCCCACCGTTGCCGAAAAAGCCTTCGAAGCCGCTGGCATACCCATGCTGGAAAACCGGGTGCTGCGGCTGGAGCACAACGGAAAACCTTTCTGGCTCACCGGCACATCATCCATGGTTGCCATTAAAAAACGGCCACTGCGTTTCGAAAGCCGCGCAAAGCTGGAGGAAACCTTGGCCTTGGTGACTGACGATGCCCCCATCATCCACCTCGCCCATGAGCCTGACTTGTTTGCCGATGTGCCGGACCGCGTCTCACTCACCTTGAGCGGCCACACCCACGGCGGCCAGGTCCGCCTCTTTGGTTACTCGCCTGTGACACCTTCACGCTATGGCAACCGCTTTGCCTATGGTCATGTGGTTGAGCGGGGACGTCATTTGCTGGTCTCAGGCGGTCTTGGCTGCTCGATGCTGCCCATTCGCTTCGGCATGCCGCCCGAAATTGTAGTGCTTGAACTGGGTTGATTAGTCCCTTGCCACCATTGGATGAAAGTCAAAAGTTCCCACTGGCATCTGCTCATAGTCGATGATCGCACCCGTCATCATCTGCGCGGCGTCAGACACCAGAAACGCGCAAACACCCGCGATGTCTTCAGGTGAGATCAGCCGACCAAATGGAACTTTCTTGCCCAGCGACTCCGCCCAGTCCTGTGGCTGCTTGTGATAGCCGGTCTGCAAATTGTGCTCGCCCTCCGTCAGCGTCCAGCCCAGGTTGATCGCGAACACCCGCACGCCATCTGATTTGAAAGCGTTGGCCGCATTCTTGGTCAACCCGACGAGCGCTGCTTTCGAAGCCGAGTAAACGCCAATTTCGGGAGACCCTCCATGGGCCAGCATCGATGAAATATTGATGATCACGCCTGACTTCTGCCCGGTCATCGCGGCATGCGCCTTCTGCATCAGGAACAGCGGCGCTTTGACATTGATGTCGAACAAGCGGTGGTAGGCTTCGACACTGGTGTCCGAAACGCCGCAGCGTTCGGTGTTGCCAGCCGCATTCAACAACACATCGAGTCTGCCGAAAGTTTTAAGTGCAAGTTCAACCGCCCGCCCTGGCGTCACATCATCACGCAGATCTGCGGTCAGCGTTTCGACCCTCCCAAAAGCCTTTAACGCATGCGCCTCTTGGGCAAGCCTGTCAGCATTGCGGTCAACCAAAACGACGCCAGCAAAACCATCACGCAAAAATCGTTTCGCCGCAGCTGCTCCCAGCCCTTGGGCACCACCTGTAATCAAAGCCACCCTGCTCATGCCCAATCCTTTTCCAAACCAGCAAAATGCGAAAACCCCGCAGCACCGTCAAGCGCTACGGAGCTTTACAGAAAAAAAATCTCAGAGCGGTTCCGGGTTGGTTTGAGCTATCGTCTGACAAAAAAAGTTCGTCATGGTCCGCTTCATGCGGACCACCCATGGGTCCTCCACATGAAGCCACTGCTGTCTGGTTAAGCCCTACGAAGTCTCAAATTCGTGCAAGGCAATCAAGTAGTTGTACGTTCATTCGAGAAAACAAGCTCGGAATTTTACCTCTAATCCGTCATGGTCCGCTTTATGCGGGCCAACCATGTGACGGCGGCGATGAAATGAAATCGGTTTGCAATTATTTGCGTTTTTCACACTCTTAAGACTTCATGGGTGGCCTGCCTGAAGCAGGCCATGACGGAATTTGGATGAATAGTGAACATTTGGAAAGTGGTTCAAGCCAACCCGGAAGCGCTTAGTTTGTCAACGTGATCCGGGCGCGGCGGCCATAGCGCTGTACCAGAGAATAAAGCGCTGCGGCATTGCTGGGGTGCAAGCGCACACAACCATGTGAAGCCGGACGGCCAAGGGCGCGGACCGCCCCTGTGGCATGGATGGCATAGCCGCCATGGAAGAAAATCGAGTTTGGCATCGGCGCGTTGTCATATTTCCGCGAGTAGTGCATCTTCGCCATGCGCTTGACACCGTAAGTGCCGCGTGGCGTATAGTAGCCTTCGCGCCCGGTGGACACGCGCCACGATGCATAGTGCGAACCGTTGACACGCACGCTCATGGATTGCGAGGAAATGTCGATGTAAACCTGCACAGCGGCAGGAGGTGTCGCACGGTAACGTTTCCGCTTCTTCGCCTCAGCCGGCAGCATCATCAATGACGCCGCAATCAATGCGGCAAATACTCCAACGAGGTATTTTTTCATGGCAACAAGCCCCCTTTTTACAAACGCCCCTCGGGAACCATTAACCCACTGCACCCGATTTCAATAATAGTATAGCAGGATTCCAGTCCTTCTGTCTTGGTTGATGGAAATTAAGGTTGAGCATTTACTCAAACAGGAACTCCCGTCCCACTTTGACCCGCCTTGTTCCGCCATAGGAGATGATGTCGGCCGTGGCGTAAGTCTCGGTTAACGTTGCCGGCAAAAATGAACCCGTGCCCACCATGTCAAGCGGCGCTTTTGCCGCCCCCATGATCTGGCATTTCTGTGGATCAAATCCGGATGAAGCAACAATGACGGCATCTTTGAAGCCCGCCTTGTCCAGCGCCCGCCGGACGTGGATGCAGCTGGCAACGGATACACCCTTGCCGAAAAGGATACGGCGCACCTTGTCCACCAGAATGTTGGACGGATCAAGCTGGAAGGCCCTGCCACCCAAAACGGTTTCCACGATGTTGTACTCACCCGGAACCGCCAGCCATTCACCCACCACGTCAACAGACTCTTCATAGTCCAGCCCTTCAGCAAAACGCCCGCCATGGGTGTCAAGCCGCACGCCAAAGCTTTTGCCCTTCTCATGCAGCCGCGCCTCTTCAAAAAACCACGTGGCGCAGCGCAGTGAATCCTTGATCTCCTCGCCGGTGTAATCAACCAGTGCAATCAGCGAAGTCGCCTCAGGTATGGTGCTTTCAAACAGTTTCAGCGCTGCCAGCACATCGCCGTTTGTATAGCCGACAAGCGCATGTGGCATCGTTCCCATGCCGCCCTTCGCGCCAAAAAAAGGTGCGGTCAAATCCTGCGATGATCCGACGAAACCTTTCACGCCCCGGTTCTTGTGCCGCGCCGCGCGGCTGCCCACCATGGCGCCATAGGCCGCCAGAATGTTCATCTCCGCACCCGAACCATGCCGCGCATGCATGTCCATGAAGGCCGCCCCCGGCATGGCCAAGCACATTTCATAGGCATTGTTGGCACACACACAGGGAAAGCCGATTTTTTGCAGCAGTACAGTTTCAACTTCTGACAAGGCCTGCATGGAACCCGTGATCTCCATCAACTTGCGTTCTGAAGGTACAACTTCCCCCTCTTCCACAAACCTTTTGATCTGCACACCGGGAACCAGGGACCGCGCCAGTTTGATGGCAGGCTCCAGTGCCGCCACCACACGCCGCCGCATGAACACCGCAAACGTCACTTCCGTGTCACCCGCCGCCCCCACTATGCGCGCCGTGTTGGTGAAGTATTTATCGGTTTGCGCCGACAATGGACCCGCAGCCGTCACCAGATCGAGAAGCCGGTCCAGCACGGCGTCATGTGCGGCGAGGAGTTTGGGTTGTGCTTTATCCATGATGCGGGTGTTGAAGCTGAAAAACCGGTGAACGTCAAATTCAGCTTGGGTTCATGGCCGCTGCCGCATCCTCGCTCCATTCAAACCGTCAGCCACCGGCTGCAAAACCTGAAATGAGGACACGCCATGAAAACCAGCTTGATCGTCTTGGCATTGACAATTTCCCTGATGCCCTTGAACTTCACCGCCGCCGGAGCCGCTCCGGTTTTCAACAACACCCCCGCGCAAATCACAACTGTCCCGGACATTTTGCATCTCATCCAGCGCAAAAGCCGTCAGCAGCGCGTTTCAGACTGTATTGGCCGCGCCCTCGTGGACCGGGATGACGTTTACGAAGCCTGTGATGCCGGACTTCCCAACAAAAATGGCAGTCGGCAGCCTTGTTACGATATCGGGGACATGCAGTATCGCAACGATGTTGCAGCGTGCCGCCGGATGCAGTGACAACACACACCTGATGATCATACTGGTGCAGCCCTGCAGTAGCTGATATGACAGCGGGGTGAGATTTGTGCGTTCATTGGCACTTTCAATTCTGCTGTTCGTTTCCAGCCATTCTCTCGTTCTTGCCCAATCCGACCTCGACACCCTTTTCGGCAAACTCCGCGATCCCGACATCGGCAGCGAAGTGCTCCGCGTCGAACCCCAAATCTGGGCCGGCTGGATGGCTGGCGGAACGGCGGAGGAAAATGACGCATTGGTCAGGGCCACAGCCTCCATGAACCTCGCCGATTTCGCCAGCGCCGAAAATCAACTCAACGCCATCCTCGCCAAAACCCAAAATTTTCCCGAAGTCTGGAACAAGCGCGCCACACTTTATTTCCTGATGGGCAGATACGAGGAAAGCCTTGCCGACATCGTCAGAACCCTGGACCTGGAACCCCGCCACTTCGGCGCATTGTCAGGCCGCGGCATGATCTACCAACGCTTGGGCAAAGACGTGGACGCGTTGAATGCCTTTAAAGACGCCCTGCAAATCCACCCCAATCTGCCGGGTGCGAGGCTGGCAGTCAACCAGCTTGAAAAAGCCTCTCCTGAACTTTGACAGCCTGTTACCGGGACACCCCGCTATCGCGCAAAGTTGCGAGCTGATAACTCCAGCGCAGGTTGTCGCCGTTTGCCACGGGTGCCGCGTCATACCTCAAATAGCCGGCAAGTGCGCCGAGCATGGCCAGCGCCATCGAGAACAACTCGCCGCCATCTTCCAACAAGGCAGCGATGCCACTCCAGAACTTATTGTCTTGCGGAAGGACCGCATGCAAAAAGTCCACGCCGACGCCGAACACGCCAATCAGCATCACGGGCGCAACCACGAGCAGGCATAGCACGCCCTGCCACACTGAACTGCGGCGGTAAGCCATTGCGATCAGCGCCAGCGCACCCACGCCGAGGATCAGGCCAATGCCAAGCTCTCCCATGACGTGAGGCTCTGCAATGGTTGAACTGGGGAAAAACCAGGCCCCGACATAGGGCCCTGTACGTTCATGAAACTGCAAGACGTCATCCACCACAAGGAATTGCAAGATCGCGGCAACACAGCCGTGCAGCATCGAGCCAAGTCGTATTGCGACATAACCTGTGAGAAGTGTTGCCGTCTGCAGCAAGATGTGGCCTGCCATCTCACCTATGGAGCCGTCATTCGAGAGCCGCAAGATTTGGGTGGTCGAGTCGGAAATCAGGCCATGGTATTTGGCAAGCCCTGCTCCAACGTCCAAGGCAACAATCAACGCCACCAGCGCCGCCGAAAATACCGCAAACAGCACGAAGCTCTTGTTTGACAGTACCGGGCGCATGCTGCCCAATAGCCACAGTCGTTCTTTCACAACCCTGTGCCAATCCGAAACACTCAATATCATATGCTGTCCTCCGTGGTCTGGATTCGTGCAGTCATGCAATTGTCACACCTTTCTGAATTGGCAAGCCGCTTGCACAGGCAATGACCAGCAAGGATACAGTTGAATGAAATATCGCTCCGACATTGATGGACTGCGCGCCCTGGCTGTTTTGGCTGTGGTGCAATTTCACTTGTCCACTTCCTGGCTCGCATCAGGCGGGTTTGTCGGTGTCGACATTTTCTTCGTGATTTCCGGCTGCCTGATCACCGGCATCATATTCGAGAGCTTCGAAAAGGGCACCTACAGCATTGCCGAGTTCTACGACCGCCGCATCCGCCGCATCTTTCCGGCTCTGGTGACGGTCTATTTCGCCATCATGCTGGCCTCTGTGCTGCTGCGATTTCCCGGCGAGAACGCCTACATCGGCCAGACCATCATGTCTTCTGTGCTTTTCGTTTCCAACATTTTCTTCAGCCGCTCCTTCAACTATTTTGACACGACAACGGTCAGCAACCCGGCGCTGCACACATGGTCGCTTTCGGTGGAAGAACAGTTCTACATCATATTCCCCATTCTGCTTTTCGTCATCGGCCGCCTCCCCATCGCGTTCCGCCGTGGCGTCATTCTCGCGGCACTTGTCGTGTCGTTCCTGCTTGCAATCTGGTGGCTGCCAATTTCGCCAACAGAAACGTTTTATCTGCTGCCGTATCGGGCGTGGGAATTGCTGTTGGGCAGTGTACTGGCCATTGGCCTTGTCCCAAAAACAACCAACAGGTTTACGGCAGAGGCCATCGGCCTCGTCGGCCTTGCGGCCATGCTCTATGCGGTATTCGCTTACAGCGAGGCCACCCCCTTCCCCGGCCTTTCCGCCGCATTGCCTTGTCTGGGCGCTGCCGCCGTCATTTATGCCGGAAGCTGTCATCAAGG
Organism: Hyphomicrobiales bacterium; assembly: GCA_031430795.1. Taxonomy (GTDB): domain Bacteria; phylum Pseudomonadota; class Alphaproteobacteria; order Rhizobiales; family Aestuariivirgaceae; genus Aestuariivirga. The sequence goes on from JANPCE010000029.1 coordinate 60,531, forward strand.
CCTGGCCAGCCGCCTGCTCAGCCTCTCGCCAATCACCTTCATCGGCAAGATTTCATATTCAATGTATCTCTGGCATTGGCCGATTTTCGTTTTCTATGCCTATCTCTTTCCATTCCGCGGCAAGGAAAAGCTGGCACTCCTCGCCGCCGTTTTCGTCATCTCCTGGCTATCGTGGCGCTTCATCGAACAACCCTTCCGCACCCGCAGCCACGTCAAGTCACGCGGCCAGGTCTTCGCCCTCGGCGCAACGTCCATGGCAGCCGTCGTGGGCCTGGCGTTTTTTCTACAGCCTATTTCCGCGATACTGAACCCCACCAACCCCCGCGCCGAAAAGCTGGTGGCAGCCCTTCAATATGACAACACCAGAAGCAAGCGCGTCGGCATCTGCTTTCTCGACAACACCAAATCCTACGGTGCCTTCAAGCATGACATTTGTCTGAAACCTGTAGCGGGCAAACACAACGTCCTGATCATCGGCGACAGCCACGCCGCACACCTCTACTCCGGCTACAAAAACGCGTTTCCAGACATCCATTTTCTGCAAGCCACGGCCTCCGGCTGCAAACCCCTGATCGACGGCAAGGGTACCGAACGTTGCGTCGCCCTGCGCGACTACGTTTTGAAAGAATGGGCGCCCGCCAACCACATCGACACCATCATCATTTCTTCCCAGTGGCAGAAAAAGGAAATCGCAGGCGCACTCGAAATCGCCAGAGCGTTGAAAGCCAGCGCTGATCACGTGGTGATCTCCGGCCCCATCGTCGAATATCGCCAGAACCTGCCCCGCATTGTCGCCACCGCCGTTGCCAACGGTGAAGACCCCGACCAGCGCGCCATCGCCTATCGCTACCCCGAACAAGCCGAAACTGACGACGCCTTCAAGCAACTGCAATGGCCCGAAGGCATCAGCTATATCTCCCCCTATTCCGCCCTCTGCGCCCCAACCTGCAAAACCCTGGTCACCCCCAACATCCCCATGCAGTTCGACTACGGCCATCTCACAGATGAAGGCTCGCTCTACCTCGCCCGCATACTGGGGGCAGAAGCCGGATTGAAGTAAGTCCAACTCAAAAGGATTCTGAGCCAACAATGCGTCGCACCTCCTTTCCCGATCTCGTTCTGCTCGCCTCACTCAACTCGACGTAAGGTCGCGGTTGACATTTCACAGGTAACATCCTACACTTTAAGTGCGATGATCAAATCCTTCCGACACAAGGGGTTGGCTGAAATCTGGGAAAGAGGTTTTTCTTCAAAGATTGACCGCAGGTTCCTTGGCCGCATCGTGTCAAGGCTTGACGCGTTGGATGCAGCAACGGAAGTCAGTGATATGAATGTCCCAGGATTTAGTTTTCACACCTTGCGTGGCTTTCTGCCCCAAAGGTTCACGGTCCACATCAATGGCCCATGGTGCATCACCTTCGAGTTTGAAAATGGTGAAGCCTCAAAGGTCGATTTTGAGCAATACCATTGAATTGAGGAGTTTGAATATGTCTGACATCCCTGCTCGCCGCAATGCCAAGCGCCGCCCCAACCACCCTGGTGTGTTGCTGGCTGAAACGGTTTTGCCTGCACTTGGCAAAACAAAAGTCGAATTCGCGGATCTTCTCGGCCTTTCGCGCCAGTCGCTTTATGACATTCTGGCTGGTCGCCAACCCGTGACACCCACAACCGCGGTCAAACTCGGAAAACTCTGCGGCAATGGACCAAGGCTCTGGCTCAACATGCAAGTGGCGCATGATCTGTGGGAAGCGGAGCAGAAAGTGGATGTGCGGAAGATACCGACGTTGGAAGTGGCTTGATCGCAACGAAGCTTCTTCCCCGCGCGCGCAACGTGCGTGGGGAAGTGCCCAAAGTGGGTGGGGAGCTCTGTACACTCGATCTAAAATAATGGGAAGCGAACTCTATTCCGCAGCTTTGACACTCACAAATAAACGCCTTCACGGCTTTCCTGATAATCACCGACAGTCCAAATGAAACTTTGGATGTCGATCCGATCACGCGGACTCATGTCCTTGAGAGACAATTCAACTTTTTCGGCAAGGTCCAGCAAAGATTCATACACTGGAAAGTGAAGTCGAGACTCATAAATTGACGAAAATGGATGCCCGACCCTTACAGCAAATTCTCTTGTGACCTCAGGCTTTAGAAACATATGAGATTCCGGAAACCAGAGAAATGGCAGATATGTAGCGACAGTCCATTTGGCACTTTCATATTGCCTCAAGATTTGTTCCATTTGGAAAAGACTACTTGCGTCAGGACTTAGCAGGCTGCTGAAAAACCCACAGGTTCCGTCTTGATTTTGGTTTTTGTATTTTGTTCATGGGGGATTGTTGGCTTTGGCTGCATTCTGTGCAGGTGTTTTGCCCTCGCCTTTGTCGTCTTCGCGTCGCTCATGCGGCTTTGGCCAATAGTTTTGGTATCCTGATGAGGTTGTAGGCGATCATCTGGAATGTGAAGAAGCCGCCTGCCTTGGCGAGACCCCTGAGTTTCAACTTTGCAGCACCACCAATGGTCTTGGCCCAGCCAAAACTTTCTTCGATGCGTTTGCGGATGCGCTGGCTGATCTCATAGCCCTTGTGCCGTGTGGTGCGGCCATCGACGGCTGTCTTGCGCAATTTGCCAGTCTTCGAGACTGTGCCATTGACGGCGATGTGCGGTGTTACTTTCCGGTCTTTGAGCGTGAGAACGAAGGCTTCCGCATCGTAGCCCTTGTCAGCTCCGAGTGTGATGCGGGTTTTGCGGACCGTCCTCCTGGCTGTCTTGCGGCTGCGCTTGATCATGATGAGAGCCGCCTCGCGCTCGGCTGTGCCTGAGGCCTTCGTCAATTCGCAATCGACGATCAGCCCGTTCCGGTTCTCCATCAGGGCGTGGCCCATGAAGCAGAGGCGGCTGGATTGGCCGTTACCCTTGCGAAACAGCTGCGCATCGGGATCGGTTGTTGAAGCATGGGTGTCGTTGGAGCGCTTCTCACTTCTGAAGTTACGGGTTCCGTTGCGCCCCGGTGCTGGCGGTTCGCCGGAACCATCTTTCGGCACAAAGCTCTTCATTGACGCCCAGGCGTCAATCAACGTGCCATCCACAGAAAAATGTTCCGATGACAACAGGCCCTTCACATCCGGCAGGTTCAACAGACGCGACATGAATCTTTTGGCCACATCGGCCTGCATCAGGCGTTCCCGGTTCTTGCAAAACGTCGAGGCGTCCCAGACTTGATCATCCATCGAAAGCCCGACAAACCAGCGGAACAGGATGTTGTAGTTGATCTGCTCCATCAGTTGCCGCTCCGAGCGGACGGTGAAGAACGCCTGCAACAGCGTGGCCTTCAAAAGATGTTCAGGCGGTATCGACGGGCGGCCCGTGTGCGAATAGAGTTTGGCGAACTCCCGCGAGAGGCCATCAAGCACGTGTTCAACCAGAGTCCGGATCGACCGCAACGGATGATCACTTGCAATCCGGTCCTCACTGTCGATGTAAGAGAAAAGCTGCTTCGTAACTTCAGGTCCGCCGCGCATCGCAAATCACTCCATCTTGCAAGACAGACTGAATCACATCACAACAAAAAAATCGACGAGTTTTTCAGCAGCCTGCTAG